>JBGSSA010000076.1:0-156171 GCA_041737295.1 Bacteroidales bacterium | reverse complement strand
CATTATCTTCCTGATATCATCCGGAGTGAAGTTGACAGAAGACCTGGATCGCATGTTCAGCTTTCCGAGGCCGAAATAAACTGAATCAGCATTCCCCTGGATGGCAGCCATAAGAGATTCGAATGAACCCACGGGGGCCATTAGATCGATGTCTTTTCGTGTGAGCTGCGTTTTCATGTTCAATGTTTGGTGATCAACAATCCCGTAGGGATTTACTCTCGGTAGAAAAAGAATTTACGATTTACGATTTTTCCATCCAGCATCCAGTATCCAGAATCCAGAATCCAGAATCCAGTCTACTTGAAAAACTCCTTAATTGCGCCCCAGTAATAGGTTCTCCATCCTTCCTCCAATTCCTCCAGATCCTCATCAGGAACTTCAGTTTGTTCAATATTAACTTTTGTGCCCAACGGGTGAGCGGCGAGAACTATGGTCACAATGGACTTTTCTTCACGATCACCAAAATACCATTCCTGCACCACCAACTCGTTTTCCACCAGGTTGATATTCCTCCCCATGATGTCGCCATCGAAAATAGAAAATTCAAAGTCCGGTGTGGTTTCCATTTTCGCAGGATACCCGCTCCATAATTCAATTGTAAATGGATTTGTAATTGCGGCATATACTTCTTCCGGTGTAGCAGAAATTATATGCTTCTGTTTAATGGTTTTCATATGATCTGTACGAAATGATTAATTATATAAATCTCTTGGTTACTTTTACGTCAGCAAAAATACAATTTTCAATCGATCCATTGAACAAAGGTATTGTTATAAAAACAACGGGAAGCTGGCACACCGTAAAAGATGAAGGTGAACACATTAATTGCCGGCTTAAGGGTAATTTCAGGATGCGTGGTATCAAAACCACCAATCCGATTGCCGTTGGCGATGTGGTTATGTATGAAAAGACGGGTAACCGGGTGGGCACGATTATAAAAATCCAGGAAAGGAAAAATTACATAATCCGGCGGGCAACCAACCTGGCAAAAGAGACCCAGATCATGGCGGCCAATATTGACCAGGTTTTGCTCATGATCACACTTGAATCACCAGAAACTCCGCTCGAGTTTGTGGACCGGTTTCTGGTATCCGCCGAGGCGTTTCGCATTCCCGCTATACTTGTTATCAATAAACTTGACCTTTACCAGGCAGAAAAAATGGAAAGGTGTGCCGAAATCAGAAAGATTTATGAATTCGCAGGATACAGGGTAATAACCATTTCAGTGGAAAGACAATTGAATATTACTGAACTTTCCGATCAGCTGGAGGGTAAATATACAGCTATTGCCGGAAATTCGGGAGTTGGGAAAACCAGCCTTATTAACCTGCTTTGTCCCGGACTGAATCTCAAAACATCTCCTGTTTCGGCTTATCATCTATCCGGAAAACATACGACCACTTATCCTGAAATGCTGGCTCTTCCAACAGCCGGTTACATTATCGATACACCGGGTATCAGGGGATTTGGTGTAATGGATATAAACAGGAATGAAATCGGATTATACTTTACGGATATTTTCAATCTTTCAGCCAATTGCCGTTTTTATAATTGTTCACATACACATGAACCGGGTTGTGCTGTAATTGAAGCCTGTTTACAAGGAGTATTGCACGAATCCCGGTACCGCAGTTATGTTAAATTGATGAGCGGTGATGATGGTAAATACCGTATTGCCTGAAGCTGTTCATATTATTGGCTGATGTAGCGTTGAATATTTGGATTATATTTCCTATTTTGACTGTTCCTTAACTCAATTCACGGCGATGAAGAAATCGATCTCCTTTCTGACTGTTATAGTACTTGCCACTATATTACTTTCCCTTACCCTGAATATTTCCATTTATAGAAAACAAATTGCCTTTCAGCGAAGCATTTTAAGCTCACAGGCCCGCTTTGCAGCTGAAAAAATGGAACAAACACTGTTGAAATTCGAAAACGATGTGAATGCGCTCCTGTATTCCAATTCACTCATGACGCTTGATTTCAGTTCCGAGGATAGCAAACAAACAGGCCTGATCGAGGTTGAGAAGCTGTTTTTCAATTATCGCGATCTTATAAAAAATATTGTAATAGAAGACAGTAGCCAACATGTAATGAACCTTTCCTATAATAAGAAAAATACCCTCCTCATTGATCCCTATCTGACACAGAAGCAAACAGAATTGGTTTCGAATTCTGAAATGCTGAAAACAGATAACGATTACATGTACAGGTTCCCGGTATTTAACAATAAACAGCTGGCAGCAAACCTGGTATTCACCCTTGATTTCTCTAAATATTTTGCCAGCATCCTCAATGAATATTACAATGATGACAATTTTTTCCAATGGGTTGTGGATGAGAATGGAAACCCTGTATATACCAAAGGTCCTCTCAACATACAGTATACACAGCTACCGGTGATTCACAATGACATTTTAACTGAAACCAATGATTTCGTTAAACATACTATTTTAATTAATAATAAGACGGTTAAAATATATTCAGCATTCATACCTATTAAGGTTTTCAGCAGCCGCATGGGCATTTTCTTTTCAATGAAACAACATTTTATTTTCACCATGCTTTTCACGCGCATCCTGTTGATCAGCCTAATGAACGGCACGGTTCTGATTTTTCTGCTTTTACTGATTTTCCGCTCGGGAGGAAATGGTTTATTAAAACGCGGCCCAAAGACAGGAAAGCTTGAACATCTTCAAACTATATTTGATAAACTCCCGGTGGGTATCCTGGTGCTGGATCAGGAACAGAACACGCGGATTGTTAACCAGACTGCTAAAGAAATGCTGCTGATAAGAGGGGACGAACCCCTGGCTGGCAAAAATCTGACAGATCGTTTTATGCTTTCCCGCGACTATTATGATCCGGGATCGGAAACAGCCTTCGACTCAAATCAATTTGTTCTATACAGACATGAAGGTGAAGAGGTTGCCGTATACAAGAAGGATCTTCCCTTTATCTTTGATGAGCAAGAGTATATTGTGAGTGTGTTTTCCGATATTACCTCCATTGAAAAAGCCAGAAAATATGAAGCTGCAGCCAATACAGCCAAATCCGAGTTTCTTGCTAAGATGAGCCATGAGATCCGGACTCCGATGAATGGAATAATCGGTATGACAGAAGCTATGGACCAGGAAAACCTGAACGCGGAACAAAAAGAATACCTTCAGATTGTAAAACGCTCTGCGGACCTGTTACTTAACCTTATCGATGATATTCTTGATTTCTCCAAAATTGAAGCGGGTAAAATGCAGCTTGAAGAGATCCCTTTCAAACTCAGGGAAGAGGTTAAACTATCCGTGGATCTTTTCCGTCCGATCATCGAAGAAAAAAATATTTCGCTTCAACTTAAAATTAACCCGGATGTACCTGAAAATATTATCGGCGACCCGTTCCGGCTCAGACAGGTTTTATCGAACCTGATCAGCAATGCGGTTAAATTTACACATGAAGGTCAGATCGTGGTTGGCATACAGCTGGAAGAAGAATACAACAGCAATCTTACCCTGCTTTTCAATGTCGAAGATACCGGAGTCGGTATTCCCCATAACAGGATTGAAAGTATTTTTAATTCCTTTACCCAGGCAGAAGAATCCACTTCACGAAAGTACGGTGGCTCGGGCCTTGGAACCACCATTTCAAAACAGCTTGTCAATCTGATGCACGGAGAGATCTGGGCAGAAAGCCCTTCTTCCATCTCGGCCAGTGCCAATTACCCGGGTTCAAAATTCAGTTTTACAATTGAGGTATATTCAAATGAAAAGCTGGTCAAGGCCCTTCATACAGAAGAAATAAAGCAATTGTCGCAATTGAAAGTGCTGATTATCACTCATACCGTTCAGAACAAACAGCGTCTGCTTCGTTTTTTTGAACAGCAAGGTATGAAAACGGAAATTTTTGAATTTAGTGCTGAACTTGAGTCAGATCTCCGAATAAAGTTAAGTGAACCCACGAATCAGTACCAGGCTCTTTTTATTATGGATGAACCCGGGATGAATGGTTTGCAGGTAACAAAGAAGCTGAAAGAGTCAAAACTGACTGACTTGCATCTCGTGTTTTTATTCAGTTCTAACCATAAGGTTGAGAATTATCTTCAGTCGAGACGAAATGGCGTAGATTATTATATTCTTGAGCCGTTTGAACAGGACGACATACTTTCCTCCATTCACGATTCTTTTCCTGCTCTTGAAAAATCATCACGTGAGCCCGTAAGAAAAGTCAGAACGGACTTGTCTATACTCGTAGCCGAGGACAATGAGATCAACATACGTGTTGCCCAGACTATATTTGGACAACTCGGATATAAAATTGACATAGCCCGGAATGGAATTGAAGCTATTGAGAAAATCAGGCAGGGAAAATACGATATCGTATTTATGGACCTGATCATGCCTGAACAGGATGGTATACAAACCACTGTGGAATTAAGGGGGCTGGGGTTCCAGATGCCTGTGGTTGCTATGACTGCAACCGCCAGTGGTAAGAGTAAACAAAAAGCAATTTCTTCCGGCATGAATGACTATATTGTCAAACCCGTAAAACCGGACACCATTCGCAACATATTGCTGAAATGGTTTGCCTGAAAAAGGCATTCCTGATTTAATGTGCTTCCAGCCAGTTATTTCCGGTACCTATATCAACAACCAGCGGCACCGTCAGACTTAATGCATTTTCCATTTCGTGACGGACAATATCGCTGATTTCTTTGAGTTCCTTGTCCAGGACATCAAAGATCAACTCATCGTGGACCTGCAGGATCATGTGGGAATGTCTGTATTTCCGAAGCCGCTTCTGAATATTCACCATAGCCTGTTTAATAACATCTGCAGCCGATCCCTGGATGGGGGCATTGATCGCATTTCGTTCAGCCACTCCCCTTACAATGGCATTTGCCGAATGTATGTCTGGTAAAAAGCGTCTCCTTCCCAGAAGCGTTTCAACATATCCCTTTTCTTTGGCCATAAGTATGGCATTTTCCATATATTCCCTGACCATTGGATAGCTTTCAAAATATCCTTTGATCAGATCTGCTGCTTCACCGCGCGAAATGTTCAGCCGCTGGGACAATCCGAAGGCCGAGATGCCATAAATAATGCCAAAATTAGCAGTTTTGGCGCGCGACCGCATGGAGGATGTAACCTCCTTTTCTTCAACTTTAAAAATCTTGGCTGCTGTCGCAGTGTGAATATCTTCCTGGTTGCGGAATGCAAGGATCATGTTAGAATCACCGCTTAAATGGGCCATCAACCTCAGTTCAATCTGCGAATAGTCGGCAGAAAGTAAAACATGCTGATCATCTCCCGGAATAAAAGCCTTCCGTATTTCCCTTCCCCGTTCATACCGGATGGGAATGTTCTGCAGGTTCGGGTTTTTCGAACTTAACCTTCCGGTGCTCACCCAGGCTTGTTCAAAAGAGGTATGTATCTTGCTGGTTCGCGGATCAATCAATCCCGGCAAGGCTTCCACGTATGTATTCAGAAGTTTTTGCATTGCGCGGTAATCCAGGATTTTTGAAATGATGGGGTGTTTGTCAACCAGTTTTGTAAGAATTTCCTCACCAGTTGAATATTGTTTTGTTTTGGTTTTTTGCGCACCATCAGAAATTTTCATGCGTTCAAACAAAATTTCCCCCAATTGTCTTGGCGAACTGATATTAAAGGATGTACCCGCCATTTCATAGATGATCAGCTCACAATTGTGTATATCTTCTTTCAATACCGCGGCATAGTTTCTAAGGTTATCCACACTGATTTTGAAGCCCGCATATTCCAATTCGGCCAGGACCTTTACCAGGGGCATCTCTATGGATTCAGCCAGAGGCATCAGGCCCATTCTTTCAAGTTCCTTTTTCAATATCGGGAATAACTGCCAGGTCACATCAGCATCTTCGGCAGCATATTCCTTGATAAGACTGATTTCCACATCCCGCATATTGATTTGCCCGCTACCCTTTTTCCCGATCAGTTCTTCAATGGAAATCGGTTTATAATTCAAATAGACTTCAGCCAGATAATTCATATTATGGCTGAGATCCGGCTGAATAAGATAGTGAGCGATCATGGTATCAAACAGTATTCCCTCTACAGAAATATTGTAGTTCATGAGAATCTCAATATCGTATTTCAGATTTTGCCCTATTTTTTCAATGAGCGGGTTTTCGAATACAGACTTAAGTTTTTCAAGCTTAAGGGCCGCCTCATTCTGATCGGCGGTGAAAGGCACATAATAGGCCTCATGATCCCTGAAACAAAAGGAAAGTCCAACTAATTGTGCATCACGTGCTTGCAGTCCAGTGGTTTCCGTATCAAAACAGAATGCTTCCTGCTGTTGCAGTATATTCACCAATTCATCCAGTTCCTGGGATTCCTGTACCAGTTTATAAAGATGAGGAACTGTGGCTGCGGTAAGATGGGTCTCCACCGCAGGTTGACCCGGTGTGGTGACCACGTCAAAAAGGCTTCCCTGTACCGGATTGTTGCGGGCATCGTTAAGTACGGCAATGAAAGTTCTGAATTCCAATTCAGTAAATATTTCCCGCAACCGGTTTTCATCCCATTTTTTGCTTTTGAGAATTGCTTCATCCAGATCAACCGGTACATCCGTTACGATTGTGGCAAGAACCTGGGACAGCAATACCTGGGGCTTATTTGCCATAAGGCTTTCCTGTTGTTTTGGCTTAAGCTCTCCCAGGTGATTGTAAATCTCTTCGAGAGTTCCATACCGGGAAACCAATTCTTTGGATGTCTTCTCTCCAATTCCCGGTGCACCTGGAATATGGTCCGATGCATCTCCCCACAGGGCCAGAATATCAATTACCTGCTTTGGCGATTGAATGCCAAACCTGGCTTTTACTTCGTCCACTCCGATTACATCATATCCTTTGCCCAGGCTCGAAGGCTTATATATATTTATATTTTCAGAAACCAGCTGGGTGTAATCCTTATCGGGAGTTACCATTAAAGCCTTCCAACCTCTTTCCTCTGCTTTTTTTGCCATGGTTCCGATAATGTCATCTGCCTCAAAACCAATTATTTCATAAACAGGTATATGCAAAGCCGCCAGGATATCTTTAATAAGAGGAACTGATTTTTTTATTTCCTCCGGAGTAATAAGGCGGTTCGATTTATATTCTTCATACAAATCAGTCCTGAATGTTCGTGCAGGTGCATCAAATGCCACAGCAAGATATTCCGGGTTTTCCTTTTTCATAATATCGAACAGTGCACTTGTAAAACCATAAATCGCCGAAGTATTCTGTCCCTTAGAATTTATCATCGGACGATTAATGAATGCATAATATGCCCTGAAAATCAAAGCATAAGCGTCAAAAAGAAAAATTCTGGGTTTCATGGTATCACGGGATTAGTGACAAAAAAGCCGGTTGAGTAAATCCACCGGCATATAATAAGCAATTAAATAAAATCAGCATGCGCATTTATTAATGCATTCAATAACATGGCTCAAATGCTCATTTTTTATATAATAAAACGTATTCTTCCCCTCCCTCTTTGATCCAAGCACGCCTTTATCCTTCAATATCCCGAGATGATGAGAAGTTGTTGACTGTTCAATTTTCAGATGCTCATGGATTTCTGTTACAGTAAGTTGTTTTCCACCGTCGAGGTATTCAATAATTGCGACACGCATGGGATGTGCAATAGCCTTTAACATATTAGCCGCCTTTTCAAGTTGTTCAGCTGTTAATCCTTCAAATTTCATTTTTTGTAAGTTTAATGCGCTCAAACGGATTGATGATCAAGCCACATGATTGAAATATAATAATTCTATCCTATTGTCTCAATAGTATACAAATATATTAATATATCCGTATCGAATTGCCTGTTTGTCTAATTTAATTAGGGGGAATAGGTGGTGAAGCAACTCGTGCAACTGATTCCACACCAGGAAAGTTCCTTCTTCAGTAATCCTTAAGTATTCCCTCGAAATACAACCGGAATATTATTAATTTTGAGCAGTAAAAATTCCATATGTCAGAACTCGACCGGATCAAAGAGCCCATTTCCACAGAATTAAAACATTTTGAGACCTATTTTCGTGAGGTAATGAAAACCAATGTTCCCCTGTTGAACCTTGTCATAAATTACCTCCTGCGCCGTAAGGGAAAGCAGATGCGACCCATCCTTGTCTTCCTTGTTGCCAAATTGGTGGGGGCACCCAATTCCTCAACCTATACAGCCGCTGCACTGATCGAAATGCTGCATACGGCTACCCTTGTACATGATGACGTGGTTGATGAATCCTTTGAGCGACGGGGATTCTTTTCCATAAATGCAATCTGGAAGTCAAAAGTCGCCGTTCTTCTGGGTGACTATTTACTCGCGAAAGGTTTATTACTGGCCATTCAAAACAAGGAGTATGAATTGCTGAATATTGTAGCAGATGCTGTAAAAGAAATGAGCGAAGGAGAACTGATGCAGATCAGGAATTCGCGCAAACTTAATGTTTCCCAGGATGAATACTTTGAAATTATCCGGAAGAAAACCGCTACCCTTATATCCTGCTGCAGCGCTTGTGGAGCCAAATCGGTGGGAATGAACGATACGGTGGTATCTGAAATGCAAAAATTCGGTGAATTACTCGGAATCGCGTTCCAAATAAAAGATGATCTGCTTGATTATCAAATAAATAGCGTTACAGGAAAGCCTGCAGGAAATGATTTAAAAGAAAATAAATTAACCCTGCCCCTGATTTTCGCACTTGAAAAGGCGGACTCCTCAGAGAAAAAACACATCCTCCGGCTGATGCACTCGAAGAACTCCGACCAGAAAAAAATGACAGAAATCAGGGCATTTATTAACAAACACCAGGGACTCGAATATGCAGGTCATAAAATGAATGAATATGCCGATCTGGCATTACAAAAACTGCAGAACTACCCCGAAAACGACATCAGCCAATCACTCCAACAATTCGTAAAATACACCATTTACCGGAATAAATAGTATCCGGATACTGAAGGCTGAAGGCTGGAGGCTGGAGGCTGGATGCTTTGGTGACTGCACGACTGCACGAATACTAGGCTTCTCGGCTTCTGGGCTTCTAGGATTCTAGGCTTCTAGGATTCTAGGCTTCTAGGTCACTTGACCGCAGAACCGCGAAAATGCGGAACTTTTTACTAATTTTCCCTTAAACGATAATTCCATTATCTCTTTCCATAACCCGCAGAACCTTAGAACCGCGGAACAAATTCTTTCTACCGATAGTATATCCCTGACGGGATTATTCTTCCTCCTCACTTGTCACTCGTCACTTGTCACTGCTTTCGAACTGCAAAACTGCAAAACTGCAAAACTGCATAACTTTCCTTACGATTTATCCTTATGATAGTAATCATACAGAAGTTTAGCCGCCCTCATTCCTGAAATTGATGCAATCTCCGATATACTCATCTTCCTGAGCAATTGCAAATCTTTTACCTTTAACTGGATCTTATCCCGAGTTGCCGGTCCTATGCCGGGAATTACATCCAACTCCGACTCAAAAAGCGCAGTTTCCCGCTTTTTGCGGTGAAATGTAATACCAAAACGGTGTGCCTCATTCCGAAGTTGCTGTATAAGTCTTAATGAACGGGAGTTTTTATCCATATATAATGGCACGGAATCCCCCGGTACATAAATCTCCTCAAGCCGTTTTGCGATACCTACAATAGCGATTTTTTCTCGTAAACTCAGTTTATCCAGACTTAAAAGAGCCGCGGATAACTGGCCTTTTCCTCCATCTACTATTATCAGGTCTGGTAATTGGGATCCTTCCTGAATCAGCCTGCTGTAACGCCGGTAAATAACTTCTTCCATACTGGCAAAATCGTTCGGCCCTTCAACTGTTTTGATATTATAATGCCTGTAATCCGCTTTTTTAGGCTTTCCACATTCAAAAACCACGCAGGATGCCACCGGATTTGTCCCCTGAATATTTGAATTATCGAAACATTCTATCCTTACAGGTAAGGTTTTCAGTCTCAAATCTCGTTTCAAATCCATTAATATCGATGTAGAAGGATCAGGCCTTGTCAGGGCTTCCCTGGCAAGTTCCCGGTCCTTTCTGTATGATAGGGCATTTCTTTCTGACAGTTCAAGCAATTTTCGCTTATCACCTTGCTTTGGAACCGTGTAAAAGACTCCGGAGGGACAACCATCAGGAAAAACCGGAACAATCACTTCCCTGGCATCGCTCATAAACCGTGCTCTCAAATCGAAAATAACATAGGACAAGATCTCTTCCTTAATCTCTGAGATCTTTTTCACTACCTCCACGTTATGTGATTGTACAATGGCTCCATTTACTATTTTCATGAAGTTCACGTAAGCATGGCTCTCCTCATCAAGAATACTAAATACATCCACATTGCTGATCCTGGGGTTGACAATGGTCGATCTTCCTTTATACTTTTCAAGGGTTTCAATTTTAAGTCGTACTATATCTGCCTGTTCAAACTGATATAATTTTGCATAATTGCTCATCGCATCCTTCAATTGAAGTATAACCTGCTGATAATTTCCTTTAAGTATTTCCCTGATCTGCTGGATAGCATTACTATAATTCTCCTCCGTCTGTCGGTTTTCGCAAGGAGCCAGACAGTTTCCCAGGTCATATTCCAAACAATGTTGAAACTTGCCCTTTTCCATATTCTCAACACTTAATGCCAATTTACACGTGCGAAGCTTAAAAAGTTGCCGGATAAGATCCAACATAGCCCGAACCATGACGACAGAGGTATAGGGTCCAAAATAAGTTGATCCGTCAGGTATGTAATTGCGGGTTTGCATAACCCTGGGAAAACGTTCATTCGTAATGACAATCCAAGGATAGGTTTTATCATCCTTCAGCATAATGTTGTACCGCGGCTGGTTTTCCTTGATAAGATTGTTCTCCAGCAACAGGGCATCGGATTCATCATCCACCAAAATATAATGGATATCCTGAATTTGCTTTACCAATGCATCGTGTTTATAGGAATGCTGGTCTGAACGGGTAAAATAAGACGTAACCCTTTTTTTGAGATTTTTAGCTTTCCCTATATAAATCAAATCCCCGACTGCGTTTAGAAACTGATAAACGCCCGGTTTTCCGGGTAATTTATTAACTATTTCCTGAATATGGGGCTTTTCTGCCATTTTTGAATCCAGAATGTTCCACGTGGAACATTTATGAGTCTTACCGACCTAAATAAAGTAAAAGGACGTTAATATCGCTTGGCGAAATTCCCGAAATCCGGCTGGCTTGTCCAATCGTAGCAGGTTTATGGCGTTTTAGTTTTTGCCTCCCCTCCGTTGAGATGGAAAGCAATGCATTAAAATCCAAATCAAAATCTATTTTAATTCCATCCAACCGCTTAACTTTTTCAGCCAGTAACCTTTCTCTCTCGATATATCCCTGGTATTTTACCGAAATTTCAACTGATTCAAGCATCTCATTCCAATAAAAGGCGTTGGTATTCACGTCAGGAATATTGAGTAATCCCCTCAAAACCAAATCGGAGATTCTTACCTCCGGCCTTAATAGTATGTCGAATATTTTAACTTTCTGCCGCAATCCTGAAGTACTCAGTTCATCAAGCATATCATTTATCTCAGCAGGACTAACGCTCGTACCTTTGATAAAATCCATCACCTTATTCTTTACAGCCTTCTTTTCGTTGAACACGCTGATCCGCTCTGCATCCGCCAGTCCAATTTCAATTGACCGATCTGTAAGCCTTTCATCAGCATTGTCCTGTCTTAATAACACCCTGTACTCTGCACGGGATGTAAACATTCTGTAGGGTTCATCAACTCCCTTTGTAATCAGATCATCAATAAGGACTCCAATGTAAGCTTCTGCGCGTCCTAAAACGAATGCAGGTTTCCTATTGATCTTCAAAAATGCATTAATACCAGCCATCAGCCCCTGTGCAGCGGCTTCCTCGTATCCTGTTGTCCCGTTGATCTGACCCGCTAAAAAAAGTGAATCTATGATCTTCGATTCCAGAGAATGCTGAAGTTGCGTCGGAAAGAAATAGTCGTATTCAATGGCGTAGCCCGGTCTGTATATCTTAACCTCGTCCAATCCCCGAATACTTCTCATGGCCTCATATTGAATTTCGAGTGGCAGTGACGAGGAAAATCCGTTCAGATAATATTCATTGGTCTCCCATCCCTCGGGTTCAAGAAACAGCTGGTGACGTTCACGCTCGCCAAATGTTACAATTTTATCCTCTATGCTTGGACAATACCTCGGGCCCACTCCCTTTATCGTACCATTATACAAAGGAGAATCCTCAAACCCTGTTCGCAAAATTTTATGAACATCCTCGTTTGTATATGTTATATAACAGGATAACTGCTTCTCAATAATCCGTGTTTCTAAAAAGGAAAATCGCTGAATAAAAGCATCGCCTTTCTGTTCTTCGAGCATTTCAAACTTTATAGTTCTTCCATCCAGGCGGGCTGGTGTTCCTGTCTTCATTCTCCCAGATCTGATACCCCGTTCATCAAGCTGCTCGGTAATTCCCTCAGAACGTATTTCAGAAATTCTTCCTCCCGTCATCTGTGTACGACCCACATGAATGATGCCATTTCCAAATGTCCCTACAGTCAGGATAACACATTCCGCATAAAACCGGGCATTCATCCTCGTCTGAACACCTCTTAGTTTATCACCCTCAAAAATCAATGAATATACATTATCCTGCCACATATCAATGTTCCTGTTTCGTTCGATCTGCTTTCTCCATTCCAACGAAAACAGAACCCTGTCACATTGTGCCCTGGGACTCCACACAGCCGGACCTTTGGACTTGTTCAGCATCCTGAATTGAACCATACTTTTATCAGTAACAATACCTGAATATCCACCCAGTGCGTCAATCTCACGAACAATCTGCCCCTTAGCGACTCCGCCCATTGCCGGGTTGCATGACATTTGTGCTATTTTTGTCATGTCCATTGTAATAAGTAAAACACGGGCTCCAAGATTAGCCGCAGCATTGGCGGCTTCACATCCGGCATGTCCAGCGCCTACAACAATGATATCATATGTGTAATCCATCTTTTCTAATTCAATATTTTGAACATCCTACCAACATCCAGATAAAAATCTTCCTTTCCCCGCATAATACGCTTCTCCTCTTCTGTGCCATCATTATATCCCATCAGATGCAATATACCATGTATCATAACCCTGTACAATTCGGTATAATCATCTGATCCATAGCTGACTGCATTCACAAATACTATCTTAGGGCAAATGAATATATCACCACCCACCAATAATTTAATGTTATTACTGAATGTAATAACATCCGTAAAATAATCATGTTTTAAAAATTCCCGGTTAATCCGGAGTATTTCCTTCTCGGAAACAAAAATAAAGCAAATTTCTCCTAACTTTCTCTTTTCCTGAAAACCTATTTCCTTAACAACTTTCTTAAATCCGGGAGGAATCTTAATAGTCCCGTTCCATTCACCATACTCTAAATGAATTCCCAATTTTTATTTAAGATTAAACTCAAGCTGTACAGATGCCCCATTACGGGTAAATTCAATCTTGTCTGACAGCTTCTCCATTAAAAAGATACCTCTTCCGTTGACGTTTTCGATGTTTTCAGGAGCGGTTGGATCAGGAACATTCTTATAATCAAAACCGAAACCTTCATCATCAATCTGAATATTTAACTTATCCTTTTCAATTTTAAAAGTAATAGACACATTTTTATTTTCATCAAGCTTGTTCCCGTGTAATATAGCGTTATTAGCTGCTTCCAATGCTGCAATCAGAACGTTTCCGTAGACGTCAGCACTGATACTGTATTCTGTCGATAAATCATCTACAAGTTTCTCGACTTTTCGGAGGTTCTCAATTTTTGAACTTATTTTAAGTAATTTTTCCATTACAGTTATGTTTCTATTACCCATTAATATACTCTATTCAATATTCTTTTGTTTCCATTTTACTTAATATTTATGCTAAAATACTAAAAAAAGAATTTTCTTTTAATTTGCAAGCCATAATTCGGGATCATTCCTCTCAGTTTCCTTCCATATCTGAAAGTACAACGTGCTCTCTTTGGTTTCACTATCAGTGTACACCTTTCCAAGCACCTCTTTAGTTTCTACAAGCTGACCGGCTTTAACTTTAACCTCAACAAGATTATGATATAACGTAAAATAATTACCATGTTTTATGATAACAGTATAATTTTCTCCCGGTATTGAAAAAACCCGTGAAACTATACCTTTGAAAATAGATCTTACAGGCTCTCCCTTCGATGTAGAAATATAAACTCCGTCATTCCTGATTTTAACTGCTTTAAAATCAGGATGGTCATGTTCCCCGTACTTTCCGGATATTATACCTTCTTTAGTCGGCCATGGTAGCTTGCCCCTGTTCTTTTCAAAATCACCGGATATTATTTGGTCAGCCGGAGTAAGATTCGCCTTAATACTACCCTTTCCGGATTTTCTTTTCTCTGCCTCAATAATTTTAGAAATTTCACTATCCAGTTTTTTAGCAGTCCTTTCCTTAGACCGAATCTCCTTTTCAATCTCTGCTTGCTTTTTCTTAAGGGAATTAAGCAGAACAACCTTCCTGGCACTTTCCTCCTGAATGACACTATATTCCTTGCGGGTAGTCCTGATCAGCAAGTCCTTCTGCTTTTTAACTTCCAATAATTCATCGCTTTTACCGCTTAAATCTGTTATTAATTTGTCAAGCTTTACCTTTTGATTCTCAATATAGCTATAATAGATGCGAACAAAACGGAATCGCTTATAAAGCTGGTTT
This sequence comes from Bacteroidales bacterium, assembly GCA_041737295.1. Taxonomy (GTDB): domain Bacteria; phylum Bacteroidota; class Bacteroidia; order Bacteroidales; family UBA10428; genus UBA5072. The sequence goes on along the minus strand of JBGSSA010000076.1, from coordinate 141,387 downwards.
ATATTATCGGACGCAAGAAAATACATTATGTAATAGTTGCTCCACCGGTTTTTGTAATTCTTCACAACCATTTCCGCATACAGATCCTTCAATCGATTAATTTCTGCCTGAAGCTTATTAATTTCAGCCTGGTATTCCGCCACTGTCTGTCCTACCAGCTCTGTCTCTGTCTCAAGGCTTGCTATGTATTGCTTCCGTTTCCTTAATTTTTGATTAATTATATTGACCTCCTGTAACGATGCCTTCGTCTTTCCTCTGGTTTCCTCCAGAAGCTTGTTGGCATATTCAATTTCCTTTAATGTACTTTCTCGCATTTTCCGGACCTTTTCCACATCATTTTGTGCAACCAGGCTGTTTGCCATGAGAAGTATGCACGAAATAACTATCAACGCCCTCTTCATTTCCCGTATTGAAATTATTGTTTTTTAATATTATCAATTTTAACCCTAAGTAAAGTCTCCAATTCGCTATCTCCATACTTTAAGGCTTCATTCCATGCCGCTAATGCATCCCTTGTTTTTCCCTTCTTCGCCAGAATATCACCGTAATGGCTTAATATTTCGGGATTTGTGCCCCCTCCGTACTGAATTGCCTTCCGAATAAATTTTTCAGCTTCCTCCAGATTATTGCTTTTGTACATCACCCAGGCAAATGTATCCAGGTAAGTAGGATTATTTGGTTCCATTTCAATTGTATATCTGCTCATTGAAATGGCCTTTTCGATATTATCTCCTCTTACGGCAAGGCTATAGGCGTAGTTGTTAAGAACTACAACATTCAGGCTATCAATTTTCAATGATCTCCCGTAATATTCGTCCGACATTTCTAAATGCCCGGTTTTACCATAACATTCGGCTAACAAGGAATAAAACTCCACTTTTAACCGGTCCCCCCCCGCAAAATTCTCTCCCGTTCTAAGCGTGGAAATGGCTTTGGTAAATTCCTTTTCCTCATATTGAACTGAACCCAAAACAAGATAAGGCAAAGGTCTCTCAGGAAATCTCGCTATCGCGATTTCACCATAATATTTAACACTATCGTTACGATCAAGGGCATTTTCACAAAATAGCAGTTGCTCCCATGCAGCATAATTCTTATCATCAATTCCAATAATCCGTTTTAATGCCTTCGAGGCATCATCAAATTTTCCACTGCGGTATTTGACATCACTATATAAAGAAATTATACGCATGCTGTCCTTATCCCTGCTGTAAATAGCATTCACAACAGTATCCAGTACCGGGCTCAAAATTTTAAACAGCTTTTCATTCTGAATCGCATTGTACAAATAACCGAAGCGTACATTCTCCTCGATATCCTTATTTCCGAAAATATCAAGATATACTGTCTGTGCTTTGTTTATCTGACCCTGTTCCAGAAGAAACTCCCCATAAGAAAACATAACGTTTGCATCATCCCGGTGATCCTTTTCAATCAATTCATAATAATACATGGCTGAGTCAGCCTTACCCTGCGTTCTATAAAACTCAGCGATAACTCCTAAAACAATATAATCCTGCTCTCCACCTCTTAAACAGCGACGAAGCTCATCCAACTCCTTATTTTTCTTACCGGTTTTGCTGTAAATCCTGGATTTACTAATACAAACCTCTTTAGTAACGCCCGCTTCTTTCTCAATATATTCAAAGTACTGCAGTGCTTCTTTATACATTTCTTCCTGCTCATACAGGGTAGCGATTCTGTACAACAGATTAAGATCTTCCTTAGATCCCTTTAGCAATGACTTATATACGAGTATTGCACTATCTTCCATACGCCCTGCCTGGTATATTGACCCCAGTTGCATGGCATACCAGGTATTGGCGGGATCGAGCAGATGTGCCGACCTTGAATAGTTTCTTGCTGAATTAATGTCCCCGGCCTTAATATAAATCTGAGCCAACTGGTAATGCACTGCTGCATTCTTCGGTTCAATTTTCAGACATTCATTAAATAAGCCTAATGCTCTACTATAATCCTCAAATAAAAATAGTTTTGTGGCCTCAGTAAAAACATATAAAAAATCCTCATTACTGCCTGGTTGCGTCCTCTTTTGGCCATAGGAAGATACATTCAGAAACAAACAGAATGAAATAAAAATAACAGAACGTCTCACTTGTCTAATATTTGTAAATTCATACTCCGGTATGCCCAAAACCACCGGTACCACGATCACTATTGCTTAACTCCGCTGTCTCAATCCATTCAACCCTTTCATGCCGGTTTACAATCATCTGGGCAATTCTTTCGCCATCTTTAATCTCACAGGCTTCGTTCGACAAATTAATCATAATGACCTTAACCTCACCCCGATAATCCGCATCAATTGTTCCGGGTGTATTCAGTACCGATAATCCTCTTTTAACCGCTAAACCACTCCGTGGTCGTATCTGTGCTTCAAATCCCTCTGGCAACTCAATAAAAATACCGGTTCCAATTAATCGCCTTTCTAATGGCTGCAGAATTAAAGGCTCACTAAGATCTGCATATAAATCCATACCCGCGCTCAGCGGAGTGGTGTATTCAGGCAGTCCGTGCCTGGATTTATTTACAATTTTAACCTTCATAAAATAAAACAGAAAAAAAATAAATAATGGATTTGATGATCACAATATAAACTTTTGCAAAGTAAGGGAATTCGTTCATCAATTGCATGCCCTATTCAAGGCATCTTCAATATTATCATACCTGAATACAAATCCTTCCCTAAGAAGTTTAGCAGGAATAACATGCTGTCCGTTTGTAAGAAGGCTTCCGCTCTCCCCGATGGCAAACCGGATCAATCTTTCATTCACCCAGATGACAATCCGCCGATTGCTGATCCTTGCCAGTTCCCTGAAAAAATTACGGATAGTAACCGACCCGGGTGCCACAACATTGACCACACCGTTTAGCCCGTGATTTTCAATACAAAACATAAATACCCTCATTAAATCGTCTAATACTACATAAGGAAAATAATCATCGCTTTTTACTCCAACTCCGATTCCCATTCTAAAAGGATAGAGCATTTGCTTCAATATTCCGCCATCTTTATCCAGAACAATTCCCAGTCTTAAAATAACAACACGTAACGTGTTGCTTTTAATTTTATTCAGCTCTCCTTCCCAGTCGAGAATAACCTGTTTCAGGAAACCTTCGTTATACTCCGTACTCGCCTCATCATGAATATTTTTATCATCGTATAAACTCGCACCTGATACCTGTATTAGCAATTTAACATCGCCTCCCGACTGGTTAATTGCTTCAACCAGCATACGCGATGTCAGAATCCTGCTATCATATATCCTTCTCTTTTTGCGGCTCGTCCACACCCCTGCAATTGTATCCCCGATAAGGTTAACCACTATAGAACAACCTCTTATTTTATCCCTCAATTTACCGTCCGGAAAATCACTCCTCGAAATCAAAAAAATAGTATATTTCTCTTTAGGTAATTGTTCTATAAATTTTTTACCTAAAAATCCTCTACCACCGGCGATACATATTGATATCATTTGAATACACTTACCCTGTTATTAAATAAAATCCTGTGCCTGTCTCTTAAGATTAACAAAGATAACTTCTTTACAAACGATTTGATGAGCCAAAAATTTCATAATTTCACAGCCTCTTAAAGTTTAACCGTTTAGAATTTATACAATATGAAAAACAAACGCCTACTTACGATAGCATTAGTTCTAACAATATTAACATCTAACTTCATGGCCTACACGCAAACGAATATTCTGCTTCAGACATCAGCCGGTGACATAAAGATCCTTCTTTATGATGAAACTCCGCTCCATCGCGACAATTTCATAAAGCTTGTCAATGAAGGTTACTATGATGGTGTACTGTTTCACAGGGTAATACCCCAGTTCATGATTCAAACCGGCGATCCTGATTCCAAAACAGCAACGGCTGAACAGCAACTTGGTGTGGGGGGGCCATCTTATAAAATTCCTGCAGAAATTGTTCCCCACCTTTTTCATAAAAAAGGGGCCCTTGCAGCTGCACGCCAAGGTGATGCGGTAAATCCCAAAAAAGAATCATCCGGATCGCAGTTTTACATTGTCCAGGGTGCCCCGGTTTCAAACTCACAACTGGATGCGCTGCAGTCCTCCGGTCGTCATTTGGCCTTTACTCCGGCAGAACGCCAGGCATACACAACCCTGGGAGGTACACCCCATCTGGACAATGCTTATACAGTATTTGGTGAAGTTACAGAAGGACTTGACATTGTAGATCAGATTGCAGCAGTAAAAACAGACAGCCGGAACAGGCCACTCTCTGACATACGCATTATTCATGCATCCATTATCAAATAACATCATTTAAATGCTTACTCTGATCGAAAAACATAGTGCCGATCTTGACCAGGTCGTATTAACCGACATTGAGGAACTTGAGAATTTCAGAGTTCACTACTTAAGCAAGAAAGGCATTATTGCCCAGCTATTTGACTCTTTCAAAACGGTTCCCAACCCGGAGAAAAAAGAAACCGGGGCGAAATTGAATATTTTGAAAAACAAAGCTAACGACAAATACCTTCAATTCAGGGAGCAGCTGTCGCATACAATTAAGGAATTTACTGGTGATCTGAGTCTTCCTCCTGATTCTATTCCCCTCGGAAGCAGGCACCCTGTTTCTTTGATCAGAAAAGAAATTATTACAATATTTTCCAAAATCGGCTTTACTGTAGCAGAAGGTCCCGAAATTGAAGATGACTGGCATGTATTCTCAGGTCTGAACTTCCCGCTTGAGCATCCGGCCCGTGATATGCAGGACACTTTCTTTATTGAGAAAAATCCGGATATTTTGCTTAGAACACATACCTCCTCAGTACAGGTACGTACCATGGAAAACGGCCAGCCGCCTATCAGAAAAATATTTCCCGGACGCGTATTCAGAAATGAGGCAATTTCGGCCAGGGCTCATTGTATATTTCACCAGATTGAAGGACTTTATATTGATACTGATGTTTCTTTTGCCGATCTGAAACAGACCCTTATGTTTTTTGCCCGTGAGATGTTTGGAGAAAAAACCCAGATCAGGCTCAGGCCTTCTTTTTTCCCATTTACCGAACCTTCCGCTGAACTCGATGTTTCATGTACCATTTGTGGCGGCTCAGGATGCAATGTTTGTAAATATACCGGCTTTCTTGAAATCCTGGGTTGTGGTATGGTAGACCCGAATGTTTTGGAATCATCTTCCATTGACAGTAGGAAATATACCGGTTTCGCCTTTGGTATGGGACTGGAACGAATAGCCATGCTTAAATTTCAGGTCAACGATCTTCGATTGTATTTCGAAAATGATGTACGCTTTCTGAACCAGTTTAAAAGCTCCTGCTGAATCAAGATTCTCGCAGATCTTTCAGATTAAATTGTGTTCTCGGGGCTTTTTTCTCGCAGATTATCGTTGATTTCGCAGATTAATAATATCTATATTCCGGAAAGGTTGATCGAATGCAATGAGTTTTCTCTGCGACCTCCTTTAGCCGGGTAAACAAAACTTTGTGATCTCGGCGGTAAAAATTTAACAGATTTCGTATGAAGGCAAAATTAATGTGCGATTATATCTGAAGTGTAAAATCGCCGTACCTTGGTTTTCCAAGGTGTTTATATGCAAGTTCCGTAGCCTCCCGGCCCCTTGGTGTTCTTTTCAGGTAGCCCTGCTTAATCAGGAACGGTTCGTAAACCTCCTCAATGGTGCCCGGATCCTCGCTTACGGCAGTAGCAATCGTTGTAAGACCTACTGGTCCTCCCCTGAATTTCTCTATAATACAAAGCAGGATTTTGTTATCCATTTCATCCAACCCATCCTTATCAATATTCAAGGCCTCCAGGGCAAACTCTGTGACCTCCAGGTCAATTTCTTTCAGTTTCCTCACCTGCGCAAAATCCCTTACCCTTCGCAACAACGCATTTGCAATCCGCGGAGTTCCTCTTGACCTGGAAGCGATCTCAAAGGCAGCCCTTGGGTTAATTTCTATATTAAACAGACCTGCAGAACGGTTAATAATTTTTTCAAGCACTTCACAATCATAATATTCGAGGTGAAGATTTATACCGAAACGGGCACGAAGCGGACCCGAAAGCAATCCAGCCCGCGTAGTGGCACCAATCAGGGTAAACGGATTCAATGAAAGCTGCACAGAACGGGCACCAGGTCCCTTATCAATGATCAGGTCAATTTTATAATCCTCCATGGCAGAATACAGGAATTCCTCTACGGTAGCATTCAACCGGTGAATTTCATCAATAAATAAAACATCATGACTTTCGAGGTTGGTTAAAATACCCGCTAGATCCCCAGCTTTCTCGAGAACAGGCCCGGATGTGATCCGTATATTGCTTTTCAGTTCATTGCATATAATATGCGCAAGTGTGGTTTTTCCCAGACCGGGAGGACCCGACAGTATCACGTGATCAAGGGATTCCTTCCTCAGGCGCGCTGCCTGCACAAAGACTTTAAGATTCTGAACAAGCTTGTCCTGCCCATTAAAATCGCTGAAATCCTTTGGTCTGATACTCCGGTCAATCTCACGCTCTTCTTCTGTAAGCTCAATTTTTCTCAATTCAAAATCTTCATTCATAGTGCCTTATTGTATCAGCTTAACATCATCCTGTGCAAACTCGATCTTTTCCCCATTGATCCGGAATTCCTTATTATCCTTGTATGTAATAGTAATAAGAAGTGCCCCGTTTTCATCATATTTCTTCCAATTCTTCTCAGCGATACCCATTACATAATAATTAATCTCTTTGATCTTCCCGTTATTATAATAATAAACATGCTCCCCGTCAGGATTACCCTGTATGTAATTCCCCTCATACTTCAGTTTTCCATCATCATAAAAAGCCTGCCATTTCCCATCCTTAAGATCCCCTACATACTTGCCTTTTTCGCTATAGTCTCCTGCATTATAGATCCATTCTCCCTCCTTTTGTCCATCAAAATAAGTCCCTTTTGTTATTATATTCCCCGTTGAATCATACTCAGCACTAGCCCCTTCCTCCTTCCCATCATAATATTCCTCTTCAAGTTTAATATTGCCATTTACATAAAACCATTCCCAAACTCCATCATATTTTCCGTTCTTGAATACCCCGGACTGCTCAGTCTTTTCATTCTCGTATAAAAACTTCCACGGACCTGTTTGAAGGTTATTCGCATATGAGCCGCTGGATTTCAATTTACCGTTATTATAATAATATTTCCAGGGGCCTTCTTTCTTTCCTTCGGGAGTAATAATGCCCTCACCGAGTTTCGTCCCGCTATTATCATACAACAACGCATTTATTACCTTTCCTTCTGCATTAAAAGACCGGTGGATACCTACAGGTACATCCTTACGGTAATAACCGGAATAAACAAGCTTTCCGTCATCGTCATACTGATTTCTGACCTCAATATCGAGTTCAGCTGTATCCGCTTTTTCCAGCATTTTTCCTTCGGCATATTGAAAATAGACTTTAACAAGACCGTTCTCATCATATTCCTTATAAGGACCATTTAAGATATCATTCTTATAATTTGCTTCGCTCATTATCCTTCCATTGCCATAAAAAGTCTTCCATACACCCTGCTTTAACCCAGCCTGATCTACCCGGTTAATACGTTCTCTTTCTACCAGCGATCCATTTATAAAACGCTGAATTGTAATTATTTTTCCCTCCTTATCATATTCAATACCGGTACCATTTTTCTTATTGTTTCTGAATTCTATGGTTTCCCTGACCCTGCCGTTTTCGTAGAAATAAAATGCCTTACCCTCTTTTTTATCATTCACATAAAGCTCCTTTGAAATCACATTCCCCTGGTTGATCGGATCCTTCAGATTCTTATAATTATACTCTGTAACATACCCATTCCGTTTACCCATGATATAGTTCATTTTCTGAAGAGTATCCCCCATTTCATTATAAAATATCCAGGTACTGTCCAGCATATGGTTTCTCCTGTTTCCTTCAGATTTGAGAATTCCCGAAGGAAAATAGGTCTTCCAGTACCCATCCGGCAGTCCTTTACGCATAATTCCCTCACTGGACAATTTACCATTAGGATAGTATATTTTCACAGGCCCGTCTTTGACTTCTGTATTCTGACCCAGCAGGCCCGAACAGGTTGTCAGAAGAACTATTCCAATCAGGATAAGAGACTTCTTCATAATTACAATCCCAGTTTTTCAGAAATTTCAAGCATTCTCCTTATCGATTTCTCCGCTTTTACACGCAATTCTTCTTTCACAACAATTTCAGGAACCTCATGCTTTAACGTATTATATACTTTATTAACCGTATTCAGCTTCATAAAGCTGCAATCGGAACAACCGCAAGTAACATCCTTAGGAGGGGCAGGTATTAACAGCTTTTCAGGACAGGCAATTCTCATCTGATGCAATATTCCGGATTCAGTAGCAATAATATATGATTTTCCGCTATCTTTCTTAACAAAGTTCAATAAAGCGGATGTAGAGCCAATATAATCCGCAACGATCAGTACCGGTTTATTGCATTCGGGATGAGCAATAATTTTCGCCTCCGGGTGTAGTTTCTTCAATTCAAGAATCCTTTCGAGAGAAAATGCCTCATGTACATGACAGGCTCCGTCCCAAATAACCATTGGTCGTCCGGTAATCCCGGCAATATAGTTGCCCAAATTTTTATCCGGGGCGAAAACGATTTTTTCTGATTCAGGCAATGACTGAACAATCTGAACAGCATTGGAAGAGGTGCATATAATGTCTGACAGTGCTTTAATTTCCGCGGTAGTATTCACATAGCTGATAACGGTATGATCAGGGTATCTTTTCAGAAACGCTGCAAACTCATCCGAAGGACACGAATCTGCCAGGGAACATCCTGCCCGCAGATCAGGCAATAAAACCTTTTTTGAGGGAGAAAGGATCTTTGCTGTTTCCGCCATAAAATGAACTCCGCAAAACAGAATTATATCTGCTTTGGTCTTTGCCGCCTGTTGAGAAAGGTACAGGCTGTCACCCACATAATCTGCCAGGTCCTGAATTTTGCCATCCTGATAATAATGAGCCAGGATCACCGCATTTTTCTCCTTTTTCATCCGATAGATTTCATCGACAGGATTAATTTCAGGATGGACAGGCAGGTCCACAAACCCCTTTTTCAACAATTCATTATTATATATTAAAGTATTCATAAATCAATTTTAAGTGATGATGATAGGCTGTTAATTGTGTTTAAAAAAATATGACCATATACTTGACTTTTCCATTATCAAACCTTAATGAACAACTTCTAACAACCCTGTTTGAAAACTTTAGCCTGAAAATAAATATATTCCGGTTTTATTAACCGGTGGTTAACAACTCCGGGTGTACAAAATTAAGGAGAATTTACCTGATTGTTTCATGTTTATGGTTTGTTCAAAATTTGATTTTTACACTAAATAAATAATGATAATTTGATCAATTACCGTTGGAAATGCAAAAATCCTGCCATCTGTAAACACAATTTACCTTTTATCAAGAGGTTTCCAACAAAAATTTAACAATTGCGAGAAAGGGATATTCAATTCTTTTTATCAAATACGAAAGCCTGCTCTAAATTATATTTATATTTGCGAAAATACAATAAACTAAAGAGGATGAAGATAGCAATAGCCAGCGACCATGCAGGATTTCCGTTAAAAACGCTATTGATGCAGTATTTGCAGGAAGCGGGACATGAAGTGAATGACCTGGGAAGTTTTTCCACTGAGCCTGCCGATTATCCTGATTTCGGACATGAAATTGCCAACCAGATATCTGAAAATAAGGCTGATGTTGGAATATCGTTATGCGGAAGCGGAAATGGTATCAATATGACGGCCAACAAGCATCCCCTTATCCGATCGGCGCTTTGCTGGATGCCGGAAATAGCACTGTTGGCCCGTAGTCACAATAATGCCAACGTTTGTGCACTACCGGCCCGTTTTTTGAACCTGGATGAAGCCAAACAGATTGTTGATGTATTTCTGTCCACTGAATTTGAAGGGGGAAGGCACAAGAGAAGGGTTGATAAAATTCCATTATAACCTCACTGATATGTTATCCAATACCAGCAAATATGCAATCAGGGCAACCATATATCTTGCCTTGCATGCCCGAAGTGATTTAAAAGTAGGGATCAAAAAAATAGCCGGGGATTTGAATATTCCTTCTCCTTTCCTGGCAAAAATTTTGCAGGTGCTGGTAAAACGAAAGGTATTATCTTCAACCAAGGGGCCAAATGGGGGATTCAGCCTTGTTAAGGATGCCAACAAGATATCCTTGTATGAAATAGTGACTATAATTGATGGTGACGATATATTTCATCAATGCCTGATCTCGATGCGCACATGCAATGAAAACAACATTCCCTGCCCCTTACATCTCCAATATGAGCCTATACGCAGTGAAATGATCCGGTTGTTCAGGGAACAGACCATTGAGGACCTGGCGCATGATATCAAGGCCCAGGACCAGATTATTTCTTTATAAGCCGCATCCCGGTTATTCCTATTCCGGATCCGGCCATATCAAACAGAAAATCCGTTATACTACCGGTACGGTTAAGGGCAGTGAGCGTGAGCTGCAACATTTCGGTTGTAATGCCGAGGAAAATGCATATGGCTAAAACTGTAAATGTCAAGGTCTGCAACTTGTTCGCCAGCAAGGTATTTTTATACAAATCGAGGAATAGCATTGAAGAAAATCCGAAGAACATCAGCAGGTGCGCAATAACATCTTCGTAGCTGATTTTCAGAAAATCGATTTTGCTTATATCCCTGGCCGGCATAAGGCAAAGTACAAGAATTACCGCAAGTACCGATATTGTTTTCCAATAACGGGGGAGCAAGACGAAAAATTTCATGTAAACAAATTTCAGATTGTGTTGAGAATAGTTCTATCACCCAGACCTTTGGACAGGCTCATTTTCAATGTATTCAATATCATAAATTTTGATTGCAGGTTCTGTATTCTTTCCTGGTCATCCTGTTCCTGTGCATAGCGCAGATCATTCTCAGCTTCTTTCAGCAATTTTAGCACTTTTTCGTTTTTAAATGCAAGGATGGCTTCGGGAATAGTTTCTTTAAGCTTCATTTCTTCAGTTTCGTAATAGTTTTCCCGGCGTTTCCATATTTTACTCAGATCATAGGCAACCGTTATAAGATCTGCAGCTGTTTTAGACAGGGATTCTTCGGAATGACGTACAAAGTATTCCTGAAAATTAAAATCCTTGTTTTCCGATTGATTGCAGATCTCCCTATATATCTGATTGAATACAGGATGGTGGAATTCAAGTTCATCCTGTTGAATTTCATGAAGCAGGTAATCAGCCACCCGTATTTCAGCAGTTGTATCTTCCGGCCTGGGTAGTGAAAAAGTCTGATTTCCAAAAAGGAGCAGTAACCGGATCACTTCTTTTTCTGCAGGGTAATTTTCAGGAATAACTTCAGCCCTGGCATTCACAGTCTTTTCCACTGGCGGGATGTATTCCTTTACACCGGCCTGTTTTACCTTCTGTTCATTCCGGGCATTGCGTAAACGGGCTGTTTCAGCATAAAGGATCTTTTCATCAACGTCGAGCAGTTTACTGCATTCCCGGATATAAACCGACCGGGCTATGCTTTCAGGGATAACGGAGATGGTCCGGACTATTTCACTGATGAGGCCTGCCCGTTTGATAGGATCGGATTCTGCCTCCTTCTTAAGCAAATTGGTTTTGAAGGTGATGAAATCAGCCTCATGAGCGAGGATAAAGCCTGTGAAAGCCTGTGAATTATTCTTCCGGGCAAAGGAATCCGGATCTTCGCCATTGGGAAGTAATACCACCCGGACATTCAATCCCTCTTCCAGCAAAAGATCGATACCACGAAGGGAGGCTTTGATGCCTGCCTCATCCCCGTCATAAAGTATTGTGATGTTGTGCGTAAACCGTTTAATAAGCCTTATCTGGTTTACTGTAAGCGAGGTGCCGGAAGAAGCCACCACATTTTCAATTCCGGACTGATGCATCGAAATGACATCCGTATATCCTTCAACGAGGAAGCACTTATCACTTTTTAAAATAGCCTGTCGTGCAAAGAAAAGGCCATACAGGATATCACTTTTATGATAAATCTCCGACTCCGGTGAGTTCAGGTATTTAGCTGTTTTTTCATCCGTCTTCAGAACGCGGCCGGCAAAGCCAAGAATCTGCCCGGTGAGTCCATGGATCGGGAAGATTACCCGTCCATGAAAACGGTCATACGTATGGTTTTCATGCTGAATGCTGAGCCCTGTTTTAACGAGGTAATCAATCTTATAACTTTTGTCAACAGCAGTACGGGTAAATGCATTCCGGTCTTCACGGGCATACCCCAGCTGAAATTTTGCAATCGTGTCTTCCCTGAAGCCCCTTTCAACGTAGTAACTTTGGCCAATAGCCTTTCCCTCAGGAGTATGAAGCGTATCCATAAAGTACTGGCAGGCATACTGGTTGACAGCCAGGAGGCTTTCGCGCTCATTTTTAATTTGTCTTTCCTCAGGCGTTTCCTCCTTTTCAATAATTTCAATATTGTATTTCCTGGCCAGAAAATGGAGCGCATCCGGATACGTGATCTTCTCATGTTCCATCAGGAAATTCACCACATTCCCGCCAATGCCCGTACTGAAGCATTTAAAGATCCCCTTGGCGGGACTCACAAAAAACGAGGGTGTTTTTTCGTTTTTAAACGGACTTAATCCCCGGTAATTCTGACCGGATCGCTTCAGGTTAACAAACTCCCCGATCACCTCCACAATATTGGCGGCAGCAAAAATCCGGTCAATTGTATTTCTGTCGATCATGGGAATATTATTTGTTTTCTTCGGAAACGATCAAATGATTGATCAATGCATACATGGTAAGGCCTGCTATAGTTTTTATGCCCAGCTTTGCCGAAATATTTTTCCTGTGGGTTATCACTGTATGGGTGCTGATGAAAAGCTTATCCCCGATTTCCTTATTGGTCAATCCTATAGCTACAAGACAGAGTACCTCCTTCTCCCTGTCGCTGATGCCTTCGGGAGTATCAGGCGCTTCCTTTTTCTTATAGATAAGGGATAATTGCTTTTCAAGCTTTCTGATTATATTTTTATCATGATCAGCAATATCGATTGTCTCAGAAAAACGAAAATTCCCTGGTCCCGGTTCCGAATCGCTGATCAAAATACGGACCATGGAATCAAGACTGACTTGCAGCCTGTGAATAACAGATGGCGTACATTTCCTGAGAAAAGCGCTGCTGATCACGATAATACCGGGTTGATCCCCCGGCAGCAATGCGGATAGCCTGTCAGGGGTGGCAATTTCCCTTATATGAAAGGGATATTTCATCCGGTTCAGAAGGCTGATCAATCCGAGTCTTGAAAGCTGCGACAAGTCAGCAATTATGAAATTTATATAATCCATGCCCGTTACGGAGTATACTGTTCTTCAATCCATTTTTCCATAAACCTTACCTTGGGAACCAGCACCATATCCTCAATGCGGGCATGATCATACAAATCAGTTTCCAGCCGGAACATCTCCATAAGTACCGTATGGCACAGGTTTATGTCAAGGGGTGCAGGAATGTATTTGATTATTATATTCTGGAGATCATATAGTTTGTCCTCCACATTGTCATGTTCATTCTCATAATCATCGATCGAATAACTCCTTATGAGGGCTACCAGTTCACCATTTGATTTGCCAAGCCGAAAGGCCTCCTCGATTGTAAAAATGTAGGGATAAACCTTGTCTTCTTCACGTTGAATATGACTTGACAATTCCAGTTTGTATTCATTAAAGAATTTGTCCATCAGTAGCAGTGAGTCCCCGTTGTGGCCCTTGTCATGAACGGAAAGCTGTTTGAGCAGTTTTTCAATCAGGGGGATCTTGATTGAAAGGTAATAATCATGTGATTTTCTGAGGTATTCAATGATCAGCTTCACCGGAAAACCCTGGAGATGTTTCCTTGGAAAATATTCTTTATCGTGGTAGGAGTTAAGAATTACCAGGAAGAAATTAATGTCAAGGTCATATTCACTGCACAGCTGTTCGATTGTTTTTTCACCAAATCCAAGGTGAATTCCGAATCGTGAAATAATGGGAAGCAAATGATAATTCAGGTGAATTACCTCCGCCATTTTCATGTTGGATATAATTTTCATCTCTTCATTATTAAAAATGAATCAGGGAATAAACATCTGAATGAGAGGTTAAGCGTTGCCGGCCCTGTAAAAAATCAAGTTCAATAATAAAACAGACATAAATCTGCCGGATGTTGAAATTTGCCAGTAGTTCTATAGCAGCAAGAGCAGTGCCTCCGGTGGCAAGCAGGTCATCATGCAGCAAAACAATATCCTGCGGACCCAGGGCATCCTGGTGAATTTCAAGGGAATCTTTTCCATATTCAAGGTCGTATTGCTTTGAAAAGGTCAACCCGGGCAATTTACCAAGCTTTCGGATGGGAACAAAACCTGCCCCCAGTTTGCAGGCGACTGCCCCCCCCGTAATAAAGCCCCTGGATTCAATTGCTGCAACCTTTGTAATCCCTGAATCTTTGTATTGGGATGCGATATCATCCACGATCATTGTAAAAACCTCAGGTTTTTTAAGAGCAGTTGTTATATCCTTAAACTGGATGCCTTTTTTTGGAAAATCCGGAATGTTCCGGATTGATGATTTAAGATATTCCCGGTCTGTCAGCGTAATCATCCTTTTAACTTTTTAACAAAAGTAGCAGATTTTGACCCAAAAAATGAGTATATTTCAATAACATTAATTCTATGGGATATGCACATTGACATTTTAAAATATATGTCAGAACGCATTCACAGTGAAAGCGGGCCTTTCAAGGAAGCCGGGCCGGTAATTACAATTTCCCGTGAATACGGATGCCCTTCAAAACTGATAGCCTGCAAACTCGCTGAAGAACTTACCCGGAAATTGGTTGCTAAAGGCAAGGAAAACAGGTGGAAGTACGTTACAAAAGAAATCATGCTGGAGTCAGCCAGGGCACTGGAAGTGGATCCGGATAAAATAAAGTATGTATTTGATTACCAGCAAAAAAGTATGCTTGATGATATTTTGTCCGCCCAGTTTAACAAGTACTATAAAAGCGAACGGAAAATCAGGAATACAATCGGCAAGGTAATCCGGAATATGGCCCAGGAAGGGCATGTGATCATTGTAGGCCGCGGGGGTGTGGCTATCACCCATGATATTCACCGGTCGTTGCATGTGATGCTGGAAGCACCGATGGACTGGCGTGTTTTACGGGTGGCGGAAAATTACCACATTTCTCATAGCGAAGCCCGCAAGACTGCTATAGAAATTGACAAAAAAAGAAAAGAATTCCGTGAATATTTCCAGGGAAAGGGTACGGATTATACCCGTTTCGATCTCACTTTTAATTGTATGGGCTTCAATATAGATGAAATTGTTCAGATCATAGTAAAAGCTGCGGAAATACGGAAACTTGTTTAAAGGAACACCGGTTATGTGTCCGTTACCTTTCCGCTTCTTCCGTTGCACGGCTGAGGAACATGTTAAACGGGGCCATGGCGCTAAAAACCTCCCTGATTTCTTTTATGAATCCTGCTTTCTGATACATACTGTCGGGTTCACTTTTTAGAACGGTATAGGATTTATACTTCAGGTAATCGATATCAGCAAAATCCTTTGGAAAACCCCGGGGGGCTGATTTAAGTTTTTCCTCACCAATGCGGTTGCCGAAATGTTTCACAAAAGCGGGGGACTGCAGGATATTCTTAAATTCATCAGTATTTTCATAAATTTCTTCACGTATCGCTTTCAGCACAGGGGCAGATGGCATATATATACCTCCGGCCAGGAAGCAATCCCCCGGTTCAACATGTATATAATATCCCGAATTGATCCCTTTTCTGCCACCTCTGGCAATGAACGCGCCAAAATTTGTTTTATAGGGTCGTTTGTCATTTGAAAACCGGATATCCCGGTTAATCCGGAAAATGGACGCCTTGGCTGTTGTTTGAGCCGATTCCCTGTCAAATTGTCCAACCTCGGAGATCACCACATCAAGAAATTCTTCGAATTCCTTACGAAGCCGGGTATACAGGCTGCGGTTCGCATCAAACCAAACCTTGTCGTTATTCAGGGTAAGCTGCTGGAGAAAGCGGAATGTTTCTTTACTGATCATAGTCGCCATTTTTAATCAGGGAGCCTGAAATTATTATCAGACAGTTTTTGTAAATTTAAAACATTAAATCTACATGAGTTATTGCCTTGGAAAAAATTGCACTGATCGTCGCAGGAGGTTCGGGGAAAAGAATGAAGTCCCAGGTTCCCAAACAGTTTTTGCTGTTAAAAGGACTTCCGGTTCTGATGCATACATTGCATACATTTCACCGGTATGATGCGGGAATGCGGATCATACTTGTTTTACCGGTGGAACAGATTGACGCCTGGAAAGATCTTTGTTTAATACATGACTTTGATATACGGCATGAGATTGTAACCGGGGGGGCAACGAGATTTCATTCCGTTCAGAAAAACCTGGACGGCATTCCCGAGCAAAGCCTTGTGGCAGTGCATGACGGGGTAAGGCCACTGGTGAGTTTGGATACTATTCACCGTTGCTTTACTGTGGCTGAAGAAAGCGGAAATGCCATCCCGTGTGTGGAAATTCCTGAAACCCTGAGAAAACTGGATGAGCATGGAAACAGACCGGCAGATCGTACGAAATACAGGCTGATTCAAACTCCCCAGGTATTTACAGGCACCATACTGAAGGAGGCATACAGGCAGGAATATCAGCAGACTTTTACAGATGACGCCGGTGTTGTGGAAAGCATGGGTTATGGAATAAACCTGGTGGATGGAAATCCCGAAAACATTAAAATCACGCTGAAAAAAGACCTGGGTATTGCGGAATATTTACTGGAAGGGTTGGAGGATACTCAATACCACTTGTAAATCCGAAGACCCAGGAAAAAGCATAGGGCTCCGGTTCCGGAGAGTATTACTGTAGCTGATAAATTTTCGCGGATCCCGGTACCTTCGGTCATAATACCCCGCAAACTATCCGTAAGCAGGGTAAGTGGCAATTGTTGGATAAAAGGAATGACTGCCTCGGGAAAGTTATGGTAACTGAAAAAAATACCGGATAGTATCATCATCGGCAACGAGATCAGATTTATCAGCGAATTTCCTACCCTCGAACTGGAGGTACGGGATCCCATAAGAATGGCAATACCGGCGAAGCAAAAACTGCCGGCGAGGAAAACCATGATTAAGGCAGAAATGCTTCCCTGTATCTGGGTACGGAAATAAAACCAGGCAAAACAAAAAAGTACAACGGCTTCAAAGGCAGATAGGGTGAGGCGGGAAAAGAAATGCGAAAATATAAAAAGCGATTTTTTCATGGGTGCGGCCACCATCCGGCGCAGCAGTTTTTTGGTCCGTATTTCTATCAGCGTGTACCCTATGCCCCATAGAAAGCCATTCATGATACCCAACGCCAGTAAACCCGGGATCAGAAAATCCACATACCGGGTACCGCTCTGGCTTAATATTTTCACTGATTCAGTGTTATAAATCAGCGGATCATGATTAATAGCGGCATACAATACGAGATAATTCAATTTAGCCTCGGCATTCTGAGGATCGAATATGTACAGAATACTATCGCCCTGTTCCTGGAGTATGAGCGAGGTTTCACCGCGCTTCAGCATCAGAACGGCGCTATCGGCAGAAACCGGAAATAGCCTGAAGGTCATTTTTCCAAGTTTGTTGTCAAAAGTCTTCTGAAATACTGTTATATCCGGAGAGGTGAGTTTGTCAGTTTCCCCGAGAAATATATCCAGCCGGGTATGATTTGCCGGTGAGCCGACAACAGCAATGGATTGAACCGATTCTGCACGTTTTGTAAAAGCGATGCCTAAAACCCAGGCCATAAGTACAGGAAAAGCAAGTGACCAGAAGAGAATACCGGGTTCGCGGAGGAATTCCTTATAATTAATGGAGATCAATTGCCATAATGATTTCAGGCTAGTCTTCATCATTGATTTTTCTTCCGGTGAGTGATAAAAATAAATCTTCCAGGGTCATTTTACGGCACTCGAATGAGGTAAGATGAAAATTATTGTGATCAATGAACTGCATAAATCCCGGAATGCTTGATATGATGTCGTTTACAAGTACCCGTCCCTTGCGGGATTCGCTATCCCATGACAGTTCACGATGCGAAGGTTTCAGTGAAAGAGTAAGTTCTTCAGGCTGTTCCTGCAGTGAAAATTCGATGATCTCTCCCTTGTCGTGCTCAAACAGCAGCTGTTCAAGCGTTCCCTTCGCAAGGAATTTTCCGTGGTCCATTATGACAATCTCATCGCAAAGGAAGGCAGCTTCTTCCATATAATGTGTGGTGAGAATAAGTGTAGTCTTGAGATTTTTTTTCAGGCTCATAAGGATATGCCAGAATTCCCTTCTTGAGGTAGGGTCCAATCCTGTGGTTGGTTCATCGAGCATCAGGAGGGGCGGCATGTTTAAAAGGGCAATGGCCAATGCAAGTCGCTGGCGCTGGCCTCCGGACAAATTTACAGTATAGGTACCGGATTTATCTTCAAGTCCTGTCAATACGGTAACCTCTTTGACCCGGTCTGCGGAAAGGCCATAAAAGCTGGCAAACAGTTTAAGGGTTTCCTTTACACTCAGCTTATCGATAAAGCGTGTTTCCTGCAGGGATATACCCAGTTGATGATGAAGGTAGTCTTCATTTCCGGGCCATTTTTTTCCAAAAAGGGAAATATCGCCTGAATCAGGATTTTGCAAGCCCTCAATCATTTCCACAAGGGTGGTCTTACCGGCACCGTTAGGCCCCAGGAGGGCCAGGTAAGACCCTTTTTCTATCTGAAGGGAAATATGATCAACGGCAATTACATCCTTGAAATGCTTGCTTACATCCTGTATATCGACTACCGGAATACTATTGATTGTGGGCATAGGATTAAACCTCAACGGCAGGAAATATTCGTGTTTATGGTTTATAAACAACTATACTGCCGCCAGAGTTCTCTGTTTTCTTCAATTTTTCAGGACTGCCCTTAAAAGCAATGTAGCCATTTGAACTTGCTTCTGCATCCAGTTCCTCTGCCACATTGATTTTTGCCTTACCGCCGGTAACCGCTTTGATCTTAACAATATCGCTTTCAAGATCGAATGCAGAATGGGTGGCCAGGGAAGTAACAGTAACATCCTGTGAAGTGGCATAACCCTCTGCGCTAAGCAATCCGCCTTCCGAAATCCGTGCAATCAGGCAGCCAATGTCTGCATCGAGATACAGAACGCCACCGCTTTTAATTTCTGCCTGAAGCGTATCGCTTTTAAAAAGGTTCCCGGTACTCACTTCAGCACCGTTATTAACTGTAATGGAGCTTATATTCCTGAAATTTACGGTTACCATTACTTTTTTCTTTGTAAAGGGCTCACCATAAATTGAAAGGGTCAGCGTACCATCAGCAACTACTGTTTTTACGCTGGAAGCATCAATCCCTTGTACCTTCACCAGGGCGGATTCCTGGTCGGATTTCAGGAGCTGTACAATTATTTTATCCCCGGCAATTACTTTGTGAAAGGGTTCCAGCTTACGTTCATCAACAGTCTGGGAGGAAGTCAATGAAGAAAATAACAATGCCGGAATGGCAATAAGAATTAGCTTTAACATATTCGTAAAAGATTATTTAGTGATCAGTTTCAACCAGGTTAAAAGGAAGATTTAAAAGCGATTGGAATACTTCCCCGGCTTCGAGTATGCTTTCATCGTCACTATCGTAAAACCAGTTTATAGTAATTATTTTCTTCCCCTGAAATTTTGACTGGAGTCCCTTCAAAATATGAAACAGCCATTTTGAGGAACTTGAATTCAGGTACTGCAGAATAAAATCCACCGACACGTGGGTCCGAAAATCATTCAGGGTCTGATCGAGCCAAACAGTGAGTTCTTCATAAAAAACAGAGGGATCTTCCAGTCGCGATTGTCCCGAAATGACTATACGGTGTTCATCAGGGAGTAACTTAACAGCTGGGGTATGAGTTGTCTCTTTGATTCCGGGCATCATATCAATACAATTTGATCTAAAAATAGGCATATTTAAGAGAATAAATCAGAAATTGTATAAACAAAAGTTGAAGCCTTTGACGAAGGATCACATTCGCCATATTAATGCCTAAAAAAATGAATCAGAAAGTGTATTCAATCGCCAGTGCCTTTTCGAGAGATTCATGGCATATCTCATCCTTTATGATGTAACTCCGGGCTCCGGCTTCAATCATCTGCACAACATATTTCATTTCAGAATGGAATGAAACTGCAATAACGATCAGGTTCCGGTATAAAATTGTAGCCTGGCGGGTGGCTTCGATGCCGTTCATCCCGGGCATATTGATATCCATAAACACAAAATCACTAACATGGTTTCTAAGTTGCATCATGCAATCCTGACCATCGGAGGCAGTTGAAATGGATTCAATACGGTCTTCAAAATAATCCATCAGCATGAAACGGAGGGCATTTACAAAATGGGGGTTGTCATCAACAATTAAAATCTTCAGTTTCTTCATAGAGAACCAGCTTTGACTCTGATTTGAAATGTTATATGTTGATATCGAAAAGAAACATTTTGACTAATTTACTTTTTTTTTTGATATGGGGTCCCTGCGTTGTCCATGGGCTTAAAAATCCAGCGGGAAGCTAGTAAAACCAACTCCCCGCTTTCCTACCTAAATCCAACCAAACCCTAGTCTTAAATATTTTTGTAGGTATTGCTTTGTGAAAAGCAATTATATGTTTTCAATGTTGATCTTTTATCGTTTTCAGCAACCTTGGTTTTGATTGTTTTTCTTAGACAAATATAGGGCAAGAAGTAACCTCAGGTAAGGTATTAATTACTTAAAATGGTACGCAATTACCCCCAAATTGTGCGTCGGTAAATACCTATATGCAACTGAGTAAATACCGACTATATAAGTTCATTTTTGATGGCATATACAATAAGACTGACCGAATTGCGGGAACCAGTTTTCTCAAGGAGAATGGTCCGATGGCGTTCAACGGTTCGCTGGCTGATTTTAAGAAATCCGGAAATTTCCTGGTTCGAATGGCCCTTGCTTAAAAGTTCCAGTACTTCTCTTTCGCGGCGGGTAAGTTTCACACTGGTAATCCTGGATTCTTTGCGAATGATATTCATCAGTAATTCCTGTGAGAAATACGTGCCTCCGCGCAACACTGTCTGAATAGCGGTGAAAAATTCCTCATTGTCTGCATCTTTGAGCACAAATCCCTTGACCCCTGTTTCAAGCAGAGTCGTATAATACTCCGATTCGCTGTGCATGGATAAAATCAGAATGTTTAGATCGGGATACATAGCAATTGCCCTTTTTGCCGCTTCTATACCATTTATAACAGGCATATTTATGTCGAGAATCACCAGATCGGGCAGATGTTTTTTAAGCAGGTCGAGAAATTCCGCACCATTTGATGCTTCTGCAACCACCTGGTATAGGTTGGATTCTTCAAGGATGTATTTTAGGCCGCTCCTGAATAGTTTATGGTCATCAACAATAATAATACCAGGTTTTTTCATATATTAAATATAATCAGATCCATGCTATCATTGATTAATCACCTCCAACTGCACTTCCATTTCAAATGACATTCCCCGCGGAGCATGATTGTAAAACTTGCTTACTGCATTGATTGACCGGCATCTGCTCATGATATTTGACATGCCCATCCCCATGGAATCATAATTGTCCTGCCAGTTGTCAGGAAATCCCACCCCATTATCCGAATAAGACAATCGGATCGACTGAAGGACAATTTGCAGGTTTATGGATATAGAATCTGCCCGGGCATGTTTTATTGTATTGTTAATGAGCTCTTTGAGTATCCTGTAAATGGATAATTCAAGCGAGCTTGAAAATCTTTCCTCCTTCAGGGCGGTTTCAAAATTTACTGAAATATAGGGTTTGATCTGATTGATGAACCATTCCATTGCAGCAACAAGTCCATAACTGGCGAGTACATGCGGACTCAGGTCATTTGAAAGTTCTTTTGTGCTCTGAATAGCCTCCCTGAGAATATGCTTAAGCTGGGTAATAATGAAGGAATGTTTTTGCTCATCTGTTGCCGAGGCCAGGGAGTTAACATACATTTTTATGCTTGACAGTAAAGGGCCCAGTTCATCATGAAGATTTCGGGCAAATTTTTCGCGTTCCTTTTCTTCAGTTGAAATAATAGTATCAAGTATGCGGTTTTCAAGCTGCCTTCGTTCCGTAATATCTCTCAGTATGGAAACAAGTACCATTTCCCCTTCAAAATCGATTAGTTTGCTGTTGATCTCTACCGGAAGTGTTGATTTGGATTTTAACCTGATTTCGCATTCAATAGCAGGAAGGTTTTCATGTTGGAAATAGCGGATCAGTTTTTCGACAATCTGTGGTAGGTAAGCATCGCTGATAATATCAATTAGTTTCATCGACAGGATCTCTTCAACGGTATACCCTGTAATTCGCAGGAAAACTTCATTTACTTCAATTATTGAATAATTATTTCTGACAATAATAATGGCATCGCTGCTGTTATTAAAGATATTTCTGAATTTGGATTCACTTAATCTCAGCGCCTTTTCAACCAGTTTGCGTTCAGAAATATCCCTGCAGGTAATAATAATTCCCTGAATTGCCGGATGGTCAAGCATGTTGTTGGCAATTGCCTCTAACGAAACCCAGTGACCATCCTGGTGTTTTGCCCGGAATTCAGTAGGTAAATAATCATTCTGTTTTTTAAATACCCCCTTCAGGTCCTTCTTAACCAATTGTATATCATCGGGGTGAACTAATTCCAGACCCGATTTTCCAATCAGGTAACACGGATCATATCCCAATACCTGCCAGCTCGAGGGGGATTCATACATTATTTTCAGGTCGCGGTCAAGAATCCAGATAACATCGGTAAGATATTGAATGATGGAACGGAATCGCACTTCACTTTGCCGGATAACTTCTTCATTCTTCCTTCGTTCGGTAAAATCACGTACCACCGTAATTATTCTCAGATCACCGCCAATCTCGGAACTTTTTAGTGAAACTTCAGCCCAAAAAGTCTCCCCGTTGTTGCGGCGCGCCCTCATTTCATGAACCACCTGTTTTTTATCTATGGCCATCTGAATCGACTCCAGAAAGGCAGGATCCTCGAATCCAAAATCGAAACCTGCACTTTTCCGGGGTATTGTATTAATTAATTCTTCAGGAGTAACGGCAAATAAATCCAGGGCTGCCTGGTTTGCATCAAGTATTGCCCCGGTAGTGGCATTAAGAAGGAAGATGGCCTCGTTTGTGGCATTGAAAATTTCCCTGTATTTTTTTTCATTCTCAATGAGAATCCGTTCAGAATGCTTTCGATTGATTGTATTCAGGAAGGCTTCACCCACAACCTTCATGAGTGAAATTTCATCGGCTTTCCATCCTCTGTCCGGTTGAATGGTACTCAGGCCCATAACCCCCAAAACAATGCCCTGGAATTTTATGGGTATCAATATCATGGAGGCCACTCCCGAGTTGGCAAATGATTTCTTCAGATACGATTTGTCCGGGATATCGGATGGAGAATTTATAAGGAGGTAATCGACATTATTGATTTGTTCAGCCCATTCGTTAAGCTCCCAGATGGGCGCTCTTTCGAAATACCGGGGATCATACGTTATACCAGGGTCGGTCCAGGAATGGGTAAGGCGGTAATAGCCTTCCGAAAAGCGGATTTCAATAAGAAAACCTGAATCCGCATTTATAAATGTGCAAATTTCATGCAGCGCATTATCAATGTTTTCATCCAGCAATTCAGGAGAAAGATTAAAAAACCGGGTAGATATTCCGGCTGTGAACTTTTCAAGTGAATTCTTATAATTCAGAGATTCCTCTGCCTTTTTCAGATCGGTTATATTTCGCCGGGAGCTCCAAAGGCCGACAAGCTTGCGAGACTGGATGATACCGATAAGATTATGTATGAAATATACTTTTGTGCCATCATTGAATATTTCGTCGGTCTGGTAATTGATTAATTTGTATTGTGATGCTATAAATTCATTCAGCAGGGCAATCCAGTCATCTTCAACAATCACCCCCGATATCTCGAGCATGGACATATCGGTAAGAGGTTGACCCGATTCGTAGCCATACATATTTCTGAATGCATTGTTGCATTCGGCAAGCACACACTCATTCAGCAGTTTTTTTGCCTGGGAAGCCGGGGGTAGCGTTATATCTATTGGCTTCTGCGGCCTGAAATAAGCCACTCCTTCTGTACTTTGTTCTATAAAATTGCTAAACCTGATTTCGGTGAGCGAAAGTCTTTCCTCAATGTTTTTAAATTCAGTAATGTCGCTGATTGTTTCAATAATGAACGGATGAGGGCCTATGCTGACGATTTCGCCTGAAGCCAGGCAATACAGTTTTTCCTTATTTTTTGTATTCAGGGTAATTTCCTGATTTGAGTAATAGCCCTGGCGGAGTATAAGGTTATTGATTTTCCTGGACTGGTTTTTATCAATAATATTGAAATCGGTGAGGAGCTTGCCCTTTAGTTCTGCGGCGGAGTAGCCGGTTTTTTTTATAAACGAATCACTTATTTCGAGTATTTGTCCGCCGGCGGCATGACTCACTATAATAAAACTCGGACTGTGATGAAATACACTGGAATATTTCAGTTCACTCCATTGGAGCTCCTGGGTGCGGATTGATACCAACTCTTCGAGCTGGGCCTTATAGGTTTCCAGTTCTTCATTGTTGATTTTTAATTCTTCATTGGCCAGCGTTAACTTTTCATTCAGCTCACTAATCTCCAGGGCATGTTGCGATTCGTTCATGGGTATCCTACCGGTGAAAAATTATTAGTATAACTCTTCCTTTTCAATGCTAAAGTTATTGTTTTTTGAATGATGAGTTTTCCATTTCGTAAATTTGTAGATTATTTTAACTTCTCTGATGGCCGGATTATATATACATGTCCCCTTTTGCAAAAAAGTTTGCAGTTATTGCGATTTCTACAAAACGACCGCCACTTCGCTGATTCCTGAATATCTGACCGCCCTCAGTACAGAGATGGCAGATAATGCTTCCTATCTTGACGGGGATGTACTTGATACAATTTACATTGGCGGAGGTACTCCGTCCCTGATACAGGTTACAGAACTGGAAGAATTATTTATCCATATTTCGGAGAACTTCAACCTGGCACCTGATTGCGAAATTACGCTTGAAGCCAACCCCGATGATCTCAGCAGCCCGTACCTGGGGGATATCCGAAGGATCACCCCTGTGAACAGGTTAAGCGTGGGGATACAATCATTCAATGACGGCGATTTAAAACTGCTTAACCGGAGACATAGCAGCAGGCAGGCCATTCAGAGTATTGAAGATGCGAAACATGCCGGATTTGATAATATAACCATTGACCTGATCTATGGATTGCCGGATATGGATCTGTCCGGCTGGAGATCGAATCTTGAAACCGCATTTTTACTTGATGTACAGCATTTGTCAGCGTATCACCTCACTATTGAACCCAATACAGCCATTGCCCGAATGGCTTCACGGGGACTTATCCATTTGCCCGGTGAAGGGGACAGTTCGGAACAGTTTTTATTGCTTAACAAACTGGCCGGTGAACATGGCTTTCAGCATTATGAAATCTCCAATCTTGCAAAGAATGGGTATTTGTCGAGGCACAACAGCAATTACTGGAAGCAGAAGAAATATCTTGGACTGGGTCCATCCGCACATTCGTTCAACCTGGTTTCGCGCCGGTGGAATGTGAGTCATATCAGAAAGTATATTGATGCCGTTTCAACTGGTTCTCCATACTCTGAATCGGAGACACTGGATTCAAAAACCCGGTTCAATGAATACCTCATGCTCTCGCTGAGAACAGACCGGGGGATCAGCATAAATCATATTGATCGGGAATTCGGTCAGCAGGTGGCCCGTTCACTTGCAGAAAAAATCCGGTTAACAGCATCCGCAGAATGGATAATGCAGCAGGATGACTGCATCCGGCTAACTGCATCCGGCTGGATGGTTTCGGATTTTATTGTGAGCAGGCTGATGGAGTAGGGAGTAGGGAGTAGGGAGAGATGAGAGATGAGAGCGCCCTGAAAGGGCTCTCTCATTAGCCGTGGGCAAAACCCGCGGATGAGAGATGAGAGAGGAAAAGGAAAAACCTCCGGGATTATGGAAATTCCGGAGGTTTTTACCCGTTTGATTTCTTACAAAATTTATTTCAATGTGAAGGTAGCAGAACCAACCTCATAGCCTTCAGAATACAGCACCACCGTATAAGCACCCGGGATCAGATCGGCATTTTTGTCCCAGAATATGCACATATCAATGTCCTTACTTTCATATTCAAGTTGCCGTTTTGCAGAAAAGATTACCTGTTCACCCTTAAATTCAAAGGTTTCTCCATTGCCGGCAGGCAAGACAACCTCATCAGGCCTGATAATCCGCAGATATACATCCTTGGTTCCGGCTTCGGCTACAGAATTTTCACGTATAGTGAAACAGACCTTTATTTTGGTAACCTTGTTGACCTTTGTATTGGATTTACCGCTTTTATTCTGAGGATCAATGACTATATTTTTCGCAGACAACACCTTAGCCAGTTCAACACGGGTATTTAATATTTCTTTCTCCTTTGAAAGATTTAAATTCTCTGATTCCGCGGTTGTCAGCTTTTCCTTGAACTGAACATTCTCTTCAGTAAGCAACCTGTTACGGGTATTGAGGGAGTCAATCTGAACAATATACCCTCTCATCACCTTACGCAGTGTTTCCATCTCATCCTTGTATTTTCTGATTTTTTCAACATCAGAAGCCTGCATCCTCAGGAGGTTCTTAATTTTATCCTGTTGTACCACTATCAAACCATTCACACTATCGTTATTGGTTTTTAAGGAGTCATACTCCACAATCATGTCACGAAGCTGCTTTTCGAGATCACTCTTCACATCCTCAAGAATTACTTTTTCCTCAGATGTCTGATCAAGCTGCCTGGATTCGGTAAAATATTTATATCCAAGTACAACTACAGCTATTGACAGAACAATAACCAGTACTACTAAGACTACTGATGGTTTTTTATCCGGCTGTTTCTGATAGGTGTTGGTTGTTGTTTCCATAGTATAGTGTGTTGGTTCTTACATTTATTAACAAATATAAAACAACTGTATGAATTATACAGGTCTGACAACTATTTTTTAATACAGGAAGGCAATCTCCTACAAGGGCAGCCTCAGGCTGACCTTCATTCCGGGAACCAGTCGGGACGAGGATTTAAGGGGAGTGGCCCATGCCTTGATATGGTGGCTCGAAGCATCGGTTTGCCTGTTGATAAATGTCAGGCGCGCCTTAAAAATAACCAGGGAATCATCCGGGAAGAAAAATTCAATCTGATTGCCGGTTTTCAATTTGGAATAGAACTCCTCTGGCATTTCAAATGCAATTACAGGTTCATATTTTCGCACAATTACCATGATTGTTTCACCGGCAGAAATCTGATTTCCCTGGTGGACTGTAATTTGATCAATGTATCCCGATACCGGTGCGGAAAGGGCAATTTCGGACGACAGGCGATCAGCATCCAGGCTGTCGGTGTCAATCCCAATGAGTGCAAGCTGCTTTTCCAACGAACGGAATCTTATCTCACTGGTTTGGAAATCCCGTTGTGCCTGTTGCATTTTTTTCACTGATGTGGCATTTTCAATAGCAAGTCCTCCCTGTCGTTTCAGATCTTCTGAATAATAAAAAAGCTCGCTTTTTGCCTCAAGATATTGCTGTTGCAGTTTAAGAAATTCAATATTTTCAATAATAGCCAGAACTTCACCTTTTTTAACAGGGCTTCCCGAACGCCAGGGAACAGATTTTACAACGCCTGCGGCTGGCGGAGTGATCAAAACAATATCAGCCGATGGGATTACAAGTGTTCCGCTGCCTGAAAGAAACACGGGCTGTACTTTTTCCGAAGGGGTCGGATCATTTGAAGTAGTTACGGTTGGAATTTCGGGAATAGGGCGGTGGCATCCGGCACTGCAACAGAAAAGAAACAGGATAACGGGCGATCTGAAAAAGTTAGTAAGCATAAAACTCAAGTTGAATGGCTGTTTGATTGTAATTATTCAGCGTTTCAAGGTAATCAATCCGGATACGAAAGGCTTCATCTGCTTTTTGTACAAATTCGGTGTAATCAATATCTTCATTTTCAAATCTGATCCTGCTGATTTCAAGCAGCTGATCGGCCCGGGCAAGTCCCACCCGGTTAAAATACTGCAGGCTTTTAAAATAATTGTTCAATTCATATTCAAGGTTTTCGCGTTTTCGTTCATGAATAAACTGTCCTGTTGAATCCAATCCGGAAGCAGGGTGCTCATTTTTACGCAACGCATACATCACAAGGTCCGAATCAGCCGGCATAAGTTCATCCTGAACAAGCAGCAGCATTTTAAGATTGTTCCGTGAAATTGACAAATTGTCCTCCATTCTGGATAGCGAGGTATTGACATCCGCAAAAAGGGAGATCATGCTGTTTTTTTCAAGAAGGTCAATATCCCCGGCTTCATAGCGCAAATCGGCCACCACGGCAAGATTTTGCATCAGGTCGGCCTCCTGCCGGATGATCTGAGCCTTATTTTTTTCATATACCAATTGAAAATAGGTTTTTTCAACATCTCCGACCAGGGCGCTTTTAACGTCTCCGGCATTAAGATTTGAATTATTCAGAAGGGCCAATGAGATGGCGTCATCCAGCGATATTTTCTTTTCAGGGAATGACTGGCTCTTTAGTTGAAAAAAGGGGGCCAGGATGAGCAAAATCAGGAAGATTCGCATGTTCGGGTTAAATGCGTATTTACGAAGCATAAAAACCCGGCTTACTTAATGGCAAAAACTGTCTCCGGTTTGTGGGACTGTTGCAGTCTGTAATAATTGGAAAAGAAGTCGGGTATACAGCGGGAAGCAGCGGGGGTATTTGAATTGAACATAACCACAATGCCAATGGATTGAGCCGGATCGAAAGCAATTTCCGTTCGGAATCCTTCAACATACCCACCGTGATAGACTACTTCGTGATTATTGAACTTGAATATTCTCCAGCCCAGTCCGTAGTATGTTTTTTCAAGCGAGGCCCAGTTTACCCGGTAAGCATATTTACGGGGTGTCTGAACGGTAGCCATTGAGATATCGCGAATAGTTTTTTGTGAGATCACATCAGGATAATATCCGGTGAGTCCGAGCAGCCATTGAGCCATATCAGAAGCGCTGGCATTTATGCCCGACGCCGGTGAAACCGAATAATACCGGTCATTTTTTGCCTTGGCTTTCCAGGTTCTGCCATATGCCAGGTGTGGAAATGCCGTATTGGGAGTATTATTGAAAGTGGCGAAATCGGTGGAAGCCTCATGCATCTGCAGAGGATTGAAAATCTTCTGCTTTAAAAGACTGTTATAATCAATGCCTGTGGCCTGCAGTAAAACATCTGAAATCAGGCTGTAGACCACATTCTGATATCCAAAAACCTGGCCCGGTTTACAGGTCAGGGGTATAGTTGCCAGGGAGGCCTTGATATCCTCATAATTAAACCCGTTATCCAGCATATCTGTATAAGTATGTGCCGGAAATCCGGTTGTATGGCTTAGAATATGCCTGATCGTGAGTTGGGAGGCACAGGATGTGTCCTTCATCTGGAAGGTAGACAGGTATTTTTTAACCGGGTCGTCCCAAGAAATATAGCCCTCATTTTCCAATATTCCGGTAAGGATAGCTGCAAAACCCTTTGAAACAGAGCCTATCCTGAATGCAGTATGAATATCAACTGAATCAATGCCACCGGTTTTTTTAAGGCCATATCCTTTCAACAGAATGATTTCTCCCTTGTAAACAACAGCAACAGCTGCACCCGGACTTTGAAAGCTGTCTACCAGATGCCGTATATGTTCATCATATGAAAGAATGAGTGTATCAAATCCATTGGGCTTATAATTGCTATAAAAAACAGCATTTTTTGATTCCGTAGATCCGCCATTTATCGATCCAAGATCATATCCGGCGAACATAACGATTATCAACATAAAACCCCCGACAAAAATTTTTTTCCACATATCACCCTCCGCAAATTGAAAAAGCCATCATGTAAATTATTAATTATTAACCAAAAGTAGAACTTTTGAACTATTTACGTTAAAACATAAAGAAAAGTTTGTGAATTTCACCCCGTAATTAACGCATATTGTTTAAAAAAAGTTTATAACCCAGTTCTGATTCTTCAATTTGTTTAAATTGATTTTAAATTTCGCTTAATTTCAGGAGAATCACGAAACCAAAATAATTATGTAATAACTTGCACAAAACTAATGTACACAGGAAATGAATAAATGGCTGCAGGTGAATCGGAGGGGATTTCTCAAATCCTCTGTATTGGGAACAGCGGGTGCCTTAATGAGCACTACTGTGCTGGCGAATCAACATAAATCCGGCGATAACGGGCCGGTGATCATCCGCCGGAAACTGGGAAAAACCGGAATTGAACTCCCCATAGTAAGTTTCGGAGTGATGCGGTCTGACAATCCCTCCCTGGTAAGATCAGCCCTGCAAAAGGGATTTGTTCATTTTGACACGGCACATGGTTACCAGGAAGGAAGAAATGAGACCATGCTCGGTGAAATATTTAAGGAAGTTCCGCGTGAATCCTTTGTTCTGTCAACAAAAGTTTCTCCCGATGATGTAAACCGTGAAACCGGGGAACTCGGTCCGGGTTCTACCAAAGAAAACATTCTGACTAAATTTAATATGAGTCTGAAAAGGTTGCAGATGGATTATGTGGATATTCTTTATTTTCATGGTGTATCAAACCCCGCGACTGCCCTGGCACCCCAGATGCTGGAAGCCTTCACTGAACTAAAGGCGCAGGGTAAGGTGCGGTTCATGGGAATGTCGACACACAAAAATGAACCCGACATTATCCAGGCAGCCATTGACAGCAATTTTTATGATGTGGTGCTTACCACGATCAATTTTTCACAGGGCCACAGGGATAAAATAAGGGAAAAGATTGCACTGGCTGCGCAAAAAGGGATTGGCATTGTGGCCATGAAAACGATGGCCGGCGGATTCTCCGATAAAGAAAGGATGCATCCCATCAATTGTGTGGCTGCGCTGAAGTGGGTAATGCAGGACGAGAATATCTGTACGGCTATTCCGGGTATCGTTACCTTCGATCAGATGACTCAGAATTTTTCTGTTATGGAAAACCTTGTGATGACCGAACAGGAAAAAGCTGACCTAGAATCTTCAAAACTGATGTCAGGATTATACTGTGACGGGTGCGGAGAATGTCTTCCCCAATGCAGAAAGCATCTTCCGGTTAATGAACTGATGCGGGCGTTCATGTATACATATGGATACAGGCAGGCAGAAAAGGCTTCAGTCGTGCTGGATGAAATGGCTATAGGGGCTAATCCCTGTGGAGATTGCTCCCATTGTGAGGTCAGGTGCGTGAAGGGTTTTCCTGTTCAGGAACGGATTGCAGATGTGAGCCGGCTTGCGGATGTCCCCCGCGATTTAATGGCATCACTGTAAAATATACAAACTCTAAATCAGCATCATGAAAAAAATATTTTTCCTTAGCGTGTTTTTGGTTTCCCTCGTCCCCATGCGGGGGAATGTGGTGTTTCCTGAATTCGACGGGTGGAAATTAAAAGAGGACCAACGGATCTATACGAGCAAGGATCTCTGGGAATTAATCAACGGGGCCGCCGATATTTTTCTGAGCTATGATTTTAAAGATCTGCGTATTGCCGAGTATACCCATAAGGATCAGATCATCCGGGTGGAACTTTACAGGCAATCGGGACAGGAAAATGCATTTGGCATATATACCGCCGAGCGTATGCCGGATTATCCCCAGGTTCCTGTCGGATCACAGGGATATAAAAGTCAGGGGGTTCTTAATTTTTTGGCCGGTATTTACTATGTTAAGATCATGTCCGCCGGAGCTGTTGAAGCAGAAGAAAATGCAATTGCACAACTGGCCGGCAAAATCAATGAGATGCTGGCCCAGCCTGTAGGATTACCGGATGTTCTGGAGCTTTTCCCCCAGGAGGGAAAGGAGAATCTGTCGGATATGTACATTGCGCAAAACTTTCTCGGGTACAGTTTTCTGCATTCCGCTTTTACAACAAAGTATAAAACTGAATCAGAATTTCAATTGTTTATCATCCGGGATACACCTGAAGAGCTCCAGCGAATGCTCGATGAATATACAAAAATGCTAAAGGATGATAAACCCCGGATGAAGGAAAATCTGATCATTGCCAACGATCCTTATAATGGAACTCTTTTCATGCAAAAGAAGGGAAATTACCTGGTGGGTGTTATGAACACGGACAAGGAAACTATTGCCGCGGATTATATCCGGAGGGTCATTCAAAAAATCCAATAATACACTGTCGGAATTGAAAAATGTGTTTTTCTGCATCGGTATAGTGTTTATGATACTATTGATTCCTGGTTGCGAGTACCGGAAAGGAAAGGCATTTACATGGTCCGAAACCGGGGATTCCATTAAATACCTGGTTATAAGTGCCGGTTCGGGTAAACGCGTAACAGCCAAAATTGCACAACTGAGTAAAATGCATGAGAGGAAAGAGGATAGCTGCCATTTTATTTATCTTAGCGACCCCGATGCCATATTGAAAAATAAAAGCATTTTATTGTTTAATTCGGTCTTGCCTGATATGAAAGATGACATGCTTTCCAAGGGCTTCATCGGGACCTTTACCACGCATCAGGAAATTACCTATCTGGTAGTAAACCAGGATGAAATAGATAAATACCTCACTTCCTCAGACTAATCACTCACCGACATGCCAAGGATTTTACCAATAGCCTTTCTGTATGCCATAACCTGTTTTTCATCTGCTGCGCAATCGTCCGATATCAAGGGTTGGGAAAAGGATATACTGAGTTTCGAGCAACTTGACAGTGTGGAAACCTATCCACCCGACGCGGTTTTATTTGCAGGCAGTTCCAGTATACGGTTATGGTCCACACTGGCTGATGATATGAAACCGTACCCTGTAATTCAGCGCGGTTATGGAGGGGCAAAATTAAATGATTTTGCTTTTTATGCAGACCGGATTATTTATCCGCATCCCTGCAGGGCTATCGTACTTTTCATTGCTAATGATATTACAGGTTCGGCAGCCGATAAATCACCGGAAGAAGTCAGGGACCTGTTCCGGAATGTATTGGCAACGATCAGGGAAAAATTTCCGGATACGCCGGTTTTCTGGATAGCCATTACGCCTACCGGGTTGAGATGGAAAGCCTGGACTGAAATTGAAAAGGCAAACATGCTGATACAAAAGGTATGCAATGAGGGGAAAAACACGCATTTCATCAGCACAGAGAAATTCTTTCTTAATTCATCCGGACTTCCGAAAAATGAATTGTTCGGTGAGGACCGGTTGCATTTGAATGAAAAAGGGTACGAGGTATGGACGGGCATTATCAGGATGGAACTTCAGAAGGTAATCGGTAATCAGTAGTCGGTAATCGGTGGTCGGTGAGTAAGTTTTGCAGTTGTAGAGACAAGGCACTGCCTTGTCTGTACGATCTCCCGCATTTGAATTGAATCCAGCATCCAGCATCCAGCATCTAGTATCTGGTATCCAGCATCCAGCATCCAGTATCCAGCATCCAGTATCCCTAAATCACGAAACTCACCGGATTTGGAAAATCCTTGTTGTCGCGGATTACAACCTTGCTTTCGTGGTAGACTATTGAATACGGGGGGACGCTTTTGGTAAGCCACACGTTTCCGCCAACTACAGTATCGTTGCCAATGACCGTATCTCCGCCGAGAATAGTACTTCCCGAATACACTATCACATTATCCCCGAGAGTCGGATGTCTCTTTTTCCCCTTCATGCTTTTATCCACTGAAGCAGCGCCAAGGGTAACGCCCTGGTATATTTTCACGTTATTTCCTATGATGGTTGTTTCACCGATGACAATCCCTGTTCCGTGATCAATAAAAAAGTGCTCGCCGATCACGGCACCGGGATGGATGTCGATACCTGTTTTACTATGGGCAAATTCGGATATCATCCGGGGCAGATAGGGAATTTTGAGCTCATATAACTCGTGCGACAGCCGGTATACAGCTATCGCGTAAAATCCGGGATAATAAAGGATGACACTTTCACGTGAGCGGGCTGCAGGATCAAAATCAACAAACAGTTGGGCGTCATTTACAAGGTTTTTATATATGGATGGTATTTTGGCAAAGAATTTATCATTGATCTGGTTTACAGAATCGCTTAGTATCGGCTCAAGCGGGTTAAGCAGTTCCTTGAAATCAAGCTGCAACTGGGCCAGGTTTAATTCTATCAAGGGCAGGGTACATTTTTTATCGATCTTGAAGGGAAAAAGGAAATAGATCAGATTATCGATAAATTCATGTGACTTTGTCATAGAAGGAACTTCCTTCCTGAAACTGTGATATTGTTCAAGCAGGTATTGAGGGAAATTTTCAATTTTAATCATGGTGATAGATTTGAAGAAGCAAATTTACGCTATTTTGATGGAAACTCGATGCTGGATGCTGGATGCTGGATGCTGGATGCTGGATGCTCGATACTGGATGCTGGATGCTGGATGCTAGATGCTGGATGCTGGATGCTGGATGTGGTATAGCGAATAGGAATGCTGGTATCGCATGCTGGTATATCCAGTATCCAGTATCCAGTATCAAGTATCCAGTATTATTTTTGAAAACCGATTACAGTTCACCGTCTATTTATGTGTTTTGGAGGTCAGATTCTCCAGTTTATTGAACGAGGTAATCAGTCCGCGGATCACGGCCGAGCTGAGACCCTGGTGTTCCATTTCATTCAGTCCTGAAATGGTTATTCCCTGCGGGGTAGTCACCTTATCAATTTCGCTTTCAGGATGGTTGCTGGTTTCAATAATCAACCGGGCTGCGCCTTTTACGGTCTGAGCCGTAATAAGCTGTGACATTTCTGAATTGAATCCGATTTCAATTCCTCCCTGCGACATGGCCCGCATAAAGCGAAGGGCAAAGGCAATTCCACAGGCACCCACCACGGTAGCTGCGCCCATCATATCCTCTGGAATGATCAGTGTTTTCCCCATTTTCCCGAACATGGAAACTATAAATTCTTCTGCCTCTTTGCCTGTATTTTTAAATGCCAGGCAGGTCATGGATTCGCATATTTCGAGGGCAGTATTGGGCATAATCCGCACCATGGGCTGAATTCCAAGGGCCATTTCAATTTCCTTATGGGTGACCCCGGTAACGGTGGAAACCAATATCTGGGCCGGTGTGAGGGAATGGGCAATCTCTTCAGCCAGGGAGATAAACTGCTGAGGTTTAACCGACATAACAATTATGTCAGCCCCGGCAATAGCCTCCTGGTTATTATCTGTCACCTGGAATCCCTGGTTGCGGAGGAGGGTGATCCTCGCTTCCCGTTTTTCAGTCATGATAATCTGCTGGCTTGTATACTGTCCTGAAGCCAGTAATCCTTTGGCCAGGGAGGTTCCCAGGTTTCCGGCACCCAGGATGGCAATTTTCTTATTCGTTGTTGTCATGCATCGAAAATAAAGTATTGTTACAGATCAATCTTGAAAAAAAATGCCCGTAATGACCTGTTCAAGCCAAAACGAGCATTTTTGCAGCTTTTATCGGGAATGAACTACTTGCGTATAGCTTTGATTCCGGGAAGATCCTTGCCCTCTATATATTCAAGCATAGCTCCGCCGCCGGTTGAAACATAGCTAACCTTGTCGGCCAGTTTATTCTTATTAATAGCGGCTACGGAATCACCTCCCCCGATAAGGCTGAATGCTCCTTTGGCCGTGGCATCGGCGATTGCATTGGCAATGGCTGTTGTACCGGCCGCAAACTTTGGCATTTCGAATACGCCCATAGGTCCATTCCACAGGACTGTTTTGGAATTTTTGATCACATCCGAAAACAAGGCAATGGATTTTTCTCCGATGTCAAGACCCATCCAGCCATCGGGAGTCTGATCAATTGCCGTATTTTTTGTGTTGGCTTCAGCATCAAATTTGTCGGCATTCACAGCATCCACAGGCAGGTAAACTTTAACATTCAGTTTTTTTGCTTTTTCAAGGAGGCTCAATGCCAGGTCGAGTTTATCAGTCTCGCACAACGAATTGCCGATCTGGCCGCCCTGTGCCTTGATAAAGGTATATGTCATACCGCCGCCGATGATGAGGTTGTCAATACTGGGCAGCAGGTTTTCGATCACGAGAATTTTATCGCTTACCTTTGCTCCGCCCATAATAGCAGTGAACGGTTTTTCATTAGATTTCAGCACCTTGTCCATGGCCTTCAGTTCAGCAACGATGAGGTAACCAAACATTTTCTTATCGTCCGGGAACAGGTCGGCGATGAGCGCTGTTGAAGCGTGCGCGCGGTGAGCGGTTCCGAAAGCATCATTCACATAACAATCGGCAAAGGAAGCCAGTTTGGCGGTGAATTCCTTTTGTTTCTTTTTCATTGCATCCTTGGCCGCTTTTTTCTCCTCATCGGTAACCGTTTCGGGGAGCTTTGGCTTTCCTTCTTCCTCAAGATAAAAGCGCAGATTTTCGAGCAATAAAATTTCACCCGGTTTCAGATTCTTCGAAAGGGTAACGGCGGATTCACCCATACAGTCATCGGCAAATATAACCTGGGCGCCGGTAAGCTTATTCAATGTGGTCATCACATGCTTTAACGAATACTTATCCTGGGGAACGCCATCCGGACGACCCAGATGAGACATCAGGATTGCGCAGCCGCCATCCTTTAATATTTTGGAAATGGTGGGCAGGGCACCCCGGATTCGGGTGTCGTCGGTAACTTCAAACGTTTTCTTATCGAGCGGTACATTAAAATCCACCCTGACAATCGCCTTTTTACCCTTAAAGTTGAAATTATCAATCGTTTGCATGTTGAATTTTTTAGTATTGTTATTTGAACAAAGATAAAAAACTATTTTTATTTACATTTGGCAATTGCTTATTTTTGGCAGCCTTAGCATCTTACACTACTATGTTATTCAAAGAAATCGCAGGCCAGGATTCGTTAAAAAACCGGCTTGTTCAAATAGTCAGGGAAAACAGGCTAAGTCATGCCTGGTTGTTTTTCGGGCCGGAAGGATCGGGAGTGCTGCCACTTTCCCTGGCACTGGCACAATACATACTGTGTACGAACCGCGGTGAAACCGATGCCTGTGGCGTTTGTCACAGTTGCAATATGGTAAACAAGTATATTCATCCCGACCTGCATTTTTCATTCCCGGTAAACAAAAGAAAAGATGCGGAGAAGGAAAAAGATATGGTCAGTGACGATTTCATCGAGGACTGGAGGGTTTTCCTGCTTAGCCAGCCCTATGGAAGGCTCACACAGTGGTATGACGCGATCGACCTTGAAAACAAGCAGGGGATTATCAATACAGAAGAAAGTAAGAGACTGGCAGGCAAGCTGAATTTAAAACCTTTTGAATCGGATTATAAGGTTGCCATTATATGGCAGCCTGAAAAAATGAATGATGTGGCAGCAAACAAGCTGCTGAAATTACTGGAAGAACCACCTCCCAATACAATTTTCATACTGGCAGGCGAAAATCCTGACCAGTTGCTGACCACCATCAGGTCACGCTGTGCGCAGGTAAAGATCCCCCGTGTCAGCGATACATCCATTAATGCAGCCCTCGTCGAAAAGCATCATGCCAGTCCCGAAAGGGCAGCCGACATAGTAAGGCTTGTTTCCGGAAATTATTTACGGGCTATGGAAATCCTTTCGGAGGAAGAGGAAGCTGGTAGTAATTTTTCCCGGTTCCGGAATATGATGTTGTTATGTCACGGGAAAAAAATCCCGGAAATAATAAGGTTTTCGGATGAGATGGCCGGATTAACCCGGGAGAGACAAAAAGCCTTCCTTGAATATGGATTGCGGAGTATCCGCGAAAACCTTGCGCTTCATTTTAATACCCCTGAGATCCTTTATATCACAAGCGAGGAACAGAATTTTGTATCGAAATTCGCAAAATTTATCACCAGCGAGAACCTTGAACCCATCATTCATGAACTGTCCTCGGCCATTACCGACATCGAAAGAAATGGCAACGGACGGATGATATTCCTTGATATGATGCTGAAGTTTGCGGTGCTCATAAAGAGATAGTGGTAACGACTCCGTCGGGGTGGTATCCGTACACTCCGTCGGATTGAGGGGTAGTACCGCTGTGCTTTCGGGAGATTGCTTCGCCGCTGCGCGGCTCGCAATGACGTTGCTACAATAGGCTTTGCGGCACGCAATGACGTTGCTAAAAATTGAACTTGTCTTTTAGGGTTTTTAGGCCGTTGCGGGAAACTTTGAGGGTTACGCCGCTTTTAATTTTGAGGAGGTAGTTTTCCTTGGAATAGGGTTCCAGCTGGGTTACCTGGTCGATCCGTACGATATAGGAGCGGTGCACCCGGATGAATTTGGTATCGTCAAGGTGGTCTTCATAATACTTCATGGTACCCTGTTTCAGATGCTTCCCTTCTTCAGTGTGTATCATTACATAGTCATCTTCAGCTTCGAGGTAGGTAATTTTATCCACCGGTACAACCTTTATCTTGGTACCGGATTTGACTACGATCCTTTCAAGTTTTTCGGATAGCGGCTGGTGCACCAGCTGGGGAATGCTGGCCTGTGCCTCGCCGGACTGGATCCGTTCTTTTGCCTTGGCCACAGCTGCAACCAGGCGATCTTTGGAATATGGTTTAAGCAGGTAATCCACCGCATTCATTTCAAATGCGCGAATGGCAAATTCATTATGTGCGGTGATGAATATAACTTCCGGCGGATTTTCAATGAGTTCCAGCATTTCAAATCCGTTGACCTTCGGCATCTGGATATCGAGGAATATAAGGTCGGGCTTCTGTTCGGCAATTGCCTTGATCCCTTCAAAACCATTTGTACATTCCCCGATGATCTCTATTCCCGGAAAATCGTTCAGGTAGTTCCTGATCAGCTTGCGTGCCAGTTCTTCATCATCAATAATAATAGCCTTGGTAGTTTCCATAGTCGTATTTATTGCTGTGGGAATAAAATTTTCACTTCATAATGCTGATTGTCTTTCCTGATCTGCATCAGATCATCGCGGTTATACAGAATACGCAGGCGGCTCCTGATGTTTTTCAGGCCGATACCTTCCCCTTTTTTAACGGCATAATCGGGATCATAAGCATTCCGGATGGCGACAATCAGCGCACTCGAATTACAACTGCAATTGATTTCAATCTTTGATTCTTCAATACTCTCATGCGCCCCATATTTCACGGCGTTTTCAACAAGGGGCTGCAGGATCATGCCGGGAACCTTCAATTCCCTGCACGGCTCCACCCCCTGCAGATCAAATGCCAGACGCTTTCCAAACCTGATCTTTTCAATATCGAGATAACGGTTTATATTACTGATCTCATCCTGCAGGGAAGTGAGCTTTTCCGCCTTGATTGAAATAGAATAACGGAGAAATTCAGAAAGCTTGATGATCATCTCCTGGGCTTTTTCCGGCTGGAACATTGTTAATGAACTGATCGAATTCAGGCTGTTAAAGAGGAAGTGGGGGTTAATCTGCGATTTCAGCGAATTCAGTTCCGATTCCTTAACAAGGGATTTCAATTCGGCTTCCTGGACGAGTTTTTCCCGGATGCTTCGGTTAAAGATCATCAGGTAATAAACCAGGATTATCACACCATAATAAAGTATACCGATTCCCGCCCTCCAGGGCAATGATTGTTGAAGAAAGCTGATATAAACCGTCTGGCTTTCAAAAAGGGAATACAGCATAAAGTAGGTGATGGCAATCCAGATGGCGACAGTAACAACGCAGGCAGAAAGGTGGTTAATAATCGCACTGAGAATTTTTCCGGAATCCGATTTTGTGAAGAAAATGGGAAACCAAAGGCCCAGTCCGATTGCCGCAAATACTACATTGGAAATAAACCCGTCTGCCAGCGCATTTGCCAGGGAAACCTGTTCGGTTATCATCACAAGGAGGATATGGAAAAGGATTACAATTATCCATATCCCCACATATATACCAAACGATCTCCGGTTGCTGAACAGCGGGTTTTGCATTTTTACAGCGGGTTATTTCAGTCGTAGTAGCTTTTAATTTCCCCGCCACCGAAAATCACTGTTCCGGTGATGATCAGGCTTGATTCTTCGCCCGGGTTCAGGGTAGAGCTTCTGAAGCGGTGCTTATCACTGAATCCGCCAAAGAGTGACATCACGCGGATCTTAACGTTCCATCCCTCGGGGACAATCAGCTTCATGCCGCCAAACAAACAAAACACGTCGATGTGATTATCGCCCGGTGCCAGTTTTGCCTTAAGCATATCGAAATTCAGTCCGCCAAATACAGTTGTAACCTTGCCGCCTTTAAAGGCTGGCGATGTCACCACCCTGTCTCCGCCGCCGAAAATGGCAACCTCATCAATCATTGAATCGTCCATTATTACGCTTCTTTTTATCCAGTCATGATTATCTGTCCTGTGACGGAAAATGATCATCAGGCCGGCAAAGATCAGGATACCCGGCCAGAATAACTGCCAGAAACTGAAATCGAAATGAAGGAAATCACGAAGATATAAGACTGCGCCGATAACAAACAGTACGATACCGCCTGTTCTTTTCCGTCGTCCAAAGAAGAATACCACACCCAGGAACATTAGGAGAACTTCCCACCGGAATATATATCGCCTGATGCTGTAATCGAGAATGTTAAAATTGCTGGCCAGAAAAAGGATGCCCAATATGATAGCTCCTACACCCAGCCATAAACGTTGATCATAATTTCTTTTTTCCATTGTTTGGTCCTCCTGCAATTTATTTTCTAGTCAAATGTAACATGGTGAACCCGATTACCAAAGTATTTTTCGGTGAATGACAACAAGATATCGGTAAGCCGCCCATATTTTCCGGAAAACAAAAAACCCTTCATGATTTTTAAATTCATGAAGGGTGGAAATGATAGTGACATGATTTATTTAGACTTTCCCTGGCTGGCGACTGAATCCATTGCTTTTTTAATGGCTTCCTGGTCACCCAGGTAGTAATGTTTCAATGGTTTCAGATCATGGTTAAGTTCATATACAAGCGGAACGCCGGTGGGAATATTCAGTTCCAGAATTTCCGCTTCGCTCATGTTATCAAGGTATTTTACAAGGGCACGCAGGCTATTGCCATGGGCTGTGATCAGAACACGCTTGCCTGAACGGATGGCCGGGGCAATCGTTTCGTGCCAGAAAGGCAAAAACCGGTCAACAGTATCCTTCAGGCATTCTGTTGTTGGGATATCGCGTGCCGGCAGATTTTTATAAGCCGGATGGTTACCCGGGTACCTGGGATCTGTCCGCTCGAGCGGGGGAGGCGGAACATCATAACTGCGTCTCCATATTTTTACCTTTTCATCCCCGTGCAATGCAGCAGTTTCTGCTTTGTTCAACCCTTGAAGGGCTCCGTAATGCCGCTCATTCAGCCTCCAGGTTTTTATCCACGGGATCCACAGCTCGTCCATTTCTTCCAGGGCCAGCCACAGCGTTCTCATAGCCCGCTTCAACACAGAAACATAAGCCAGATCAAATTCGTAACCGGCCTCTTTCATAATCTTACCGGCATTCTTAGCCTCTTCAACTCCCTTCTCACTTAAATCAACATCCGTCCATCCGGTAAAACGGTTCTCTTTGTTCCAGGTGCTTTCTCCATGACGCAATAAAACGATCTTATACATGTGTTCTGATTTTAAATTTATTTAAAAATAAGTTGGTCAATTAAGGCATGGCAAATATACAAAACACCACCAAATAGCTTCAGCGGAATGTGATTTTCT
The DNA here is from genome assembly GCA_041737295.1 of Bacteroidales bacterium. Lineage (GTDB taxonomy): Bacteria > Bacteroidota > Bacteroidia > Bacteroidales > UBA10428 > UBA5072. The sequence goes on along the minus strand of JBGSSA010000076.1, from coordinate 99,398 downwards.
TATCGGGTGTGGATCATGTTTTTGTCTGCACAGCAATTATACTCATACTGGATTGTCACATGCGTTATCCTGAATTTTTCTTTCAGTATCTCGTTCATGGAATCGCGTATGTTTTCGGTTTCACTGATGCGGATATCGGATTTCAGGTCGACATGGCATTCAAAGTGTATATCCTGATCACTTAAATTCCAGGCATGCACATGATGGATATTATCAATAGCGGGAATTGTTTCAAGGGATTTCTTAACGAGACTCAGATCGAGGCCCGGTGGCGTGGCCTGCATCAGAATGTCAAGGGCCACCTTAAGTATGCGGAAAGTTTCCCACAACAGGTATATTCCTAACAGGAAGGTAACCAGCGGATCAATCCAGTAAATATTAAAAAAATAGATAAGTATGGCAGTGAGAATCACCACGAAGGAGGAAATTGTATCCCCGATGAGATGCAGGTAGGCGGCTTTTATATTTATGCTCTGTACAGCGTGTTTTTTCAATAACAACACGGAGGCGAGATTTGCCAAAAGGCCTACCACCGCTACTATAAGCATTACCAGGCCCTTTATGGGCATCGGATTTTTCAGTCTTTGCCAGGCTTCAATGAAAAGATAAACAATGATAACCACAAGAATTATCGCATTAAAAAGTGCAGCCAGGATTTCAATCCGTTTAAATCCGAATGTTCTTTTGCTGGTGCCTTCTTTTTTACTGATCAGATTCGCCAGGTAGGCAATGAAAATAGCAGAGGTATCTCCCAGGTTGTGAAGCGCATCGGAAAGCAATGCCAGGCTGTTTGAATACAAACCGCCGATGACTTCGGCAACTGTAACGATAAGATTCAGCAGGGCAGAGAGGAGCAGGTTCTTTTCAGTGTTTTCCGCCCCTGTATGAAGATGACTATGCCCGGGATGATTATGATGCGTATGAGCCATTTTTGGGCCATTTTAAAACAATCAGCACAATGCCTCCTACTACAAAGGGAATGCTCAGTATCTGGCCCATGTTCAGCGCGAGTGCATCTTCAAAGGATTCCTGGTTTTCTTTCATAAATTCAATAATAAACCGGGCGGTGAAAACAAGCATCAGGAACATGCCGAAAATAAATCCTTCGCGGAGCCTTTTGTCCAGTTTATAGTAAATCAGCAACAGCACGATAAATATAAAAAGGTAGCTCATCGCTTCATAAATCTGTGTGGGATACCGTGGAACCGCGTTAATCCTCGTACTGAGCACGTACAATTTATTTTTCTGACTGATTTGGCCCGGCATTGAATCGGTAGCGGGGGGCAGGATGTTATCATCAAAATTATATCTTCTGAGATCGGCAGGGAGAAAGGATCTTCCAAACTCATTGATTGAGCGTTCGTCTTTTATTTTCCGGTTAAAATGAATGTTCAGCTGAATGGGTACACTTCCGGCGGGGCCATCAGAATCCTCCTTAATCTTTTCATAATCCACATATTCCACTGTACCGGCATATTTTTCGGTAAGCAGCCGGGTAAGATCATGGGTGAAGACAAAACCACTTGTGCTTTTGGTGGGAGTTCCATAAATCTCCGAATTCATGAGATTCCCCAGCCTGATAAAACATCCTGCCAGCGCTGTGACAATAACAATCATATCCATTGTCCACAAAAACGATGATTTTGTTTTGCGTGCAAACAGGAGGATGCCGGCTATAATTCCAACAGCCGCCCCGTGACTTGCAAGGCCCTGGTACCCGGTAAATTCAAAATCACTGCCCAGTTGCCCCCGGAACGGAAGTATGATTTCAAGAGGATGCTGACTGTAATAGGAGAATTCATAAAAAAGGCAATGCCCCAGGCGTGCCCCGATGATAGTGCTTAGCACCATGTACACTGTCAGCCGGTCAAGCAGTTCCTGGCTCAGGCCCTGTTTTTTAAATATTCGCGACAGGATTATATAACCTGTTACAAAACCGAGAGCGAATAAAAGACTGTAATACCTGATTTCAAAACTGCCGAAATCAAGTAATTGAGGTCGTGCATTCCAAATTACATAATCGATTGTCATTTTTCCGACTGATTAATTTATGCAAAACTAATAAAACTACCTATAAGGCAACACGATTGTTGTTTATATTTGCGGAGTTATTAAACCTGGTTTTCATGAATTCTCCGGTATGAAAAGGACTTTCTGCCTGTTTGCAACTTCACTTTACATAATACTGCTTTTCCAGGGTTGTGCCAAAGTGGGTACTCCCACCGGGGGCCCGGCGGATATTACACCTCCGAAATATCTGGATGGTGAGCCGGAAAACTATTCAACGGGATTTACCGGGAAGGATATTTCATTCCAATTTGATGAATTCGTGCAGCTTAAGGATATTGGCAAAGAGCTCCTTGTTTCTCCCCCGTTAAAAGTGAGACCGGATGTAAAACTGCGGGACAAGTCGGTGAGGATTAATCTGAAAAATGAATTGCTGCCGAACACTACCTATACAATTAATTTCGGAAATGCCATTTCCGATTTGAATGAGGGCAACCTGCTTCGTGATTTTGAATTTGTATTTTCCACAGGGGACCATATCGATTCGCTTTCTGTTGCGGGCCGGGCTGTGAATGCATTTGACCATATGCCGCTGAAGGACCAGGTGATCATGGTGATGCTCTATGAAAATCTATCAGATTCCGCCCCCTTGCTTCAAATTCCCAGGTACATCGGCCGGGCAACCCCCGAAGGGTTATTTACAATCAATAATATCCGTCCCGATACGTGCAGGCTAATTGCAGTGAACGATGCCAACGGAAACCTGAAATATGATCCCGGCGCAGAATCAATAGCCTTTCTTGATTCTTTTCTCGTAATCAATGCCGCAACGGTAAAGCCCATGACCTTTATCAAGGATACGATTAAACTGAAGGAAAAGAAAAAGGAGGAACGGAGCGGCAAAAAAGCGCCTGTAAAATCAATTATCGACACAAGTGTGGTGCAGGGGAAAAAACTGAATGCCCTGGATGTGTCGCTGTTCTATTTTCTCGAAGAAACGGATAATGTTGTACTTATCGACAAAAAAAGGGATGAACGTGAAAAACTGTTCTTTGCCTTTAGTCGCCCTCCCCATGATTCTGTCGTCATCAAGCCGCTAAACTTCAATCCCGGTTCATCCTGGTTCGTGCGGGAAGCCAGTATGAAAGGAGACTCGATAACCTATTGGATAACAGATACCCTGATGGCCAAATTCGATACCCTGCAGATGTCGGTTTCCTATACTACATTAGATTCTGTAAGTCGTTTTGTGAACCGCACTGACACGATCCGCATGCGACCGCAAAAAACCACCGAAACAGCATCCACAGGCAGAAAAGGCAGGGAAGCCCCTGTTAAAAGCAAGGCTCGCCGGATGGGAATTACACCAGGCATTTCAGGCCAGGGGAAACAGGATCTCAATAAGCCGGTTGTATTCACGCTGGATAAACCAATTTCATCAATTTATCCTGACAGTATAGAATTTTTCAGGATCGAGGACAGTGTCAGCATAGGGCAACCATTCACATGTTCCCTTGATCCTGCCGGCTTGCGAAGATTTGTAATTACAACGAAATGGGATGAAGACATGCAATACCGGATGCTGCTCAGGCCCGGCATGGTGGAAAACATTTACGGGGTAAAAAATGATTCGCTTGAAATCAAATTTTCAACTCAGAAATCGGACTATTATGGCAGAATTATTGTTAATGTCCAGGGTTCTCAATTTCCGGTGATTTTGCAGGTAATGGATGAAAAGGGCAAGGTTGTGGAAACAGAAACGATAAAGGAAACGGGAAGCATTATTTTTGATTACCTGTCCCCTCAAAAATATAAATTAAAGGCGATATTGGACAAAAACAGCAACGGACAATGGGATACCGGGAATTATTTGAAGCATTTGCAACCGGAGAAAGTAAATTTTTATACATTGCCAATTCAATTGCGATCGAACTGGGACCAGGAGGTAACCTGGATAATTCCCGAATTATAACTATAAACTCTTTGATCAACGATTAATTTTTTACTTTTGTCTTTTTGCATTAAACATGAAAAATAATGACCAACGGTTGTGAAGGCCGTGGCTGCCATAAATTAGTCAAGGATGCTTCTGATACATTAACCAGTATTGATTCCGGGGGAAATAAGCTGGATACATACGACTGGTTGCAGGATATTGCAGAAACTTACCACAATTGCGATATTGTAGAGGTACGTTTTAAGAATACACGAAAGGCATTTTTTAAAAATGTCAATGATCTGAATTTGCATAAGGGGGATGTGGTGGCTGTAGAAGCTTCACCCGGGCATGATATAGGCATTGTATCGCTTACGGGAAATCTGGTGTTGCTTCAGTTGAAACGGAACAATATTCCGTTTTCAGGCACCGAATTCCGGAAAATATACCGCAAGGCAAAACCGGCCGACGTTGACAAATGGAAAGAATCCATGTCGATGGAATTTTCTACGATGATCAAATCGCGGAAGATCGCTGTGGACCTGAAACTGGAAATGAAGATCGGTGATGTGGAATACCAGGGGGACGGGACAAAAGCCATATTTTATTACATCGCAGATGACCGTGTCGACTTTCGTGAACTGATCAAGATACTGGCGGAACAGCTGAAAGTCAGAATTGAGATGAAACAGATCGGTGCACGCCAGGAAGCCGGAAGAATCGGCGGGGTAGGATCCTGCGGTCGGGAATTATGCTGTTCTACCTGGATTACGAATTTTGTATCCGTAACTACAAATGCAGCACGGTACCAGGAAGTATCCCTGAATCCACAGAAACTGGCCGGCCAGTGCGGTAAACTGAAATGCTGCCTCAATTATGAACTGGCAGCGTACCTCGATGCCCAGCTGGATTTTCCTGAAACCTCCATTCCTCTTGAGACAGAGCAGGGATTGGTATACCATCAAAAAACAGATGTCTTCAAACGGCTGATGTGGTATTCCTCCAAAAGGGATATGCCCGCTGAGATCATCTGTCTTACCGTGGATAAGGTACTGGAAGTGATCGCCATGAACAGGCGCGGAGAAAAAGTCAAGAAACTTGAAAGCGTCGAAAACGCCAATATAGCCCCTATATTGGATTACCAGTACCAGAATGCTGTGGATGAAAAGATCCTGACCCATATTGAGGATAAAACCTCAAAACCTTTTAAAAAACGCCATAACAAACACAGACGCGGATGAAAAGGATCGTGTTATTTTCAGCCATGTTACTGATGCTGGCTTCGTGCCGGAAAAAAACCGAATTCGAGGAATTTGTTGCTATTCCCGATGCCTGGAATAACCGTAACCTTGTACATTTTAACGTGAATATTACGGATACTGTTGCACCGCAAAATGTATACATTTCGGTAAGACATTCAGGGAAATATGAATTTAGCAACCTGTATCTCTTTGTGACCGCGGAATCACCCAATGGCAATATTAAACGGGATACCGTTGAAGTGATGTTGGCTGATGAACATGGCAAATGGAAGGGAAAAGGAGCCGCCAGCGTTTTTACCCTGTATTACCCCTATAAAGACAATATACGGTTCCCTATAGCCGGAATATATAGTTTTACGGTGGAACAGGCTATGTGGATCAGGGACCTGAAAAACATCAGCAATATCGGTCTTATGATTGAAAAAGCCGGTAAGTCGAAATAGGAGCGACCTCAGGGGTTAAATTCATGGTTAAGAAAAAATTGCAGCGTTTTGCCGATATGGAAACATTTCCAAATGTGGTACAACCGGCATTTGATGAAGTATTTGGGAAGGATTACCGGTTGAAAGGAAACTGGAACCGGGATTTCTTTAAAAACGACAATCCAATTGTACTCGAACTCGGTTGCGGTAAAGGGGAATATACTACCGGACTGGCACGGCGATTTCCACAGAAAAATTTTATAGGAATTGACATCAAGGGATCACGGATGTGGAAGGGTGCCCGGACTGCCCTGGCCGGTAATCTCGACAACGTAGCTTTTCTGCGTACGCATATTGAAATGATCCATTCCTTTTTTGGCGAAGATGAAATTGAGGAAATCTGGATCACGTTTCCCGACCCTCAGCTGAGGAAAAAGCGAAAAAGACTTACATCTCCAAGGTTTTTAAACACATATGGAGGATTTTTAAAAAAGGGCGGATTGGTCCATTTGAAAACGGATAGTACTGTTTTGTACCAGTATACGATCAGTCTGGCGAGGTTTAATCAGCTAAGGGTAAAGATAAATACCCGCGACCTTTACCACTCGGGCATTGATAGCGACATTCTGGGCATACAGACCTTTTACGAACGGCAGTTTCTTGACCTGGGGATGAAAATCACGTATTTATGTTTTGAATTACCCGATGGAAAAAAGATCGAAGAACCGCCTGAAGAAGAGCCAGCCGGATAATTTTTTTGAGCGGGTTTACGAAGTTGTGAAATGCATTCCTGGCGGCAGGGTGACCACCTATGGCGCCATCGCCCGGTTTATAGGTTCACCCCAGTCATCGAGGATGGTGGGATGGGCCATGAATTCTTCCCACCTTCACTCGGAAAGCATACCTGCACACCGGGTTGTAAACCGTAATGGCATGTTAACCGGGAAACATCATTTCCGTCATGAGAACCTGATGCAGGAGTTACTTGAAAGCGAAGGCATCGCTGTAGAGAATGACCGGATCCCCGGTTTCCAACAGCTCTTCTGGGATCCTTATAAAGAATTAATCTAAATAAATGGATCAATCCCTGAAAAACTGTACTATCTTTACCCCGCAAGTTTAAATAACAAGGAATTGTAAGAATATGAATGTTTCGGAAGGCCAGATACTGGAGTTATTAAGAAAGGTAATCCATCCCGTGTCAGCAAAAGACATTGTTTCACTGAACCTGGTAACCAACCTGAAGACAGGGGATAAGGCAGTGAGTTTTACACTTGAATTTCCGGGATTTAATGATCCCCTGAAATCCTCGCTAAAGAAAGCCTGTGTAAAAATATTGCAGGAAAACCTCGGTGCGGATATGGAAATCAATATCGACGTGCAAACTGCCGCCAAACCTGCAGAACAGAAGCGCAGGCAATACCTGCCTGAGGTAAGAAATATCATAGCAGTTGCTTCAGGCAAGGGCGGGGTGGGAAAATCCACCGTTGCCGTTAACCTGGCACTTGCCTTTGCTGCTTCCGGGTCAAAGGTGGGATTGATCGATGCCGATATCTTCGGCCCCTCCATCCCCAAAATGCTCAATGCAGAATTCGTTAATCCCCTGATAGAAAAAAAAGACGGTAAAGACCTTATCATTCCTGTTGAGAGATATGGAATCAAGGCACTTTCAATCGGGTTTTTTATAAATCCCAACGATGCTACCGTTTGGAGAGGCCCGATGGCTTCCAGCGCATTTCAACAGTTGCTGGGAGATGCCGAATGGGGTGAACTTGATTATATGTTTGTGGATCTCCCACCCGGCACCAGCGATATACACCTTACCCTTGTACAAAGTGTTCCGGTCACCGGGGCAGTTATTGTGAGCACTCCCCAGGACGTTGCCCTGGCTGATGTGATAAAGGGAATCAATATGTTCCGTGCCCCTGCGGTAAATGTGCCCGTGCTCGGGCTCATTGAAAATATGGCATGGTTTACACCGGAAGAGTATCCTGACAAGAAGTACTATATTTTTGGAAAGGAAGGCTGTAAGAAACTGGCCGATCAGTTTGGAATCCCGCTGCTTGGACAGATACCCCTTGTGCAGGGCATCCGCGAAGGCGGGGACAGCGGCGAGCCCTCAGTTCTTACAAAAGGTCCGGTGAGCGAGTCCTTCAAAACGATTGCCGATAACCTGATGATCCGGATCCTGAAAAGAAATACTGATCTTGATCCTACCCATGTTGTGGAAATAACCAAAACGCGAACTAACTCCCACTAACCTCATTACCAATGAACAGCACTTATCTTGAAGAGATAACCGCAAAGATCAATTTAGCGATTGATGAAGTGCGTCCGTACCTGAGAACAGACGGGGGTGATGTTGAGCTGGTTGAGGTCACAGATGATATGACTGTAAAAGTCAGGTTAAAAGGAGCCTGTGATGGTTGCCCTTTCAGTGAAATGACACTCAGGGCCGGCATTGAACAGGCCATACGGAATAAGTTCCCGGAATTGAAAGAGTTGATAGCCGTCGTATAATCCCGACTCACCTTTTTGATCCCATATAAAATTAACAGCCAAAATTCTTATCTTTATCACCTTGTTTTTAAGAATGTAGCCTCATGTTTTCATGGTGAAAGATTTATTTCTGTATAATACACTTACACGCACAAAGGAACATTTTGAACCCCTGAATCCTCCACATGTGGGGTTATATGTTTGCGGACCCACTGTTTATGGCGACCCCCACCTGGGTCATGCCCGCTCTGCCCTTACATTTGACACACTGTTCCGGTATCTCCTGCATCTTGACTATAAGGTGCGGTACGTGCGAAATATCACCGATGTCGGACATCTTGAAGATGAGGTTGCCGACGAGGGTGATGACAAGATCCAGAAAAAGGCCAGGCTTGATCAGCTTGAGCCCATGGAAGTAGTGCAGTATTATGCCAACCGGTATCACCAGTTCATGACCATGATGAACATGTTGTCTCCCAGCATCGAACCGCAGGCATCGGGTCATATTATAGAACAGCAAATAATGATAAGGCAGTTGCTTGAAAAGGGCTTTGCCTATATAAAAAACGGATCAGTATACTTTGACCTCAAAAAATACAACGAACAATTCGGGTACGGAAAACTTTCCGGGCGCATCCTGGAAGACATGCTCAGCAATACCCGGCAATTGGAGGGCCAGGATGAAAAACTCTTCCCGCTCGATTTTGCATTATGGAAAAAGGCAAGTCCCGAACACCTGATGCACTGGCCATCGGAATGGAGCGAAGGATTCCCCGGCTGGCATCTTGAGTGTTCTGCCATGGGAAGGAAATACCTGGGCGAACAGTTTGATATTCACGGGGGCGGAATGGACCTGTTGTTCCCGCACCATGAATGTGAGATTGCCCAATCCACGGTAGTTACCGGCAAACAGCATGTAAAGTACTGGGTGCATAATAATATGATCACCATCAATGGGCAGAAGATGAGCAAGTCGAAGAACAATTTCATTACGCTCGAAGAAATGTTTTCCGGCAGGCATCAGCTCCTCGAACAGCCATATTCTCCAATGGCAGTGCGGTTCTATATGCTGCAGGCGCATTACTCAAGCCCGCTGGACTTTTCAAATGAAGCACTCAGGGCAGCAGAACAAGGCCTGGGCAGGCTTATGAAAGGAATGGCCATTTTGCCCAAACTCGTACCATCGGATTCTTCCACTGTTGACATTCAATCGCTTGTTGAAAAAGGCTATGAGGCCATGGGCGATGACATGAATACGCCCATCCTGCTTGCCCATATGTTTGATGGGGTAAGGATCATCAATTCATTGAGAGATGGAAAGGAGAAAATTAATACGTCGGATCTCGGGATGCTGAACGATTTCATGACCACTTTTACATTTGACCTGTTGGGATTGGTACCCGAAGATACAGGGCAATCAGACCATCTGCTGGATAAGGTGATCAGGCTGCTGCTTGAGCAACGAAAGGAGGCCAAGGCAAGGAAGGATTTTGCAGCATCCGACCAGATACGTCAACAGCTTACTTCACTGGGTATCGTTGTGAAGGATACACGCGACGGGGCAGAATGGGAGCTGGAATAATCCCGTCAGGAAACATAAATTACACAGGTGATAAGCATAAATTATTCCCGGCGTAAAACCGTACCGGTTACCATTGGCGGTGTACCCCTCGGCAGTGACTATCCCTTGCGGGTGCAGTCCATGGCAAACACACTGACATCGGATATTGAAGGGAGCGTAAGTCAAAGCATTGACATCCTGAAAGCCGGTGGAGAGTATGTTCGGTTTACAGTTCCGGCGCTTGCTGATGTGGATCATTTCGCCCGGATCAGGAAAAATCTCAGGGAAAAAGGTTTTTACACACCCCTCATTGCAGATGTGCATTTCAATGCCGATATTGCCATCAGGGTGAGTGAATATGCCGACAAGGTACGGATTAACCCGGGCAATTTCGGCGAAACCGCCGCCGCACAGGCTCAATTCATTGACCTTGTTGAAAAATGCCGTGCGCGTGGAGTTGCCCTGCGAATAGGTGTAAATCACGGGTCACTGTCCCCCCGTATCATGGAGGAATATGGCGACACTCCGGCAGGAATGGCAGAGTCGGCTATGGAATTTCTCAGGATATGCAGGAAGCTGGATTTTGACCAGGTTGTGGTTTCCATGAAATCCAGCAATGTACGGGTCATGGTTCAGGCCACACGGCTGGTTGTGAAAAAGATGGATGAAGAGGATATGCATTATCCGCTTCACCTGGGAGTTACAGAAGCAGGTGAGGGAGAGGATGGCCGTATAAAATCAGCTGCCGGGATTGGCACATTGCTGTGTTCGGGACTTGGGGATACAATCCGTATTTCGCTCACGGAAGCACCTGAACTGGAAATACCTGTCGCCATGAAACTGGTTCAGCATATCACGGATGTACACCTGCATAAACCCCTTCCTGACATAGAAAATCTGCCGGCTGATCCCTTTGATTTTATAAAAAGAACTTCAGCCTTGCGGGGTAAGATAGGCGGTTCGCAGGTACCCGTTGTGATTGGCGAAACAGATACCGCGGATTATTCTGCCCGGAGGCTTGTCCTTGCGGATGCGATTGCCTATACCCCTGCCCGACAATCCAATGAATCACTGAACTTCGTAAGATTTTCCGCTTCGGACATATTGTTGTTGGAAAACAGGGATCTTTGTCATGATCCCTCCATGGTAATCGTGTATGACTGTTCTTCCGCGAATGTCGGGGCGGAACTCACCTGGCTTCATTACAGGCTTACCCAACTGGGCTGCGATCTGCCGGTAATATTTCACAGGAACTACTGTGAGGATGACCTTGAAAATTTTCAGGTAAAAAGTGCGGCTGACCTGGGGGGAAGCTTTATAGACGGTTTCGGGGACGGGTTGTGGTTAACCAATTCAGGTTCGCTGCCGGAGGAAAATCTCGTATCCACAGCATTCGGTATACTGCAGGCTTGCAGGGCACGTATGACCCGCACGGAATTCATCTCATGTCCATCCTGCGGCAGAACGAACTTTAACCTGATTGAAACAATGGGCCGTATAAAGGCCGCCACCTCACACCTGAAATCCCTCAAAATAGGGGTGATGGGCTGCATCGTAAATGGGCCGGGTGAAATGGCCGATGCTGACTATGGATATGTTGGCGCCGGAAAAGGAAAAATTACCCTTTATAAGGCAAAACAGGTGGTAAAAAGAGGGATACCCGAACAATCAGCGGTAGAAGAACTGATTGCCCTGATCAGGGAATACGGCGACTGGGAAGACCCTAAAAGCTGATGGATTCGATCTGTTTCATTTCCACAGCCATATCAACCAGTTTATCAGTCAGCGGGTTCATAATCTGTACATGGATCTCATTATACCGGTCTGACGGGCCAAAACATGACATTACCAGTTCCGCTTCATCCAATACCACATTTACACCGCCCTTTTTAATCACTGTAATGTTGCCTTTTTGATTACCCTTCGAGGAAACCGGGGAGTCGGTAAAACCAGTGAGGACAAGCTTATCAATACCTTTGTAGTCACTGATCTCGGTATGGCTGCCGCTGAATTGCCCCCTTAATATTGTAAAGGTGCCGGCGTACTGATTGGATTCACATTTCATTTTACCGAAATGACGAACGTCAATCACCTTTCCGTCTTTCAGATGAATAGTGGCTTTAACAGGAGATTGACCATACGACAGGGTGAAAATTGCCGCTAAAAAGAGGATTGAAAGTGTAAAAGTTTTCATTGTAAATAACGTATTTGTGGAAAATACAACCCATATAAATAACTATTAAATATAGGAAATATTATGCTGTCAGATGAATACGGTTACCGGCAAAAAGATCGGTAAGGGTTCTGGGTTTAGTAAGGTGTATCGTTTGAAACCCCAGTTTCCCGGCGGTTTCAATATTTTCGATAAAATCATCAATAAATAGTGTTTCCCCGGGTTTGATCCCGCTGTCGGTTACCACGTATTCAAATATATCGGCATTGGGTTTGCGCATATGGATCTCATGAGAAAAATAGGCCTTTTCGAAAAGGTGCAGATAGCCAAATGTGCCATAAATTCCCTGCAGGTAATTGAAATAGTATTTTAAATGAATGGCATTTGTATTGCTGAGTAAAAATGTGCGGTAGGTATGTCGGATTGATTCGAGCAGGTTCCATCTTTCCGCGGGTAAAACCCCGAGCATGGCATTCCAGGCCTCGTCAATCATGACGTCTGTAAGTGGATTTACGCTGAATTTTCGAATGTTGTTCCTGAATTCTTCAGGGGATATATTTCCAATTTCAAACGGAATAAATACTTTGTCCAGGGGATCATGCACTACATGTTCATCAAAAATTGTAAGGCCCAGGTCATGAAAAGCCTTTTTGGTGGCGTCCAGGTGAAGATCAGTTATTACACCTCCCCAATCAAAGAGAATGTTCTTAATTTCATTCTTTGGGGTACCCGTTGCTTCAGATAAAATCATTATTTTTATTTTTTATACAAAAAAAGCGCTTTTTAGCCACATATGAAAGGATTGCGACTTTTATCGCCAAAATTGTATAGTAATAACCAAAAAAAAATATCTACATTAATACCCAAAACCTAAAACCCGGTTGTATGAGCAAAATTGCGATTATTGGAAGCAGGGGGCTTGAAAGGCCTGATTATTTAACCAATGTAAAGAAGCTGTCTGTTACCACTCCATTTGGTGATCCCAATCCGGTGATGTATTCAGGAATGTTTGAAGGCATTGAAGTAATTCATTTATCACGAAGGGGATTGGACGATAGCATCCCTTCTTCAAAAATCAATTTCAGGGCCAACTTATATGCCTTGAAACAACAGCAGTGCACACATATTCTTGCCGCCACAATATGCCGGAGCCTGCAGGAAGAGATATGCCCGGGTGAAATTATTATACTGGACCAGTTTATCGACATGACAACCCAACGGTTGTCGGGAATTTTTGAAGATATACATGGGGGAACGGCCTATCAGCCCATGGAAGAGCCTTTCTCCTGTGAGCTGCGCGATCACCTTGTAGAGGCGGCTATTGTGCAGGGAATTACCGTGCATACAAAAGGTACGGTGCTGTCTATTGAAGGTCCCCGGTATTCCTCACGTGCTGAATCCAATTTATTCAGGCACTGGGACGCAGATGTTGTCAACATGGTTACTGCCCCTGAAGTTATCCTGGCAACAGAATTAGGGATTCCTTACGCTTCCCTGGCTATATGTACAAGTTATGATTCCTGGCGTACTAATGATGATACTGTTGCAGTGGAGGACAATGTTATGGCGGGTTATCATGATAAGGTACTGGCCATGATCAAATATACGTTGAAAAGGATAGAATAAAAGAAAAGGAATGGAAGCGGAAGGAACCGGGCTGGTACTCGAGGGTGGCGGTTTCAGGGGAATATATACAGCCGCGGTGCTGGATGCATTTCTTCACGAAAAGGTATTCTTCAATTATGTCATTGGGGTATCTGCCGGTGCAGCCTACGGGGTTTCGTATGTTTCCCGGCAATATGAACGAAACCTCGCTGTTAACCGGTATGTGGGTGACTCCCGGTATTGCGGATGGCGGAATTTTCTCACAAAGGGCAGCTATTTTAACTGGGATTTTGTGTATGGTGAGATCCCCGAAAAGCTGATTCCTTTTTCATATGAAACATTTATGGGTTCGGGCGTTCGCATGCGCGCTGTTGTAACCAATTGCCTTACGGGAAAAGCTGAATACCCTTACCTGAATGATACCTCCGTTAACCGTTTCCGGGAGATTCTGACAGCCACCTCATCGCTTCCCTTTATTTCGCGCATGGTAAAAATGGACGGAAATTTCTATATGGACGGGGGCATCGCCGATGCCATTCCCGTTCAACAGGCATTCAGGGATAATATGGACAGGGTTGTCGTAATTCTGACCCGGCATGAAGGGTATCGTAAAAGTGAATCCAGGGCAGGTACATTTGTGAAATGGGTATACCGGAATTATCCCCATATGGTAAAATCATTCCGGGAAAGGGCAGCCCGGTACAACAATACGCTGGATGAACTGGCTCAATTGGAAAAACAGGGGAAGGCATTTATAATCCGGCCGGTTTTACCCCTGAATGTTGCAAGGATGGAGAACGATCCTGAAAAGTTAAGGAATGTATATGATGGGGCGCTCGTGCAAATGGGAAAAGTACTTCCCCGATTAAAGGAATGGCTGCAATAAGGCTTGTATATTTCTAAACTATTCATTAATATTGCAAACCCTTTAAAAACACGGTCCCATAGCTCAGCTGGTTAGAGCACCTGACTCATAATCAGGGAGTCCCTGGTTCGAGCCCAGGTGGGACCACTTCTTAAGGACCCGGAATTTATAGAACCGCACTAAATCAATGATTTGGGGCGGTTTTTGCTTTTGATTCCATTGCTTCGTACCAATCAAGTATAGTATTCGCCAATCTATGCCAGGTAAAATTTTCAATATGCTTTCGTCCGTTTATGGCGAGTTCCTGGCGTAATCCAGGGGACTTTATCAATTTCTCTATACCCTTTGCTATGCTTGCGGAGTTTCTTTTAACTACCAACCCGGTTTTTTTGTGGATGAGAATATCCAGAGTACCCGAATTGGTCGCGACCACAGGAATCCCGCATGCCATGGCTTCCGCTACTGTATTTGCCCAACCGGCTCCTTTTTCTGCACCTACGAAAATATCAGCCCTGTGAAAAATAGAAACATTATCTTCAATGGGATGATTTAAAATATATTCATATGGAACATGGGTCGAAAAATTTTCTATGGCTTCTGACATTGCGGGACTTATGGGAGTATCAAACAAAAGAATTTTTATAAAGGGATATTTTTTATATAATCTTTCACAGGCACGAACTGCTATTTCAGTTCCCTTCACTTTTTCAAAAATCCGTCCATATATGAGAATAGTTAATGTCCCTTCAAGTTGAGTTGTTGCATCACGGGGATAGAAAAGAGATGTATTCACTCCCCCAACTGCCAAAAAAGGGTTAACACGGAACCATAATTTATCATGCCGGGCAACATTTGTTGAACAGGCAAATGTATGGAGCCTTTTATCAAGAACCATGATCCTGGCTTTATGGTGCAAGCTCACATGGTAAAAAACCTTATATGTTGCCCGAGCGTCAAGTAAAACTTTTTTGTGCTTGCGGTCTGTAATGAAAAGTATTTCATTCTCTTCACCCGACAAATCCGAAAATGAAGCTATTCGCCCATAATTGCTTGTCCAGTTGGGGGGAGTACCATCAGGGGTATATACAGTAAAGGAATGTCCTTTTTCCCTGAATATCCTTCCCAGTTCTATAAAACGCTTTACACCTCCGCTAAGACGGGTATGCGGTAATATGACTCCTAATCTCATTAGTAGCTAAATTCGAAAATTATGGAAAAAACAGCAATTAACATGCTCCGGGATTCTTTTTAATTCCCGGGTGAAATCTTTTGAACGAGTACCCTGGCCTTTGTTCCAAAATGGAATCGATTATATATAAGATTCGTAAGAGGTTTGGTTGAATATGTCTCCCATCGGATGAGGGTAAAACCTGTTTGATTTAACAGGTAGTTGAATGAGTATTTTGAAAATTCATTGCAATGACCCGGAACAAAAGACCGAGAATAGTCCTTTTGAAAAATTTTTATTTTATTTCTGAGTCTTTGAATCCTGTGAGTCAGCCCATTAATGTTAGGAAATTCAAAATAGCCATACCCATTTTCCTTTAATAGTCCGGATAATTTATTCATAACAAAAATTGAATCGGGAATATGTTCAAGAACATGCCTGAGAGATACGAGATCATACTGGTTAAGTCCGTCCTGGTATACCATAAAATCGGATACATCCACTTCTATATGTAACTTATTTTTTACATGGTTCGCGAATACTGAAGATAATTCAAGGCCCTTCACCTTCCAGCCATTTTTCTTAAAGAAATACAGGAGAGAACCACTACCGCAGCCAACGTCCAGATAGGCACCTTTACCGGGGACATGCTTCGCTACAAAACTATACGCCTTAAAAGCCTCTTTTTCTTTTTCATAATCCCGGGGAGGGTTAAATACCTCAACATACTTATGCTGGTTCTCAATAATTCTTACATTGTCCAGGTCAATATTAACCAACCTGCACTCCTTGCATTTGTAGTATTTGAATTGGGGATATGAACCACGTGAATATAAAAAAACAAGGTTACTGCCACCGCAAATTCTGCAAACCATTTTTTTGCCAAAATTACTACTTTTTGGTTTAGAATAGGAATGGGAACTATCAGGATAACTTCTTTACGCGGGGGGTTACATTAAGAATACACTTTAATGGCCGCAGCCCGGATGAATTCATCGATTTGCTTTTTTACTTCAGCCCGTGAAGGCAGGACGGATGCTGTTCCGGGTTTCTCCGCCGGCAGCGATTCCTGGCTGATCCTCTTCAGCGCCCGGATCAGATTGTCAACGTCCTCACCGGTGTTGTAAAGGCCAAGACTTACCCTTGCAACTCCCGGAAGCCGGAGTTTTGGGAACAGGGTCTGTATCACCCTCTGGAACCGCTCAAGGCCAGGGGAAACGCCGAGCACACGTTTTATGATGACATGGGCACAGTGACAGCCAAACCGCACGCCAATTCCGCTTTGAAGGGCCAGTTCTTTGGCTGTCTGGTTCGACATCATCTTCCCGAGGGTAAATATTACGACGCCTATCTTATGGCTAAACCGGGGGGAGTCAGGATCCTTTACGCCATAGATTATGAGTCCGGGTATTTGAGCCATCCTTTGCAGCAGGTAGCGTGTGAGTTCCTTTTCTTCCTTATGGATCTGGTCCATGCCAATCCGCTGTAAAAGCAGAAGTGCCTTTCCAAGTGCGGCTATGCCCCCTGCATTTTCCTCTCCTGAAGACCGGATAAGCTCAAGTTCTGAAGCACTGAAATTCAGCAATCCTTTGCGAGCCACAAGTACCCCGCAACCAAAGGGGGCATATACCTTATGGGCTGAAAAAGCAAGATAATCTATGCCGGATGATTCCATATCCACCTTACGATGAGCCACCAGCTGGGCCGCGTCAACAAGCAGCCTGGCGCCATAGGTGTGAACGATACGGCTGATCTCTTCCAAGTTATTGCATACCCCCAGCACATTGGACGCGCCGCTTACGGCTACAAGCGTAATCCGTTTAATACCGTACTTTCCATTCTGATTATACTCAACAAGCAGCTTCTCAAGTTCGCTAATATCAAAGAAGCCCTCTTCGTCTACCTTCAGGCGGAGGAGTGAGTATCCCGAAAGCATTCGCCACGGAAGGTCGTTCGAGGAATGTTCAAGTACAGAGTTGACCACAACAGGTTCTATGCCTTCCCGGATCTCATGGTGTAAACTTTCCGCCACCAGGTTGATAGCTTCTGTTGCATTGCAGGTAAAAATCATATCGAAGGAGGCCGGGGGAGCATTCAGTGAACGGGCACAAATTTCCCGGGTTTTCTGAATAATTTCCTGTTTTATCGTTCCGGATTGCAGCAAGGAATGCCGGAAAGCGTCCCATACCAGGGTGAAGGAAGGAGTGCTTGCACTGTTATCAAGGTTTGTAAATGGTTTTGTTCCTTCCATGGTTGGCACGGGCATACCCCGGCCGATCATTGTTGTCCGGAGCTTATCCAGGAGCTCCTTTCCGGTAAATCCCTCCAGTTCATCGTGATAAAGGATTTCATCTGCACTGATATTTTCAGCAGTGCCATTTAAAAAGATATTCTTTCCGGATTTCCGAATTATAAGCAATGCCCTGGCCAAGGCAATGACATTGATAATGGGAGGTGTTCCGGCTTCAAACCTGTCGGGAGCCCCGGCCCAGATTTCCCAATCCGTTGAAACCAGTTTGGCAGTTCCACCGCCGGTCTGTTTGGGAGGGCCCTTGGGCAATGCCTTTCTTTTTACTGCCAGGGCGGTAACTCCCAGGGAAAGACCGATGTCGCTTCCCGACAGGATGCGGTAACTGCCGGCATCGAGTTGTGCCTTGAGGGACTCAGCCCTTCGTGCTGTGCAGAAAATGACAGTGTGTGATAGTTTATTCAGGCCCAGGTATTCCAGGACTATGCCCCTGGCTTTTTCATACAAATGGGTTGATACCATTGAATTATGCCCGCTGCCGCGGTGCACATTGGAATATGTTTCGAGTGCAGCATATATTCCGCGATCAAGTTCCGCGAATGCGCCATTGATTTCGCCGTGACCGGTACTTTTCGGTTTAACCTCAACAGTTATGGCCTGGGGGCGGGTTGTTGTTTTCATGATATAATAGTCTTCTGTAATTCCATGAGTTTTTTCACTGAATCATCCGGCAATAGTCCCGTTTTATCGGGAGGCACGTTCAACAAATAATTTATTTCATTTTTCCGGCAAAACCGGTATTCTTCCAGTAATTCATCCTTACTGCGTGACAAATCCCCGTCAGCAAAAAACCATTGTTTCCCAATCGGCTGACAGAATTCCCCCGGCAAATAGTATTCCTTGTTATCGATTTTCTGCCAGCCATTGTAATTAGCAGGCAAATTCCTTTCAAAAGCCCGTATATCCGACGGGAAGGCATAATCCGAATTGTAAACCGGTTCAAGGCCGCAGTTCATCATCACAATCATTCCCGGCTGAATCTGTGTCACATACTGATACAGATAGCTCCGGTATCCTTTTCCCAGTATACCCGGGATATCAATCCAGAGTTCCATTATCTCACCGTATTGCGTCAGCAGCTCTGTAATTTGAGCTGTTTGGAAGTTCTGATAGAGCGATGTCGTATAGGGGGCAAAACCATCCGTTTGATCTTCAGGAAAATAGTTCATGTCGTTCCAGGTGCCCTTAAAACTATCACTTGGAGTCTGGCTGCCAAAACGGTTATGGTTGTCCCATGAGCAGTAATATAAGCCGGGTTTGATGCCTTTTTTGCTGCATTCGTTAACAAATACCTCTACTATGTCGGTTTTATTTCCGCTGTTTACAATGCTGTAAGGGGTATGTGCTGTTTTCCAAAGGCAGTGGCCCGCCACGTGTTTGGCCGTGAGAACTGCGTATGTCATTCCTGCATCGCGGGCTACAGATATCCATTGGGCCACATCCAACCGGGAGGGATTGAACATGTGCGCGGGGGAATTGCCTTTATCGTATTCATCCCCTGTAAAAGTACTCATGCCAAAATGGATGAACATTCCGTATTTCAGTTTCTGCCAGGCACGGAGGTCCCCTGTTGTTAATCGCTGAGCCCCGTTCACATCGGGTATGGTATCCTTTCGCTCATGATATTCTTTATCCCCCCTTTCAGGGATACCTGCCAGAACAGGAATGCCCAACACACCTGTCCCGGCTATTTTCAGAAACCTGCTTCTGTTCATTCTGGTATTTTTTAAAACTGAAAAATCAGTGCCATTTTTTTCCTACTTGTCCCTTGTCGCTAGTCTCTTGTCACTTCTCCATCGTTAAGTTCCCGGAAATGAAAATTACATGAAATAAAGGATTTATCAATAGGTTTCGCAAACAAGTATTCGGATATTCGAAATAATGTATTTGAATATCTTTTCAGCAGCCTTATATTTAATTATTATTAAAATACATTAAGAATTTTGTAAACACCATTGACTTTTATAGTGACTATCGTACTGAAGATCCTGTTCAGTTTAACATTCCGCAGCATTTGTGGAACAAAAAGGATTTTCGGCTGTTACAAACAAAAGAGGTTCAATTCTTAAAATCTAATTTAAAAACTATGAAAACTTCCACGAAAATTTTTTTATTGCTTCTTCCCGTTGTTGCTCTTTTTATCCGTGCAAGGCATAGTGACAGCCCAGCCGATTTACCTGTAAAACACGTTAACGGGATTGTATTACCCGCGGATGTGAAAGCTGTTGTGGATAACAAATGTTATGGATGTCACAGTGTTGATGGACAATCAGATGATGCCAAAGAGGGCCTGATGTGGGACAGTATCCCTCACTATTCCAAAGCCAGGCAGATTGCTGTTCTGGATGATATCGCCGAGGTATTGGAAAAGAATGAGATGCCTCCTGCAAAATTTTTAGAATCGCATCCCGATGCTAAAATTAGTCCGGCTGAGTCCAAACTATTACAAAAATGGGCTGAAAATACAGCGGATGAACTGATGAAATAATTTTTCATATTTCATAGCATTTTTCACCATGAAAATATTGAAGATTTTTCTTGTCATCCTCGTTATTGTAATAATAGCCCTGCAATTCGTTCCAAACCAGATGCCGGTGAACAAGGAAGCAGGAGCGGATGACCTGATCGCAAGCGGTGTTGTGCCGGAAAACATTTCCTCTGTTCTCAAAGCCTCCTGTTATGACTGTCATTCCAATCAGACTGTTTACCCGTGGTATTCGAAAATTGCACCGGCCTCCTGGCTGCTTGCTAAAGATATCCGGAAGGGCAGGGAAGAATTGAATTTTTCTGACTGGGAAAGTTACAGCAAGCGGAATAAGATCAAGAACCTGAGTAATATTAAAGAGGAGGTTACTTCGGGAGAAATGCCGTTGAATATCTACCTTGTAATCCACCGGAAAGCAGTCCTAAGCCCGGAGCAGGTGAGCGCTTTGAGCAAATGGACGGATGACCTGACGAATAAGATCCTGGAGTAGATTTCCCGTGGAAAATTTTCCCGCAAAGCCGCAAAGCCGCTAAGTTTCTATAAGTAAATGTACTGACTTAGCGCCTTAGCGTCTTGGCGAGAAATAACAAGCGATTTCGCGGGAAAATTATATCTTATTTCTCTGTATTTTCAGCAGTTCCCTTTAAGTATTTATCCAGGAAGGTCAAAATCTGGCCATACCCCTTTATTTCATTTTCCTTTTTCACGAACCCGTGTCCTTCATCGGGGAATATCACATATTCTACCGGGATATTATTCTTCCTTACGGAAGCCACGATTTCATCCGATTCAACCTGCAACACCCTCGGGTCATTCGCTCCCTGGAGTACCATGATCGGATTTTTTATTCTGTCGGCATGGAATAGGGGTGATATATTGTAGAGCCTTACTGAATCAGCGGTAAAGGGATCCCCCATTTCCTGGAAAAGGGCATTCCTGAATGAAGCCCACCATGCCGGTGTGGACTTCAGGGTACGGATCCAGTTCGTAACACCAAACAAATCCACACCCACTTTGAATTCATCGGGAGCAGAGGTCATGGCAGCCATCGTCATGAATCCGCCGTAACTTCCCCCGAGGATACCGATTTTTCCCGTATCGATATAGGCCTGCGATTGCAGCCATTTCTTTCCCCAGATGCAATCTTTCAGATCTTCATTTCCATGGTTGCGGTCATCCATTTTATAAAATGTTTTTCCATAGCCGCTGCTGCCCCGGTTGTTTACCGATAGCACCGCATACCCGTGATTCACAAGAAACTGGATAAAAGAGGAATAGCCCAGCCGTGATTGTCCGCCCGGTCCGCCATGTACTTCCACGATGGCCGGAACCTTATTTTTTGAGGTCGCCGTGATCGGCTTATAATATATAGCAGGGATCTCCACTCCGTCAAATGATTTATACCGCACCACTTCTGCCGTGACAAGGTCAGCAGAATCAATTTCGGGATTGCGGGTTTCCGTCAGTTTTTTCAGATTCTTTGAATCGAAGTCATAGACATAGATATTTGCGGGTGATTTTGAAGTTCCAATGGTCAGCCGCATGAGTTTTTCCTTGTCCGATATGTTAACAGCCAGCACATTCCCATCTGAAATTACTGGAAAATCGAGGTTTTCACCGGTTGCATTATTTTTAACTATAATCGAATTCTTTCCGTCTTCATTGATGGCGATCACCCTGAATTTTTCATTTTCGCTTGTATAGGAATACATTACATCCCATTTGGTTTCAAAAAGGGTTTTTTTGGCGCCCGTGGCGATTTCATAATCAACCAGGTAGGCAAACTCTTTTCCTGCATCCGTTATATAGTAGAAGTGTTTTCCATCCATGCTGAAATCTGAACTATTGTATGTACCGGGCATGGCAGAATCGGAAACTTCTGTTAGCTTTCCGGTTGCACGGTTAAGCAGAAAAAGCTGATTTTCACTGGTTGTGATTGGTCTCTGGAGTGATATATAGTTTTCGTCATCGGAAATCCCTGTGAAATCGAGCCCATTGTCATACTTATAGAGCATCACCGGTTTCCAGTCGGCGATGCTCATTTTGTAAATATCAAAAAACTGGGGATCCCTTTTGTTGGATCCATAATACATGAATTTTTTATTCTTGCTCCAGCCAATAAATCCTGATTTGGCATTATCGCCGGGCGTAAGATCCCTGGTGGTGCCGTCCTCTTCGAGCAGGTAAATGTGGTCGATTTCATTACCGCCTTTATCAGCACCATATAGAATTTTCCCTGTTCCGGGCACATAATCCATTGCAAAAAAGGATTCAACTGTGGATTGGGTTATCTGTTTCCGGGAACTATCAGCAATGGTGATCTCAAATACATTAAATATACCTGTTTTATCGCTGCCGATCAGAAGTTTAGTCTCGTCTGCATTAAACGCGCCCCCGATGATCCGGGTGCTTTTATAAAACTGGTCGATGGAGTATTGTTTAACTTCTATGGGTTTTTTTTCACTGCAGGAAATCAACAGCGTGCAGAAAAGGACTAAAGCCAGGTTTTTCATGGACGTGAATTTTAGGGTTTCGAAACAGGGGCAGATATTTATACAAAGCTATTCAGGAACAGGGGTTTTTGCAAGGGATTGTAAAAAGAAAATGACGGCTTAGTCTCAGACTAAGCCGAACTGGAAGCATATAAACGGCTTAGTCTCAGACTAAGCCGAAACAGGAGACTAAGCCGAAACAGTAACTACCGGGCGAGATGTTTTCTTTTATAAATATACAGCCAGGTGAAGGCAAGAATCAGGACGGCAGGTACAACCGCCATATATAAAAGGGTATTTGCACCGGCAGCAAGCTGGGCTTGTTGCAGGCTGCTTTCGGCTGTAAGGGCAAGTGTTGTCTGCACGTCAAAAATAGCTCCAAGTGCAGGCTGGGCAATAGCACCACCCAAAAATCCGATCCCTCCCATAATAGCCAGGCCAAGGGCGCCACTCTGGGGTATATTTTCAGATGCGAAGCCCAGCATGGAAGGCCAGAAAAACGCCACGCCAAGCGCGAAAACCGCTGCCGCCACAAAGATCATGCTCCCGCTTGAAAATCCAAACATCACCAGTCCCAGAAAGGCAAGGCATGCCGAAGTGAGCAGGACAACTGTTGACTTCATATTGTGGATAAGCGTGCCCCCGAATTGGCGGGCTAGTGCCATGATACCGGAAATCCAGACCAGCAGCAGGATAGGGCTGGTTGTTACATTTGACATGAGGGCCGCAATCCACTGGTTTGTGCCCAGTTCGGTTGCCGCGGTAAGAAGCATACAACAGGCGATAAATATAAACAAGGGACTTACACAGGCCTTCAGCATTTGCTTATAGGTGAACCCGCTTACCACGCGTTCAGTTTCAGGGAACTTTTTATTCAGGAACCACAGGCCGTATCCCAGGGTTGGAATGAGCATGGCCCCCATGGAAAGGCGCCAGTTTGTGATTCCCATTTTTGTAAACATGTACACCATCAATCCACCGATGACAATACCGGTAGGAAACCAGGCATGAAACCGGTTAAGCCTTCGTGTTTTTTCCTCTGTGTACATACTTGTAATAAGGGGATTGCAGGCGGCTTCAACACTTCCGTTAGCCACGCCGATAAAAAGGGTGGATACAAACAGGGTCCAGAAACCGGTGGCAAAAATGGTCATGATTATGCCGATAACGTGACATGCAAATGCGATGGCAATAATACGGCCAATGCCAATGATATCAACCAGCGGCCCGCCAAATACCATGGCCAGGGTAAACCCCCAGAATGCCGTTCCTACAATCCAGCCGACCTGGGTGTGGGTGAGATTAAATTCTTTAACCCATATTTCAACAAAAGAACCGCGTGTTGCAAAAGCCAGCGCGGTAACTACAAGGGCAACGCAACTCGCGTTGAAGAGAGCTGTTTTCTTAATTGTGATCATGGAAAAAGTATTTAGGTTAATAAGGTTACTTACTATAAAGATATAATTAAATATGAAACCTTATCAACCCGTCCATCGGACTTTGTGAGATCATTCCGACGCGGAATCCATTTTCTTTTGCACATTCAGCAAGTATTTCCCTGAAGTGCCAGGCAATGCTTCCTGTAAAGTTAACCGGCTGATTGATGGCTTCCGGGTATTGCCGGATATTTCGGGTAAAGAATTCAGTAAACCCGGCTTTTACCAGGTTGCGTAAGGCCGGGATAGAGATATTCTCCCTGACATACGTGGCAAACCCGGCTAAAAACCTGTTTGGGAAGGGATTTTTATAGACATGCTCCAGAATTTCCTCACGGGTATACTTATATGTTGAGAAAAAATGGCTGGCTACCGGATCCGGCAATTGATGCTTCAGAATATCTGCCACCAGCCGCCTGCCGATATCTGCACCGCTTCCTTCATCTCCCAGTATGTACCCCAGGGAAGGAACATGACGGGTAATATCCTTTCCGTTATAGTAGCATGAATTTGAACCGGTGCCCAAAATGCAGGCAAGTCCTGCCCCGTGCTGGCATAGCGAACGTGCCGCTGCCATCAGGTCGCTTTCAACTGAAATGGAAACCGTATTGAAAAATGTGTTCAGCGGCTCATATACAATGTCTTTTGAATCCGCACCCGAGCATCCGGCACCATAAAAAAACAATCGTACGGGAGTTTCCATCTTCCGGGTGAATTCCTTTTGCAGCAGATGAAGGATCGATTCCTTATCCTGGTAAAAGGGGTTTATCCCGGATGTGTGAAATTCAGTCACGAGGGAGGCGGAATTTTCATCTGCCAGCCCCCAGTGAGTTTTTGTAGATCCGCTGTCGGCGATCAGGATCATAATGCATTCAGGGTGTGTTGTAAAGATATAATACTGAACAGGAATATCCTATCAAATGAAAATGATGTATTTTTGACCGGGAATCCTGAAACTGCAGGAAAATCCGATCAGTCGGGTTGGATACTAATTAAGACAACTAAAAGGGATGATGACCTTGCGATATACCCCCTGTGAGCTGCAGATGAAGCATGTATTCACCATTGCCGGCGGTTCCAGAAGTACAACCCCGGTGATGCTCACTGAAATTGAATTCGGCGGTATCATTGGTTACGGGGAAGCATCCATGCCTCCATACCTTGGCGAATCGCATCAAACGGCAGCGGCATTCCTGTCAGGGGTTGACCTGTCACGTTTCGACAGTCCCTGGTTCATGGAGGATATCCTTGAATATGTGGATCAGATCGCCCCGGGGAATTATGCGGCAAAGGCATCCGTGGATATTGCCCTTCATGACCTGGTGGGAAAACTGATCGGCCAGCCCTGGTACAGGATCTGGGGATTGAATCCGGAACGCACACCCGACACATCTTTTACAATCGGTATCGATACACCGGATATGATAAAAGCGAAGACTGCGGAAGCATCGGGGTTCAACATTCTCAAGGTGAAACTGGGGACCGGCAATGACAGGGAAATGATCACTGCCGTGCGGTCTGTTACAACGGTGCCGTTATGTGCGGATATCAACCAGGGATGGACGGACAGGGATGAGGCCCTTGACATGATATTCTGGCTTAAGGAACAGGGTGTTGTATTTATCGAACAGCCTATGTCAAAAACAGCCGTTGCCGATATTACCTGGCTAACACAACACAGTCCGCTCCCGGTAATTGCGGATGAGGCATTCCAGACGGTGGCTGATCTTGAAAAAGTAAAGGGTGTATACAGCGGCATCAATGTGAAATTAATGAAATGCGGCGGCATGCGGGCTGCCTATACTATAATGAAAATGGCCAGGGCGCTCGGAATGAAGGTCATGATCGGGTGTATGACAGAAACATCCTGTGCGGTTACAGCTGCAGCACAATTAGCACCCCTGGCCGATTGGGCAGATCTTGACGGCAACCTGCTGATAGGCAACGACAGGTTTTCCGGCATCAGGATTGCCAATGGCAGGATCATACTGCCGGATGAACCTGGCATTGGAGTCCGGTTGCTTTAACGGATATTGATGGGAAAGACAAGTTTAAAACTCATATTTCTGCCCATATTGTAAACGCCTGTGCGACGGGTTGCATAGTTTTCAGGAGAGTATTTCAACCGGCTCAGATGGCTCTGGTAGGCCACATCCATCATGTTGTTCAGGCTTACATACAACGAACATACTTGTTTTTGATTCCATGTTATATCTGTGCCCAGTCCCAGGTTAACCAGGGTATACCCGGGCGTCCTGGTTTCGGTTCCGTAAGCTGAATAATAGCGGTCCTGCTCAAAATATATTTCCGCGTCAATCTGAAAATAGATATTCTGAAGCGATTTTCCGGCCTTATTGAGTGTAAACCGCAAGGTTGACTGCCACTTTGACGCGGGGATCAGCGGCAGATAACGGGTGGAATCGGGCTGACCATACTGGGTGGCCTGCACAACGGAAAATGTATTTTCAAAATGGATCCAGTCGAGGGGATGGGGGTGAATATCGATCCTCAATTCTCCTCCGCCCAGGTGTGCGTTTCCTGATACAAACTGATAGGTTGGGATCCCATCCGAAATAGAATCCCCACCCATGGTACTGCTCAGTTTTCTCGAAAAAATGTAGTTATTGATTGTATTGTCAAAAACTGACAGTTCAGCAGAGACATGCTCCGAGCTTATTCCCAGTGTATAATCGAACTGAAGGCTGTTTTCGGCTTTCAATTCCGGGTTTCCCAGTTCGTACCGGAGGGTTCCCTCATGCTCGCCATTGGAACCCAGCTCGGCGATGTTGGGGGACCTGTATCCCCTTGAAATATTGAATTTTGTATATAAGACCTTTGATATCTGCCAGGTAGCCCCCAGGCTGCCGGATATTCCCGGAAAGGTTTTATCAAAGGCTGAAAACCTGTGTACAGATCCGGTTTCCGGGCCGGGCAGTTTCTCACCCTGTGCATTTGTAAAAAGATCTTCACCATGCTCAATCCGGGTATCATACCGGAATCCTCCGCTGATATCAAATTTTCCCATTGTTTTTTTTACCAGTACAAAACCACCGGCATCCATGAGGCTGTAATCGGGAACGAGAAACTCCACTCCTTTGTTTTCAGAGTTTTGTAGCATTCCGCTGATGCCAAACAAGACGGAATAATTTTTAATTTCAGGCAACAGATAACGGACATCCACATTTATGGTGTTGAGTGAGAGATATAGTCCATATTGGTCAGGATTTAAAATATCCGCATATTCCTGTCTCCGGTTCTGCTGAAAGCCCACGGTAGCCTTAAGTGTGCTGTTGCCCAGAATAAAACTGCTGTTCAGAACCGCTTTGTAATGATGTATTTTTTGAAAGGGAGTGTGCGTGGAATACGATTTCAACTCGTTTTCCGAAACAAGAAGTTGTGATTCCGTAGAATCATTTTCTGCGACAGGACGGAGGAAGCGGCCGCTGGTGCTGTCGCGTTCGCCTTCAATTATGCCGGGGGTAAGGTTATAGCTGCTCAGTTCAAGGCTTGTGTATCCCCACGACCGGACCACCCCGGTCATCAGGCTGATCGCATTGTCACGAAAGCCGGAATTGTAAACATACCCGTCATACTTATTCCTGTATGCATGTGCTGTTTTATAACTATACCTCACATCCCAGACTATACCGCGATTATTCCCGTCGAGGTTGCCTGAAACGCCAAAGAGCCCATTGTTTGCCTGGTAATTGAGCATAAGATTCCCCCTGATCTGATTTTCGGGCAAAGCAGGAGCCGACAACAGGTTTATGACCCCGGCCATGGCATCGGATCCATAGGTCAGACTGGCAGGTCCCTTCAGGATCTCAACCCTGTTCACTGAGAATTCGTCAATTTCAATTCCATGTTCATCTCCCCATTGCTGACCTTCCTGCCGGATCCCGTCTTTAACCACTACAACACGGTTATAACCCAGTCCCCGGATTACAGGCTTTGATATACCTGATCCTGTTGTGATTTGGGAGATCCCCGGTTGGGTAGCAATCGCATCAATTATATTGGAGGAAGAATTTTGCATAAGGGATGTTTTGGGCAGTACCGACATGGGGGTAGGACTTCGTTTCTGCTCAGTGGATTTGGATAACCCTGTTACCACCACCTCATTCAATTCGGTAGCGGCATATTCCATTTCAAAATTCTGTGCAGTTACCACCGAAAGGTCAATGGTTGAAAGGACCGTCCTGTAGCTGATGTAACTCAGCTGGATGACAACCCTGGTTTGAGGAAGATTGTTAATTAAATAATTTCCGTCCGCATTGGTTGTGGTCCCTGTTTTCAGATCCGGAAAATAGATATTCACACCAGGCAGGGCTTCCCCCGTTTTTTTATCGGTGATCTTTCCGGAAAGGGAACCTTTTAACGCACCGGTATTTACGGCGTTGAGATTAAAATGGAATAACAGTGTTAAAATAGCAGAAATAACAATCGTTGATTTCATCACGTCTTGTATTAAAAAGTTGAAAATAAGCCGCCTGGGAAAGATTTTGCGGCCGTTAGAGAAAAAAGCGTGTAAAATCAATAAACCGGAGGAGCCCTGAGGGAAAAGTATGTTAATGAATTGCCTTTCAGATCGCGGGTCGGCTCACAGCAATCGAAGGAAGTATACCGGGTGTAATGATGATATTCCGGAATGTGGCAGGCAAGGAAGGTTACAAATTCAAACTCGCAGACAAGGCAGTCAGCCACGGCGGTTGATACAGCAGCCCCCTGCATATGGGCAATTACAGAAACATGATCAGGCAAATGATGGTGCAGGGCCTTTATGCTAATCGGGGATACAAAGAGGACCAGCAACAGGAAGGCCAGGGGGGCAATATATAATTTACGTTGTCTCATTGTTTCCACAATGGAAACTAATTTAGAATGGTTTTGTTCAAAAACAATTTTGCAAAATGAAAGTCAGTTGCGTGGAATAGTAAAACCCTCCCTACTCGAGATTCCGTTTGCTATATTTATCAATTCTCTTATAAAACGCCTTTTCACCCCTTGCCAGGAATTGAACCTCAACCGGGATAAAGAGAAAAACCCTTTTAAACGGGGCATCCATATCCAATTCACGAAGTTTTACAGCATCCTTTTCGGTAACAATAATGTACTTTTCAGTTGCCGGGATCGAATGAAACCGTATGGAAATTGCCTGGATGTCGGCTTTCGTATATTCATGGTGATCAGGGAAAAACATTGTATCTTCCACTTTCATGATCTTATGCAGGAAATGCAATACGGGTTGAGGATTGGCGATACCGGACACGATCAGTATACCCGCGTGTGCCTTTCGCATCTGCTTGAACGTAGGTACCTCCTTTCTTTTTTTAACCGGGAAAACCGCTTCGGGAGATCCATAGGTATAGGTAGTGAAAAAGAGTTCCCGATCCGGGTCAAGGCCCAGCTTTTGGGTAAACCAGGTCATTTCCTGGGGGAAAAGGCTTTCCGGGCACTTCGTTACAATTACAAGATGGGATCTTCTTATGTTCTTCCAGGGTTCCCGAAGATTTCCTGCCGGAAGGAGAAAATCACGAAAAACCGGGCGGTTGTAATCGATCAGAACAATCGACAAGCCCGGCCGGATATACCGGTGCTGGAAGGCATCGTCAAGAATCACCACTTCAGGCCGGTGTTTGGATCTCAGCAGTTTTTGCACTCCATGCACACGATCATTGTCGACGGCCACTGAGATTCCGGGAAATTTATTTTTTATCTGCATAGGCTCATCCCCTATATCCGACACAAGAGAATGCCGCGAGGCCATCATGAATCCAGTGGATTTTCTTTTATACCCCCGGCTTAGGACGGCAACCCGGTAATCATCTTTGAGCATGCGAACCAGCATTTCAACATGCGGGGTTTTACCTGTACCGCCGACAGTAATATTTCCGACAGAAATAACAGGAATGCTAAACCCCGTAGAACGGAGGATACGAAGATCAAACAACCAGTTCCTGAAAGATACCCCAATCCAGTAAAAAAAGGAAAACGGCAGCAGCAGAGGACGCTGGATTTGTCTGGATCCTTTCATCAGCGGCTAATGAATGGTTATTTGATAAGGAAGCCTGGCTTGCACGCGGTCTTCCGTAACCATATGCTGCATGAACCGAAAATATTTATAGTTGCCGGCCAGTTCGCGCTGCAATATTTTTTCACTGAAGTCCTCGGATAATTCATTCACTATCTGTGTAAGCAGATCTTCCTTTATTCGGGGTAGTTCAACGAGCCTGTAGTTATCGAGTTTAGCCTTTTTTGCCGCCAGTTCAACGGCCGTATTCAAACCACCCATGACATCTGCAAGTTTCAGTTCCTGCGCGTTGATTCCGCTCCATACCCGTCCTTCGGCAATCTGATCGACGGAGGAATAACTCAGCTGACGGCCATCGGACACACGGGTGACAAAGGTGGAATAGGTTTGGTCGATCATTTTCTGAAGAACATTCCGTTCGGTCTCCGAAAGAGGCCGGAAAATGGAACCGAAGTCCGAATTCAGATTTGTTTTTTCCACATCTGTAGTCAGGCCCAATTTATTGTTAAAGAAGCCGGAAGCATCTACAAGCAGGCCAAAGACTCCGATGGAGCCGGTTATTGTATTCGGACTTGCCACGATTGTATCGGCGGCGGCTGCGATATAATAGCCTCCCGAGGCAGCCACATCGCCCATGGAAGCAATCACCGGCTTCACCTTTTGAGCCAGGAAAAGCTCCCGCCATATCACTTCAGAGGCAAGGGCGCTGCCCCCGCCTGAATTAACCCTGAAAACAATGGCTTTTATGGTTGAATCCTGCCTGGCTCCGCGGATGGCTTTCGAAATGGGATCGGAACCAATGCTTCCTTCCCCGGGATCACCTGATACGATATCCCCCTCTGCATAGATAATGGCAATTTTATTGCGGGTATACGGTTTGTCTTCGCGGGATTTTGGAACCTTCAGATATTTCTGGTGGGTAACAAAATGCAGATCTTTCGTACCCTTTACACCGGATAGCCGGGCCAACGTATCCAGCACCTGGTCGCGGTACAGCATAGTATCAATAATCCTGTAACGGATGGCAGAGGCATTATCCCATAGCATCAGGCTATCCGCAAAAAGATTAAGTTTCTGCGCTTCAATGTTGCGGGAATCCGAAATTTTATTGACCATATGATCCCATATCGATCCAACATACTTGCGGATCTGTTCACGGTTTTCGGGACTCATTTTATCATACATGAACGGTTCGACAGCACTTTTAAACCTTCCGTGCCGGATTATTTCAGGCTTTATATCGAGTTTTTCAAGGGCTTTTTTATAAAACATGATCTGTGCGCTTAAGCCGATAAAATCAACTGATCCCCCCGGGTTCATGTAGATCTTGTCAGCAATGCTTGCCAGGTAATAGGCCTTCTGGGAATAGGAATCGCTGAAAGCCACAATAAATTTCCCGGTACTTTTAAAATCGAGGAGGGCATTCCGTATTTCTTCCACGGTAGCTATACCGGCATCAATACCTGAGAGGTCAAGAAATATTCCGCGGATCAGATCATCCTTTTTTGCCTTTGTAATGTTGTTGAGGATATCATTTAACCCAAGCTGGTTATCCGTGCGGAAACTGGTTATGTTATACACAAGAACGGGCAAAGTTGATTTGCGGTCGTGAATGGGGAGGTTTAATTTCAGCTGCAATATGGAATTATCTGCAACCTTTTCGGTTTTATCCTGGGAGGAAACTATACCACCAACGATCAGCAGGGTTAAAAAGAAAATAATCAACGAAGCGATAATAACACCCAGTATACTGGCCAGCAGATATTTTAAGAAACTCATGATGAATAATTTATTTATAAAACTTAACAATATTAATAAAAGCCCTGTTATTGAACAAGAAATATTTATTTATGGGTATTGGAATCTGTAATTTACGATAATTTTGATGCCAATGAACCGGATATTTTTATCATTGGGAAGTAACCTGGCTGATCGCGGCCAGCATCTGAAAAAAGGCATTAGCCTGCTGGAAAAAATGGCTGGAAAATCCGGCGCCATATCCTCCGTATATGAAACCGAGCCCTGGGGATGTGATTCTGATTTGAATTTTTACAACCAGGCCATTGAAATATTCACGGAACTGAAACCACTGCCCTTGCTGGATGTCATTCACCGGATAGAAAAAATATGCGGCAGGGACCGGTCGGCAGGACGATACGCGCCCCGCACGCTGGATATAGATATCCTGCTCTACGGGGATTTAGTCGTAGAACTGGCGGAACTGGTGGTCCCTCATCCCAATATGCAGGAACGGCAGTTTGTGTTGGTTCCGTTAACTGAAATTGCCCCCCACATAGTGCATCCTCTGCTGAACAAAGAAATCGAACAACTGCTGAATGACTGTGGGGACAATACAAGGATTATCCGCCGGTTGCAGTGAATCCCGGGATCCATATCACATCATTGCTTCATCCGCGAGGCTGAAATAGGACTTGCCTGCAATAATCAGGTGATCGAGGAGTGAAATATCCATTAAGGCCGCTGACTCTTTGATCCGTCGGGTAATAGATATATCGGCCTCGCTGGGTTGCAGGTTTCCGGAAGGATGGTTATGGCAGAGGATCATTGAAGTGGCCAGGTGGTCGAGGGCAAGTTTTAAAATGATGCGGATATCCGTAACCGTACCGGTAATTCCCCCCTGGCTTATTTTTCGCTTTTCAATGACCCGGTTTGACCGGTTCATGAACAGGACCCAGAACTCCTCATGTGAGAGGTCGGAAAGAACGGGGCCCATCAGGGTAAAAGCATCCTGGCTGCCGGTGATCTTCATCCCTTCAGGGGCATCAGTAAGTTTCCGGCGCCGGCCCAGTTCAAGGGCTGCCACTATTGTAATGGCCCTTGCCTGACCGATTCCATTCAGCTTTTTAAGATCGGACACGGCAAATTTCCCCAGTTTATCGAGATTATTGCCGGCCATATTCATTACCTGCTTTGCCAGTTCAACGGCAGATGCTTTCCGGGTTCCTGACCCGATAAGCAGGGACAGCAGTTCTGATTCACTCAGACTCTGGATACCCTTGAGCATCATTTTTTCGCGCGGGCGATCTTCCAGCGCCCAGTTTCTGATACTGAGATTTGTGTATTCTTCCATTGCCTTTAACGGTTTTTGAATTGAAACAACATTCAAAAGGAAAGGTAGAAAATTCTTTGCTGAGCGGGAGATAATTTCGGAAAAACTTCAATGAAAGGAAGTAAAAAAACCCCGGCAGTATAATTTGCCAGGGTTATAATCTTTTAAATGAGGCAGTTATTAAGCTAAGCCGTTTGCCTGTTTGGCAAGTTTTGATTTTAAATTGGCTGCCTTATTGGGGTGAATAATATTTTTCTTCGCGAGTTTATCAAGCATGGAAGAAACCTTGGGAAGTAATTCTGTGGCTGCAGTTTTGTCTGTAGTACCACGGAGGTTTTTCAACGCGTTACGGGTTGTCTTGGAATAATACTTGTTATTTTCACTACGGGTTTCGTCTTGTCTGAACCTTTTAAGTGATGACTTATGATTTGCCATGGCTAATTATTATGTTATTTCTTGTATTACTGATTTTAAAAGAGCGACAAAAATAATTAATTTTTCAATACGGAAAACTTTTTAAAAAAAATTATACATTTGCAAACTCAAATTTAAAGTAGATCTTAATTACAAAGTATGCCCGTAAAAATCAGATTATCGAAGAAAGGCCGTAAAAAGTTGCCTTACTACCACATTGTGGTAGCAGATAGCAGGGCGCCACGGGATGGTAAGTTTGTTGAAAGGATTGGCTTATACAATCCCCAGACTAATCCTGCTACTATTGAATTAAATTTTGATAGTGCATTAGATTGGTTACATAAGGGCGCGCAACCTACAGACACCTGTAGGGCTATTTTATCAGAAAAAGGTGTGATGATGAAGAAGCATCTTCTCGAAGGTGCAAAAAAAGGAGCCTTCACTCCTGAAGAAGCAGAAGTTCGTTTTCAAAAATGGCTGAATGACAAGGAAGCCAAATTGAAATCTCAGTCAGACAAATTATCCGATGTTAAATCTGCTGAGGCTAAAAAGCGTTTTGAAGCTGAAACTAAAGTGAAAGAAGCAAAAGCCCAGGCATTGGCAAAAAAACTGAAAGCTATGGCTGAAGAAGCTAAAGCAGAAGTTAGTGTTGATGAATCTCCTGAAGCTGCGGAAGAACCAGCCGTTGAAAATCCGGCAGGACCAGTATCTGAGACTAAAGTAGAACCAGCATCTGAGACTCCGGCAGAACCAGCATCTGAAAATCCGGCAGAATCTGCCGATTCTAAAGAATCTGCAGGAGCGTAGCTTCAATTTGACCTGATTCGTTAAGGTAATTATACTGCCGGTTTCTGGTGTTGTTTAACGGTAAACTGTTCTGATGATAAATAAGGACAATTGTATTCTGTTGGGCACACTGACCAAGCCACATGGCACCAGGGGTTCCTTAATCGTCAGGTTCAGCGGACTG
This sequence comes from Bacteroidales bacterium, assembly GCA_041737295.1. Taxonomy (GTDB): domain Bacteria; phylum Bacteroidota; class Bacteroidia; order Bacteroidales; family UBA10428; genus UBA5072. The sequence continues at coordinate 64,694 of JBGSSA010000076.1, read as the reverse complement.
AAGGCTGAAGACATTAAAAAGCGGGGATTGGTATTCGTTGAAATAGACGGGTTACCAGTCCCCTTTTTTATTGAAAGCTTCCAGGAAAAAACAGAAGATACGGTTATCCTTAAAATCGAGGGAATCGACACGGAGAATAAGGCCCGGGAATACATGGGGTATCCGGTGTATGTGATGAAAGACCAGGTAAAGGTTACATCTTCCGCAAAAAAAATACCGGATATCAAAGGGTACAAGGTAATTGATGTCCATCTTGGATTTATCGGTTTCGCCGAAGAGGTGCTTGAAATGAAGAATAATCCGCTGTTATCCGTATTAAACGGGGACAAAGAATTCCTTGTCCCGGTTCATGAGGATATCCTCCTGGAAGTCAATGATAAGGAAAAGGTAATACGGATTAATGCCCCGGATGGGTTGTTCGATATATAGAAGGATCCGTTTTCAGGTAATCGGTAGCCGGTAATCGGTGGTCGGTAATTTCGAAGATTCGGTGAGAAGGGTTGAGATGGGGTGAGAGGTGGGATGAAGTAGGCGTCAGCGCCCCGAAGGGGCAAATCTGAATAACCGTGGGTAAAACCCACGGTCCATGTGTGCCAACACATGGAACAGAACATCCTACTCGTACATCTCCTCCGGGGTAGTATTCACCAATTCGGTAAAAAAATCCGCAATCTTATCGGTAATATCCTCCAGGTATTTTTTCCCCTTTTCGGCTGTGGCCTTTGCCGGGTTACCAATTCCGGTATCCTCTGTCACGCGGGTCCAGGCCCTGGGAAACCAGACCCATCCTTCCCTGCGGGCAGCAAATTTTACTGTTCGGGCATTGCCCGGTCCGGCTTCCTCAAGGGGAAGAACCAGGTCGGGCACGATATGCATCATCACGCTCGTTTCCATTTCATTGGCATGATCTCCGGTTTCTTCAAAATAGTGATCAAGGGGAACCACCTCAAACCAGTTCAACTGTGCGATAAAAATTTCAGGATACCGGGGTTGCAGCTCACGGATCAGGCTTTTAAAGTCGTTTCCGCCATGCCCGTTGAACACAACCAGTTTGTTTATTCCATGCATGGAAAGGCTTGAAAGGATATCTTCCAGAATTTTGAGCTGCGTGGATGGGTTCATGTTCATTGTCATGAAAATGTCAAGTTGGGCGGTGTTCACCCCATAGGGGATTGCCGGAAGAACTACAACACGGGTGCCTTTATCCCACGCTTTTCCGGCTGCCATCCGGGCTATGTATTCGGTTTCAATGGTGTCGGTTCCGAAAGGGAGATGGTAATTATGCGCCTCCGTTGCACCCCAGGGTAAAATGGCGATATCATAGGGTTGTGACTGAACGGATTTCCAGTTATTTTCGCGGAGAATATAGGGTGCCGGCATAGGAGTTGATTTTTAACAAAAATAGGTGAATTCATGGCAACGTGAAAGGATCCGGCGCATTGAATTGGCTTTGTATATAATATTTATGATTTTTTTTAGTTAGCATTGTAAAAATATTCCATCCGTTCAATGAGGCTAAAAAAGATAGTGCCCCTCATATTGGTATTAACAATCCTGGCCGCCACAGCGGCCGGGCAGATTTTTTCACCCGAGGCCAGTGATTCGTTTGGCGCAGCTTATAATACGGGGGGAGGAACCGATAAGGTCTTTGTTTACAATATCGGGCAATACGGGCAGGAGAAAACAATTGCCATTGTCGCTGTATCAGATGACAGGCTTGCTGGTTGGAATTTCGACTGGTCGGTATACGACCCCGGTGCACAGGCCTATACTCCCATACCGGGAACAACCTCAGGGTGGACTTCCACCGTTGACACCATCAGTGTCACCTCAGGATACCAGGTGACAGTAACCAAGGGAAGTGTTACAAATGTATACAGGGTTTGGCTTGTGTTTAATGACTTCCGGGTTGATATCACCAATAAGGATGCTGAAAACACCCTGCAGTTCGGATACTACAATTGTTCATCCCTTGACCTGAGATCGGATACAACAGCCCCTCCTTCCTATTACTATAATCCGGTCAACGGAAACCGGATCAGGATAGCCAACACATATACGATTCGCTGGTCCACCGACAACCCTGAAGCAGGAATCCCTCCCAGCCGGCTGATCACCCGTGTGAGCAACCCGCCCTTCGAGGATACCTGGTATAAGTTGAATGTAACTGACCGATTCGACCTGGTAAGGGTGGATTCGGTTTTCTATGTCTCTATACAATCCAATGCAGAAATGACTGAGCCTAAATATCTGGATCTTGACAGCGCCAATTACCCGGGGAAAAATTACCAGCTCTATTATCGGCCGGATATTCAGTCAGCGCCCGGAAAATTCAGGTTTGATATTTCGGGATCAAAAAACTCGCTGAGTTATAAACTCGATTTTGGGGATGGCGAAATTCTGGAAACGGATACAGCCGGCACTGCCATTGAACATGAATATAAAAAGCCGGGTAAGTATAAAATAACACTTACCACCAAATCCGATAAACCCTATGAATGCATGGATTCGGTTACTGCTGAGGCCGAACTTGTTTATGGAAATTTTATACTTCCAAACGTTTTTTCCCCGGACCGGGAGCTCACCATTGAAAATTACCAGGAGAGTGAGAATGACATATTCCGGAGTGAGGATGTATCCGTTGTAACCATTGAAATAACGATTTTCGACAGGGCCGGAAAAAGGATGCACGAGTATTCAGGGGATATCCGTGACTGGAAAGGATGGGACGGGCTCGTTATGAAATCAGAGAGGAAGGCTCCGGAAGGGGTATATTACTGGGCGGTTTCCACGCTGATCTATTTCAAGGATCCGGTTGAGGATGATATTAAGAAAGAAGTTTACAGCGGATTCTTCCACCTTTACAGGGAGTAGTCGGTAATCGGTAATCGGTAATCAGTAGTCGGTGGTCAGTGAAGAAGGTTTTGCAGTTTTGCAGCCCAGAAGCCCAGAAGTCTTGCAGTCGTGCAGTCATGCAGTCATGCAGTCAGCCGCGTCAGCCCAATCAGCAAATCAGCAAATCAGCAAATCAACAAATCAACAAATAATCTATCGGAGGCGGGATACTTCCTCAGGTAAAACAGCACCGGCGGTGTTTCCAAAATTCGATCTCACATAGGTCAGTACATCGGCTATCTGCTTATCCGTGAGATACTGGTGGGGAGGCATTACTCCCCTGAATACCTGGCCATTTACGATGATCTCTCCTTCTTGTCCGTTTAGTATAATGCCAATAAGCCTGGATTTATCGCCAGAAACCCAATCGGTCTTCTGCAGCGTGGGATACATGCCGGGCACACCCGAGCCTGAAGCCTGATGGCATGCCATGCAGTACTTCGTATATATTTCCAGTCCGGGATCAACAGCAGTTTCTTCTGCCGGTTTTTTATTTCCCGTGCAGGAAAGAATTGCGAAAAGAATACATGCCTGAATCAGCTGATAAATTTTCAAGGGGAACTGTGTTCGTAAGTAATATGCCATATTGTGCCTCTTTTGGAATCGGAAACATAAAGGGAGCCGTCACTGCCCGTTGCCAGGCCCATAGGGCGGTGAAGGGCGTCATCGGGATTCTTAATTGTATCATTCCCCGAAAACCCGGATGCAAATATTTCCCAGCCACCGGAAGGCAGGGTATTATTAAACGGAACAAAAACCACATTAAACCCTTCCTGGAACATGGGAGCCCGGTTCCATGAGCCGTGGAATGCAATGAAGGCACCATTCTTGTAATGGGCGGGGAACATGTCCTGCGAATAGAAAAGGAGATCGTTTGGAGCCGTGTGAGCCGGGAATGCCATAATGGGAGCTTTCTTACCGGCACAAAGCCCAACAGTTTCCGCGTTGCCATTGTATTCAGGGGAAAGCAGTTTTTTGTTTTTGCCGTCATCAAAATAGCAATACGGCCAGCCACAATCATCTCCGTCCTGGAGCATGAAAAATTCCTCGGCAGGCAGATTTGCATTTGCCGAATCGCTGTATAGCCCGGGGAACATCTGATTCAGCTGGTCCCTGCCATGCTGTACAACATACAGCTTATTAACCGTCGTGTTCCAGTCAATGGCAACACAGTTTCGCAGGCCGGTAGCGAAACGGTGTCCGTCCTTTTCCTGGGTCTGGTTCAGTACATCGTCCTTAAACCGCCAGATTCCTCCATACGATTCCAGGAGGGGACATGGATCCAATCCCGGTGATCCGGGTGAACGGTCATCCTGCTGGCAGGCATTGGAAGGCGCACCCACATTCACATAAAGGTTTCCTTCCCCGTCAAAGGCGATTGTCTTTGCTGCATGCTGGTACTGGCGGGTAAACCCAACTATTATGGGTTCTGGATCAGGTGCAGGCAACAATTCGTTTTCCCTGAGTTTATAGCGAATAACCCCTGTATCATGGGCGAAATAAAGGTATCCTTTATGGATTTGCAGCCCTGTGCCGGGAAGATCGCCAAAATAGGCGGCAAGATCACATTTGCCATCGCCGTTTGTATCACGGGCAGCCACCAGTCCATGTCCATCGTGCAGATCCTGAAGGGCCAGGTAGATATCACCGTTCGAATTCACGGCAATGTGCCGTCCGCGCCCGAGGCTATCAGCAATTACGCGGGATGTGAATCCTTCCGGCAGGGTAAGATCTTCCATCGGATCTTCCGGGGATACAGCCGGATTCCTGTTCGTGTTGCAGGATACAAGTACAAGATAACCGGTAATCAGCGCGGTCATCCGCAAAAGCCGAAGTATAGTCATGGGTTTGTACATTTGGGTGAATCAAAATTAACTAAAAATTTTTAAATAATTCAGGATCAGATGAGGCGGTCTATTTTGGTCATTCCAAAAGCGCCATTCGTCAACGCTTTGAAACAATTCGTCAAAAAACCCGTATACATTTATAATTGAGTTACACTTAAAACTAAGGCAGGCAGACTTATACCCGGCAGATCCCTAAAGGCAATCAAGTTATTTAACATTAACAGTTACAGCCAGGCAACGGATATTCCAGGCAACAGGTATGAGGGGCACAATAACAAAACTACTAACCGCAACCACGTTACTGCTAATCATGTTCTCGCAGCGGGTTCCGGGTCAGTGCGCACTGATCACCGACAATTTCAGCGGACAGGTACCCAGCAGCGTTTGTGCCCCTGTTAACCTGGCCATGGATGTTCGTTACAAGTTCATCCTCCCGGTTGACCCCTCCAAAGTTCAAATTCTTTATGTATGGAATGACGGAACAGGAGCCACAACGCTCCTGCCGGCAATAAGCCAGGGCGATACGGTTTATACTTCTTCGGCAACCCATATTTATCCTCCTGCTGATGAATGTTCCTATACCGCGGAAGCTTATGTAGTATATGACGGAGTGCAGTGTATGAGCAGCAGTCGCCAGGAACAGACGTTCAGCGCATGGGCAAAGGACAATCAGAATGGAGCCGATATTATTACCGATCCTGTTGTAGCCCAGTTCTGCGAAGGGGAGGATATAGTGGATGTTCGGTTCAGGGACAATTCCACTTTTAACTGCAATATTAACATAGAGCCTGATAAGCCCAACCGGTTAACCCGCTGGGTACAATTTATATATGGTACAACTACAATCGGGGGCGACAGGATACCCGACGTGACTATCCGTGATCCGCTTGGAAATGTTTACCAGATGACGGATGCCATGGGTAATTCCCTGCCTCCCGTTCCGGGCCCTATCATTTCCATCCCTATTCCGGCAGATGGTCCGAGCCAGGTATCCTGGCCCATCAGTGCCCCGGCAGGAGCTGTAGCCGGAGATATTTTCGAGATCACCATGCGAAACTGGAACATATGCAATCCTTATGACCGGAACCCTTTTGATGCTATTGATCCTGCCGACCTGATCAATGGGGATAATGCCCCGATAACCACCACGGCACTGATTGAAATTATCACCACTCCCCCGGTCATAACAAATCCATCGCTTAAATTTTGTGCAGGCAGTCCGGTAATTCTCAGTCTGGCCACATCGGGAGGAACCGTCAACTGGTACACCGATTCGCTGCTGACAAATCATATCCATACGGGGAATTCATTTAATCCTGCCGGTGCACCTACCTTCATTGACATTTCGAGCGCCGGGATCTATTCATACTATGTAACCGAAAGCATCGGCACTTGTGCCAGCGCGCCCAGTAAAATATCCTTTGAAATTTTCGATACTCCTGCACCTGCTCCGAATGCCGGACCTGATGAGGTAATATGCAGGAACAATTACGTATTGCATGGAAATCAGCCTGTAATTGGTATTGGATTATGGAGTACAACGGGCCCGGCCATCATCGACAATCCTTCCGATCCGCATTCCACGGTGCATAACCTGGCCGCGGGTCCGAATCTTTTCCGGTGGACGATCAGCAACGGACCCTGTGTTTCAGTAGATGAAGTTATTATAACCCGGGACCTTCAGCCGGCCATGGCCGCCGCAGGTCCCGACCAGTCTTTCTGCGCAACTGCATCCGCAACCCTGCAGGGGAATGCTGCAACAAATAACGGAAGAGGAATATGGAGGATTGTGACCGGAAATGCTGTTTTTGCCGATGACCATAATGCAACAACGACTGCTTCTGTACTCTCTGCCGGGTTGAACAGGCTTTCATGGACAATTACAAGCCGGTATGGAGCCTGCCTGACCACTGCAGATACTATGCAGATCCTTCGGGATGTTGCTCCCGGACTGGCCAATGCCGGACCCGACAGGGGTGTCTGTGATTCTGATATGGTAAGCCTGGCGGCATTGCCGGTTACCAACCGCGGAACAGGAACATGGACTGTCATCATTGGTACCGGAATTGTGGCAGACATCCATGATCCCGGAACCCTGGTTTCAAACCTCGCTTTTGGCAACAACCGGTTTCAGTGGACTATAGTAAGCGAATTCGGACTTTGTGCAGGCAGCAACGACATGGTGACCATAACCCGTGACCAGGCACCTGCACCTGCTAATGCCGGAATGGACCAGAACCTTTGCAATACAGTTTCTTCACCACTGGGCGCAAATGCGGCCACTGTGGGAAGCGGGGTATGGAGTGTCGTAACCAATCCGTCAGCAGTACCCCCCGACTTTTTACCTTCAGTGAACACACCCAATGTGTCGGTACAAATCCAGCCCGGTAACGAAGGACTGTACAGGTTTGCCTGGACGATTACCAATGCCAGCTGTCGCACTGCAGATACCCTGGAGGTCGATTATGGACTTCCCGTACCGGATGCCCATGCAGGACCCGGGGATTCAGTATGCGGTCTTTCAGCTCCCCTTACCGGAAATTCGCCCGGCATAGGAATGGGTACATGGAGTAAAATCTCAGGACCCGGCAATGTGACTTTTACCCCCACAGAAAACAGCCCTTCCGTGCTGGCCAATGTATCAGCAGGCAACGAGGGTCTGTATATATTTGAATGGCGTATCACAAGCGGGTCATGCCCGCCAAAAGCGGATTCTGTCACGGTCTTTTTCAAACCCATGCCCGCAGTTCCCGCTGTCAGCGATGTGCAACGATGTGGTCCGGGCGCTGTTGTATTAACAGCCGTTGTCGGGGCAAACGGAAATGCCGTTCATTGGTACACCACGGGTTCAGGCGGGGCACTCCTATTTTCAGGAAACAGCTATACAACACCGGTGATCAATAGCAATACCGATTATTGGGCAGCCAGCTATAACAGCATTACCGGTTGTGAAAGTTTCAGACGGAGGGTGCGTATTACAATTTACCCGGTTCCGGCTCAGCCTGTCACTCAGCCTGTGCAACATTGCGGCAATTCAAGCCTGATACTTTCTGCCATCACCGGTTTAAACGGGAACACGAACCGCTGGTATGATGCAGCAACCGGGGGAAATCTCCTCGCTCAATCAGTGACATACACAACCCCGGTTCTTACTGGTCCTGTAACATACTGGACGAGCAGTTACAATGACATAACGGGTTGTGAGAGTCCCCGGGTACCCCTTGCTGTGCAAATCGATCCGGTACCGGGACTTCCGGTTGCAGCCGATTCAAGCAGGTGCGGGGAAGGATTCCTTACCCTGAATTCATCCCTGGGAACGGGAGGAACAATAAACCGCTGGTATGACGCGGCTGTTGCAGGTAATTTGCTTGATACCACGCTTTCCTTTAATACGCCTTATCTGGTTGCATCCGACGACTACTGGGTTCAAACGGTAAATACGGCAACCGGATGTCAAAGTGCAAGGGTTCATGTAAGAGCCACCATTCATGCTATTCCCGGTTTCCCGAATGCAGGCGATGTGACCATTTGCGGACCTGATTCGGTGCTGATGATATCCACCCCCGGTGCCAATGCGACCATTGACCGCTGGTATGACAGTATCACGGGAGGGACACTGCTTATTGAGGCCAATGATTTCTTAACTCCTTACCTAACGGCAACACACCGGTATTTTGTATCAGGCTATAATGCCCTCACTCATTGTGAGAGCAGCCGGCGCGATGTTCAGGCTATAATCCTGCCCACCCCCGGACCCAATCCTGTACTGGGGCCATCGCAGGTGGGCATCGGGCAGACCAATGTGATCTATTCGGTCAATTTTCATGCAGGGTCAACCTACAGTTGGTCCGTACCTCCCGGCGTGAATGTGCTGCTTACAAACCAGAATTTTATTATTGTGGAGTTTCCCAACCTGGGGACGTATAATCTTTCAGTTGTAGAAACGAACAGCATAGGATGTGTCGGACCTCCAAACAGCAAACAGGTTGAGGTGAAGGATGTGGTCATATTATTGGATATCAGTACGGTGAATGGAAATGCCTGTGCAGGGGATGATATGCGGATTGTTGTGACTCCCAGCGGGGGGACTCCCTCCTATACATTCACATGGACAGGAGATATTCACTATCTCTCGGCGAATGGTATTTCAGACCCGTATTTTAATTCTCCTGTCCCCGGTAATTACGAGCTCATCATCCGGGTATCCGATATCAACGGCAATATCTCTATTGATACTGTTGAGGTAACAGTTCATCCTATTCCGCTTGCGCAGATTTCAGTTCCCGATTCAGTAGTATGCGCGGGATATGATCTTCCCCTGAATACAACGATTACCGGGGGTTCCGGAATTTATACCCGTTACCAGTGGAGTGGGGCAACATCCTCGCTTTCTGCAACCGATATTCCCGATCCGCAATTCCAGAGCATGATCAGGGGAACCTATGATTTGTTATTTACCGTGGAAGACCATAATGGATGCCAGGCACATGATTCAATTCAGATATTCAATGATTCTCCTTTTGCCGCGTTTACCGACAATGCGCTGCCGGGGTGCAGTCCTGTGACGGTAACCTTTACAAATCAGTCCACCCATGCAACAGACTTTTTATGGGATTTTGGAGACAGTTCTACCAGTAACCTGCCAAACCCGGTGCATCAGTTTACAAATCCCGGCAATTCGGTACAATATTATAATGTAAAATTATCAGCAATCAGCGGAAACAATTGTATTCATACTACGAACGGATATATTACAGTTTATCCCAATCCGCCGCTGCACATCACCACATCCCCTGAAATGGCATGCTCCCCGGCTGAGGTGCTGTTAACTTCCACCCCCGGGGGATTCAGCTATGCCTGGGATTTTGGGGATGGAATACAGGAAAACGGCAATTTCAATGTGATGCATACCTTTATCAATGACGGGGATGATGACAAGATATACCCGGTACAACTGATTTCCACATCATTCTTTGGCTGTCTGGATACCGGAACAACGCAGATCACCGTTCATCCCTCGCCCAAAGCGGCATTTATAGCAAACCCCGTTACCCAGATGATGCCCGACCGTACCGTAGCCATTGCCAATATGACTTCTTCCGGCAACTGGTCCTACCTGTGGCATTTTGGCGATGACAGCACCTCAGTTGTCCGTGATCCCGGGTCGCACACATATCCCGGACCGCATAACTACACGATCCGCCTGCTGGTGAAAGGGACATACTGTTCAGACAGCGCGGTGCAATCCGTTGAGATCGTACCCCATCCGCCTGTTGCGGAATTCAGGCCTATTCTTCCCGGTTGTCAGCCGCTTACAATCCAATTTGAAAACACGTCAGCCTATTCAACCACATTTTTGTGGGAGTTTGGGGATGGTGCGGTTTCGAACAAACCTAACCCGGAATACACCTATTACGAACCCGGAAAATATAAGATCAAGCTGACCGCCTGGGGTGACGGAGGGGAGGATTCTTACAGCACTGTAAATGATGTGTGGGTATTGCCGAAGTCCTTTTTTGAAATCGCTCCGAGGATAGTGTATGTAAACGACCAGGAGGTTCACTTCTTCAATTTGTCGGACAACGGGCTGACCTATCAATGGGATTTTGGTGACGGGACAGGGTCGGCAGAAATGAATCCCACGCATATGTACTCGAAGGAAGGCAATTATGATGTATTGCTGCATGTATGGACCGAAAATGAGTGTTATGATCTTTATACAATGGAAACAGCCGTTCTTGTTGAACCTACAGGGAGAATTGTATTTCCGAATGCCTTCCGTCCGGAATCGCCGATTGAAGAGAACAGAACTTTCAAGCCGGGGGTACTGGATCATGTGGAAGAATATCACCTGATGATTTTTAACCGGTGGGGTGAGCTTATTTTTGAAAGCAATGACCAGGATGTGGGATGGGATGGATATGTAGACGGAAGAATGTCAAAACAGGATGTATATGTCTGGAAGGTCGAAGGAAAGTATTCAAACGGGCAGACTTTTGTTCAGTCGGGTGATGTTACCCTGATGCATTAAAGGTAAAACGTCATGAAAAAGATATGGGTAATTCTGGTTTTTTTGGGAGGAATTTTACGGATGCAGGCACAGGATGCCCAATTCTCCCAATTTTATTCCAATTACCTATACCTGGCACCGTCTTTCGCAGGGCTGACTGATAAAAACAGGCTGGCGATCAATTACCGGAATCAATGGCCCGAAATAGCGCATGGATTTCAGACATATTCGGTTTCATTCGACAAGTATCTTGAAAAGTACCGAAGCGGCCTTGGCGTGCTCTTATTCCAGGATATGGCTGGAACCGGGCATTTAAGGACCACCAATATCGGCCTGCAGTATTCCTATGATTTCAGCATTACAGAAAACCTGCATATGAGACCGGGCCTTCATTTCAATTACACGCAACGGGGGATCGACTTTGAGCGGTTATTATGGAGTGACCAGATCTCGGCAAGCGGGAATTCTCCTGTTTCTGCCGAACTGCCACCTATGGACAAGTCAGGGGACATGGACCTGTCCGTTTCTTTTCTGACCTATTCAGACCGTTTTTGGCTGGGAGGTTGTGCGGACCACCTTCTGAGGCCCAATCAGTCATTGTATTATTATGAAGAGGAAACCGGCAATCCGGGGAAAGTCCCTGTAAAATACTCCCTGTTCGGGGGAGTAAAGTTTATTCATAATGAAGCTCTTTTGCGGCCTGTTCCAACGAGTCTCCAGCTGGCTTTTCTTTACCGTCAGCAGAAGCAGTTCAGGCAACTCGACCTGGGAATATACTGGTATCGCAATCCATTTGTGATAGGATTCTGGTACAGGGGCATTCCGCTATACAAGGAAGTATTTAACCGTGATGCCTTTACGGCGCTGATAGGCATAAAAACACGGAACATGAATATAGGCTACAGCTATGATTTTACAATTTCACGGCTTGTAACAAATACGGGTGGCGCGCATGAAATATCGATGAGTTATTCTTTCAGGACAAAGCCGCTTAAGCACAAACCAAGGGCAGTTCCCTGCCCGGAGTTTTAGCACGGATCAAAGTATGGTTGTCAGGCCGGACGAAGCATGAAGGTAATATGACGGGGTTTGTGCACGCCGGCATTCGACAGGCGGTTAATAATCTCACCTATCTTATTTTCATAAAAATAATAATAATCGGAGCCCTTTAATTGCAGAACCTTTCTCCTCATTCGTTCCGACATGGCTTCAATTTCTTCTTCATTCAGGCAGTCGCCGGTTACTTCCTCGTGAATGAAGTAATCGAGGGTAGTAAAACCGCTGGTTTTAACCATCGCCAAAAGTTCCTTCAGTGAAAAGGGTTCATGATGATAGCGGCCCATCTGGTTATCCACTTCCGATATAAACCGGTGATAAAGCATATAGGGTTCCTGTAACCGGGAATGGTTTTCATTCAGCATTTCATTGATCAGGAACAGTCCGTCCGGTTTGCAAACCCTGAAGGTTTCCCGAAACAGAGAATCAAGATCCTCAATGTGGTGCAATGCATTCGACATGGTTATCGTATCGAAATAGGCCCCGATAAATGGCATGGCCAATGCTGAGCCATTGACCAGGATCACGGAAGATCCTTCGAGCGATTGACGGGCGACGTAAAGTGTTTCGGGATCGGTGTCAATGCCTGCAGCCCTTTTCCATGAGTGGAATGAGGAGAGTACAAACTTCAGAAAATCTCCCCTTCCGACGGCAATATCAAGCAATGAGCCAGCAACATGACTGCCCAGACGCTTTTTGAGAGTAAGCATATTATCGTAATTCATCCCGTTGTAACAATTTGGTAACCTTTAATATATCTAAAGATACGGAACTGTGAACAGGATAACTATGGCATTTGTCATCTTGCCCGGAGGCAACGGATCAAAAAGCAGCCATCAGGAGGTCAATATTTTTAGAGGGTATGCCAAACTGGTTACCCAGGTACTCATTTGTAAGAATGCCGTTATACAGGTAAACGCTGTTACGAACACCGAGATTGGCTTTCAGAAAGGGCTTAAATCCTCCGGAATTACCTATTGTGACAAGGATTGGCGAAATAATATTGCTGAGGGCAATAGAAGCGGTGCGGGCAACTCTTGACGGAAGGTTTGGCACGCTGTAATGAATGACGTCAAACTTTGTATAAACCGGATCCTGCAGTGTTCGGTACTCGCTTGTCTCGATGCATCCACCCTGGTCAATGCTGAGGTCAATTATCACAGAGCCTTTTTTCATTTCACGTACCATGTCTTCCGTGACAAAATACCTGGGACCGGTATCCCATAGGTTCAGCGCGCCGATTACCACATCTGCGGATTTCAGCGTCCGCCGGAGAACTTTGGGATGAAAGATTGAAGTATGGCATCGTTGTCCGAGGTTACGTTGCAGTTCTTCAAGTTTATGGGGTGAATTATCGAATATCTTTACGAGAGCCCCCATGCCAATGGCAGCCCGGGCTGCGAATTCGGCAATGGTATCCGCACCGATGATCACCACCTCGGTTGGGGTAATGCCAGAAATTCCCCCGAGAAGTATGCCCTTTCCATTGTGCTGATTGCTAAGCAGTTCGGCGGCTATATTAATGGCAGATATGCCTGCTATGGAGCTCATGGATTGTATGATCGGGAACCGGCCATGTTCATCCTTGATCTGTTCAATTGCAATGGCAGTGGTCTTTTTATCCATCAAACCGCGAATATATTCTTCCGTTTGCCGGCCAAAATGAATGGTGGACAGGATTACCTGATTGCCCTTAAGCATTTCGGTTTCTTTCAACTCGAATGGAGAAACCTTCAGGATTACATCCGTATTGAGTACATGTTTTTTGTTATCTACAATAAAAGCACCGCATTCACTGTAATCGGTATCGGTATACCGGGCACCTTCTCCTGCCTTGGATTCAAGAATCACTTCATGACCGTTGTCAACAAGAACTTCCACGGCTTCAGGGGTTAGGGAAACCCGCTGTTCAATATGCTGTTTTTCGCGAGGGATACCAATTGTCAGTTTCTTATGTCTCTTCCCGATCGCGAGCATCTCTTCCTGGGGCAACATTCCTCCGTACATAAGCGGGTTACTGGCCGGTTCTGGTCGCTGGTCTGCCATATTCTTTAAATTTTTGCAAATGGATAACAAACTAAGATACTACAATTGCAGGAAATCCTAAAATAAATTCAACGGAGTGATCAAAGGTCTATTCTTACCTGACGAGATCCGGGGCCCGTTTCATCAAGGTATACGTCGACAAATGCATCCGGCAGGAGCGATTCGGCTTTCTCCGCCCATTCAACGAATATGTAGGAGTCTCCGAAAAAATATTCTTCATAGCCCAGGTCGAACAATTCTTCCATTGTATTGATCCGGTAGAGGTCGAAATGATACAGGGTGGCCCCTTCAGGCGTATTGTATTCATTAACGAGTGAAAATGTCGGGCTTGTCACGCTGTCGGTAGCCCCCAGTAATTTGCAGACTTCTTTGATGAGTGTGGTCTTGCCCGATCCCATGGCACCGTGGAAAGCGAATTTTTTATGATCCCGCGTGGTTTCCAAAAACCGGACTGACGCTCTTTCCAGGTCATCCAGGGAAGCAATTTCAATTGTTCTCATCGTCGGAAGCGGTATTTACCGTGGTCTCATGGTGACCACCGGAACCATCATTTCTTCCATTGAAATGCCCCCATGCTGGTATGTGTTGCGGTAGTAGCTCACGTAATGATTGTAGTTGTTGGGATAAGCGAAAAAGTCAGCATTCATTGCGAATATAAATCCGGAACTGACATCCGGTTTCGGCAGATGGGCCTGGAAAGGATCCCTTATTTCAAAAACTTCCTTTGCATTATAATTCAGATTTCTTCCCATTTTATACCGCAGATTTGCAGACGTTTTTTTATCGCCGATGACCTTGACCGGATTATTGACCCGGATTGATCCGTGATCGGTTGTAAATATCACGGTCACATCTTTTTCAGCCAGCATTTTGATAAAATCGAGCAACTGGGAGTGCTGAAACCATGATAAAACAAGTGACCGGTAGGCTGAATCATCGCCTGCCAGTTCACGGATCATTTCAAGTTCCGTATTGGCATGTGACAGCAGGTCAATAAAATTATAAACAATTACAACAAGGTCATATTGAAGCAGGTTGTTGAAATTGTCAACCAGCTTTTTACCTGTGCGGGCATGAATGATCTTTTCATAAAAGAACCGGTACTTTTTTCCCAGCCGGGCAAGGTGTTTCTGAAGCAGTTCCTCTTCATTTGTGTTTTTTCCCCCTTCAATATCGTCATTCAGCCAGAGCTGCGGATTAATTGAAGCGATCTCCTTGGGCATCAGTCCGGCGAACATCGCATTACGCGCGTATTGTGTGGCTGTTGGAAGAATACTGCAGAACAGGGAATCATCCACCGAAATATAATACTCGCTGATAATCGGGTACAGGCATCTCCATTGGTCGAGGCGGAGGTTATCCATAAGTATGACAAATACTTTCTGATGCTGATCCACAAGGGGAAAAACCTTCTCCTTGAAAACATTGGCTGAAAGCAGGGGCCGTTTGCCCGGTTTCTCAGAGAACCAGGAAAGATAATTGTTGCGAACATACCGGCCGAAGCCCAGCCCGGCTTCTGATTTCTGCATTTTAAAGACCTCGATCATCCCTGTATCGTTTGATCGTTCAAGTTCCAGTTCCCAGTATACAAGTTTCCGGTATATTTCCTCCCAGTCCTTGTAAGCATTGGCCATGTTGATCTGAACTCCGAGGTTACGGAATTCCGACTGATAGGCAGAATTCGTTTCGCGGGTGATCAGTTTCTTGGTATCCAGGTTCTTTTTAATCGAAAGCAGGATCTGATTGGGGTTGACAGGCTTGATGAGGTAATCGGCAATTTTTGACCCGATTGCCGTCTCCATGATATTTTCTTCCTCACTTTTGGTGATCATCACCACAGGGATTGTGGAATTTATGACTTTAATTTTGTTCAGGGTCTCAATTCCGCTGATTCCCGGCATGTTTTCATCAAGCAGCACCAGGTCAAAGTGGTTATTCTGGATAAGTTCAATTGCATCATCGCCATTTGTAGCCATGACTACTTCATATCCCTTTTCCATGAGAAAAAGAATATGGGGTTTTAGCAGATCAATTTCGTCATCAGTCCACAGTATTTTTATTTTTTTCGATTCCGGCATCAGCGATAATTTTCAGTAAAAAACCTTAGGTAAAGATCCGCCGATTTATCCGATTTGAGTATATTGAAATTGCCTGATGAAATGACTATCGGAGTAATTTCCGCGCCTGGTATATCCTTCAGCAATGATTCCGAAGATCTCACCGCTGCGAGATATGCCATGGCTTCATTTTTGTCATCGAAAGTTTTTACCAGTATCAGGTTCTGGCCCGGATTCAGATCAGAGATATCCACGCGCAAACCCAACTTATCAAAGTTATCGAGATTAAAATTAATAATGTTGAAAATTAGCTGATTGGTATTCATCTTTTTATCGACAATGAATGCAAAAAGATGTTCGGTATCATAATCAGGCTGGTACAGTTTCTTGCTTACGATAATATCATGTTCTGCTTTTATTTCAGGATGCTCCTTGTCCATGTAATCGATCAGGTTCCGGGCATCATCCGACACATCCGTTTGTGGATATTTCGTGATCAGGGCCAGGAGATTTTCCCTGAAAATTTTACGGTCCTCATTTTTACCGGCCGACAGGGTTCCAAGGTATTCAAAGCGGGGAATGAGCGGATTCGTACTGAAATTACTCTGTGCATAACTTGAGCGGCTTATAACTTCGGAATAATTGCCGGCCTTATAGAGTTCATAGGTATCCGAATAATACTTTTTTATCTTGTTTTCCGATTCTTCAAGTTCCTCAACATATTTCGGATTGGTAAGCACCTTGGCATACATGCTTTCGGGGAATTGTCCCGAAATAATATTTTTGTAATAATCCACCATGGCCTGGTTATTCTGATCCCTGGCAATTGAATACAGGTTAAAATACGACATGAGCAGGTAATCTGACCGGGGGTATCTTTTAATCAGCTCCTTGAATGCTGCGGAGGCCTTATCCAGGTCTTTCAGATCGGTTTTATAAATAATACCCATGTTAAAAAGCGCCAGTTCAACACGCCTGAGCGAAACGGTTACTGCCGAATCGGTTCGGGGAATATTTACCGTATAATATTCACGTGACATTTTACTGTAGTTATTGACCGGGGCATCAGGTTCTGATTCATCGGTCTCCGTTTCATCCGTACCGGCGGCAAATGCAGAGGAAGCCTTTAATGCCCGTTGCCAGTGATCTTCGAGCTTGCGGGTACCCCAGTTTAATTTAAATTCCCTGTATCCCAGGCTTTTGGCTGCATCATTATAAAAATACCACCGGGTGCCCTCTAATCCGGGTTGCTTCATCATATTCTGCGTTGCCATTTCATTGCCCTGCATACGATCGAGTTGTTCGTTCTGAATCCGCAGTTGTTCAGCTTCCACTTTTTTGCGCTCATCCTCAATAATGCCGTCGATTTTTGCAAGCAATTCCGCTTCAGGCAATTTAGACAGTTTCAGCACGCTGTCTTCAAGTTGTACCGTATTCAGTTCCTTTACCAGACGGGTAAGGCTTTTTGATTTGGTAAACAGGGCCTCGTACCCGGGATACCCGGGATCGAGTGTAACAAGGGCACTGTCATAATACATTTGTGCACTCGGATAATCCGGCATAGAATAGAACAGATTAGCCAGGGTCAGGAATGACCGGGTCTTTTGCAGCTCATTGTTTACATTGTACTGAACTGATTTCTTATAATAATCGACTGCTTTCGTGTTATTCCCTTCTTTAGCGGCCAGATTTCCCAGTGCATAATAAATCTGGTCCAGGTATTCCATGTTTTTATCGTCACGGAGCATTTTCAGCAATTCATTTTCGATTTCGGATGAGTTGCTGAAACCCTGCTGAAAGGCAAGTGCCCTGTTGATCCTTGCATTGAAGGCCATATCATAAACGGGGTTCAGCTTAATCACTTCAGAATAGTATGCCGAAGCCTGTTTGAGATCCCCGGTTTTCTCACTAAGCTGAGCCAGAATAAAAAGGAACCGGGTTTTTGATTTTTTCTTTTTTTCAACTGAAACCGATTTCTGAAGATAATTTATGGCTTGATTATAATCTTTCTGGGAAAGATAATATTCGGCCAGGGAGGGATAAAGCTCATCCTGGAGTTTTTTCGGGAATCCGGCGCTATTTTGCAGCAGATTCAGGATTTCGTAGGCATCCTTGTATTGCAGGGTTTGAACAGACAGGCGGGCAAGCCAGATCTGGGTTTCCGGAATGACGGATTCGCCTTTGAAATCATTCAGTATCCGGTGGAAAAGTTCATAGGCCTCGGCATATTCCTGCCTGTAAAAATGGGATTTTCCCATAAGAAGGTAAGCGTCATCGACATACCCGTTATATTCTTTTTTATTGAAAAACTCGCGTTCTGCAGGAGAGAGCGTCTTTGAATTTTTCACCTTGGGTTTCACCGTAATGGAATGCAGGGCGATGAGCTTTTCACACTTTTTTATCGCGTGGTCCATATCTGAACTGGCCAGTGCGGATGCTTCCTTTGTGGTAAATGGAAATATGGGCAGGATTTCTGCAAAATCATCATTGTATCCTTCTTCAATTTTTTCGGTTCCCTTGTTGAAACTCTGGGTTCCGTTGAAGAGTACATTGAATTTGGCGGTTATCTCATGAAAGGTGCGGGATAGACCGGTGTTTTTCTGAACACTGCATCCCAGGGGAAGGAACAGCATCAGAAAAGCCATAATGATAATATAAACAGGAGACTTATTCAATTCAGCAATATTACGAAATTGTAAGACAATAATTTCACGGGGATGTCTCAAAAGTCACAATTGCAGGCGAAGCTGCAAATCCGTCCTCCTTGTGACAGCCAAATAAGCTAACTGATATTCAGGGTAATTATTTTCTTCCTGTAAATTTATTTTATTTACAGCAGCTTGGCAACGGCCAGGGAAACCAGGCTGATTTTTATCCCTTCAATTCCAACCAGGCAGGAAGCGCACGCTTCGAGCGTTGCACCTGTAGTAATCACATCATCCACAAGGATGACATGCTTGTTTCTGACCGCATCCGGATTTTCACAAATGAATATTTGCCTGACATTTTCCCACCTTTCATATCTTGATTTATGCGTTTGCGAAAGGGTATCAATAGCCCTGCTGATCAGGGTGGTTTCGAGGGGAAGCTGCAAAATTTCACTTATTCCGGATGCAATCAGTTCACTCTGGTTATACCCCCTTGTTTTTAATCTCGACGGATGTAGGGGTACAGGAATGATCATATCGGCATCAGAAAACCGGGTATTTTTTAATTCAGCGCCGAACATACGCCCCATGGCTGCACCAATTTGCTTCTGCCCGTTGTATTTCAGTTCATGCAGTATTTGCCTGAAACGGCTGCCTTTGGCAAAATACATGAACGATGTTGCATGTTCCACAGGTAACCTGCCCCAGAAAAGTTGAGCCACTTCATTTTCAGGATCATGATGGAAACTGGTCCTCGGCAGTTCAACAAAACAGCCTATGCAAAGGATGTTTTCATTTCTGTACAACGCTTTTCCACAGGCTGCGCAGTATCTCGGAAAAATGAGACCGGCAAAACCATGCAAATAAGATTGCAGTGTTGCAGGCAATGACACGATGAATGTATTACGGATAGTTACAGCATGGTGATTTCCCAGGTAACCGGCATGGCTTTCTGAAGGGAAAGGCTCACCCCGCAGTATTTCTCCTGAGAAAGTTCAATAGCTCTCATTAGCCTGTCCATGGGCAGGTTTTCGCCTTTAAATTCATAAATCAGGTGGATGGAAGTATAAATCTTCGGATGTTCCTCAGCAAGTATCCCTTCGACACGTATATTGAGATCCGTTGGTTCAACTTTCATTTTTTTCAGGATGGATATGACATCCATGCCGGTGCATCCTGCCAGTGAGGCCATCAGCATCGGCTTCGGCCGGGGTCCTTTATTATGACCGCCCGAATCTTCATTCGCATCCATGAGAACCCTGTGTTCCCTTATTGCCGCTTCAAATGTCATATCTCCCATCCATGTTACATTAATTGTGTCTTTCATTTTTTTTTGTTTTTTTTGATAGCTTTGCTTACAAATTTAGACAATAATACCACTGATATTTTAGTATTATGAAAAACCATACAGCACCGGTCAGAAAAGAATACTTCAGTGAAAGCTCCTCGATTTTCAGACATTTGACGCCGGAGGAACTTGCCCGGATTCCCATCGACCAGGATCCTGATTTTTACAAGCGGGGCACAATTATTTATTCTGAAGGCAGTCGAATCAATGGTTTCTATTGTGTACAACGGGGAATCATCAAAATATATAAAACCGGGTTTGACGGTAAGGAACAGATCATCCGGTTTGCGAAGAAGGGCGACATCATGGGATTCCGTTCAACAATTACCCGTGAGCGTGCATGCACAACCGCAAAAGTACTGGAGGATGCCTATATTTCGTTTGTTCACACCGATACCGTACTCGAATTCGTGAAACACAACGGTACGTTTGCGCTGGAACTCCTTCAGATTGCCTGTAAGGAACTTGGCGAAGCCAATGACTATATCACCGATATAGCACAGAAAACCGTAAGGGAGAGGCTGGCCGAGGTATTGATACATTTGAGAAAAGATTTTGACCTGGATAATGAAAAATACTTACAGATCACGCTGACCCGTGAAGAACTGGCCAATATGGTGGGCACTGCAACCGAATCGGTGATAAGGCTTTTATCAGAATTTAAACAGGATGGCCTGATTGAACTGCAGGGAAGGAAGATAAAAATACTCGATGAAAAGATGCTTTTCAAGATCGGGAATATGAATGATTAATGGCATGATAACCCGGAATGGCAGTAAGAGAGCAGGAAATTAAAAAAGCATCCTGGATTGGAATATCCGGAAATGCCGCGTTATCGGTATTAAAAATTTCGGCCGGTCTCATTTCGGGGAGCCTTGCAGTTGTGGCGGATGGTGTGGATTCATCGAGCGATATTATTACATCGGTAATCACGCTCATTACCGCCAATCTTTTAATGAAACCCCCCGACAAAAAATATCCCTACGGGTATGAAAAGGCCGATACAATTGCCACGAAGGCTTTGTCGTTTATCATATTTTTCGCAGGAGCACAGTTGCTTATTGCAACAGTGCAAAAATTCATCCATGGCAATGTTGTACCGCCTCCCACACCCCTGGCAGTGTATGTCACAGTCATTTCAATTGCAGGTAAACTACTTCTCTCGCGGCATCAGTTCAGGGCAGGCAAAAGAACGGGAAGTGCAATGCTTGTCGCCAACGGGAAAAATATGCAAAACGATGTGGTGATCTCGGTATCAGTGTTGGCGGGACTTGCGGGGATCTATATATTCAAGGTCCCTTTGCTGGATACGATCACGGCCTTCCTTGTAAGCATCTGGGTGTTGCGCGTTGCATATAAGATTTATATGCAGACCTCCCTTGAACTGATGGATGGTACTAAAGACTGCACAATCTATAATAAAATCTTTGAAGTGATCGATTCCGTGGAGGGTGCCCATCATCCCCACAGGGTCAGGGCAAGAAATATAGGTCACAAGGTAATGATTGCCATCGACCTTGAGGTAGATGGTGATTTATCCTTACGCGAGGCCCATGAAATTGCACACAGGGTGGAAGATGCATTAAAGGAGAATATTGAGAATGTGTTTGATGTGGCCATTCATATTGAACCCATCGGAGATGAAATTGAAGAAAAGGCTTTTGGAGTGAATAAAAGCAGCCTTTGATTCCGGGGTTCCGCTCAATCATTTCCTTGCTTTTCAGGTCATTTGGCAAAACTTTCTTACCTTTTCCAAATATTTAACATCCGGTGGCAAAAAAAAAGCAAAATATTAAGTTTAAGGGTATCAATAAGAAAGAATTGTCAAATAATATATTGGCTATTTTTTCACGACATCCGAGAAGAATTTTCAACTACAAGCAACTGGCAAGTCAGCTGCTGATTACCGATTCCTCCGAAAAAAGACTGATAACCGAAGTACTTTACGATCTGAAAGAAAAGGATGCGCTGGAGGAATTGTCCACGGGAAAATTCAGGATCGTATCGAAAGGCGGGTATATCATTGGCACGATTGATATGGCCAGGGGCGGTTACGGGTATGTTATTTCCGAGAATTTAAAGGAAGATCTTTTTATTTCACAGAACAACCTCAACCATGCGCTGAACGGAGATACTGTAAAAGTGCTTTTATATGCGCACAAAAAAACACGGATGCCGGAAGGGGAAGTGGTTGAGATCCTTGAAAGAGCCCGCGAGACCTTTGTAGGAGCCATCGAAATTTCAGACAAATATGCCTTTCTCACCCCTGACAGCCGGCATATGCCTTTCGACATTTTTATTCCGCTGGATAAATTAAAAGGTGCGAAAAATGGCCAGAAGGCTATAGCAAAACTGACGGAATGGCCAAAGCATGCCAAAAATCCATTTGGTGAAATTGTTGAGGTCCTGGGAAACCCGGGTGACAATGAAACCGAGATGCATGCCATCCTGGCGGAATTCGAACTGCCCTTCCGTTTTTCCGAAGAGATTGAAGAAGAGGCCTCCCGCATCGCAGACCGGATATCTGAAAAAGAACTAAAATCGAGACGCGATTTCCGTAAGATCCCAACCTTTACAATTGACCCTGAAGATGCCAAGGACTTCGACGATGCGTTGTCACTTCAGGAACTACCGGGTGGTAACTGGGAAGTAGGAGTTCACATCGCGGATGTAACCCACTATGTGCTTCCCGGTACCCTGCTCGATGCAGAGGCACTGCAAAGGGCGACATCGGTTTACCTTGTCGACAGGGTTGTGCCCATGTTGCCGGAAAGAATCTCTAATTATCTCTGCTCCTTACGCCCCAATGAGGATAAGCTTTGTTTTTCCGCTGTTTTTGAAATGAATGAAGAGGCTGAGATCATATCGGAATGGATTGGTCGCACCGTCATCAACTCCGACAGGCGGTTTTCCTACCGGGAAGCCCAAATGGTCATTGATACCGGGGATGGAGATATGAAAAACGAGATTCTGAAATTAAACCAGCTCGGCCGCATCCTTCGCGAAAAAAGGTTTAAAGCCGGGTCTATCGCTTTCGAAAGGGAAGAAATCAAGATTGACGTGGATGAGAAGGGTGTACCGGTGAAGATCTATGCAAGGGTACACGACATTTCCAATGAGCTCATCGAAGAATTTATGCTCCTCGCCAATAAACGTGTGGCTGAACGAGTAGGCAAGGCGGCCGGTTCAAAGGAGAAGAGGACCTTTGTATACCGCATACATGATAAACCCGACAATGAAAAACTTCAAAAATTCTCACATTTCATAAAACGGTTTGGGTATAAGCTTTCCCTGGCATCGGGGAAACAAACGGCCATGTCGCTGAACAAACTGCTGGATGAGGTAAGGGGCACGCGGGAACAGGATATTGTTGAAAATTTAGCCCTGCGTGCCATGGCAAAGGCTGTTTATACAACCAGCAACATTGGTCATTACGGGTTGGCATTCCCCTATTATACTCATTTTACTTCCCCCATCAGGAGATATCCCGACATGCTTGTTCACAGGTTGTTGGCCGATTACCTGGCCGGGGCCCCGGCCAGCAATCAGAAAGAGGTGGAGAAAATGTGCAGGCAGTCTTCAAAAATGGAAGTCCTGGCCATGGAAGCGGAAAGGGCGTCAGTTAAATACAAGCAGGCTGAATTTCTGAAGGATAAGATCGGACAGGTATTTGACGGTGTGGTTTCAGGAGTTACGGAGTGGGGTATCTTTGTACAGATCATTGAAAACAAATGTGAGGGCATGATCCCGTTGCGCGGACTGATCGGGGATTTTTACGAATACGATGAGGACAATTATTGTATCCGGGGAAAAAGAACCGGTAAAAAATACCAGATGGGCGACCCGGTAAGAATCGAAGTAGCCCGTGTAAACATGGCCCGCAAACAGATTGACATGTCGCTGGCAGATGAAACATAATACTTACGTGCAAATGGCATTTACTGTATGATTCTGAATTATATCTGGGTCGGCTTTTTTCTCATCGGATTTATAGTTGCCGTTTTCAGGGTGGCGGCTTATTATTTCCGCGATTTTATCATGACACATTTTCAGTTTGTGCTGACCGTGGCTGACAGGGATGTGTTCTCAGCTATCGTTAAAAGCACATTCGATAATGCAAAAACGAGTGTGGAGATCTCGATCTATTTGATTGGAGTGATGACCCTGTGGCTGGGTATCATGAAGATCGGAGAAAAGGGAGGTGTTATAAAAGGGGTGTCACGGCTTGTAAGTCCGTTGTTCAGCCGGATATTTCCCGGCATACCAAAGGATCATCCGGCCATGGGATCCATGGTGATGAACCTTTCCGCTAACATGCTCGGGCTGGATAATGCAGCCACTCCCCTTGGATTAAAAGCAATGAATGAACTTCAGGAAGTGAATGCCAACAAAGAAACGGCCTCGGATGCGCAGATCATGTTCCTGATGCTCAATACAGCAGGGATGACAATAATACCCATCAGCATAATGGCCCTGCGCGCTGCCAATGGAGCCCAGGTGGCAACCGACGTGTTTATCCCGCTTATCCTGGCTACGTATTTTGCCACTATGAGCGGGTTGATTTATGTTTCCATCCGCCAGAAAATCAACTTATTGAATAAGGTTGTCCTTATCTACCTTGGGGGCATTTCGGTTGTCATCGGCGGTATTATCTGGTACCTCACCCGGCTGAGCCAGGCAGAAGTGGCATCCCGGACAGGGTTTGCAGGGAATTTTATACTCTTCCTGATCATCATCCTGTTTATCTTCCTGGGGGTACGAAAAAAGATAAACTTGTATGAGACCTTTATAGAAGGGGCCAAAGAAGGTTTTACAATTGCAATAAAAATAATTCCTTACCTGGTGGCTATGCTGGTTGCCGTTGGTATATTCAGGGCCTCGGGTGCATTTGACTTCCTGATGCAGGGGTTACGGGGATTTTTTGGCTTTTTCGGAATGGATACCCGGTTTGTGGATGCGTTGCCTGTAGCCCTTATGAAACCGCTTAGCGGAGGCGGTGCCCGCGGCTTGATGGTGGAAACCATGAAGCATTTCGGGGCCGACTCGTTTCCCGGCAGACTGGCCAGTATTTTTCAGGGGTCCACGGAAACAACATTTTACGTGTTAGCGGTTTACTTTGGAGCCGTGAACATAACCAAAACAAGATATGCTGTTTCGGCGGGACTGATCGCCGACCTGGCCGGGGTGATCGCGGCCATCTTCATTGCGTATTTGTTTTTCGGATGATATATTGTTCTCCGGGGATGGTTAGTGTAGAGACGGGTTTGAAACCCGTCTCTACAGATCCTTCTCACTTGAGCTGGTAGTATATACCCATCATCAGGCAGTTATTATACTGACCCGTTTTCTGTCCGAACAATTTTCCGAACCAGGTATAGTATCCGTTCGGATACTCTTCTTCCCGGATGGATGTGAGGGAATAGGTATACCGCAGATTCATCCATAGTTTTGGAAACAGGTTGATATTGATTCCGATAAGGGAAGAAATATCAAACTTGTTGAAAGTCACCAGGTATTCTGAAGGGAAACTACCTCCGTTATCCTCACCTTGTGCTGAAAACAGGTATGCCGGAACCAGCCCGAGTTCCACCGAGCCGATTTTTTTCACCTTCACACTGGCCAGCAGTGGAATATCGATGTAATGAAGCGTGAGGGTATAGACCCCGGGATCGATTGAATTAACAGGCTTTTTTGCACCCTTGCCGGTATATTTGATTTCCAGCTGGGCATTAAACAGGTCCGACAAGGCGGCATTCACGAATACACCGCCCTGAAACCCGGGTTTATTGTAACCCCCGTAAGTATCACCGTCCACCTGTGTTGCGGTAAATCCTGCCAGCACTCCGCCGTGGAATAGTTGCGCGTTGACATGCCCTATTGCGCCGAATAATAGTACCAGCAATAAGAACCAGGGTTTCATCTTTTTCCGGTTTACAGGTATTCCGCCATTAATTTCGCCTTAAGCAATTTTACACCTTTTCCTGCCTTTTCTTTAATAAAATGGATATGCCTGTAGATGGGTGCCGCTACTTCATTGGGATCAATCAGAAAAACAGGGGTGTTATTGGAAACATAATCGATGAGTCCTGCCGCCGGATATACAACCATGGACGTGCCGATAACAACGAATATATCGGCTGTGGAAACAAGCGTTGCCGCCTCCTCAATAGCAGGAACCGCCTCACCAAACCATACTATATCCGGGCGCAGTTGAAAGCCCCGTTCGCACATATCACCAAAGTGAATGGGTTTGTATCCTATGTCATAGGTCAGGGACGGATCACCCGTGCTTTTGGCCCGGGTAAGTATGCCATGTAAATGAAGCACACTGGCGCTCCCGGCACGTTCGTGCAGATTATCCACATTTTGTGTGATAATATGTACATCGAAGTATTTTTCAAGTTCCACCAACCCGTGATGGCCGGCATTTGGCATGGCATCCTTAAGCTGGGCCCTCCGTTCATTATAAAATTGCAGCACGATTTCCCTGTTCTTTTCCCAACCGGACAGGCTGGCTACTTCCATCACATCATAATTTTCCCACAGACCGCCTGAGTCTCTGAACGTTTTAAGTCCGCTTTCCGAACTAATGCCTGAACCCGTTAGTACAACAAGCTTTTTCATGCATAAATTGATTGCTAAAACAAATATAGGATATTATTTAGTTATCTTTACGGTTATCATATTCAGCTATTAACGAATGGATCAATATCCTGAAATTTACAGGGAAGAGGAAAGTATTGACATAAAAAAGTATCTCTATCGGATTCTTTATAATTGGTGGTGGTTCGCATTGTCTGTCTTCCTTGCCCTTACCGTGGCATATCTCGTAAATCGCTATTCCGAGGACATTTTCAGAGCCAGTTGTACGCTAATCATCGCGAATGAAAATACTCAGCGCGGTGATGTGGAAAGTATCATTGAAGATATGACAAACATCCGCAACAGGCGCACAAAGGCGGTGGTACAAAATGAGATCACCGTTCTCAAATCGTACAAAATGTCGTATGCTGCCATTATGAACCTGAATTTCAATATTTCATATACAGCAGTAGGGCGGCGTGGAATAGCTGAATCCAAGCTTTATAACGGCTCCCCTTTTTATGTTGTTGCTGACACCGCAAAACCCAACCAGTTAAATTACCCGGTTAATATAACAA
Organism: Bacteroidales bacterium; assembly: GCA_041737295.1. Lineage (GTDB taxonomy): Bacteria > Bacteroidota > Bacteroidia > Bacteroidales > UBA10428 > UBA5072. The sequence continues at coordinate 37,627 of JBGSSA010000076.1, read as the reverse complement.
TACTGTCGCCTTCCACATACAGGTTGACGATTGATGATAAATACAACATTTCGGCGGTCCTGTATTTCGGGCAAAAATTCAACCATGAAAGTTTTAATTTCATGTTGTTGCCCAGGAATCCTGAAAGCCTGAAGAATCTGACCGGGTATCCCCTGAAGTATTATTTCATCATGCACGACATTAACAGCCTTGTAAACAGGTACCGGAGCGGAATTAACGTGGAAGTGAATGACGAGAAGGGTTCGATTCTCACGCTATCCTTAACCGGGCCAAATAAAGAGCAGATCTGCGATTACCTGAATAAGCTGACTTCGGTTTATATAGAAAGCAATCTCGACGAGAAGAACATAACCTCTTCCAATTCAATTCGCTTTATTGATGATCAGCTGCATGAAATTATCGATTCACTTCAAAGGGCCGGAGTGAGGCTCCAAAATTTCAGATCGGCAAACCGTATCATCAACATCAGCCAGGAAGGGAATGCCTTATTCCAGCAGATGGAAGCCCTGAACACCGAAAAAGCTGAAATTGATATCAAAACCAGCTACTTTGATTACATCAAAAAATATATTGAAACAAAAAAGGATAATATTGAGATCATTGCACCATCGGTTATGGGTATCCAGGATGCGTTACTGAACGCGTTGATTGTGCAGGTCAATGAATTGATCACGGAAAGGCGCAGCCTGCTGTTCAGCTCGAACGAGAGTAATCCCAAGCTGAATATGATCAATTCACAGCTTGAAAATGTCAGGATGGATATCCAGGAAAATGTCAATAACCTGATTGCCTCCAATGAGATTTCCGAATCCTTCCTGGCGAAGCGTATATCGCTGCTGGAACAGGAAATCCAGAAGCTTCCGTTTACCGAACGCCAGCTCATCAACATTCAGCGGGAATTTAATATCAACGACCAGATCTATACCTTCCTGTTGCAGAAACGCGCCGAAGCAGGGATTACAAAAGCATCCAACACCCCCGACCATCGGTTGCTCGACATTGCCCGGCCCGAAAATGCGGTGATGATCAAGCCGAAGACCTCGATGAACTACATGATGGCGCTGGTATTGGGTGGATTGCTGCCCCTCATGCTGCTGATCCTCATAGAATATTTTAACAATAAAATTGTTGACCGGAAAGACATAGAGCAGTTGACTTCCGTTCCCATCCTGGGTTCGGTCGGGCACAATGAAAAACTGTTTGAACTGCCCGTGTTTGAAAATCCCAAATCTGCACTGGCTGAGTCATTTCGATCCCTGCGGGCAAATCTTCAGTATCTGCTGAAAAATGAAACCCATAAGATCATTTCCATTTCTTCTACAATCAGCGGGGAGGGGAAAACATTTTGCTCTGCCAATCTTGCCGCCATCCTGGCTATGGCCGGGAAAAAAACACTGCTTGTCAGTCTGGACCTAAGAAAACCAAAAATCCATAAACTTTTCCGGATAGATAATTCAGTGGGGATCAGTTCCTACCTGGCCGGTATGTCACCTCTTGATAAGATCATTTATCCAACCAATATTGATAACCTGTCGGTGGCTGTAAGCGGCCCCGTACCTCCCAATCCGGCGGAACTGATCGAATCGTCGAGAATGATGGATTTTATCCAGCACCTGAAGGGTGTATATGATTATCTCATCATAGATACGCCTCCGATTGCCATAGTTACCGATGCCCTGTTGCTGAAAGACATGGTGGACATCCATGTGTTTGTTATCCGGCACGGATATTCAAGCAAACAGGTATTGCAGCTTGTTGAGGAATTGTATACAAAAAGAGGGCTCAAAAACATGGCCCTCCTTGTAAATGACGTTCATTCAAAGGGATATTACGGGTATTCATACCGGTATGGATACGGCTATGGATACGGTTATGGCTATGGATATGGTTATGAACACGGATACTATGACGAGGAGGCGCCGGTAGTACGAAGGTTCTCGGGGAAAATCCGGAAATGGCTTCGCTTTAACCGCCGGTAGTTGCAAAAGAGCCTGATTTCCGGAGGTTCTTGGGTGTCAGGCATAATACCGGTATTTCGGCCTTGTTCAGTATCTGATGCACCGTATTTCCTATAATAAGACTTATCCCCGAAGGCCTTTCCGTAGTTATGGATATAAGGTCCGCCTTTATGGCATGGGCATAATTATTGACAAGTTCAACCACATTATCACCGAAAACTTCACTCGTTACGCAGGGCACCTTATCTTCAATATATGAGGCCACCTGGCTTATATAGGAACGGATTTTCCGTTTGTTTCCAAGACCTCTCATTGTATGAATTCCCACCACGTGTACTTCGGCATTGAAAAGCCTTGCAAGTTCGAGCGTAAAGGGAACCTTTTGACGTGAATCAACGGAAAGGTCAATGGGGAGTACTATTTTCCCGATCGTTTCAGGACAGCTGTTTTTCCGCAATGTGATCACCGGTTTTTCAGTTGCTGAAATGATACGGAATGCATTGCTGCCGATGAACAATTCCTGGAAACCAGACGCTCCGTGTGTTGAAGCGCTGATTATGGAATCGGGTAAACTCTCAGCCTGGTTGACCACCTCCTGGTAAATTCGTCCCTTGTTAATAAGATAATTCAGGGTTGAATCATTGCCAATCAGGGGAGAGAAATCCTGTATGATTTTTTTGAACGCGGCTTCCGCTGTATTTGTTTCTGCCTCCATAGCAGCCTGGTCATCTTCGGTAGCTTTTGGCAATACATAAATCATTTGAATATTGACCGTTGTTTTCTGTGAGAACAAAATGGCCATTTTCAAACCATTGAGGGATTCAGCTGAAAAATCAACCGGCACTATAAAATTTTTCATGGGGGCTCAATTTTATATATATACGGTAAGATATATGCTTTTGTTGTACTGTTTCTTCATCAAACCAAATAAACCACAGCCGGCAGGGGATTATATTAAAATTATACTATTTTTAGCGGATGGATCACGTAAATGACAGAATATGAAGGAAGCAGTTATTGGAATTGACATTGGGGGTACGTTTACAAAGTACGGAATTGTAGACAGAGAGGGGAACTGTCTGGCTGAAAGTTTTACAAATACAAGCATACATAATATATTTGACGATTATCTAAGGGACCTGCATGTTGCCATTGAGGGTTCCATGCAAATTCTGAAAGGCCAGATCAGCATATTGGGTGTTGGAATCGGTGCACCGAACGGTAATTATTATGCCGGATCTATTGAAAATGCAGTAAATCTGAATTGGCGGGGTACAATACCGGTAGTGGAGAAAATGAAAAAATACTATCCCGGTCTGCCGATTGCCCTTACCAATGATGCAAATGCCGCAGCTATCGGGGAAATGGTGTTTGGCGGGGCAAAAAACATAAAAGATTTTGTGGTGATAACCCTGGGCACAGGGTTGGGTAGCGGAATTGTGGCGGGCGGAAATCTTGTTTACGGACATGACGGATTGGCCGGTGAACTTGGCCATATCATTGCCCTGCCAGGGGGACGTGATTGTGCATGCGGGCGGAAAGGATGCCTGGAAGCCTATGCCTCGGCCTCCGGTATTCGCCGGACCATATTCAGTTTGTTGGCTGAGCGCATGATTGAAAGTGAGCTTAGAAAAGTGAGTTTTAATGATCTCACTGCTAAGATGATCAGCGAGGCGGCACAGCGGGATGATAAGATCGCTATCGAAGCTTTCGAATATACGGGCATGATCCTTGGATCCAAACTGGCCGATACCGTCGCGCATACAAGTCCTGAAGCCATCTTCCTGCTGGGTGGCCTGGCCAATTCAAGAGAATTGATCATTAACCCGACAAAAAAATATATGGAAGAAGCCCTGCTTCCTGTTTTCAGGAACAAGGTAAAAATCCTTCTTTCAAGCCTGCCCGACATGAATGCGGGTGTACTTGGCGCAGGTGCTCTGGTGTGGAATGAACTCGACCGGAAAAAATGCTGATTCACCGGAACTGTAGGGCTGAATTTGAATATCTTTAATTTGTAAAATTTAGGGGGGTTTTTACTTTAGATTATGGAGTTTTTATGTACATTCAGGTAATTTTATTCATCAGTTTTTCTAGCCAACCTACCTATGAATGATTTGATTTTAAATAAAACAGATTCGCTTCCGGCCATTAGTTTCCTGAATACAGGGGAACTGAAAATTTCAGGGAGGGCATTGCCGGAAGATGCTGTAAGGTTTTTCCTGCCCTTGTTTGAGTGGATTAACGGATATACCGGGGAAATTGTAAATCTTGAATGTAATCTGGATTATTTTAATACAAGCGTTTCAAAGCAACTGTTGGATTTATTCAAATTAATTGAGAAAAATCCTCATGTTAAAGCCGCCAATGTCAAATGGATGTATGAAGAAGGGGATGAAGAGATGCTTGAATCGGGAGAAATATACCAGGAACTTCTTCCCAATTTCAATTTCATCTTCCAGAAATACGCTGAATTAGCCAATTAGGGCATTGCCATTTAAATTTTAACAGGTTCAACGGATTTTCCGGATTTTAAAGGCATGACCAGCAGTTAAATGACAGGCAACGGAAAGAAAATCATTCTGTACAAAAAACTTAAATAGATGGGCCGTGTTTATGATTAGTCCGTTCTGATTTAAGTGGCTGACAAGATGACAGCCTGATTGGCAAATCCATGGTATATAATCATAAATGAAGATATGTACATATGACGGTATGATAATTGTGATTGCAAGGGAAAATAAAACAACTATTCAATGAAATTAGAGCATTTAACCAAGGAAACTTTCAAGGAGAAGGTTTTCAATTTTGAGACAAACAAGGTTTGGAAATATGAAGGAACGAAGCCGGCCATTATTGATTTTTATGCTGACTGGTGTGGTCCGTGCAAGATGGTAGCCCCCATACTGGAAGAATTAAAGGATGAATACGGAGATAAGATAGAGATATATAAAATTGATACGGAAGAAGAGCAGGAATTATCCGCCCTGTTTGGAGTTCGAAGTATTCCCAGTTTATTATTTGTTCCTGTAAATGAACAGCCCCAGATGGCAACAGGAGCCTTACCCAAGGAAACTTTCAGGCAGGCCATCGGTGATGTTTTGCATATAACACAGGAAGAGCAAGGCTAAGAAGTTCTATTTGTATTATTGAATTATTGTTAACTTTGCTCGCTTGAATTTATTTTTCAAATCCGTAATAGTGTTGCAGAATTTTACCAGCAGGCATTTATGGATAGAAATAACTTAATACACCTTGCATGGATGTAAAAGGTAAGCTTTACACACGATTTATCGAGAGGGGTCGGATATTTGCAGAACAACAGGATGAGTCGATAAGGGAAAAGCAGCATTCCAAAGGAAAGATGACTGCAAGGGAAAGAATAGATATGCTATTTGATCCTGATTCTTTTGAAGAAATGGATGCCTTTTCGTTACCAGCGGTATCCGGAGGGGATTTTGGAAAGAAAGTAACAACTTTTGGCGATGGTGTAATTACCGGTTTCGGGAGAATAAGCGGGCGACTGGCATTTGCTTATGCGCAGGATTTTACGGTTATGGGGGGCTCACTGGGTTCGGTACATGCTGCAAAAATCGCAAAGATCCAGGATATGGCCCTGAAAATGGGGGCACCTATTATAGGGCTCATTGATTCAGGGGGAGCACGGATACAGGAGGGCATTGCCAGCCTGGCAGGATATGCCGCCATTTTCAACCGGAATGTAGGTTCCTCGGGGGTGATCCCCCAGATTTCTGTTATTATGGGTCCCGCAGCCGGCGGGGCTGTTTACTCTCCTTCCATAACCGATTTCGTTTTCATGACGAACAAGACAAGTTACATGTTTGTCACGGGACCGAATGTTGTGAAGGAGGTGCTGAACCAGGACGTTTCTTTTGATGACCTGGGAGGTGGCGGTGTGCATACGAAAAAGAGCGGAGTAGCTCATTTTTTGTATGAAGATGAAGAAAATACGCTTCGGGGTGTTCAAAAACTGCTTTCCTACCTTCCATCCAATAATCTTGAAAATCCCCCCTACATTGAACATTGCGACACCGATATGCGCATTGACGATCGTATCAGGGAAATTATTCCCGACGATCCCAATAAGCCTTATGATATAAAGGATATACTGGGGTTGCTCCTCGATCGCAATAGCTTTTTTGAGGTTGCTGAAAATTTTGCCCAGAACCTGGTTGTCGGATTTGGCCGGCTGCAGGGAAAAGCCATTGGGATCCTGGCCAACCAGCCGAAGGTGCTGGCTGGCGTACTTGACATTAATTCATCTGTAAAAGGAGCCCGGTTCATTCGGTTTTGCGATTCCTTTAATATTCCCCTCCTTACCCTGGAAGATGTTCCGGGATTTTTACCGGGTATAGATCAGGAACACAACGGTATCATACGCCATGGTGCCAAACTCCTGTATGCATACGCCGATGCGACAGTTCCAAAGATCACGGTGATTCTTCGGAAATCCTACGGAGGAGCCTATTGTGTAATGAACAGCAAGAACCTTGGAGGGGATTTCAATTTTGCCTGGCCATGTGCTGAAATTGCTGTGATGGGACCTGAGGGTGCTGTTTCGATCCTTTACAGGAAGGAATTGCTTGAATCAGGAGATCCGGCTAAGCTTAAGAAGGAACTTACCGCGCGTTACAGGGATGAAATTGCAAATCCATACGTGGCAGATGATAAAGGATATATTGATGAAGTCATTGATCCTGCAATTACCCGTAAAAAGCTGATCGCTGCCTTTGAGGCGCTTGAAAACAAACATGTCAGCGTTCCGTCACGAAAGCATGGGAATATACCTCTTTAATTTTCAGCAGGTTCTCTTTGAAGAATCGAATTAGCTGAAATAATTGTGCATTCGTTAACTTAATTTATCTTTGCCTCGTTACGCAGAGATAATATCCACCGATAGAAGTTTATCGTTCTTTTACAGTGCCGGCTTTATTAATATTACAGCCATGATATAAATGCAGCGGCTTCATTTTAAATTTATTTCGGATGAAAATTAAAAGTCTGCTTATTGCCAACAGGGGAGAAATTGCCGTCAGGATCAATGAAACGGCAAAAAAACTGGGGATTAAAACCTATGGCATTAAAACTTCTAAAGAGCCAAATGCTTTGTATCTGAGGTTGGTTGATGATGTGATCGATTTCGCTGAGCTGGTGGATGAAATACCTGAATTTCTTGATGTTGAAAGAATCATTGAGGCGGCCCGTTCCAACAAAATTGAAGCCATCCATCCGGGATATGGCTTTCTAGCCGAGAATCCTTATTTCGCAAGGCGATGTGAAGAAGAAAACATTGTTTTTATTGGCCCTTCAGCTTCGGCCATATATAAGATGGGGAATAAGACCATTGCCAAACAGATTGCACAGAAATATAAAGTCCCGCTGCTTCAGGGAAGCCAGGGAACCGTAAAAAATATAAAGGAAGCTGCCGACATTGCCGCAATAATCGGATACCCGGTAATTTTAAAGGCTGCTGCAGGGGGTGGCGGCCGTGGGATGAGGATCGTGGAAAAGTCCTCACATCTTGAAAAGATGTTCAAAATGGCTACCAGTGAAGCGGAGAAGGCTTTTAATGATTCATCCGTTTTTATTGAAAAATACGTCAGGAATCCCCGGCACATAGAATTCCAGATTGTCGGGGACAGGCATGGAAACTATGTATATATTGGTGAAAGGGAGTGTTCAATTCAGCGGAAGCACCAAAAACTCATTGAAGAATCCCCTTCCGTTGCCCTTGATGCAAAACTCCGGAAGGAAATGGGCGAGGCGGCAATTCAGGTGGCCAAATCAGTTAATTATTATTCCGCAGGAACAGTTGAATTTTTGCTCGATGACGACCGGAATTTTTTCTTTATGGAAATGAATACCCGCATCCAGGTCGAGCACCCGGTGACAGAAATGGTATCAGGTATTGACCTGATTGAATTACAGATAAGAATTGCCGAAGGCGAGAAACTTCCCATGACCCAGGACCAGGTTACCCTTACAGGCTGGGCAATTGAATGCAGGATCAATGCTGAGGATGTGCAGGCCGGTTTTTCACCTAACCTGGGAATCATTGAAAAAATATCATTCCCCCGTGGAAAAAATATAAGGGTCGACACCGGTGTAACCGACTATTCTGTTGTTACCCCTTATTTTGATTCCATGGTGGCAAAGCTTATTGTACACGGGGAGACAAGGGAGAAGGCAATCACGGCCATGTCAGCCGCCCTTAGAAAATGCTGGATACGGGGAATTAAAACCACGATCCCCTTTTGCCAGGCTGTTTTGAATCACAAGAAATTCAGGAAAGGTGATTTCAACACGTCCTTTATTGAAAAGGAAATGACAAAGCTATATTATAATGATGAGGAAGATGAAATGCTGGCTGCTTACGTAGCCGCATTTGATTTTGCTGCTGAACTTGAAACCAACAGAACCACCAAGCCCGATTTTGAACGGGGTAAAAACATCAGTCCGTGGGTATTGAATAAACGATTGAAATCTTTATAAGAAACCGACATGAAATTATTAGGTAAAAGGAAGGATCACGAGCATGAATATATCGCTGTTACCCCCGGCGATAATAAATATGTAGTCAGGGACCCCTTCAGCGATACGTTAAGAATCAACGGGCATAAAAAAGAGATAAAAATTTTTGAAAACGAAGAGGGATTTACTTTTATTGAATTTAATAACAAAAAATACCTTGCCGAAATCACGGACAAGAGTCAGAATAAATATACCGTATTGCTGAATGGGGTCAGCTATTCGTTTACAATCGAATCCCCGATATCATACAGGCGCAGAAAATATCTTGAAAAATATAAGCAGCATAACAAGATCGAATTAGTTACTGCACCGATGCCGGGGAAGGTCATCGAGCTGCTGGTTGAAGAATCGGCACATGTTCAGGAGGGTGAAGCTATTCTCATTCTTGAAGCCATGAAAATGCAGAATGAGATAATTGCCCAGGTTTCGGGAAAAATTAAGAAGATCAGTGTCAAAGCGGGGGATTCAGTAACCAAGGACGATGTTCTGATGGAGATTGAGCGGTAACCGGAAGAATAACCCGTAGACTATGCATGACGAAATAAACCAGACCATAACATATCTCAAACTGGCCGGTGTTCTGGATCCTGAAGTAGGAATCGTTCTGGGAACGGGGCTGGGCAGAATGGCCTCTGAAATAGAGGTGATCCTCTCGTTTGAATACAGTGACATTCCGAATTTTCCGCTGGCAACTGTAGAGTCTCATTCAGGGATTCTTATTTATGGAAAGCTTCAGGGGAAGCTTGTTCTTGCTATGCAGGGAAGATTTCACTATTACGAAGGGTATTCTCTTCAGCAGATCACCTTTCCCATACGTGTGATGAAACTTTTGGGAGTTCGCTTCCTCCTTCTTTCCAATGCAGCAGGCGCCTTGAACCCACGCTTCAGAAAAGGCAGCCTGATGCTGATCGATGATCATATCAACATGTTGCCTGATAATCCATTAAGAGGCAAAAACGCTGATCAGCTCGGACCACGGTTTCCGGATATGAGCCAGCCTTATTCTGCATGGCTGAATGAGCAGTTGTTGCGGATAGCGGAACGGGAACAGATTGCCTTGCACAAAGGGGTTTATATTGCCGTAACGGGTCCAAATCTTGAGACCCGTGCGGAATACAGGATGTTCCGTAATTTTGCGGATGCAGTGGGCATGTCTACAGTGCCCGAGGTGATCGTGGCAAACCATATGTCCCTGCCCTGCGCGGCTATTTCTGTACTTACCGATGAGTGCGATCCGGATAACCTTGTGCCTGCCAACATTGAAGATATACTTGAAACAGCCGCAAAGGCGGAACTACAGCTTTGCCGTTTATTAACGATACTGATCAGGGAATTGCCGGGTAATAACATAAAGAAATAAAGGATGATTTTTGTTGCCGGAGGTACCGGATATCTTGGTTCACATCTGTTGTATAACCTGGTACAGCTTGGCAAACCCGTGAGGGCACTATATCGCAATGAGGAGAAGATTGTTTTTTTTCACAAATTCAGGAAATTTTATCCTGCAATCAGTGACGAGGAATTGGGTAAAATTGAATGGGTAAAAGGCGATATTCTCGATTACTATACACTTTCCGGCTATCTTACCGGCGTTACCCAGGTATACCACCTGGCCGGAATGGTTTCATTTCACAAGGAAGACAGGCAACGACTATTCAATATAAATGTCCGGGGTACGGCAAACATTGTCAATGCTTGTCTTGAACAACAGGTCAGCCGGCTTTGCCATGTAAGTTCCATCGCTGCCCTGGGAAATTCCGAAGATGGCGAACCCATAAGTGAAAGCCGCTTATGGAACAAGAACGCATCCGCCTCACCCTATTCTTATAGTAAATTCAGGGGTGAAATGGAAGTCTGGAGAGGAATATACGAGGGGTTGCCTGCAGTAATTGTAAACCCGTCGGTCATCGTAGGCGATGGAATGTGGTACGGGACTTCCGCAGGTATTTTCAAACAGATTTACAACGGGTTGAATTATTATCCTGCGGGAACCAGCGGCTATGTTGATGTCCGTGATGTTGTAAGGGCTATGATCAGCCTCACCGAAAGCGAGATCAGCGGCGAAAGGTATATTCTAAGTGCGGAAAACCTCTCCCACCGTGAGGTGCTGGATTCCATATCAGCTGCAATGCACAAGCCGTTGCCGGCTCATGCACTCACCCCTTTCCTGATAAGAACTGCGTGTTACCTTGAAAGAATTCGTTCGCTGGTTACAGGCAGCCAGTCCAGGATCACCAGGCAGTCAATGAAAAGTTCCACATCGGTTACTTCGTATTCAAATCATAAGATAGTGCAGGAGTTGGCCTTTAATTTTACGCCCGTAAAAGATACCCTTGCTTCAGCTGTACATTTTTTCCTGGATGAACAGGAAGAAAGATCCTGATTATAAAAGTTTTTTTTTCATAGGAGGGTTACTTTTTGCCCGTTGAGGGAATTAATACATGAAAGTTAATCATGCGTTAAACCTAAAATACCCTTTTATGAAACGTTATGTTTTTGTCTGCATGCTGGCCATTCTGGCCTTTTCCTGCCATAAAGACGAACCCGGCACGGACAAGCCTTCAGGAACCCTTAAAATCAAAGTGGGTTTGTATATTTCGGTGGGAGAGGTGAAGGAGCATCTTAAAACCACCGCCGGGGCCGAAGATTTCAGTGTTATAATCTATAATTCAGAAGATGAGGAAGTACTTGCATTTGATAAGGCATCTGAATTACCGGCTGAAATCAGGCTTGAAACAGGCCGTTATTATGTAACAGCCTCCTCTGACAATAATATACCGGCTGCTTTCGAGAATCCCTATTATTTTGGCAGGTCAGACACCTTTACAATCACCCCGGGAGGGCAACAATCCGTTGTTGTGAATTGCGAACTGTCGAATACGGTAGTAGCTGTAATATACAGCGACCAGGTAAGGAATAATTTCAGCGATTATAGCACCAGGGTATCATCCACATCAGGATCCCTTATTTTTAACAAAACGGAAACCCGCAACGGGTACTTTCAACCGATGGACCTTTCAATAGAGGCAGTTCTAACCTGGCAAAAACCAGACGGAACCTTTGAAAGCAAGACACTTACCGGGAGTATTCCGAATGCCCAGCCTAAGAAGAAATATGAAATACATGTGGATGCTGCGGGAGGCGAAGGGATGTCAATGATCGTAATTAACCTTGCCGACACGGTGGTTCCTGTTGAAATTGTGAATATTTCCGAGGAACCGGTTGATCCGGATGGGACAATTGGCAGCGGCGGACTGCTGATCACAGAAATCATGTATGATCCTGCTTCACAGACCGACTCAGATGGGGAATGGTTTGAAATATACAATAATACCGGGCATACGGTGAATCTGCAACATCTTGTTATAACAAAGAACACAACCGACAGTCATGTGATTACAGCCTCCATCACAATTGCATCCCATGGGTACCAGGTACTGGCTCGCACGGAAAACGCGGTACCGGGAGATAAGTATGTTTATGGCACAAGTATATCCCTGAATAACACGGGAGCAGTTCTTTCCATTTCAAATTTCGGTACGGATGGCACAGACGGCCCGGAAATTTGTTCCGTAAATTATGGGGGAGAGGGATTTCCCTCTGCTTCAGGGGCTTCCATATGCCTCAACCCGCAATTGCTAAACGCAGGGGAGGCGCCGATGGGTGCATCATGGTGCGTTTCAGCTTCTGTTTATAGTACGGGCGACCTGGGTACTCCCGGCGCATCTAATGATCCCTGCAATTAACACAACCTTTCATCTTTATAAAGATACCTCCATAAAAAAGCCTTTCATTGCCGAAGCTTAAGCACAATTGGAAAACCCGTTATTGGCAAACCCCCTCTTACGCAATGAGGGCTTTTTTTTTAATTTTACTTTTCACCCGAATATCTTTATCATTGTATAATAATTCCATCCTCCGGAAAAAAGAATATCATTCTTTTTCCGGAGGGTCGTTTGCATTATACCAATAGCCAGGAATACGTTAAGACATGCAGATTAAATCTTTTACAAGCTTTCTGATCGATTTGTTGATTGTGTTGGCTTCTTTCGTATTTTGTGTATGGCTGAAACCGGGTCCGGGCACAACCTATTTTGTGGATTATTCAGGGTCCTTTCTCTTCTTTTTGTCGATTTGGGTAGGCGTTTCTGTCGTATTTGAGAAATACAGGTTACTTGTTAGTTCGCTTTGGGTGGCCGGATTGAAAAGGATACTGCTTATTAACCTGATCATTTTCTTCTTTGTTACCAGTTTAATGTATATTTTCCAATCCTTCAACTATTCCCGTTTTATTGTACTGGGAACAGTAGGTGCGGCTACAGTGGTTGAATTAACGTTAAGTGCATTTTTTTACCTTGTCAGCAATACACGGATAAAATTCGAAAACGGTATAAATCAAAACAGGCCCGTCGCAAACCGTTTCATAACCAAGGAAGAAGCACACCTTTTTCATAAAAAGAGGACACCCTTAAAATATGATTTTAAGCAACGTGAAGAATACCTGAGAAATGAAATCGGGCTTGAAGCCTATCAGTATATAATAAATTATGCGGCCATTGATTCACCAAATACGCTTGTTATTGCAACTACCACGCGGTTTAATATTGATGCGCAAATTCAGCATACCTTCGAATGCATTATCAATGTAAGGAGGGTAAATGATTTCAGGTATATCAATAAGTACTTTGAATCGGTTAATGCCAAATTGCTGATAGGGGGTCTTTTCATTGATTTTTTCGAAACCACCGGAATGCGGAAAAAGCGTATTCTGGCTAAGTTTCCTCCCGGGCTAAATTATTTGTATTACAGTGCTGACTTTGTTATAAAAAGGGTATTACCCAAATTCCTGCTGACTAAAAAATTATATTTTATTCTCACCCGGGGCGAAAACAGGGTATTATCAAAAGCAGAAGCATTTGGCAGGTTATATTCCTGTGGATTTGAAATACTGGATGAGATCATCATTGACAAAGCGTTGTATTTCGTGGCCATCAAGGTCAAAGAACCGCTGTATCCGCAGAATCCAAGCTATGGTCCGTTGATCGGGCTGGAACGCATAGGAAAGGGAGGCAAGGCTATAAAGGTCTATAAAATGCGCACTATGCATCCGTTCGCGGAGTACCTCCAGGATTATGTGTATGCAAAGGCCGGATTGCAGGAAGGAGGCAAATTCAAGGATGATTTCAGGGTGAACACAATTGGAAGGATCATGCGTAAATTCTGGCTCGATGAATTACCCATGCTGCTGAATCTTATCAAGGGCGATCTGAAATTGTTCGGGGTGCGACCCCTGAGCCGGCAATATTTCAAATTGTATACGCCCGAATTGCAAAAAATGAGAATAAAAAACAAGCCGGGGTTAATTCCTCCTTTTTATGTGGATAATCCCCGTACGCTGGATGAAATTATTGCATCCGAACTCTGTTATCTGAAATCATATGCAAAGCATCCCTTCCGCACAGATTGGGTCTATTTCTGGAAGGCAGTATTTAATATCGTTTTTAAGAAATTCAGGAGCAGGTAACAATAAGGAGCGACTACAACGTTTTTCGAAACCCCGGTGGTTTCTTTACTTAGTTGTTATCCACATAATTCAGCACCAGGATAAGAGTAGAGATGCCGGTCAGCAACAGGGATACGGTTGGTATATTAATACGAAAGGTTTTGCTTTTGATGGGTTCAACATAGATCACATCATTGGGAAGAAGGAAGAACCCGTCCGTTGTTAATATTTTCCTGTTTGTCAGATCAAGCTGAAATGAAGTGGTCCCCGTTGACCCGGGCCTAAGCACATGAATTTTATGGCGATTACCATAATCCGTAATGTCGCCGGCCATACTAATAGCCTCCAGTACAGTCAGCTGACTGTTGTAATTGTAATAAGTCCCGGGCCTGTTTACCTCACCAATGACAGATACTTTGAAAGAAATCAACTTAACTGTAACGGTTGCATCCTTGAGATATTGGGCTGTTCTTTGGCGGATCCCTTCAAGAGCATCATCCAGGGTCATTCCGGCAACCTTCATTTTCCCCAGTATGGGTAGTTCAATGTTTCCGGAATCGCTGACAACATATCCATTAATAAACAGGCTGGTCTCGTTCTGATAGAGGTTCTGCTGACTGGTTCCGATGGTTTGATTGATCAGGTTGCTCATCTCTTCATTGAGCGAGTAAATCTTCACATATAAAATATCCCTTGTTTGTATAAGGTATTCCGGACGGCTTTTGGGATAGAAACTTCCTGCTCCGGAGGAAGAATCCACATCCCGCAGGTATACAAGCTGACGGTGTGATGTACAGGATCCCATCGCAATGGCCGCCAGAACTGTAATTAATATTACTGAAATCCTAGATACAGACAAGGGGACAAAACATTAGTTATGGTTAAGACAAATACTCTTCGTATACTTTTTTAATACCCTGTTCGAGACTGATTTTTTCTTCCCAGCCCAGGTCATGGATTTTCTTTACGCTGAGCAGTTTCTGGAAGGTACCGTCAGGCTTGGATGTATCCCATTCTATGAGGCCGTCAAAACCTACGATTTCCTTAACGATCATGGCAAGTTCGTTAATTGTAAGGTCTTTTCCGGTGCCAATATTAATATGGGTATTCCTGATTTCCACGTTTGACTCACGCGAGGTGATCTTGTCGGCATATTTATCTTTAACAAGATCTTTAAAATCAATATTCTCCATGACATATACACAGGCATCAGCCATATCATCCGAATGTAAAAATTCCCGCCTGGGGGCACCGGAGCCCCATAATTTAACTGTTACAGGAGTTTCACTTGAATTATGCCTGAAAATGCCATATTTTTCCAGTTTTTCTCCGATTTCTATCTTGGTTGCCTTGCCGTCAACGCCTTCTACAGGATTTTTATTAAAATCCTTATAAATAGCATCCCAGTTATTTTCAATAAGACACTTGGCAATATGCATTTTGCGAATAATAGCCGGAAGAACATGTGACTTCTCGAGGTCATAATTATCATTGGAGCCAAACAAATTCGTAGGCATTACAGAAATAAAGTTCGTGCCATACTGAATATTGTAGCTTTCGCACATTTTTATACCGGCAATTTTTGCAATGGCATAAGGCTCATTGGTATATTCCAGTATATCAGTGAGCAGGTATTTTTCTTTGAGCGGCTGGGGAGCAAGTTTCGGATAAATACACGAACTCCCCAGGAAAAGCAATTTTTTCACACCAGCCAGATAACAGGAATGAATCACATTGCTCTGTATCATGATGTTCTCATAAATGAACTGTCCCCTGTAAATATTATTGGCTACAATACCTCCTACCTTGGCAGCAGCGAGCAATACATAATCGGGCTTCTCTTTTAGGAAAAAATCACGGGTGGCTTGCTGGTCCGACAAATCCAGTTCTGTATAATGCCTTGTAATTATATTATGATAACCTTTTTTTGTAAGATTTCTGAAAAGGGCACTACCAACAAGTCCTGTATGGCCTGCAAGATATATTTTACTATCCTTTTTCATTTTGTTTCATTAATTATTCAAAATAGTTCAATGTCTGATATCCGCCTTTTTTGAGGTATACTTCTTTATGCATGAGTTTGATATCACCTTCCATCATATCTTTTACAAGTGCCTTAAGGTCATATTCAGGTATCCAGTTTAATTTGGTCTTTGCCTTCGTTGGATCACCGATAAGCAATTCAACCTCTGTAGGACGGAAGTATCTTGCATCGATTGCCAGGACTTCTTTACCCTCCCCGACCTGGTACCTTGCATCATGGCATTTCTTTACATAAGCCTTTTCATCAATGCCTGATCCGGTAAAGGTAAGCTCAATTCCTACCTCTTCAAATGCCATCCTGACAAATTCCCTGATTTCAGTTGTTATTCCGGTAGCGATTACAAAATCTTCCGGCTGGTCCTGCTGAAGAATCAGATACATAGCCCGGATATAATCCTTTGCGTGGCCCCAGTCGCGTTTGGAGGAAAGGTTTCCGAGATATAATTTGTCCTGTAATCCCAGGGCAATGCGGGATACAGCCCTTGTTATCTTTCGGGTTACAAATGTTTCCCCGCGGATGGGGGATTCATGATTAAACAGAATGCCATTGCAGGCAAACATATTATAAGCCTCCCTGTAGTTCACCGTGATCCAGTAACCATACAACTTAGCCACAGCATAAGGGCTCCTTGGGTAAAACGGAGTTTTTTCCGATTGCGGGATTTCCTGGACCAGACCATATAATTCACTTGTTGAGGCCTGGTAGAACTTGGTCTTTTCAGTAAGATTCAGGATACGAATTGCTTCAAGGATCCTCAACGTACCAATGCCATCCGCGTTTGCAGTATATTCGGGCGTGTCGAAGCTGACCTTCACATGACTCATGGCGGCCAGGTTGTATACTTCATCAGGCTGTGTTTCCTGGATGAGCCTGATCAGGTTTGTAGAATCGGTTAAGTCGCTGTAATGCAGTTCAAAATTCCGGTTTTCAACATGAGGATCAAGGTAGAGGTGATCAATGCGTTCAGTATTGAACATGGAACTTCTACGCTTTGTACCATGAACGACATATCCTTTTTTAAGTAAGAACTCTGCCAGATAGGCTCCATCCTGTCCGGTAATTCCTGTTATGAGGGCAACTTTTTGTTTTTGCATTTTTGTGGTTATTATAGGATCATGATTTTAATATTTTACGGCAAAGTTCATGGGAATCCTCCCTGAGGCCTACCGGTATTGCATTCCTGATCTGGTAAACGGTCTGGATAGACTGCTGTGATTCAGACAATCCAAAACCACGTCCTGCCAGTATTTCCTGGTAGCTTTTGGTATGCAGGTCAGTGAATCCCTCGCTGAATTCAATTTCAGTTTTGTCCATCACAATGGAACGGTAAGTTCGCATTCCTTTTTCCTTCACATGATCGGGCAGGTCCTGGAAATCAAGGCTCAGAAACCATCTTACCCGTGCATTTTCAAGTTCAAGATATCCCGAAGCCTTGTCGGGTGTCAGCAGGTGAACCACTATGTTTTGCACCTTGCCGAATATCCAGATGAGCATATCAAAAAAATGTACGCCAATGTTGGTGGCAATCCCGCCTGACTTATGGATATCACCTTTCCATGAGGTATAATACCAGTTTCCGCGGCTGGTGATATAGGTAAGGTCGAGTTCATGCTTGGTACCATGCCGGCTTAGGTCTATCCTGTTTTTCAGATCAATAAGAACAGGATGCAGCCTGAGCTGAAGGATGTTAAAAATTTTCCTGTTATATTCTTTTTCAATCTCCGAAAGCGCTTCAATATTCCATGGATTCAGCACGAGGGGTTTTTCGCAAATGGCACTGGCTCCCGATCTCAGGGCGAACCGAATGTGAGAATCGTGCAGGTAATTTGGCGAACAAATGCTTACGTAGTTAACCTGGATACCGGACCGCCGCAATTTATCCACATGACGGTCGAACCGTTCAAATTCAACAAAGAAATGGCTGTCGGGGAAATAGCTGTCAATGATACCTACACTGTCCGAGGGATCGAGAGAAGCCAGTAAAACATTTCCGGTATCCTTGATTGCCTTTAAATGGCGGACGGCAATATAACCGCCTACACCAATAATGGCAAATTTTATACGTGTATCCATTAGGCTAACTGTCAATATAAAATTGTCCTAAAATTAGGACTTTTATGCCATTTGAATGGCTTTTGGGATAAATGAAGGCAAATAAACATATAACTATTTGCCTGTAAGTATTTTAAAGGCTCATGTAAGTGAGCGATTTAATCTTTTTCCGGTAGATTCCTTTTACGTCCATAAAGATTCCCTTATCCGCTGAAATGGATTTGAAATAATCATCGGAGAGACCGACATAATCGTTATGGGAAACAGCCACAATAACGGCATCGTAATTTTTCCCGGTCACCGGGGAGATTTCAAACCCATATTCTTTTTTGAACTCATCGCTTGATGCAAAAGGGTCCACCACATCAACAAGCACGCCGTAGGACTGCAATTCGTGTAAAACGTCAGCCACCTTGGAATTGCGGATATCACTCACGTTTTCCTTAAAAGTGGCCCCCATCACCAAAACCCTCGAATTAAGCACATTTTTACCGGCGCGGATAATTTTTTTAACAACCTCTGTGGCAATATATTTTCCCATGCCGTCATTCACGGCACGGCCTGAGGTAATGACCTGAGCTATGTGGCCCAGTTCAGCTGCCTTGAATGTAAGATAGTAGGGATCAACGCCAATACAATGGCCCCCGACAAGTCCCGGGAAAAATTTCAGAAAATTCCATTTCGTACCTGCGGCCTCCAGTACTTCATAGGTATTAATCCCCATTTTGTTGAAGATCATGGATAGCTCATTCATGAGGGCAATATTGACATCGCGCTGAGTATTTTCAATAATTTTAGCAGCCTCAGCCACCTTTATTGAAGAAGCCAGAAAAACCCCTGCCTGAACAACAAGCTTATAGACGTTTGCTATTTCCTGGAGAGACTCATCATCGCAGGCCGATACAATTTTTGTAATTGTAGAGATTGTATGTTCCTTATCACCCGGATTGATCCTTTCAGGGGAATATCCCAGTTTAAAATCCTTTCCACAGGTCAGACCGGATAATTCTTCCAGGATGGTCCTGCATTCTTCATCGGTAGTACCAGGGTAAACGGTGGATTCATACACAACATAATCTCCCTTTTTCAGGATGGATCCCACAATGCGGGTAGCTGACAACAAGGGGGTCAGGTCAGGAAGATTGTGTTTGTCAATGGGTGTGGGAACGGCAACAATGTGAAAACATGCGTCACTCAGGTCATCAGGGTTGGCTGTGAATTGAATGGAAGTGTTCTCAAAAGCATCTTTTTCAAGTTCATCGCTGGGATCAATGCCCTGTTTCATCATTTCTACCCGTTTGGCGTTGATATCAAAACCGATAACGGATATTTTTCTGGCAAAGGCCAAAGCAATTGGAAGGCCTACATATCCTAATCCGATAAGGGATAGTTTGGCTTCTTTTTTAAGCAGACTGTCATAAATGCCCATGGGAAAAAAATTAAATTATACTTGGTAGGTGAAATAACGTACGAACAATGTTAAATTCCAAATTCTTTGCGAATGGCATCTACATAATCGAGTTTTTCCCATGCAAAGAATTCAACTTTTTTAGTTTCAGGGGAACCATTTCTTATGAGGGTGACATCAGCAAGGAAGGATTTTCTGCCCATATGACCGTATGCGGCAGTCGACAGGAATATAGGATTCTTCAAGCCAAATCGCCTGATGATTACAGCAGGGCGCAAATCAAAAAGCCGCTCGATTTTCTGAGCGATTTCACCGTCTTCAATAGAAACCTTTGAGGTTCCGAATGTATTTACATAAACGCCAACGGGTTTGGCTATGCCAATGGCATAGGCCACCTGCACAAGTACTTCATCGGCGATTCCTGCAGCAACCATATTCTTTGCTATATGTCTCATAGCGTAAGCTGCTGATCTGTCAACCTTAGAGCTGTCTTTTCCTGAAAAAGCCCCGCCTCCGTGAGCCCCTTTACCACCATATGTATCTACAATGATCTTCCTACCGGTCAACCCCGTATCTCCATGAGGACCGCCGATAACAAATTTTCCCGTGGGATTTACAAAGAGAAGGAAATTATCATCAAATAATGCTTTTACCCGGGCAGGAAGTTTGGCAGTAACCCTGGGTATCAGGATTTTTCTGACATCATCCTCAATTTTCCTGAGCATCGCTTTTTCTTCATCAAAATTGTCATGCTGGGTAGAAACAACAATTGTATGAATGCGGCGTGGCTGTTTATCGTCACCATATTCAACGGTAACCTGTGATTTGGCGTCCGGGCGAAGGTATGTCATTACTTTTCCTTCCTTCCGGATCGCAGATAATTCCTGAAGAAGCTCGTGTGAAAGTTCAAGGGAAAGAGGCATAAAATTATCCGTTTCCCGGCAAGCATAACCAAACATCATTCCCTGGTCGCCGGCACCCTGGTCTTCTTCATTTCCGCGTTCGACACCGCGGTTTATATCCTGGGATTGTTCATGTATGGATGAGATCACCCCGCATGAATCCGCTTCAAACATATAATCTGAATTCGTATATCCAATTTTTTTTATTACTTCCCGGGCAACCTGCTGTACATCTACATAAGCGTTGGTCTTTACTTCTCCGCTCAACACCACAAGTCCTGTGGTTACCAACGTTTCACAGGCAACCTTCGATTCGGGATCACGGCGTAAAAATTCATCTAACAGCGCGTCAGATATCTGATCTGCAACTTTATCAGGATGTCCCTCTGAAACCGATTCGGATGTAAATAAATATGCCATCTGGTTATAATATTATGAATTAATAATTTCACAAAGATAAAAAGAGAAATCATACCACCTGAAACGGATAGGAAATAGTTGATAAGTAAACTCTTTTATGAGGTCAGTTCACGAAAAACATCCTCAAGTTTACGATCTTTCCTGTGCATGGATAAAATTATCAGATCATTCTTCACTGCAAGCCTGAATAATTCTTCCCTGATATCTGTGTCTCCCCTGGTTTGAAAAAGCCATGTTCCGGGCTTTAATTTTTTTGTGAGTTCTATGACGCTGATTTCCCTGAACAGGTTGTCATCCGGTTCCTTGCTGAATTCTACCACAATAGTATGGGTAGAACCAATTATATGGCCTGCAATGTTACCGGTAAGGTCATTTGCCATTATTTTACCCTTGCTGATGATGATGACCCGTTTGCAGATGGCCTCAACCTCCTGCATGATATGGGTTGAAAGCATTACAGTCTTTTGTTTTCCAAGTCCCGAAATGAGATTCCGGATATCCGCAAGCTGGTTTGGGTCCAGTCCGGTTGTAGGTTCATCAAGGATCAATACATCGGGGTCATGGATAATAGCCTGTGCAAGTCCTACCCGTTGTCTGTATCCCTTAGACAGTACCCCGATCTTCTTTTTCCTTTCAGGAGTAAGTCCGGTTTGTTCCACCACCTCCCGTACCCGTTTCCTGCTGTCAGGCAATTTATATAAGCCCGCAACAAACTGAAGATATTCCTCCACATACATATCGGGATACAGTGGATTGTTTTCGGGCAGATAGCCTAGTTTCTTTCTAACTTCAAGGGTATTTCCGCTGATATTCATATCTTTGATCCTGATGGTGCCGTTGGACGGGCTTAACAGGCCGCAGATAATTTTCATGAGTGTTGATTTTCCCGCACCGTTGGGGCCGATAAAGGCGGCAATTTCACCCGAATTGACATGGAAACTTACCGAGTCGAGCACAAGCTGACTTCCGAATGTTTTGCTAACCTCATGAACGGAAATTGACATAGAAATTAAAATTGACCAAATATATAAAAATCGTGATTAACAATTGTTCAGATTGCCCGGGAATGTCGATTGTAAGGACTTGCGCAGGAAAGGGAATATGTGTTAACTTTGAATTGTTCTATGGGTTTTGAATTGCTAATCGCCTTAAAATTCTAAATTTGCAAATCAATATAAATTGCACCTGAATAATGAGAATAAAAGAGTTATTAAAATCAAGAAATTTCGGAGACGAGGTTGTAGCCAGGGGTTGGGTAAGAACCAGGCGTGGAAATAAAAATATAGCTTTTGTAGCATTGAATGATGGATCAACTATTCATAATATTCAGATAGTAATTGACATGACCTCTTTTGATGAGGATCTGATCAGGCAGGTAACAACCGGATCATCCCTTGAGGTGAAAGGCAAACTGGTGGAATCTCCCGGTAAAGAGCAGCAGGTGGAAATTCACGCGGAATCTCTCAAGCTCTTTGGAACAGCAGATCCGGAGACATATCCGCTGCAGAAAAAGGGGCACACCCTTGAATTTCTTCGGGAAATAGCTCACCTTCGGCCCAGGACCAACACGTTTGGCGCTGTATTGCGCATCAGGCATGCCATGGCATTTGGAATTCACAAGTATTTCAATGATAATGGATTTTTTTACCTGCATACACCCATCATCACCGGTTCAGATGCTGAGGGTGCCGGAGAAATGTTCAGGGTAACCACGCTCAATGCAAAAAATCCCCCGTTGCTCGGGGATGGAAGCATCAATTTTTCAGAGGATTTTTTCGGACGGCAAACCAATCTGACCGTTTCAGGCCAGCTGGAAGGGGAACTTGGCGCGATGGCCCTGTCTGCTATTTATACCTTCGGACCCACATTCCGGGCCGAAAACTCGAATACGCCGAGACATCTCGCTGAATTCTGGATGATCGAACCCGAGATTGCTTTTTTCGATATCCATGATAATATGAACCTGGCGGAAGATTTTTTGAAATATCTGCTCCGCTATGCGCTCGAAAATTGCATGGATGATCTGAAATTCCTTTCCGAAATGTATGATAAGGAACTTATCGGACGACTTGAATTTGTGATTAATAATTCCTTTGAGCGGATCAGCTATACCCGGGCAGTTGAAATTCTTCAACATTCAGGGGAAAAGTTCGAGTTCCCCGTTACGTGGGGAATCGATCTGCAGACCGAACATGAGCGGTTCCTGGTGGAACGGCATTTTAAAAAGCCTGTTATAGTTACCGATTACCCGATGGCAATCAAAGCATTCTACATGAAGCAAAATGAGGATGGAAAAACGGTAAGGGGCATGGATGTGTTGTTTCCAAAAATTGGTGAAATAATTGGGGGCTCCCAGCGTGAAGAGGATTATGACAAATTGCAACGGCGCATGCAGGAACTGAAACTGCCTGAAAAAGAGATGTGGTGGTATATGGATACCCGAAAATTCGGAACTGTTCCGCATAGTGGATTTGGACTTGGATTTGAGCGGTTATTGCTCTTTGTCACAGGCATGGGAAATATCCGGGATGTAATACCTTTTCCAAGGTTTCCCAAAAACGCGGATTTTTAGTCCAACAATAAAATAGTGTATATGCTCAGGCAGAAATTACAACAAAAGTTACTTCAGAAGCTTTCCCCGCAGCAGATTCAGATGATCAAGCTGCTGGAGATTCCTTCTATGCAGCTTGAGCAACGCATTAAAGCGGAAATTGAGGAAAATCCGGCCCTGGAGGAAGGTGCGCTTGAGGAAACCATGCAGAACGAAAACCAGGATGACGATGTAACCACGGATCCGAAAGATACGGATAAGGAGGAATTCACCCTGGAAGATTATATGGAAGACGATGATTATCCGTCCTATAAACTGAATTCCCAAAATTATTCAAAAGACGATAAGCGGGAGGAGATCCCGTTTTCGGTAGGATTATCATTCCAGGATTATCTTGAAAACCAGCTTGGATTAAGAAAGCTGGATGAAAAGCAACATCTACTGGCTTTGTATATGCTTGGGAACATTGATGATGACGGATACCTCAGGCGTAAACTGGATAATATTGTTGATGATGTCGCCTTTGCGCTGAATATGAAAACCGATGAGATTGAACTTATCGGCATACTGCGTATCATTCAGGACCTTGATCCTCCGGGTGTAGGGGCACGCACCCTGCAGGAGTGCCTGTTGCTGCAGATCCAGGCCAGGGATATGGAAGATCCCGACATAAAACTTGCCTACCGTATCCTGAGTGATTTCTTTCCTGAATTCACCCGGAAGCATTATGATAAGATCATTGCCCGGCTGAACATTACCGATGAACAGCTTAAAGGTGCCCTCGATGAAATTCTGCGCCTGAATCCTAAACCGGGTGGGGCATATAGCGATCCTCAAAATAAAACTGCCAGTCACATTATCCCTGATTTCATTCTCGAAAATAATGAAGGGGACCTGGAACTGGCATTGAATGTCAAGAACCTGCCGGAATTACGGGTAAGTAAAACGTATTCCACCATGCTTCAGACATATCAATTCAACCGGGGACATAATTCAAAAAGCCAGAAAGAGGCATTGAGCTTTGTAAAGCAAAAGCTCGATTCTGCCAGGTGGTTTATTGATGCAATCAGGCAGAGGCAAAACACGCTATTGGTAACGATGAATGCAATCATCAACTACCAGCAGGAGTATTTTCTGACGGGTGAAGAAACCAGGCTGAGGCCAATGATACTGAAAGATATAGCCGATATGACAGGACTTGATGTTTCAACCATATCAAGGGTTGCCAACAGCAAGTATATACAAACCAATTTCGGTATATTTCCGCTGAAGTATTTTTTCTCTGAAGGAATGCAGACTGAATCCGGGGAAGAAGTTTCAACACGTGAGATCAAGAAGATCCTGCAAAATTGTGTGGAGGGGGAGGATAAAAGGCATCCCCTTACGGATGATCACCTGGCAGAGATGCTGAACGACAAAGGTTATCATATTGCCCGCAGGACCATTGCCAAGTACCGGGAGCAATTGAATATTCCTGTTGCCCGCATGAGAAAAGAACTTTGATAACCTGTTAATTTCATGGAAAAGCGAATCGCTTCACTAATATCCTATATTTTCCATCCATTGCTAATGCCGATGGTTGGCCTCGTTGTGATCAGTAATTCAGGCACCTATGCCGCTGACCTGGATCATCGTTTTACGAATTTCATTTACCTCTCCACATTTTTGCTCACGTTCATGATCCCTGTGGCCCTGATGCCATTGCTATATTATACGGGGATGGCGGGCAGCATGCAATTTTCACAAAGGAGGGAACGATTGTTTCCGCTTTATCTCACCCTGTTTTTTTATATTGCCGCCTATTTGCTCATACGAAAGCTCCCGGTAAGCCAGGTTTACCAGCGATTCATGTTCGCAGCCTGTCTTTCGGTATTGCTGGTTCTGGCAACTTCATATTTCTGGAAAATCAGTGCCCACCTGGTCGGCTGGGGTGGAGTGGTTGGACTGATCGCAATCCTTTCCTACCGGTTTGGAAGCGATATGATGATATTCCTTGTTGTTGCCATTTTATTTACCGGAATCACTGCATTTGCACGGTTGCGCCTTAATGAGCATGTTCCGTTGCAGGTTTACTCCGGTTTTCTGCTTGGTATATTAACTGTTCTGGCGGTATTCTCTATATAAGTCATCCACAAATTGAAAATCCGTCTTCGCGGGAATCGGTATTTTTTTTGACTTTGCCGGCAGAAAACCGGTTTCATACAGTCGTGCCAGATCAAGGTCCTTTTGGAGAACAACGGTAAACATTCCATAATCCGATAGCCATCCGGCAAGGTATTCCTGTTCGGATTGGCCGGGAGAAGGTACCAGGATGGCAGAAATGCCCAGGGCAACAAAATCCATAATTCCCGAATATCCCGACCGGCTGATCACAATACGGGCTTGTTTAAGGACCTGCCGGAAGGCGCTGATATCGAGATGGGTAACCTGGCGAATGAGACCATTGGTTTCAACAGGCCTGTTTCGCATTCCCCGGATTAGAATAGCTGATTTTCCCAGCCTGGACAACTGGGTGCATAACTGCTTTTCAAATAAGCTCACCTGGGGTTCCGGACCGCTGAGAACGACGGCCACGTCATATTGTACAGATGGGTTTTCATCGTCTGAACCGGTTTGGGTGAACCGCGAAAGGATTCCGATAAAACGGGTATTGGATAGGGTTTCATACCGGTGCGACAAATTGCCGCTTAAGTTTACCTCAGCATTTTGGAAATCAGGTATCCAGCATTGATCAAAACGTTTTATGCGGTTCCGGATGAGCAGGTACAAGGGGTATTCGAGCCACCGGAAAATGGCCGGAAGCACGGGGGAAATCTGGTGTGTTATGAAAACCGAATAGGCTTTTCTGCAATGCAGTCCATAGCGGTTATCAGAAATTACAATATCTACAGCCTCATCACGAACAATTTTCCGGATCATCCGGTGCTCACGGAAAACAGAAAACATCAAAGCGGGCAACTGGAGAACCAATTGAAAATAGGAATGTTTTCCCGATCCCATATGAATTGTATGGCCCGGAAGAGATACAAACCGGAGATCAGAAAAGGTCTTCCTGAGAAGTTCCGATGAGCGGCCGGAACCGGCCAGGATTATCCTGTGTCCATCCTGAATAAAACGCCCGATCAATGGGATCATGCGAGAGGCATGACCGAGTCCCCAGTCGAGCGGACTAACCAGTATGGTCAGGGGTCGGGTTTTCAATCTGATCCGGTTTTATCAGGGTGATACCTGCGCGGAAATACCGAGTTCTTCAACACGTCTGGCGATAGCTGTGAGTTTTTCAGCTTCGATACGTTCCAAACCCTGCACCGGTGTATCCCGCGCAAGCGAATAGATCATCACGCATTCAGGTTTCAACATACCGATGACCTTTAACCAGGCCGAAATTTCAGAAGCTGACGAATTATCGATGTCCGTGCCCATAAATTTACCACGGAAAAAGAGAGTCTGAATGATTAATTTTCCATTGAACCGGGTAAGGGAATCGATCAGGGATGGTAAGCTGAAGTTACCGGTTGGACAATTGATGTGAAGCAGGGTACTTTCAATGGCCGAATCGAGTTTGAGTATGTTCAGATCAGCCAGGGAAAGTGCTTCAAAGATGTTTTTAATTCCCGCACGGGTAGCGTTCGACAATACGGTGATCTTCGCTTCGGGAAAGATGGCATTCCTGACTTCCACGGTATCCGACATAATGGCTGAAAAATCGGGGTGAAGTGTAGGTTCCCCGTTACCTGCAAAAGTTATGCTATTCAAGTACTCCCCCTTATTTTTCATTTCCTGCAGGCGGATGGAAAGTAATTTTTTAACCTCCCCGCGGGAAGGAAATTCAGAAGAAGGAGTTTCTTTTGGCGTAAGTCCGCATTCACAATAAATGCAGTTAAAATTGCAGACTTTTCGGTTCGCCGGTAACAGGTTTATACCCAGTGATTCCCCGAGTCGGCGACTCCATACAGGTCCGAAAATAATGCTGTCGAACAGAAAGGTGGACATTGTCACAAGATTATGAGGGCAAAGGTAGAAGTTTAAGCGATAAAGTAAATAGGGGTTTAGGGGCTTAGGGGCTTAGGTGGGAAGTTCGGAATTTTCAGTACTTTTAACATATAAATACGTGGGATCTATGAATTTTATTGACATGTTCATCATGGTTTTGCTTGTTTACGCCGTGTTTCGCGGAATTACACGGGGACTTGTATTACAGATGGCATCCCTGGCTGCCCTGATTGCAGGAGTTTTCCTGGCTCTTAAATTCTCAGGATTTACGGCACGCTTTCTTATTAAACACTGGTCATTTGATTACGAGTATCTTTTCATGGTTTCCCTTGCAATAACCTTTACGGGTGTATTTATCCTGATTACTATGTTGGGTAATTTGCTGGATAAGGTAGTGGAGTCTTCACCGTTGTCACTCATGAACAAGCTGGCCGGCGCTTTATTTAATATTTGCAAGGTGATGCTGATTGTGGGCATCTTACTACTTTTTATTGACCGGCTTGACAAACAGATCAGTATACTGCCAAAAAATGCAAGGGAGGGGTCATTCTTTTATAAACCTGTAACTTCGGCCACCCTGTTTCTGTTCCCATCCCTGGGGGATATGGACAAAGGGATCAGGCACGAGGAATTTGTATGAAAAAACAGGTTCATGCTTTAAAATATTATCTTTGCCGAAAATTACATATATGACATTCGTTGAGGAACTCGAGTGGAGGGGAATGGTGCACGATATGATGCCGGGTACGGAAGAACAGCTCAATAAAGAGATGACCACGGGCTATATCGGATTCGATCCTACCGCTGATTCATTACACATTGGAAATCTGTTGCCGATCATGCTGCTTGTCCATTTTCAGCGTGCCGGCCACAAACCCCTGGCACTCGTCGGAGGAGCCACCGGTATGGTCGGAGATCCTTCGGGTAAATCAGAGGAGCGCAAATTTCTTGACGAAAAAACCCTGAACCATAACCTGGGTTGCCAACGCCGGCAGCTTGAAAAATTTCTGAACTTTGACTGCGGCGCTAACTCGGCTGAAATTGTAAACAACTTCGATTGGTTTAAAGAGTTTTCGTTTCTGGATTTTCTTCGTGATGTCGGCAAACACATAACCGTAAACTATATGATGGCAAAGGATTCCGTTAAGAAGAGACTCGAAACGGGGATATCTTTCACAGAATTCAGCTATCAGCTTGTACAGGGATATGATTATTACTATCTGTATTCGCATAAAAACTGCCGCCTGCAGATGGGCGGTTCGGATCAATGGGGAAATATCGTTACAGGTACCGAATTAATACGCCGCAAAGACGGGGGGGAAGCCTTTGCATTAACATGTCCCCTCGTTACTAAGGCCGATGGAGGCAAGTTCGGAAAATCTGAGAAGGGAAATGTGTGGCTTGATCCGGCTAAAACTTCAGCCTATGCATTTTATCAGTTTTGGCTCAATGTATCGGATGAGGATGCGGTTAAATATATCAAATTGTTTACCCTGCTCGACAAATCAGAGGTAGAGAGCATCATTGCAGAACACAGCAATGCTCCTCATATGAGACTTCTTCAGAAAAAACTGGCTGAAACCGTAACCCTCATGGTACATTCAAAAGAAGGACTTGAGGCAGCCATCGAAGCCTCAGATATTCTCTTCGGGAAGGGAACAACGGATACGCTTAGAAAGCTTGATGAAGCAACATTCCTAAATGTATTTGACGGGGTGCCCGTTTCAACGCTGGACAGAACTGCAATAGATTCGGGGATTAACATAATTGACCTGCTGGGAGAAAAGACAGGAATATTCCCGTCAAAGGGCGAGGCCAGGAAGATGATCAAGGGAGGTGGTGTGAGCCTGAATAAGGGAAAAATAGAGGATGAGTTTTATTCACTGGGTGTATCCGATCTGATCAACAATAAATATATTCTCATTCAAAAGGGGAAAAAGAACTATTACCTTATAACAATCAATTAATCATTACATTATGGAGACGAGAAAAAAGAACCCGAATTTTGTGTATGATACCTTTGATCTTATTCGATTTCTTTGGAATAAAAAATGGATATTGATTGCACTTTCACTAGTTGCTTTCATTCTGTCAATTATTGTATCGCTGAATATTACTCCCCGTTACAGGTCAGAAGTTATTATTTTTCCGGCAGCTTCCCTGTCCTTGTCAAGGAGTCTTATAGAAACATCTACAATTTCAATGGACAGCCGGGATGTGCTCTCATTTGGCGGTGATGGTGAAATTGAGCGAATGCTTCAGATTCTGCGATCCAGCGAAATAAGGGATCATGTCGCGAAAAAGTTCAACCTGATGGAACACTACAAGATTAAATCTTCCTCCCCTTATCCCGAAAATCAACTTAAAGGCAAATACAATGGCAATGTTAAATTCCGCAGAACTCAGTACATGTCGATAGAAATCGGAGTTTTTGATACTGATCCGAAAATGGCAGCTGCTATTGCCAATGAAATCACCGTATATGTCGATTCAACCGTTCATAATATGCAGAAGAAAAGGGCAATGGATGCCTTTAATATTGTAAAAAGCGAGTATGAGAGTTCACAGGCTGACGTGCGCAAGTATAGTGATTCACTGCAGTTGCTCAGGCAAAAGGGCATGATTGATTATGAATCCCAGGCCTCCGCATTGAATACGGCATATGCTAATGCCCTGGAGCGCGGCAATAGTCAGGCAGCTGAAGCGTTAATGAAACAGCTGAATATACTGTCAGTTTATGGGGGTAAATATGTGGAGTTGTCGCAAAAACTGGAATCAGAAATAGACAGGCTTGGCTTGCTGAAGTCCAAGTATGCCTCGCAGAAAGTATATATTGAAAATTCAGTTCCTCAGGTATTTATCGTCGACAAAGCGCGGGTTGAAGAAAAGAAGGTCTCTCCAAAGCGGACTTTCATTGTCATGATGACAACTCTGTCCACGCTGGCACTTTCAATCATTTTGTTGCTGATCATAGACAGTATTAAAGCCAGAAACTAGCAATATGCCCTGGTTGGAAATCCTGAAAAAGCATATCCTCGTTATCAGCCTTGTATTAATTTACCTGGTTGCCGATATAATTTTTACGGGCCGGAATTTTTATTACTTCAACCTGCTGCCGATTGTATTGCTGATGATTTATCTTGTGTTGGCCCGGCTCGATCTGATGTATTTTATAATTATTTTTTGTACACCGCTGTCTGTTCAGCTTATCGATTTTTTTCCTTCTTCACCCATTGATTTTGCCATTCCCACCGAACCCATGCTTTTTGGCATGATGATCATATTTTATTATAAAATTCTTTATGACAGATCCTTTGATATGCGGATTGTCACTCATCCGGTAACCTATGCAATTTTTTTCAATATTATTTGGATACTGATTACGACAATAACCAGTACAATGCCAATGGTTTCAATCAAATTTCTCCTGGCGAGGATTTGGTTCATTACGATTTATTATTTTCTGGCGATCCTTGTTTTCCGTAAATACCGGACTATTCCGGTATTCATATGGAGTTATGTGATTGCCATGATCTTTGTAGTGGTTTTTACGATATCCAGGCATGTTCAGTATGGGCTATTTGATTCGGAGGCTGCACATATTGTAATGAGTCCCTTTTTTCGTGACCATACGTCGTACGGGGCAATACTTGCCATGCTGATTTTTGCCCTGGGCGGGGTCCTGTTAAGCAGGAGGGGTAACATGCTGTTAAGGATATTTTTATGGGGACCCTGGTTTGTGCTGGGAGCCGGCCTGGTGCTTTCGTATACAAGGGCTGCGTGGATGAGTGTAATTGTTGCAAGCGGTATTCTTTTCCTGGCTATTTTCAGGATAAAGTTCAAATATATTCTTGTAGTCGGTGTAGTTATGGTGGTATACCTGGCCGGGAAAAGGGTAGAGCTATTGCAGAAAATGGAGCAGAACCGGCAGAATTCATCTGTGACGCTTTCGGAACATGTAAAGTCAGTGTCGAATATTTCAACGGATGAATCGAACCTTGAGCGGATCAACCGCTGGAATTCAGCCATAAGGATGTTCAGGGAAAAGCCGGTATTCGGGCACGGACCGGGAACCTATAGCTTCAGGTATGCCCCTTACCAGCTTTTACGTGATAAAACCGGTATCAGTACCGACTTTGGTGACATGGGCAATGCACACAGTGAATACATCGGCCCGTTGGCAGAAAGCGGTTTCCTGGGGAGCCTGTCTTTTGTTATTATAGGCATTGTAAGCCTGATCACCGGATTCCGCGTATATTTCAGGCTTACCAACAAGAGGTTAAGAGGGATTGTGTTGGGAATGATCCTTGGACTTATCACGTATCTGATTCATGGAAGTCTGAACAATTTTCTCGATACTGATAAGGCCTCATCCTTGTTCTGGGGATTTATAGCGGCCTTCGTTTCACTGGATATTTTCTATCCCTGGGAAGATCAACATCAGGGCAGTGATCTAGAAAAACTCGATACCCAGCATTGAAATATCATCAAAGATTGAGGCACTGCCTTCAGCAATGCCCTGTTTCTTGATTATAGCCTGGATATTCTCCTCAATGCTGTTATTATTCATGATGCAGTCTTCAATTTCCTTTGTACCGAAGGAAACTTCTTTGCCATCGATCAGTTCCACCAGGCCGTCCGTATAACAAATGATTTTAGTATGTTCTTCAAGTGTAACGGATCCTTTTCTGATAAGCGGAATCTCATCCAGCATGCCGATGCCTACGCATCCCTTGGCCAGCAATGTAAGGTTCTTACGGTCCTTCTGATACATCATGGGTTGGTTATGACCCGCATTAATATACTGAAGTTCCCGGGTCTTGTAATTAAACTTACCGATGAACAGGGTAATGAATTTCTCACCGTTGGCAGCGTGCATAACCCTTTCATTTAATTTTTCGACCAATGCATCCAGGGAAATATCATATGTGAAAAGGGCTCGCAGATTCGCCTGAAAATTTGACATGAGAAGGGCTGCCGACATTCCTTTTCCGGATACGTCGGCGATACAAAATCCAAATTCGTTTCGGTTAAGGGATATATAATCGTAATAATCTCCCCCCACATCAAAGTGAGGCAGATAAAAGGCTGTCATATAAATTTTATCATTCCGGGGCAGGCTTGAGGAATTCGGAATAAGCATGTTCTGCATTTTGGATGCCAGTTCAAGCTCCTTTTTTATGGCAGCCTGTTGCAGGCTTTCCTTAAAAAGCCTCATATTTTCAATGGCTACCACAATAATATTGGTCAGGGTCTGTATAAAATTCAGATGTTTGATGATCGGGCTTACACCTTCACCCTCTTCAATATCCCCGAGTATCACATAGGCTATGGGTGCGCCATTATTAATTACAGGGATTACAATATCAAATGCATTCAGCGTCTTGTTCGGAGAAGAGGTAATAAAGGAGATATCTTCTATCGGCTTAAGGTCTCTTTCAACGTCAATACTTCCGTATGAATCGCCTACCATTCCTGATTTAAGGATGCATTGCCATTTGTCTGCCAGCTTATAAATCAGGACCTTTCCGATATTCAGGTCAGTAGTAAGCAGTTTTTCATAGGTATCGAGCAATTCATCCTGTGAAAGATTGTTATTAATAGCCATTGTAATATTCAACAGGGATTGCAGCTTGAAAGTGGTAAGCTGCAGCCTGTTAATCGAAGCTTTATCCTGTCTGTTTTCTTTCATCTGTTGAAGTTCAAAAGCATTTATTTCCAAGATCCGGACCGCCTATAATTTGCAAGGTATGGAAAAACCCCTTGATTTTCATTCTATTTACGAATGATGGGTCAAGTGTGTTTCATTTCAGTTCATCAGGGATTAATACCAAGGGGGTATTTCAGGTTGGAATACTCAGTGAGTTCCATGTGCAACGATCCAACTACAAGATTAAACTTCACTTTTATGGGAATAAGGTTCCTGTCAGCGGATATCCAGATGGTCATATCATCTTCAGATTCAAACATACGGCCTGGTTCAACCACAGGGTCAAAACGGTAACACCGTATTTTGCCGTATTTTGATTTAATTACCTCGGTGCCCTTGAAGCGAATTTCAAAGGGGAATAGTTCCTCATCAAAAAAAGTGACTGTGCGCAACACATCTCCCTTCTTCATATTATGAATATCAATGCTTCGGATATAGTAAAGCAATGACATCATGTCCAATGTGTTATGAGGAATTGCTATGAGGGTATCCTTACGGGAACTGTAAACTGTATTTCCGGCATGGTTGAAAATAGCCTCCTCATGCTTTCTGTAATTGCCTTCCTTTACATCGCGGATAGCCTTGTAGGGGAGCACTGTATGGATATCAAAAAAACTCTCGAATATGTCTTTGACACTGTACAGTTTTTCTGCAAGACCAACTGTTTTCGCCTCTCCACGGGCATGGAAGACAATTTTGTTATTAAAATACTCATGTTTCAGCACAAGGGAGGCAGTCCCTCCCACAATCGGACCAAATTTTACTACATAGAGCAGATTTTCCCCATCCTTGTATGATTT
The DNA here is from genome assembly GCA_041737295.1 of Bacteroidales bacterium. Lineage (GTDB taxonomy): Bacteria > Bacteroidota > Bacteroidia > Bacteroidales > UBA10428 > UBA5072. The sequence continues at coordinate 3,737 of JBGSSA010000076.1, read as the reverse complement.
GTCACGGCTGACATGTTCCTTAAACTGACCAAATCCTCCGGCAGATATACTGAGAAGGAGAACTATCAAAATATGCTTTACAATAGTGTAAGGGATTCTCATTCGGCTATCTAACGTATTAACAGAATTATTATTGAACGGGTAAATTTTTTTTTGATACTGTGGCAACGAATTCCTTCAGGTAGAACGGCTCAAAATAGGCCAGATTCTCAAATTGCCCATTTGTGTATTTTTCTTCTGCCAGGGTTGCCAGGGCTGCAGCATGGGGATAAATTTCATCCAGAAAAAAAGCGTTCGGATGAGACAGAACCTCACGGCATTTTTCCATTCCGGATCCAAAAAAATAGATTTTTGAAGTTTGAAGATAACGGGCATATGTGCCGGCATCAATTATTTTTGCCGAAACAGGTTCTATTTTCTCTCCTGATGCCTTGTAGATGCTCGAAAAAACTTCCATTCTGCGCGCATCGATCATGGGACAAAAAAGCATGTTCTCATCCGAAACAGGGATTGACCTTTCCCTGCATATGCCGATGGCATGATTAACCATTACGTGTAATGTTCCGACGGCAATAAGCGGTATCCCTGCGCCATAACACAGGCCTTTGGCAGTGGAAACGCCAATCCGGAGACCGGTATATGAGCCGGGACCTTTTCCGATGGCAATGGCATGAAGATCTTTTATGCGAAGTCCCTGTTCCTTAATAATTTCCTCAATAAATACAGTAAGCCTGGCAGCATGTGATTTTTCTTCGAAGGTTTCACGGCGGGCTGTGATTTGACCATCAATCGACAGGGCGACCGAGCATAGTGGTGTTGCAGTTTCTATATTGAGTATGGCTGCCATTAATTATTTAGTGAGGTCTTCTTTTTTAACTTTTTTCAGGAGTGAGCCATCTTTTAATTTCTTGGTAATCACATTATAAGGGGCTGTCACTACCTCTGCACTATCAGCAAGCCCGTTTACAACTTCAATGTAATTGTTGTCTTGTATCCCGGTTTTTACAATGGTTGTCCGGGCCTCTCCCTTATCATAAACGAATACAACTTCCTTTGGTTCAGGTTTGGACTTTGCTGTTAAGGAAGTATCAGATTTTATAAGCGAATCAGCAAGCATTGTTACGGATTGGAGGGGGACTGTTATTACCTTTTTTTTGGATTCGGTCATGATATCCACGGATGCCGACATACCTGGCCGGAAAGGCTGGGGTTTTCCTTCTGTAACCAGGTCGGCATAGGAATCTTTAAATAAGAGGATCTTGACTTCGAAATTTGTTACCTGGTCGGTGGTTACACCGGTCGTTGTAGCCGAATTGGCTATTTCGGTGACAATCCCCTTGAATTTTCTGTCCGGGAATGCATCAACCTCAATTTGCGCAGAATCATTCAATTTCACCCTCACAATATCATTCTCGTTTACTTCGGTGAGCACTTCCATCCTGTCAAGGTTGGCAACACGCAATAATTCTGTCCCACTCATCAAATCGGTTCCGACCACCCTTTCTCCTTTTTCAACGTTTAGCAAGGAGATGGTACCGTCCATAGGGGCATGCACGGATGTTTTTACAAGGTTCTCATTGGCTTCCTTGAGTGAAGCTTCGGAGCTGTGCACGGCAAATTCTGCTCCTGCAACACTTTGCTCGGTAGCGGTTACTTCCGCCATGGCCACCTCGTATGCTGATTGGGCCGATTCCCATTCCGCCTGGGAAATTGTTTTTTCTTCCCAGAGCTTCTTGCTTCTGTTATGGGACAAGCGGGCCTGTTCGTATTTTGACTTCACCTGTACTAGCATGGCCCTCGAGTTGGCCAAGTTTGCCTTGGCTGCATTAAGGGATGCCAATGTGCGGTCCCTGGCTGAAATGTAATTGTCGGGTTTAACCTTTAACAGGAACTGTCCCTTTTTAACATAGTCTCCATCTTTTACAACGAGGTCCACAATTTCACCGGATACATCGGAAGTAATTTTCACTTCGGTTTCAGGCTGGATTTTGCCATTGGCTGTAATGATTTCATTTACATCACGGCGCATGGCTTTTTCCGTAGTAACCTCGTAAGTAATTGATTTTCCTAACCAACCGGCCTTCTTACCAACAATAACGAAAATAATAAGGAAGATTGCAGCAAGTGATAAATAGATCAGTAATTTTCGGGAATTCATAGGGATGGTTGCTTGGTTAATATTTAGATTTTGTAAAATTAGAATTTGGCATAAACAATTCGTAAAAAGAGCGTATTTTTTGGTGAAAAAAAATCAGGGATCTTGAAAACAGAAAATGTTAAGTTAGTTGTTTATAACGAAATTGGGGAGGTCAGTTTTATCCGTAAATTGTCAGTAAGGAGCATGAAAATTTCCCTGAAGCCATTCAGGGGGGTTCTGGTCACTCTTCCTCAATTTGTTTCCTATGAGGCAGCAGGAAAATTTGTAGAGTCCAAAATAGGCTGGATCAGGAAACAACAGGAGAAGATGAAGAAATACGAGCGGAGAGTTACCCTGTTCACAAAAAGTACTGAGTTCAGGACAAAAGATCATGTTCTTTTTATCGGAACACATGAAAAATCGACAATACAAACGATTATTAAGAATCAGATCATCCACATTCACCATCCTGTTTTTGCAGAGGTAACGGATCCCCGCATTCAGCAGGCCATTCGACGGGGTATCGTGGCAGCTCTTCACATGGAAGCCAAAAAGTATCTGCCACCCCTGACCGACAGGCTCGCCCGGCAATTTGGTTTCAGTTACGTGCAGGTATCATTTCGTGATAACAAGTCGAGATGGGGCAGTTGTTCACCCGACAACAGGATAAGTCTGAATATACACCTCATGCGGCTGCCGGAGCGGTTACAGGAGTATATTGTGTTGCATGAGCTTTGTCATACAGTGCACAAACATCATCAGAAATCATTCTGGCAGCTTCTTGACAAAATCACAGGAGGCAGGGCGAGGGAACTTGACCGGGAGTTAAATGCATTCAGTCCCCGTGTATTTTAGGAACTTACATGAAAAATATAATGTAAATTTACTTAAAAACAGGCATATGAAAAATGTATTCATTCATCTGGCCAATGGTTTTGAGGAAATAGAAGCCATCACTCCGGTAGATGTTTTGCGTCGCGCAGGATGTGAAGTAACAATGGTTTCAGTATCAGGAAAAAGGGAAGTAACCAGTGCAAGGGGGGTGGCGGTGCAATCTGACATGCTCTTCGAAGATATGGATTACACCCGTGCTGATGTTATTCTGTTTCCAGGCGGCCAGCCCGGATCAGATAATCTTGCCAAACACGAAGGGCTTAAAAAAGTAATCATTGAATTTAACGGGCAGGGGAAAATGATTGCTGCCATTTGTGCCGCTCCGATAGTTTTGGCAAATGCAGGAATTTTGCAGGGAAAAAGGGTTACCTGTTTCCCGGGTACGGAATCCAGGTTGAAAGGGGCGATTTGTACCGGCAATCCGGTTGAAATTGATGGGAATATTATTACCGGTAAGGCCGCGGGGGCGGCCATGAAGTTTTCCCTGGCGCTGACAGAACAGCTATTTGGTAAATCCAAAGCTGAAGAATTGAAAAAAATTATGTATGTTGAATGACCGTCAGGGTAATAAACTCCTGATAATCTATAACTTTTTTGTTTAGTGTCCGTAAAAAATCCTGGTTGTCACGTATGTCGCGTGACAGTTAAATCTATTTGCAACCAGGCGGTACGGTCACACTAATGAGATTCAACTTCCAAAATAACT
>JBGSSA010000048.1:0-27124 GCA_041737295.1 Bacteroidales bacterium | reverse complement strand
AAAAAGAAAAGGTGTTAATAACCAGAATAACTCCGAAGAGTTATTTCCGGTTATTAACACTTGCTTTACATCATCATATTTATTCATAGATTTAACTTAAGAAAAGAAAACTATTGGTTCGAAGGATAGGGAGTAGAATATTTACCCACCCCTCCGCATATACCGGAGGTTGTGGCTACAAGAGAGTTGATTTGAAAATGGGGCGCTTGCATCGTGGATGAAATTGTGATGCAAGGGTAATTAATGCGGTTTAGGCCAAATCTAATAAGCTTGGTTTATGAGATAATCTTGTGAATATTAGTCTTATAAAGCATAAAATGAGGTGAAATGAAGTTGATTCAAAAACTTTTAACTTAATTATTTTAAATCATTAGGCATTTATATCTATGAAATCAAAGTAACTTTTAGTAATATTAAAATCATATTATTTGCTTCAATAATAATTTGCTTTTATACTAATGCTATTGGTAATGGTAAAATATGTCCAATGATTAAAATTGGGATTGTACTTAACTTTGCTAAATTTGAGTTGTTAAAACGACATGACTGCTAACAATCAAATAATAAGGATTGAACCTTCCATTCTAATATGGGCAAGGGAGAGTCTTGGCTTAACTTTGGCAGAGGTCGCATTAAAACTAGACAAGGATAGAGAAACAATTCAACAATGGGAATATGGGAATGCTTTTCCCACTCTTGCACAACTAGAAAAACTTGCCTACAATATTTATAAAAGACCGCTTGCGGTTTTCTTTTTACCTAAACCCCCAAGGGAAACTACTCCTAAACAAGACTTTAGAACCTTACCTGAAAATGAGATTACTAATTTATCTCCCGAATTAAGATTATTTATCAGAAAAGCTAAACATCATCAATTGGTTCTTAAACAAATTAATGATGACAAAAATCCTATAACTAAACCAATTCATAGAGAGTTTATATTTGAAATCTCAAATATTACGGACAACACTGCCCATAAGTTAAGAGATTACTTAGGGATATCTAAAAGACTTCAACAGGATTTTAGTAATTCTGATGAAGCATTTAAATTTTATAGGAACCTTATTGAAAAAAATGGAATTTTTGTTTTCCAATATCCTTTAAAAGAGGTAAGAGGTTTTTCCCTAATGGATAATGAATTTCCTGTAATTGTAATAAATAGCAGTGATGCACCGAATGGTAAAATATTTAGCCTTTTTCATGAATTATGCCATATTTTATTCAATATTGGAGGCGTATTCAGAGACTTCTATGCAGACGAAATAAAACAACATCCAAATCAAATCGAAGTTTTTTGCAATCAATTTGCATCTGACATTCTTCTACCAAATAATGAATTACTTGACGAAAATCTTGTTCTTGAAAATAGTAATAATTTAGAATGGACAGAAGAAACACTTAGAGAAATAGCTAATACATATAAGGTTTCAAAAGAAGTTGTACTCAGAAAACTATTTGAATTGGGCAAAACCACTAAAGACTTCTATGTTAAAACCAGGAACATATGGAATGAAAAGTATAAAAAAGATATTGAAAAAAGAAAAAAAACACAAGATGGTGGGCCATCTTACCATACAACAAATTTTAGCCATTTGGGAAAGAACTTTGTTACACTGGTCTTAACCAATTACCATGAAGGAAAATTAGCATCATCTCAAGTTGCTGATTTTTTAAGCATTAAAATAAGTCGAATAAAAGATTACGAGATAAAAGCTTTTTAGCATAGATGGAATTATTTCCCCCAAAGTACATTTTTGACAGTGGGCCATTTATTGACCTAAAAAATTATCCGGGAGATGTTTTTACTTCATTATGGGAAAACTTTGTTTACATGATTAGTAATGGAGAAATCTTATCTTCAAGTGAAGTTCTAAGAGAATTAGAGGATTATGATGATGAAATTGCTGAATGGGCAAAGGCAAACAAAAAAATTTTCACTAAACCGACACTTGAAGAACAAATAGAAGTTAGAAAAATACTAACACTGCATCCCGATTTAGTTAAAGAAGAAGCAATATTACTTGGAAAACCTTATGCTGACCCATTTGTGATTGCACAAGCCAAATTACATGAATGTGTATTAGTTCACAGTGAAAAATTTAAACCTAATGCTCACAAAATCCCAAATGTTTGCAAATCGTTTGATGTTGAAGAGATTGCACTATTTGAATTTTTTCGTAGGGAAAAATGGAAATTCTAAATTTCAGGTAAATTGAGTTATAGCTAAAATGAAAAGCACTATATGCAATTGGTAGCTAGGCATGTGCTTTAATGTATAAGCATCAAGATACACAATGTGAGTTGAAAGTCCCCGATACTATATCGGTAACTAATACGGCGGATCAAAATGCCCAACAAGTACTTTCACTTGCTTCGGTGTAAAATATTTTGATCGCTTTTTCCAGTCGGTTTCTATAAGCTTTTGTAAAATCTGCGGAGAGGTATGGATCCATTGGCTGAACATCCTGGAAGCGGACGATTTTGCGATGTTCGGAAAATACAGCATGGCCAATTCATTGAAGCCATAAGTTCGGATTTCAAATTGTTTTTCCATAATTGACTCGGTTTTTCCTAAATATAAATGTTCTTGATTATTAATCTTTTCAGAAAATCTCATACTACCATGAAAAGGCGTTTTATTCCAGATTATCCTTTTTAATTATGAAATATTATCTTTGAAAAAAGTGTCCTAAGAACATGATCTCAAATTCTGGAAGAATAATAATTTATCCAAAGGATGTTCAAAGGTTAACAGGAAAAAGCGAAAAATTCAGCCGTATGCTATTAAAAAAAATCAGGGAATGCCTGGCGAAACAGGATCACCAGTTTGTCAGCATAGAGGATTTTGCAGAGTATACCGGAATAACTGTTAATCTGGTTAAACAACATATGGTTGATTGATATTGAAAAATATCTGTTATCAAACTCTACAATCCTTCACAATATTTTTTGTTACCTTTTGTTTAATTTTGAAATTCAAATCCGGATTCAAATGAAAAAGGATTTTGTTGATTTGTCGATTAAGCAAAAGTGTGCTTTGCTTTTGTTGTCGTGTCTTGATTGGGGCTGTCATCCCAAAAATCAAATAGACATTGAAGAAAGGATTCGCAAACGATTAAAATTCCAATATAAATTTGATATCTGGAGGCTTCGCAGTTGTATTGATTTAATGGAAGATACAGAGGAGGCAATTTGTTACTTTTCTAAATATGGCCTTCAAAAATTTAATGCCTACGACAATAACGATATAGGTGAATTATACTTAAAGCTATATGGCATACTAAATGCCGTTTTTCAGCAGATATCTTGTATTTCTGAAATATTTGAAGTTTGCAGAATTAACAATAAATCAGTAGTAAATAAAAAGCTTAGAGAGCTTAAAATATACGAATTACGAAATATTGCAGGAGCTCATACTATCAACTATAAGGAAACAGCAGAGTACCTTCCTGAAGATTTCCAAAAGAATTTTTTTAGGATTACCCAAATTCAACTTACTGCCAAAGGAACCAATCTACATGCCGTAGATGGATTTCAGAATTTAAGAGAATACGATTTATACGGACTAATAATGGAATATAATAAAATTTCAGAGGAGATTCTATATGATACCTGCCTTAAATACCTGGATTCCATATTTTCCATAGCTAAATCAAAAAAAGATAAATTATTATCTCACTATGAACTTATGCCTTTTAAAAATTATGACTACAAGGCATTATATGAAAATGACAAACTCCTTACGCAATATTTAAAGAGAATTAGAAGCAAAATTGATCGAGAGTTTAAGGCATAGGCAATTTATAGATTACCATGGTAATAATATGTTTACTTCATTTTTGTTTTATGTAAATATATATTTACATTTGCATTCATAAAACAAATATTTATGAACTGGCACGATAGATTTAAAGAAATGAAAGAAGGTCTAGGCCTAACTAACTCAGACATTGCTTCAATAACAGGAAATACTTCAGACAGTATAAAAACATCGACTCAACCTAATAAGGATTTACCGAGATGGTTAAAACTAGGAATTGTTATTTATGAATCTACTTCTAGTAAGTCTGAAACTGTTGAAATATTAAAAAACCAATCAAAAGAGGATGTGTTAACTTTTATTCGCAAAAGACTCGCATTCGATGAAGACATTATAAATCAATTACGATATATTGAAACTGATGGGTTGAAAAGAGAACACAGACGTTTCGAGATGTCTGGATACGAATCAAATATAGGAGAATGTACTTTACACAATCTATCATTACTCAATGAATTTGCTGATTTAGGAATTTATGATTATACATCATACTTATTTCTAGATTTTTATAAGGGTCATGGAGTGTTATATTTAAAATACATAAATGCAAACGAAAATTTAGAGTATGAATTAGGAGGGGATGGTACTGTTGAGATTATATACAAAATTTTTGAATTGACAATTTTTTCTAATATGAATACACGGAGAAGATTTTAAACAATGAAAAGTATTATACGGAAAAAGCGAATAGATTTATTAGGCCCATTTCATCAGTAGATCAGCAGGAACTGTTTTGCTTTAATTGGAATTTCACCTTGTCAAATATCTTTGTTAACATTTGTTATCTTTTGCTTATATTTGATCTGAAATAGTTCTTTTTATTATGGTTTGAGCGTTGTTTCCCGATAAACTATTCCTCTTGGAACCTATTCGGTGACCCCGGCGCAAAATGATTTTGTAACTACGTGAATTTCACGACATAGCGAGCCCCTATCATCATCTTCTCGCCCCGACTGAGTAAATTAAATGGCTTTGTAAATCAAGTATTTACGAGGCCATTTTTTTTGGTAGTACAAAAAGTAGTACAAAAATATAAATTAATATTTCCTCTTGTCTTTTATTGGTTTCACAAATAATTGAGAAAGTAAATAACATCTCGGTAATCTTTTACCTAGTAAAACCTAAAAGGAGAATCCGTTGGACCCTAAAGCCTTCGCCTAAAATTAAGATAATCAATATATTTACTATTATATATAACTTTGGGATTATGGTAGATGTTCACAATAAGGTTCATCAATAAGAAGTATATCAAATTCATTTTCCTTTGTCCTGCTGGGGATGAATCGATAGAGATTAGAGAACATTTTTTCACCGCCTCGCCCTACAAGTTTCTGCAATCCGGATGTGAATGGTTTTGATTTACACCCATACAAAACATTCTTTTTCTATAGAGCAGCCTCTGCAAGAATATTTAAAGCGATAACCGATTTCCCTTTACCAGGTCCGTCATGGACAATTATTACTGATTTTTCATTCTTTTTTGCCGACATCCTGTACCTTGCCCAGATGAGATTTTTGGCAACAAGCTGCTCATTAAGCAAAGAGAACACAACATCATTCTTAATGATCCTGTGCACATTCTCAAGCAACTTCTTTGAAGGATGCAGACGGCTTTGCATAAACCGGTTAAATATCTCAAACCCTGAACCGCTTTTAAGAAGCTCCCTGATCCTGACCCCAAGTAACTTAGTGTCTTCTTTGGAAAATAGCGGGAATTCTGCGATCAGATCTTTGTAAACAGGACTATGCAGACCTTTTCCTTCTGATCTTGAGTAGTTATGACTATATGCGCAACTGAACAGGGAAAGTGCAGGTTCTTTCTCAAACTCCTCAACAAAACCCTGCAAATAATTATGATATCCCTTTACCTGTTGTGAAGGATGAGGAACAATCCTTTCCTTTCCTCCGGTATATGTTTCTACAAAGTTCCCCTCATCAGCAAGTGCTTTAACTGTAGACCATTGCTTTAGTTCAATTAGGACAACATTTGAAATTTTATTCTTCCCTTTGCCAAACAACAAACAGTCAAGCAGGCTCTGATTATGTGGAACCTCATATTCAAGAGCAACATAAGTGTCATTGATTTTACCAAGTTCCAGGAGGTCCCTGATCCTCGAAAGACTGTTTTGCCATGATACAAATTCAGGAATACCGGGATCCATACCAAGCCTTGCCTTATAGTTTTCAGTCATGATATCAGAGATGGTATTTTCCCTGACATCATCAATAAACCTTTAGGAAGGAGCCTGGTAGATCAGCAATGGCTATAGTTCATTGTATTTTTTCGCACTTCCCTTTGATTTCTCAACAGGGTATTTCTTGTTATTCTTCATGATCTTTTCAAGAACTATCTCCTATACGTCAAAGCCATACTTTCACGCCAGTAGGAGACTGAAAGCAAGTACATCAGCGAGTTCTACCTTAAGTATATTCTGATCAACAAGTTCTGATTCCTCAGTCGTTTTCCAAAGAAAGAGTTCATTCAGTTCTGCTGCCTCAATTGAGATTGCAAGAGCAAGGTCCTTCGTATTATGAAACTGTTCCCAATGCCGGGCATCACGGAACTTGAGAAGCTCATCAATAAGTACCTGAAAATCGTTCATTGTTAAATTGTTTGGACCACTAATTTATTGAGATTATCATGAAGAGTTTCTTGAATTAATATTTATGGACAACTTATGAATAAATTATTCAGCTAGCTTATTGTCTGACAGTATTTTATTCTTTGGATAAAGATATCACAATAATATGTATCAATTTCGTAATTGAGGGAATCAAATCCCAACCTGTGGGGCTGGTATCGGAAAAATTGAAAACCGAATCTGAAAGTGTTGCCAAATAAATCAAAAGTCGGATCGAAAAACAGTATGAGCAACAGCTAAAGACCTTATCTGATGAAGCTGAATCTGCAAAAAAGGAGATTACCGATTTGAAAACTGCAAAAATTGAAAATGAACAGTTGAAACGGAAATTGAAAGATCAGGAGCAAGACCTGATACTGAAATTTGAGCAGCAATTGTCAGAAAAACTCCAGCAGGAAGCTGAGAACATTCAGAAACGAGAGTCGGAACGGGTTGAACTCAAATTGAAAGAACGTGACGAATTGATAGGTTCTCTGAAGAAGCAGGTTGAGGAAATGAGCCGGAAAGCAGAGCAGGGGTCAATGCAGATGTAGGGAGAGGTTCAGGAATTGACAATTGAAGAAATCCTCAGAAACATGTTCCCTGTTGACTTAATTGAGGAAGTTGGTAAAGGAATTAAAGGTGCTGATGTAATTCATACTGTCCGGAACCGGTTCAGAATTGATTGCGGAAAAATCCTGTATGAGAGTAAGAGAACAAAGTCATTTGTCCAGGACTGGATACCAAAATTGAAAGCTGATGCTATTTCAGTCAAAGCCGATGTACTTGTTATTATTACAGAAGCATTACCAGATGGAATAGATAAGATTGGACAAAGAGATGGCTTATGGATATGCAATTTCTTTGATTTCAAGGGTCTGGTAATTGTTCTGCTGAAAGTCTTATCAAAATTTCAGAAGCATATTCATCGCAAACCAATAAAGGAGAGAAAATGCAGATGCTGTATGATTATTTGACGAGTAATGAATTCATGATGCAGGTAGGGGCCATTGTTGAAGGTTTTTCAAATCTCCAGGATAGCTATGTTAGGGAAAAACGATCGATGGAAAGGATATGGAAAGAAAGGGAAAAGCAATTGGAAAAGGTTTTACTGAACACTAATCATTTTATTGGTTCGATAAAAGGTATTGCCGGGACATCGATTCCCCAATTGCAGGAAATTGATAAGCATGATGACACTCCACAGCTAAAGGAAAACTCGTAACTCTTGTCCGTCATCCAAATGATTTCTTATTATTTCTAATTTGTGGCCTTCTGAAACAGCTTATAAATAAAAAGTTACAGAGGGGAGTTGTTTAAATAAGAAAATATTTGGGAAAATAGGCAATCAAGGTTCTGGTAAAATGACGCTGGTCAACTTTCATTGGAGAGTAATGTCTCAAGCTTTGAAAGCAATTCTTTGTGTTTGCCAGGATTGGATTTAATCAGATTTTGAAGATTCAGAAGTTTCCACTGGACAGCAGACATATCCTTAAGTCCTTTTACTGGAAACTGATTCCAATCAGGTTCCCCACGTTTAAAACTTAACAAAAAGGAGCGGTCTGCATCGGTTAGACTTAAATTTACTGTCTCGATAAGTTTTTCACGGGTATTTTCAAAATCTTCATACGTAAAATCAATATCAGACATTCCCTGAAACTGGTTATCAAATGCTGTCCGCTGATCCAGAAGATGAGGATGCAGAACCTCGTGCATTGTCCGCATATGGCTAATAAGAGCTTGAATGAAGCCGTATTTTACATTTTCATTATAACCAGATTCATGAAATAATAAATACACATCAAACAGATCTCTTGGATGTTGCCGGTCAAGTGCGGCACATATTTTCCCACCAAAGAGTTCTGCGTCTGATACTACCTGTATTGCAGCAAACTTCTGGAATCTTTCCTGCACCTTTTCATTTACCTGAAGTAATCTTACTGGATGCAGATGGCCTCTTGTTATTGTATTTACTTCGACTTTTATTTGTGCACTCTGAGATTGGACTAACAATTTGATATCATTTCCTTCAATAGTATGATTGTTTACAGTGATTCCAGGAATTGATTTCCTTATTCGTTCCCTTATCCTGCCAAGTGAATCAGAAATATTGGTCAGTGAGGTTTCCCTGTTATCAAATGGCAGATAAGTGAGGTCGATATCCACCGATAAGCGGGGCATATTCCGTAAGAAAAGATTTATGGCTGTTCCACCCTTTAACGCAAGAGTAGTCTCGGTTGCTATGTGGGGTATTACTTGCAGAAGCAGGTCAGCCTGATTTAAATAAGATTGATTGATCATTATACCGTTATTTCTTTGGGTACTGATATTTTGTATTTTGATATATAAACGCCCCCTCTTACAATTACTCTGTCACCGGTTCCTAATTCTATCTTGGTTTGATCAACAAAATTCAGCCATTGATGTCTGGCTTTAGAAGCCATAAATAGAAAAAGCCGTTTTACTTTTATGGAACTGCAGTTTTCAAGCAATTCCTGCAGGACTTTTGGGCGAAGATTTACAAGACCTTCAAGTATTTGATATCCTTCCATCATATCGAACCTATCAGGAGCCAGGTACAAACATTCAAGTATTGCACGTTCAGGGGATGATAATTGAAGTTTCAGGCCATCTCGAGAATATTCAAACAAAGCAGAGTTTGCAGGTAGGAACTTAGTTTTTACATGTATTATCTGGTTGCTCCATTCCTGGCTGAGAAACCACTTTGGCAGTTTAACATATTGTGGTGAAAACAGATAGAGTGGTTCCTTCTCCATCCTTACATAATGGGATAATCCTTGAAGCGATATGGATGTTAACCCACCAACATGTACTTGCAATTCTGTTTGCCTTTGTAAGGAGTTCAAGGCTCCTGTCCATTGTACATTTTCATTTGGACGTTTGAATGCTCCGATTCCATATGATTCAAGCCAGCCGCTTTTCAGATAATATTGTTGCAGATCCCTGGAGAAACCATTTTTCTCAAGCCAGGATGCAAGAAGTAGTGTTCCAGGAATATGGCTGGACAGGAGACTCATTAATTTATTATCATTATTAGTAGTCATACTCCCAAAATTAGAACATTTTTAATGAAAAACAAACTTTATAACACCATTTATCATTAAATATTATGCAATATAGGTAGTAATACTAATAATATTGGAAAATATTTAATGAATGAATAGCGATACTTAAATTGGAGTAAGTTAATTAGAACCGAATCCAGTTATACTATCCACTGAATTTGTTCTGTTAATACTATACAAATCGTGATCAAGAATCAATAAAACCATTTCGTCCAATTTATCTCCGAGCTCATACTGGTCAGATGCTGTAGCGAATATGAATCCATCATTGACTTTAATTTTCCCATAAACAATTGGATTACCCTTGGCATCACATCCTCTTCTTATTGTGCCATGAAAGCATCTATCAAACCCGGCATTACCTTTCCCGGCTTTGGCCATAAACATTTCGGTAATCTCAATTTTGTCCTTCTTTCTCATAAGAAATTAATTACTGCAAAGGTAGGAATACCGATCTGAATATTAACCTTTTAGTCATTATAACATTACTATCTTAATTAAAAATCAAACTCCAGCAGATCATCCTCTTTGGAACTGGCTGAAGTCTCATTTAAATTAATTGACCGGGTGTCAAGCCAGCATATGATAAAGATTTGGGAATTCTTCTCACATTGTAAAAACTGCTGAAGTTGTTCAAGATCTTTTAGTGAACTACCAAATAGATTAACCAGTTGGCTAATTTCAGCGTCAATATCAGTATGGTTGTTGCTCCCTAACATGTTCATCTATTAGTAGTTGTTCATTTCACTGGAAAAGGTCTGTCAGTACCCAATCAGTGATGCTATTATTTATGGAATGTATATATTGAAGTAATTCATTTGTCTTCAAATCCAGAATAAATATTTTCAGTTTAAGTCCCTCCTGTAATGCGTTTATGAATGTGACGGTACGGACATTAATGTCACCGCCATTTAGAAATTCCACTAAACGGTATTTCTGGAAAAATCGGTTAAATTGACCAGTTTTCGCCGTAAATCATTTACTAATTAATCCTTTTTGTATTAAAGAAAAAGGTCCAATTCCCAAGGGGTATAATTTCTTTTTTGTTACTTTTGAATAACTGGCTATGGGGTTAGCCATAAACCGCCTTTAAAAGCTGATAACTCCTACTTAATTTGACTTTACAAGTTTTAAGTTAATTATCAGCTATTATGTTTCGTTTGATTTTAATTATTGGTGCTGGGAGTTTCCTAGGTGGTGTTTCAAGGTTTCTTACTTCACGATTTATTCAAAATCATGCTGTTTCAACATTCCCTTATGGAACTTTTGTAGTCAATATACTTGGGTGTTTTCTGATTGGACTTTTTTACGGCCTTTTAGAAAGAGGAAATCTCATTGATGCCGAATGGCGGATGTTCCTGACTGTCGGTTTTTGTGGTGGCTTTACCACCTTCTCAACGTTCGCCAATGAAAACATTTCACTACTTAGGGAGGGTGAAATTTTTCATTTTGCTCTATATGCCAGCTTAAGCGTGTTTTTCGGACTCATAACTACTTATATTGGAGATCTTATCACCAAAATACATTAATCTCATGGAAACAAATACCGAAGCAAAATTACTGAGGATTTATGTCAGTTCCACAGATAAATTCAAGCACACTCCGCTTTATGAAGTGATCGTGTTTGCCGCAAAGCGTTATGGTCTTGCTGGAGCCACTGTTTTGAAAGGTGTAATGGGATTTGGAGCCAGTAACGTCATCAGCTCCATGAAATTTTGGGAACTTAGTGAAAAAATTCCTATGGTAATTGAGATCGTTGATGCGTCAGAAAAGATAGAAAAGTTTGCTGAAACGATTTTGGCATATTTTAATAAAATCCGCTATGGTGGAATGATAACGCTCGAAAAAGTCATCATTGTGCTGCACAAACAAGGCTCGAAAAAAAGTTCTAAACTAAATAAATTTCAACGATTATGAAAATACAATCAGTAGAAGCCATTGAAATTCTCGATTCGAGAGGCAACCCTACAGTTGAAGCTAACCTGGTACTCGAAGACGGGATTTCGGCCCGTGCTATGGTACCCAGTGGTGCATCCACCGGTGAACGAGAAGCATGTGAACTGCGTGACGGCGATAAAAAACGTTATGGCGGTAAAGGAGTGCTGAAAGCAGTTGAAAATGTCAATAAGATCATTGCAAAAAAAATTGAAGGCCAGTATTTCGTAAATCAACGGGACCTGGATTATTTCATGATTGAGCTGGATGGGACGGAAAACAAATCGAAACTCGGTGCAAATGCCATACTGGCTGTATCCATGGCCTATGCACGTGCTGAAGCCATGAGTGCAGATATTCCGCTTTACCAGTACCTGGGAGGCACAAATGCACATTTACTACCGGTTCCCTGTATGAACATTATTAATGGCGGTAAACATGCCGACAATAATGTGGATTTCCAAGAATTTATGATTGCCCCTCATGGAGCTAAATCTTTTACCGAGGCCATACGGGTGGGAATAGAAGTCTTCCATACCCTAAAATCTGTATTGAAAGCAAAAGGATATAGCACAGGTGTTGGCGATGAAGGCGGTTTTGCTCCCGATTTGAAATCAAACGACGAAGCCGTCGAGGTCATTCTCGAAGCCATCAACAAGGCAGGGTATAAACCAGGGGAAGAGGTGAGTATTTGTCTTGATCCGGCTGCCAGCGAACTTTGGGAAAATGGCAAATACAAGATGTTTAAAAGCACTGGGAAATTCCTCACCAGTGACCAATTGATAAAACTTTGGGCAAGCTGGGCAAAGCAGTACCCGATCGTATTGCTTGAAGATGGTTTAGCTGAAAACGATTGGGCAGGATGGAAGAATCTGACAGATGTTCTGGGAAACAAAATCGAGATAGTAGGTGACGATCTTTTCTGTACAAATAAAGCGATACTGGCTGAAGGCATAAAGAAAGGTGTGGCCAATTCAATTTTGATCAAACTAAATCAGATTGGTACAGTTACTGAAACCCTTGAGACCATTGAACTTGCTTATAAGAATAAGTATAACGCTTTTGTATCGCATCGAAGCGGGGAAACCCCGGATAGTTTTATAGCCGACCTGACTGTAGCTGTAAATGCAGGACACTTGAAAACCGGGAGCGGGTGCCGTGGTGAACGCATTGAGAAATTCAACCAGTTGATGCGTATCGAACATGAATTGGGGAAAGCATCCCGGTTCGCAGGAAAACAAGCGTTTAAGAATGCCTGAATGTAAAAAGGATGTTATTTCAACAGGTTTTGGTTTGTTAGGTGCAACTTTCAATTTGCTTCTTAAACCAGTTTTCACAATGGATTAATTTGTATTTTTATAGAGACTAAGACAAGTTTTACTTCATCAAACAAAAATAACCATGGAAACGAAGCATCACATGAATCGTCGCCGGTTTGTAAAAACTACTGTTGTGGCCGCTGCTGCTGCGGCTGTTGTCCCGGTCCTGGCCGCCGGAAGCTACGGTAAGGCAAAGCCTGTGAAACGTGTATTTGGCAAACTTGGATTTGAAGTCACTACTATCGGTCTCGGCGGGCAGGCCTCCATCCAGTGGACACCCAACGATGTTGACCCGGTGAAGATCATTTTGAAGGCATTTAACCTGGGGATCAACTACTTCGATACTTCCAACCTGTATGGACCAAGCCAGCAGAATTTTGGAAAAGCATTCCGGGAGCTGAACCTCATACCCGGGGAGAACGCGTATAATGAGCAGCTGAGGAAGTCGATCTTCCTAACCTCAAAAACCCATCTCCGCTTTGCAAAAGGCGACAAAAAAATGCCGGGAGTATCAAACTGGACCAACGGGAAGCCCGGTACACATACCGTGGATGACCTCCATCGAACGTTGTCACAGGTGTTTGGAGATGGTAACGGCAGTTATCCGGAAGGGGCCTATCTTGACCTGATGCTGATCCATAACCTGAATACCCGTGAGGAAGTGGATGCTTTGTATGAAGGGCTGGACAATACCGATCCCAACGCCGAACAAATTGGTGCTTTGGCAGCCCTGCGCGATTATCGCGACGGGACTAACCGCACAGGATTAAATCCGAAAAATGAGAAGCTGATCCGGCACATTGGGTTTTCCGGGCATTTTGATCCTTCGGTGAACATGTATATGATCCAGCGCGATACAACAAACCTGCTCGATGCCATGCTCGTGGCCATCAATGCAAACGACAAGTTGATGTTCAACATGCAGCACAATGTGATCCCGCTGGCTGCAGCAAAGAACATGGGTGTAATAGGCATGAAGGTCTTTGCTGACGGTGCCATGTACACCAAACCTGCCGAATGGTCGAATAAAAAGGAACATGTGGTCCGTTCTGTAGGTGATCAGCATCTGCCGAGCCGCGAGCTTATACAATATGCCCTAACCACCCCCGGAGTTCATTTGGTGATCATCGGGATCGGACAGATCAGTGATGAGTATGCGCAATGTCAGCTCAGCAACAACCTTGATGCCGCCCAGATCCTTCCGGATGGACTTACAGGACCAGAAAGGATAGCCATAGAGAATATGGCCGGAATGGCTAAGCAAGGTAAGACTAATTATTTCCAGACGCAGGCGGTACCCATTACAGCCCCCAAAGAAGTGACCGTTGAACAAAGCCTGGAAAATGAGGCAAGAAAAATTGCCATTGGCTGGAGTACAGCCTATGCCGGAGACGCACCCCTGGCATTCTATGAAATCTGGCGAGATGGGTCAAAGGTGAAAGAACAGCCTTTCAAGCCACATCTTACCACGGAACCGTTAACCTGGTCAGAAACGCTGAGTGATAGTCTGCCGCACACCTACACGGTAAAGGTCATGGATACCCAGGGAAGAATTGCTGAATCAACGGCAGTAGCGCTCGAAAAAGCCTAAGGCAAGGATCGAGGCGGGGTGTAATGCCCCGTATAGCACCGGGTTTTTTGCCTGAGATAAAAAATCCTCCAAAATCCCCTTTGTGTTCTTAAAATTTCAATTATCTTTGTTCGGTATTTTACGAACTTATGAAAACCAGTAAGGTTATCACTGATGAACAGAAAAGGGCAGCACGTTACGCAAAGGCCATGGGACATCCGGTAAGGATGTATGTGCTTGAACTGTTATCAAAACAGGCCTGCTGCTATAGTGGCGATCTTACAGATGTGCTGCCTATCGCTAAATCCACATTATCACAGCACCTGAAAGAACTGAAGGATGCAGGGCTGATTCAGGGTGAAATTGAAGCCCCGAAAATTAAGTATTGCTTAAACCGAAACAATTGGGAGGAAGCGAAACAATTAGTTAAAAAGATTTTCGATTTGTAACTTTTTTTTGCTATTTTACGTTCGTATTTTTACGAACCACGAACCAAATACATATAGTATGAATATTAAAATTTTAGGTACTGGTTGCTCCAAATGCAAGACATTGGAAAAATTAACCCATGATGCGGTTACGGAAATGGGATTGTCAGTCGACGTTGAGAAAGTTGAAGACATCATGAAAATCATGAAATACGGTGTTATGAGTACGCCGGCCCTGGTTATCGATGAAAAGATCATCCTTAGCGGACGCGTACCTTCACCAACTGAGATAAAGGAAATATTAACCAAAAATATGAAGTAAGTATGAGAACGATCAGACTTTTCCTCGCATTTGCACTGCTTTTACCTGTAATTGCCTGTAATGGGCAGTCCAATAACAAACAAGAATCAACCTCTGGTTCATCCAATACGGTTGAAGCCTATTATTTTCATTTTAATGCCCGGTGCATGACGTGTAAAACCGTTGAAGCGCAAGCCAAAACTGATATAGAATCCTTATATCCCGAGCTGGTTAAATCGGGAAAGGTCAGTTTCACTTCGGTTAATTTAGATGAAGCAGAAGGAAAAGTCATTGGCGATAAAGTTGGCGTTAATGGACAAACCCTCTTGCTGGTAAAAGGTGGACAAAAAATCAATATTACAAATGAAGGCTTTATGTATGCCGTCAGCCAGCCTGAGAAATTCAAAGCGGTAATTAAGGAAAAGGTGGACGGATTGCTGAAAATGTAAGACAATGATAGTTTTGCAGTTTTGCAGTTTTGCAGAAAGGAAGTTCTGCAGTTCGGCAAATAATCAGAAGAATGTTGTAGAGAAAGAGATTTATGAATGAATTTTTTACCGGTATATTAGAAAACAGCACTTTGCCATGGCTTTCGGCTTTGGCGTTGGGACTTATGACAGCCATCAGTCCCTGCCCCCTTGCCACCAACATTACGGCAATTGGATTTATAAGCAAGGATATTGAAAACAGGAACAGGGTATTTATTAACGGCCTGCTTTATACCCTGGGTCGCGCCATTAGCTACACCGGTCTCGCTTTGATCATTTACCTGGGAGCAGATCAGTTCAAGTTTTCCGGGTTTTTCCAACGCTATGGAGAAAAGTTTATTGGACCGCTTCTTATCTTAATCGGGCTTTTTATGCTTGATATAATTAGAATAAATTTTCCGGGATTGAGCAGACTAACCGCAAAAATGCAAACTAAATCGCGGTGGGGATATTTTGATGCCATCTTGCTGGGCCTGATTTTTGCCTTGGCATTCTGCCCTTACAGCGGTGTATTGTATTTTGGTATGCTGGTTCCCCTTACCGTTTCCAGCGCTTCGGGTTTGTATCTGCCTGTTATTTTTGCCATTGCTACCGGAATCCCTGTGATCATTTTTGCCTGGGTACTTGCTTATGCAGTATCTGGCATTGGAGGGATATACCAGAAAGTGAAATCTTTTGAAATCTGGTTTCGTCGGATCATAGCAGTGTTATTCATTTTGGTGGGTATTTATTATATCATCAGGGTTTATTTCTGATATTTTTTTACTTAAATTGTTCGTTGTTTTACGAATTACTAATTATGTGATGAAGAAGAGAAAAGAAATCTGGTTGGTAATAGTACTATTATCTGTATGGATACTTGTCTATTATAATCTGAAACCTATTACGGATTGGTTGATTAATTCCGTGTTGCACCTCGAAACAGGAAAACACTTTACTGAGGCACTGCGATTTTTCATTTTTGAATTACCTAAAGTATTACTGTTACTCACACTGATTATCTTTTTTGTAGGAATTATCCGTTCGTGGTTTTCACCGGAGAGAACCCGAAAGATGCTGGAAGGTAAATCAACTTTTACTGGAAACATTATGGCTTCTGCGCTGGGTGTTGTTACCCCTTTTTGTTCCTGTTCGGCTATCCCCCTGTTTTTAGGTTTTGTTGAGTCTGGAGTTCCCCTTGGAATTACCTTTTCATTTCTCATTGCAGCACCCATGATAAATGAGGTGGCAGTGATCCTTCTTTTCGGACTCTTTGGGTGGAAGACGGCACTTATTTACATGGGCACTGGACTTACTATTGCCATTTTAGCCGGGTGGGTAATAGGAAAACTGAAACTTGAGAAATGGGTAGCCGACTGGGTTTACAAAACAAAATTCGGAGATGTTAGCTTAATCGAAGAAAAAATCACTTTAACAGATCGTTTGAAATTTGGCTACGATGCTATAAAGGAAATTGTAGGCAAGGTATGGATCTATGTAGCTTTAGGTATAGCTGTTGGCGCTGCCGCTCATGGCTATGTTCCCGAGGATTTTATGGCTGCACTTATGGGCAAATCAGCATGGTATAGCGTACCGTTATCCATATTGATTGGCATTCCTCTCTATTCCAATGCTGCCGGAATAATCCCTATTGTATCTGTACTTATTGAAAAAGGTGCTTCCCTGGGTACATCGCTAGCCTTTATGATGGCCGTTATCGGACTCTCATTACCGGAAATGATTATTCTTAAAAAGGTATTAAAACTGCCGTTAATATTGGTTTTTGTAGGAATAGTAGCAACCGGCATTATGATAGTGGGATATCTGTTTAATTATGTCTTTTAAATAATGGAACCATCACATTTGAAACTTGCACCAATCCACAACGTTCTATCTCAGCGGCCAGCTTTTCAACGATCTCTAGGCCCCCCCACCCGACTTATGCCAATGTAATCAAATTAAATTCGCTTATTAACCAAAATCTAAATTTTATAAGAATGAAAATAAAACACTTTCAACGTTTTTCACTGGCATTGATTTTACTGGCCGGAATTATGGTAAGCAATTGTGCCCAGAATTCTACGCCGGAGGAAAAACCCACTCCAAATAGTGAATTGAAAAAGAATGCGGTAAAATATAAAGTAACCTTCATCGAACTTGGGTCAGTACGCTGCATTCCCTGCCAGCGAATGCAGTCGGTAATGAAGTCAATTGAAGAAAAATATGCTGACCAGGTTAAAGTGGTTTTTCATGATGTATGGACACCTGAAGGCAAACCTTTTGGTGAACAATATGGTATTGAGGCCATACCCACACAAGTCTTTCTTGATGAAAATGGCAAAGAATATTTCAGGCACCTGGGCTACTTTCCAGAAGAAGAATTAGTGAAAATACTGAATATGAAAGGAGTTAAATAGCATCCTATTTTATTATCATAAATGGATTTCGAAATAAAGATTCTCTGTCCCGGGCAAAAATGTGGCAAATGCCGCAGAATGATTAATCAGGTGGAAAAAGCAGCCGGTATTTCATGTGTCAATATCAATATAGTTCTGGTTGACAAGCTCGAAGAAATTCTTAATTATAAAATCTGGATACTTCCGACATTGATCATTAATGATAAGATTGTAGCAAAAGGTTATGTACCTGGAATTAAAATGATACAGGAATATTTCAAAAACCCAAAACCCAGTTAATCATGAAGACAAAATAGAATTATCTTGCCTATATTCTCTTATTCTTTGCTATCCTCTTTCAACGCTTCGAAACCAGACACCAGATCAAACAATTCTTCATCAATTGAGCTTTGTCGCAGACTATGAAATTTATGGCTGAGATCATTTAACAATTCGTCTATATTTTTTTCGGCTCGTTGCATGGCAGCCAGGCGGCTTGCATTTTCGCTGGCCAACGATTCGGCAGATGCTTTGAACAAAGAAGCAAAAAGGTACGCATGGATGAGTGCCAATAATACTGACTTATTCTCTCCAATAACCTGAGGTATGAGTTTAGTAGGCCATTTAAGTTCGACAATTGATAGCCTCCATTTTTCATCCAATGGCAACAATCGTTGGCATGCAGGTTCGTAACCTGAACTTGATTTTGGTCGATTGTGAAAAATATAAACCTCCTTTATATTCCCTTGATCAACCCTTTCTTCACTTTTTACTAATATTTGCCTTACAAGTGGAGTTATTGCATTGACAGAATTGGGAACAGGATAAAGTGTTGAGGTGTCAAAACCAATATCCGACAGCAGCAATTGAACGCGTTCGCCCACAGCCCATATTTCTTTTTTACCCGTTAAGTCTTGAAGCGATTGGGATACAAAATCGGCAAGAGAATCGTTAAACTGCCCGACCAATCCTTGGTCTGAACCAAAGACAATGGCGCAAATTATTTTTTCGCTATTTCCATTCTGCACTTTATTTTCAATTTTGGCATCAATTTTTTCTTGCCTGAAATAGGCGATGATACCTAAAGAAACAGTGCGGTAATAATCATGAAGTGAACTAACTGCTGTCTCATATTGCCCAA
The DNA here is from genome assembly GCA_041737295.1 of Bacteroidales bacterium. Taxonomy (GTDB): domain Bacteria; phylum Bacteroidota; class Bacteroidia; order Bacteroidales; family UBA10428; genus UBA5072. The sequence goes on along the minus strand of JBGSSA010000048.1, from coordinate 8,040 downwards.
TATTTGAGGCTGCCACTGCCTTCATTGTTCGTACAACCGATTTGAGATCATCGGCTCCGTTTAATTTTCTGCGTAAGCTTTCCTGTGTTTCCATTAAGTATTGTTTTGGTCAGCTTCAGGGATTGACTGAAAAGGCTTAAGTATATTGCCTGCAATACTTAAAATTGCTTCGCGGTCCCGATTGCTCAACTCTTTATCTAAAAAAAGCCGTTTCTCAATTTCAGCCGGAAGTTCAGCGCTCATTTTCCGCAGGGCAAGCTCTGCTTCCTGCATTTCGTTTATGGGTACGGCATCAAAAAGTTCACTTGTTAATGCAAGTAGCACAACTATTTGCTCCGGGACAGACATTGGTTGAAGTTCTTGTTGTTTGAAACACATTCTTATTCGTTTTCCATGTTCAATGATTTTCTGCGTATCTGTATCCAACCGTGTTCCGAAACGTGAAAAAGTTTCTAATTCCTCAAACTGAGAGTAGGCAAGTTTTAGGTTTCCTGTTATAGAGCGGTATGCTGGCAATTGGGCTTTACCACCTACACGGGAAACTGACTTTCCAACGTCAACAGCAGGTAAAATACCTAATTCAAATAGTTTTGGTGACAGGTATATTTGTCCATCAGTAATGGATATAAGATTTGTAGGGATATAGGCAGAAATATTTTGAGCTTCTGTCTCAATTATAGGCAAAGCTGTAAGCGAACCTCCTTTGAGTCCGTCGCTCAGATGTGTAGACCGTTCCAATAGTCTTGAATGAATATAAAAAATATCGCCGGGAAACGCTTCACGTCCCGGAGGCCTTCTTAAAAGTAAAGAAAGTTCCCTATAAGCGCGGGCATGATGTGTAAGGTCATCATAAACAATAAGTACATCACGGCCCTGTTCCATAAAATACTCTGCAATGCTTGTGGCAGCATAAGGGGCAATATATTTTAATCCGGGTGCATTGTTACCTTCAGTTGCAACTACGACGGTATATTCCATCGCCCCTTTTTCTTCAAGGTTAGCAATTACCTTCGCCACCGACGATGCCCGCTGCCCGATGGCGCAATAAACACATATTACATTTTTACCGCGCTGGTTGAGAATGGCATCAATGGCAATGGATGTTTTGCCAGTTTGGCGGTCGCCTAAAATCAATTCGCGTTGTCCACGACCAATAGGTATCAGCGAATCAATAACCTTTAACCCTGTTTGCAGAGGTACCGAAACCGTTGCCCGATCCATGATAGCATGAGCCGGACGTTCAATGGGCAGACGTTGCTTAAAAGCAACAGAATTTTTTCCATCCATAGGTTCACCCAATGGATTAATAACTCTGCCAATTAATGCATTGTCCACCGGAATATCCATTACACGACCTGTGCGTTCTACTTCCTCACCTGCATTTAACAAAGAATTTTCACCTAACAAGATAACACCTATCTCATCTTCATCAATATTATAGGCAATACCAAATAACCCGCCCGGAAACTTTAACAATTCTTCGAAGCCTACACCAGGTAAACCAGAAACTTTAGCAATACCAGCCGAAACACTCACAATGAAACCAACTTCGCGAGGCGTAAAAGACAGAGTGAAATTTTCTCTGCCTTTGTCCAATAGCTCGAATGTGCTGTTTATCGTTTTAGTTAATTGGTTTATAGGCATGCTATTTTTTTTCAGGTCTTGCTTTAGGTTCTTCTTTCATAGTTTCGGAAATACTCTTTTGAAGCGAATTAAGATACTCTGAAAGGCTCCACGCCAATTTATATCCATTTGAGGTAAGTTCAATTCCACTGATAATTTCAGGTACAGTTTTAAATTGAAATTGTGTTTTCGTACCAAGTATTTCAATCACGGCACTTTTAAGGTCAGCTTGCTGTTTCTCAGGCAGGTCAAAAGCGCTTTGCAGTAGAATAGGATTTGTGCTTGATTTAAAAGCGTCAACAAATTGTTTCTTCTCTTCTTTTTTCAAATCATTTAACCGCTTGATAAAAATAATAGACACTTGTTCCTCCAAACTGAAGGAGGCAATGTCGGCTAGTGCTTTTCTTGCAATGGCAAAAACTTCCAGTTGTGTCTTTTGCGCAATGTGACAGTTCAGGTTCTCCTGCCTTTCTTTCAACGATTTGTCAAGCTTAGAGCCTAACTCTGTTGCTTCATTCCTTGCAGTTTCAAGGAGATTTTGACGTTCCTCATTGGTTTCAGCAATAGCTTTTTCCATCAGCCCTTTCTTTTCCTTATCGAATGATTCATTCTTCTTCTGGAATTCAGCCTGTTCTTTTTTAGCTTTATTATCCAGCGTTTCTGCATCTTTTATTTGAGCTGCAATTTTTCCTTCACGTTCGTCAATAGCCTTGAGTATTGGCTTATAGAGAAATCGCTTAAGCAACCACACCAATATGAGGAAATTAAGTACCTGAGCTATTACAGTAAACCAACTTATTTGCATTGTGCTTGTGTTACTTTGCTATAATGTGATTCCAGAATGGGTTAGCGAAAATTAGAATCATCGATACTACGAAACAATATATGGCTGTTGACTCAATCATTGCCAAGCCTACAAATAAAGTCCTTGTAATAGTTGGTGCCGCATCGGGCTGCTGTGCAATTGATGTTAAGGCCGTTGATACGGATTTACCTTCGCCTAAAGCAGGAAACATACACCCTATGCTTGTTGAAAATCCGGCAGTAACAATTGATGCTACAGCAATTATTGATACATTGTCCATTTTTAGTCCTCCTTTACATTATTTTCTATTTTGGTAGCCTCAAGAATAAAAACACCTATTTGTTTGTTCATGCCTGAAATAGGGGTAACTATCTTTAATTCCGGTAAATCCGGGATTGTTTCCTGGCCTGTTATGTTGATGTAAGTCGTATCCCGTAATCCTTCATATTTTTTATCGGTTGAAATTTCAACTACTGAATTTTCTGAATTAATAAGTTGTAGTTTAAAAATGCCTGGTGTTTTAATAAACTCATTGAAATACTGATTTATTTGATCTTTATTACCCCTTAATAATTCACTTCTTACAGCCCATGACAAAGTTTTTGCAGTCAGTTGCAAGTGGACAGCATTCAAACTGTCAAGCTTTAATTCATAACTGTTAATAATTCCAAGCTTTTCTTTTTTAGTACTTTTTTCGAGAAAATGTACTTTGCTATAATGCCAGATTAGGATAATGATCATGATTAGTATTAATCCTAAATAATACTTTGATCTGTTTAGAAAATGTTTTGGTTTGTTATCTGTTGTATGCATTTTATTAATTTTTAGTTGGTATTGTTTTTTTCTTATCCAAGAGGTTGGAATCATGCACTGCCGATGCAATATACACCGTTGCCAGAATGCTGAAAATATATGCTTGCACCATGCCTGTAAGCAGGCCAAGGGCTTTCATTACTATGGGGAATATAAAAGGGGTAATACTTAAAAGTATAGCTATAATCATTCCACCGCTCATAATGTTGCCGAACAAACGCACTGCTAATGCAAGGGTACGAGTGATTTCGCTGATTAGGTTAAATGGCAGCATAATAAATGTTGGTTGCAAATATGATTTCAGATAGCCAGGTAAACCTGTCTTCATAATACCAAAAAAAGGAACTGCCAGAAAAACACAAATAGCCAGGGCAGCGGTAGTGGAAAGCGAACCGGTAGGTGGTTCGTACCAAGGTAATATGATTAGAATATTGGATGCTACAATAAATATGAACAGGGTGCCAATAAACCCAATATAATCCTTAGGTTTCTTCAATCCTATTTCTTCAATTTGATTGTTTATGGTTGTTACCAACATCTCTAGAATACATTGCCAGCGTGAAATACGAATATCTGTTTTGAGTTTTCGGGTAATCAAAACTGCAGCAATAACCAGCACCAGCATGATTACCCATGTGGTAACAATGGTAAGGTTAATGGTAAGAAAGCCATGCTCCCAAAATATGGTTTCGTCAGGACTAAGCTTCATACTGCACTTTCTTTGCTGTTTTTTTTTCTTCCATTAATTTGGTAAAACGGGCTACCATAAAGCGGGCTATAATGAAGCCAAGCACACAAACAAGAAGTCTTTGCCAACTTCCCTGTGAAACATAGTAAAACCCAATTAAGATAACAGTTACACGTAAAAAGAAACTTACTAAAACCCATATCGCCGGTATTTTTGCCTGAACAACTTTTTTCACGGTAACCCAAAGCCCTAAAAAGAATAGTATCCCTAAAAACAAGCCTGCTATAAAAGCCAGTATCATAAATAAAGTTTCATTCATCCTTTTTGCCTTTTTGGTTCATCTCTTTATGTTCTTTTGTTACCCAATGCCAAGCAATCACACAGCCAACCAGTAAACCCAATATCAATAAGGTCAGTGTCCATGAAAATGTTTCCGGGTATTTTCTGTCTAACCATATTCCCAATAAAGCTCCAAGCAATGTTGGAACTACAATAGTCCAACCCACTATTCCCATCATTCCAAGGCCAAACCACACACTTTTTTGATCGTTATCGAGTGCTTTCAGTTTGCGTTTCGCTTTTTCGCCAACTTCTTTACTAAATTCATTAGACTCCTTTTTATCAGAATAATGCATTTTATTCTTTTTTAAATTTCTCCATACTATAAAGGAATCCACTTTCCATCTTTGCCATTGTGGAACGGATTTCTCTTTCGATGTCGTCCAACTTCTTGTACTCATTTTCGACCGATGCTTGAAGTTTTCCAAGGTCTGTGCCGCCAAAAGCATTTCGCACCGATACCATTACCTGGCTTCCGGCTTTTACTAATATGCCCTGGTCAACAGCTATGTAATGAAAGCTTTTTGATTTTGTTTCGTAAGTTAAAATGCTGGGAACAATTGCGGCTACACAATCGAGTCGCTGCGGTAACAAGCCAAAAGAACCTTCGCTTGTTTCTGCAACAATGCTGATGACATTTTCAATTTCAGCGAAAATGCGGTAGGGAAGAAGTATTTTTAAGTCCATGGCTATTTTTTTATTCTCAGTTTTTCTGCTTTTCGGTTGCCTTTTCAGGCTTTTCTGTTAATCCAGTATCTGATTTACCCCCTTTTACCTTGCTATCTCCCTTATTCATACCCTCATCTATAGTTCCAATCATGTAAAAAGCACTCTCCGGTAAATCTTTGAACTCATCAGAAAGAATGCGTTCACAGCCGTTAAGCGCATCGTCCAAACTAACCTCTTTTCCCTTTATACCACTGAATTGTTCTGTTGTAAAAAAAGGTTGGGTAAGAAAACGTTCTAAACGCCTGGCACGATTTACAACATTGCGGTCATCAACCGATAATTGTTCCAAACCAAGCATGGCAATAATATCTTTGAGTTCTTCATATTGTGCGAGTGTTTGTCGTATTTCCTGAGCCATTTTATAATGCGTTTCGCCTATAATTCCGGGTGTAGCCATTTTTGAATTGGAATGAAGCAAATCAATAGCTGGATAAAGACCCTCACTCGCCTTTTTTCGGGAAAGGACTATTGATGCTGAAAGATGCGAGAATGTGTGAACGGCGGCAGGGTCAGTTAAATCATCGGCAGGAACATACACGGCCTGTATAGAAGTAATGGCACCTAGTTCGGTATTCGCAATTCGTTCCTCTAATTTAGAAAGTTCTGTTCCCAGGGTAGGTTGATAACCCAAGCGGGAAGGCATTTGTCCCATTAAGCCCGACACCTCCATGCCTGCCTGAATAAACCTAAATATATTATCGATAAGTAACAATACATCACGATGTTCATCATCACGAAAATATTCTGCCATAGTCAAAGCGGCATGGCCAACCCGAAAACGAGCGCCGGGCGGTTCGTTCATCTGTCCGAATATCATCACCATGTTTTTAAGCACACCAGCTTCTTTCATATCATGGTAAAGCTCATGACCTTCGCGACAGCGTTCGCCAATGCCACAAAACATGCTTACACCTTTGTTGTGACCAACCATATTATGAATCATCTCGGTAAGCAAAACTGTTTTTCCTACACCTGCTCCTCCAAACAAACCCGCTTTTCCACCACGTTCCAATGGTATCAGTACATCAATTGCCTTAATACCAGTTAAAAAAATTTCTGATTTTGTCGACCGTTTTGCCAATGGTGGTGGCGATTGGTGTATATTTCGTCTTTCAATATCGGTTGATAAAGGTTTCTCAAGGTCAATGGTATTGCCAAAAACATCGAACATCCTACCCATGATTTTCTTTCCAACAGGCACTGTAAGTTGATTTCCATCGGTTTCTACCAGCATGCCACGTGCTAAACCTTGGGTGGGTGTTAATGCAATACCTCGCACGCGATGAGCTTCAAGCTGCGTTAATACTTCAATGGAGATTTCCATATCTTTACCTGTGTGAAGTAAGGTGTAAATGGGAGGTAAACTATCTTCGAACCATACGTCCACAACGCTACCGCTGACAGAAATAATTTTACCCTGATTTAAAAGATTATTTTTTTGTTTTGGAACGATCTCCATTTTAAACGTATGAATTTATTATCACCTTTAAAGTAATTGCCAGCGGCATGTACTTTTCATGTATTTTAAATACTAAATCAGAAAAGCTTATCTTTTATATTCTCAGAAGTAGCAGGATAAACCAATTCATAATCATTTGATAATAAGTCTTTATCTTTATTATGGTATTCCAACTGCTTTAGAAGATGGGTAATGAGAGCAATATGAGTTTTTTTTTTCTTATCTGCGGTCACCACATACCATGGAGAATATTTGAAATTGGTTCTCCTCAACATTTCATTCCGGGCTTCAGAATAATCTTTCCAGTACCTGCTTGCCTCCTTATCAATAGGACTGATTTTCCACTGTTTTAGCGGATCTGTCTCGCGGTCCTTCAGCCTTTTTTCCTGTTCCTCCTGACTGATATCAAGATAATATTTCAAAACGATGAAGCCTGCATCAACGAGCATCGTCTCAAACAATTCGACTTCCGTAAAAAATGATTTGTATTCCTTCTCGGTACAGAAACCCATCACTTTTTCCACACCCGCACGGTTATACCAGCTTCGGTTCAGTAGTACAAATTCGCCTGATACTGGCAAATGAATGGAGTAACGCTGGAAATACCATTCAAGTTGTTGCCTGTCGGATGGTTTGTTCAATGCCACCACTCTTGTTTCGCGGGGACTGAGGTGTTTGATAATTCGTTTTATAGTTCCGTCTTTACCGGCGGCATCTCTTCCTTCAAGGATTACAAGCAATTTGAGGTTTGAAGATATAATCTCCTTTTGCAACTTGACCAACTCAATGTATAATTTGTGCAATATTTCCTTCTTCTTTTTCATACAAGTCAATATTCTAAAGCCAATTTCAGGCTTATTGGAAATTAATTTTCACCAACCCATTTTTTTGCTGCTTTCAATTCATCGTTTTTGAAAATTCGTAACTCGCAGGCCATCACATACCTGAACCAGATATTGCATGTTATCTTTTATTCATCATTCTTTTTTAGTTGGAATGATAAAAAGTGGCAAAGTCGTGTGCTTTAAAACATTTTCAGCAACACTTCCCATAAGTATATTTTCCAGCCATTTCCTGCTGTGGGTGCCAATAACAATAACATCTGCTTTTAGTTTTTTTGCTGATTCCAATATTAATTCAGAAGTATCGCCTTCTTTTGTAATGGTTTGAATGGTTTCATCTCCAAGATCATGTTTCGTTTTATCAAGAAATTTTTGAGAAACTTCTTTTAGTTCTCCAACATTATTTATTTGTAATGGAGCTATACCCATGTATGTTGAATAATATAACACCGGGTTTGATACTACGTGCAGTAATATGACTTCAGCATTCATATCCCGGGCCATTGAAAAACCTACACGAGCTACTTTTTGTGCAGTTTGATCATAATCAATTGCAATCAATACTTTTTTCATCTTTATTTTTTTAAGTTCATTAAAATGTTTTATATTCTACTCCCTATCCTTCGAACCAATAGTTTTCTTTTCTTAAGTTAAATCTATGAATAAATATGATGATGTAAAGCAAGTGTTAATAACCGGAAATAACTCTTCGGAGTTATTCTGGTTATTAACACCTTTTCTT
>JBGSSA010000040.1:0-8637 GCA_041737295.1 Bacteroidales bacterium | reverse complement strand
TGGACGGCGACCAGCTCCTTGACCAGGCGGTGGTGAGCCTGTTCAGGGCACCACACTCCTATTCAGGTGAAGATACAATCGAGATCAGCTGCCATGGATCACCGTATATCCAGAAAAGGATCCTTGAATTGCTTGTTCAATACGGGTCGCGAATGGCAACAGCCGGCGAATTTACAATGCGGGCCTTTTTGAATGGCAAGCTCGATCTGACCCAGGTGGAAGCGGTAGCCGACCTGATCGCTTCAGGGTCAACAGCTGCACACAGGGTGGCTATGAGCCAGATGCGGGGCGGATTTACCCGGGAAATAAAAAAACTGAGGGACAGGCTGCTCCATTTCACATCGCTGGTTGAGCTGGAACTTGACTTCGGCGAGGAGGATGTGGAATTTGCGGACCGGCCGCAACTTAAAAACTTGCTGACAGAGATCACAGGTGTATTGACACATCTGAAAGATTCATTTGCCCTGGGGAATGTGATAAAGAATGGAATTCCGGTGGCCATAGTAGGAAAAACAAACGCGGGAAAATCAACTTTATTGAACCTGTTGTTGAGTGAAGACCGGGCAATCGTTTCGGAGATTGAAGGCACCACAAGGGATTCCATTGAAGATGTGATCAGTATCCGGGGTATTCATTTCAGGCTGATTGATACGGCCGGACTACGGCACACTACCGATGAAATCGAAAAACTGGGAATTGAAAGAACCTGGCAAAAGATTGACCAGGCTTCCATTATTCTGTTAGTTTTGGATATAAACAGCGATCCGGATGAAATGGTACGACTCAGGAATGAAATGAAGGCCATTCCGGGTACCGCCGAAAAACGAAGCATAATTGCCTTAAACAAAATTGACCTGTTATCCGCGCAAGAACTTAGCGGAAAGAAGGATATAGTTGAAAAAATATTCGAAAACGGGGGAATCATTATCCCCCTTTCCGCCAGGTCCGGCACTCACCTCTCCCACCTCGAACAAGCACTCGTCAATGCTTCGGGTGCAGTATCCACGGATGAAAATGATGTGATCATCACCAACCTCAGGCATTACGAGGCACTCGACAAGGCCCTTTCCGCCATGTACAGGGCCACTATTGGCATTTCCTCAGGTATGACCGGTGATCTCCTTTCCCAGGATATCCGTGAAGCCATACATTACCTCGGCGAAATCACCGGAGAAATTACAAATGATGAGGTGTTGGGGAATATTTTCAAGAATTTCTGTATCGGAAAGTGAGTGAGACCCAGGTTTCAAAAGCGACAGCGCATTGAAACCTGTTGGTCGAACTCATCCCGATGAAGCATGAAGAGTGATCTGAATTCAGTTATCAGATTGGACGATCAGGCCTGTGTTACCGCCAGCCTAACCCCGGTGCTACGTATTTCAAAATGGAAGACAGTACATGAACATTATATTCAACACCTAATGTATTTGGTACGGTCAGAAGCAACGTATCTGCTTCCTTTATAGCTTCATCCCCTGCCAGCTCTTTAATAAGCTGATCTGGTCCGGCAGCATAACTTCTGCCGAAAATTGCCTGTTTGCCAGGCTCAATAAAACCGATCTGATCAGACCTGTCAGATTCATGTCCAAAGTAATGCCTGTCCTGATCACTTACAAGTGCAAAAATTGACCGGCTTACCGAAACCCGTGGTTCCCGATCATGACCTGCCTTTTTCCAGGCTTCCTTGTATAATCTTATTTGCTCTGCTTGTTGTATATGGAACGGTTTACCGCTTTCATCAAATTTCAGCGTGGAGCTTTGCAGATTCATTCCATTTTCAGCTGCCCATATGGCTGTTGCATTGGAAGCTGCGCCCCACCATATACGTTGGCGCAATCCTGCAGAGTGGGGCTCCAGTCTTAATAAGCCCGGCGGATTCGGGAACATGGGATTAGGACTAGGTTGGGCAAATCCAATGCCTTTGAGCTTGTCAAGAAATAACAATGCCTTGTCCCGCGCCATTTCCGCATCAGTTTCTCCATCAGCCGGTTCATAACCAAAATAGCGCCATCCTTCAATTACCTGTTCCGGTGAACCCCTGCTAATTCCCAACTGTAATCTTCCTCCGGATATCAGATCAGCTGCTCCGGCATCTTCAATCATGTACAAAGGATTTTCATATCGCATATCGATCACAGCTGTTCCAATTTCTATTTTATTAGTTCTCGCACCGATAGCGGACAATAAAGGAAACGGAGATCCCAGCTGCGCCGCAAAATGATGCACCCTGAAATACGCACCATCCAGGCCCATCTCTTCACCTGCAACTGCAAGATCAATTGATTGAAGTAATGCTTCACCCGCCGTACGGGTTATATAGCCCTGCCGGCTTGCCCAATGTCCAAATGATAAAAAACCAATTTTCTTCATAAAGTAATTTTCTCAGCAAGCATATTCCAAGTATCTAACCTAAAGAATATTATAATGATAATGAATACGTTATTCAGTTAATGCTAATTTTTTAACATGTCTGTCCATAAAAAGTTCACTGTTATCAATGATAATCTCATATGCTCTGGCCTGCTGAAATCTGGGGGTTGGCAAAATTTATTAATTTTAATATGAGTTTCATTGAAGTTTAAAATGACCTATATCAAGGCCTTAGCTTAATAGGCGCCTGCCTCCACATCGTTTGATCCGGACTATGACTGACAATAATAAAACAAGATACTCTAGACCGTTAAAATGTCAGCTAACTCCGTGAAACAGTTGACTTTGATGTATGATTTGCATATCTTTATGCTAAACTGAACTGAATACCTCAAAATCCTTCTAAAACAAACAAAACCATGAAAAACCAATTTTCATTGTTGGCATTGATCTGTTTGATCTCCCTTGATCTGACAGGACAACATGGTCCCGATCTCTCCACCCTGCCGGAAAAAAAAGGCCACCTTAAGTCAACCCAATTTGTATGGTTGAACCCGGATTCCCTGATCACTGAAGAGTATGACATGTCTGAGGAGGCATGGATACTTACATGGAAAAACACTTATTCCTACGATGGTTTTGGCAATATCCTGCTGTATACTAGTTTTCGCTGGAATGATAATATGGGTTTATGGCAGAAATATGTCAAAACAGACTATACGTATGATCAATTGGGTTATATGACTGAGGGTATCAGTTATAACTGGGATATCAATGAGGAGGAATGGATTAATTCGTGGAAAATTGAATTTGAAAACAACGGGGATGGTGAGCCTCTTCAGGAATACGCGTATGATTGGGATACCTCCTCATATCAATGGAAATATTCAAAGAAACATGAATTTGCTTATGATTATGTACATAATCGGAAACACTACATTTTCTACTGGTGGAATAAAGACATCCTAAACTGGGAACCGAATTATATGGATATGGATACCCTGGACGTCAACGGCAACCTACTTCGACATACTGGCTATTCCTGGGATTCTGAGCACATGCTGTGGCTGGAATCAGACAAAACCGAATATGAATATGACAACCAGGGCAAGCTCACAGATAATATTGAATATGAATGGGATCCTATACCCGGCCAATGGGTCAATTCAGGTATGTACTCCTATACCTATGATGAAAACAACAATGAGATACAGTTTATTTATAACCAATGGAATTCTGCAACCAGTCAGTGGACCAACTGGTCGAAATATGAACACTTGTATGACCTGGAAAACAGATGCATCCGGCGTAATATTTTTTACTGGAATGAGGGTAACGATCAATGGGACTTTTCCGTCAGAACAGCCATACATTATCCGGATATTCCTTCCGGGAATAATGACATTAATGGAAAATCCGGTTTAGTTTTCTATCCGAATCCGACCGGCGAAAAAATGGTATTCTTGTATCCGGAAGGCCAAAATGTAAAAATCGAACTGTTCAACTTAATTGGTACACGGATGATAAGGTTGGAGGATTCTGATAAAAACGGGGAGACTCGGATTGATTGCAGCAGCCTGAATTCAGGATGTTACTTGTTCAGATTAGTGACTTCGGACGGCCAGATTCATTCAGGTAAGATTACACGCAGATAGTGAATTTAAGGCAGCAGAAACAGCAAAAACATGGCTTTCGTTTGGTGCCTGCTCTTGTCCACCAGGAACCGTTACAAAACTTTTACAAAAAAGAAACATAAAGCAACATTATGGTCTTATCTCTTAATTTTCTATTACTGTTTAATTACTTTCCTAAATATGATTTCACTATGCGGTGATATTATTTTAACAATATAAATCCCTGAAGCAACTTTACTCATATCAATTGTTGTAATCGAATTTGTAATAATGGTCGAATATACTTCAATTCCATTCATACTATAAATTGAAAAGCTTGGTTGAGATTGAGGATTTAGAAATGAAATTGTCAAATTACCGGTTACAGCTGTGGGATAAAGTGTAACATCTGATTCTGTAATGTCAATTACACCCGTACCACCAGTAACCTTCATCACGATGCCATTGCCCGGTACTAAAGTATCGTTAATAAAAGCATTACATGTAACTGTATCATTGTTTTCAGGTACATAACTGAATGTATTGATACCTGTACCTGAATTTTTCCCATTTATTCGCCATTGTAAGGTTGGTGATGCATAAAGGCAGTCTGTATTTGCTGTAAATGTAACTGATGTACCAGAATTTACTGAGTCTGCGCTGGCATAAACAGGCACAAACCGGTTGTTTGCAACAATATTAAAACTATAATATCCATTATTATTCCAATCAGAGTCTGTTTCATACGCAGTAACTGAACCACAGGGTACATATAAATATTTAATAGTATCTTGTTCGAAAACCTTATCACCCATAGCATTTCCATTCAAAGGCACAGGGTTTAAATCAATAATTGATGTTAATTCAAAACAGTAGGAAAAAGCGTAATCTCCAATATAGGTAACCGAAGAGGGAATGGTTATGGTACCTATGGAACATCCTCCAAAAGCACTACTTCCAATATAAGTAACAGAAGAGGGAATGGTTAAGGTACCTGTAAAGGAACATCCGCCAAAAGCTCTACTTCCAATATAAGTAACCGAAGAAGGAATAGTTAAGGTACCTGATAAGTTTTTACAATTTGCAAATGCATGGTCTCCAATTGAAGTAATATTTGTTGGCAATGTAATTGAAGTTAACCTTGTGTTATTATATGGTGGACATCCGATACAGGAAGGAGGTGTGTTAAAAGCATATGGAGGTATTGCATTTGCTGCATAGGTAATGTTATTCGAATCTACTGTGCCTCCTGCTCCTTTATAGGCTGCAATAGTAACATTGCTTAAATTAAGCACAGACAACAAAGGCATTACTTTCATAACTAAAAAGTCACGAGCATCAATGGTTCCTGTAACAGTAAGATTAGTTACTGTAAGAAAACTACGACCTCTCCCTGCACCCAATGTACCAGGTGTAGTAACATTTATTGTATCTGAAACCGTTGCATTTGCAAAGCCAAAGAAACTGGAAACTATTAAAGAAAGTAGTGTTTTTTTCATATTCACCTTATACTTCTCTATTTTCCTTGCTGTCAGCATGTTTTTCTGTTAAGGAATTAAATTGTGAGGCAAGGGAAACAAAAGATTACACGAAATAAAGAAAAAAATAGTTGATTTTACGTGAACGCATTGTCTAAAAAAGCATCGAAATTAAATATCTGATTGCAACAAATATTTATGAATGGTTTATTTTTGATGCAACCTTATTCGACCTGAGGATTGCCATCATTGAAAACTCTTTAGCAAGCAGGGAAATGAAGGGTACCTGATAAATTGAAGTATATTTGTTTGGTAATTCTGAAAATAAAAAAATTATTTAATGGAATCTGCAGATAAAGACATCAGATGGGAACAGCGGTTTTCTAATTACACGAAAGCCTTCGCTCAGTTGAAAAAATTCATTGAAAAAGGTGATTTATCTGACCTGGAAGAACAAGGGTTAATAAAGGCGTTTGAATATACATTTGAATTAGCCTGGAACACTATGAAGGATTATATAGAATATCAGGGAAATGCCAGTAATATAACGGGATCCAGAGATACGTTCAGGCAAGCCTATAAAGCTGGACTTATAACTAAGGGTCAATCCTGGATGGATATGCTTGCAAGCAGAAATCTTACATCTCATTCATACAATGAAGAAACTGCAAATGAAATAGTTAATAGTATTTCTTCCACATATTACTATCTTTTTTCTGACTTTGAAGAAAAAATGGAAAGCCTTCGAACCGGTTTACAATCGCGAATATTTTGAAGCAAATACCATGAAATTTGGCCTGAAAAATTCGAATTTAAAACAAATAATAAGTGTATTCTCTTCTGTTCCACAAGTGGAAGAGGCCATTATCTTTGGCTCCCGGGCAAAAGGAAACCATAAACCAGCATCCGACATAGATATTACACTAAAAGGAGATAAACTTACCTTAAAAGATCTCAATAAAATCAGTATGGCCTTGGATGATATTCTATTACCTTACACATTCGATCTCTCCATTTTTAAACAAATTGATAATCCAGACCTGCTTGAACATATTAATCGAGTGGGAAAATTATTTTATTCAAAAGAAAGACAGGCATCAGAATAGAATTATTGTACCCCATTTGTACCCCACTCCACCTAACATATTATAAATCAACCAAAGTTACTTTTTGTATCGGAAAATGATTTTAAATTAATCCCAGGTTCTCACTATGAGATTCACGGGTTTATTTTTAACGGAAAGTACTTTTTTGAAAAATTGTATTTAAAAGTATTTATTTATAATACCCTGGTATACTTTATCCGTGAGCGGTTTTTGTATGAAATCAGCTACGCAGGCATATTTATCAGCCCTGCTGAAATCATCCGGATCTTGTGAAGTAGACAGCATGATAAGGATCCTGTCCTGCATTTCTTTATCCATCTTGCTGAATTGTTCGATAAATTCCCATCCATCCATACAGGGCATATTAATATCAAGGAATATCAGATCAGGGAGGAGTAATTTGGTATCCTTATGCAGATCAAGATATGAAAGGGCCTCAAAACCAGTGCAGGCATATACAATGGTACAATCAGGATCAATTTTTTTAATTTCTCTTGTATGATAATAGTTATCCCCGGGATTGTCATCTACAAGCATAATAACAATTGGTTTCATTTTCACAGGATTAGGTTAGGAAGGGTAAAATAAACAGTAATTCCCTGATAATCATTTGTTTCGATCCAAATGGTACCCTGGTGTAATTCAATGATCTTTTTGCAGACAGACAATCCGATCCCTTTTCCTTCAAATTCATTTTCGTTGGTATGCAATCGTTGAAAAATATGAAAAAGTTTATTAAAGTGATCCTTAGAAACGCCTATACCATCATCTTTAACTGAAAATTTCCAGGCATCTCCAATCTTTTCCGAAGTGAGGTGAACCACAGGGTGAACATTTTTTTTGTGAAACTTAATGGCATTCCCGATAAGATTAAGAAATACCTGGTAAATTTCAATTTCATAAGCATTAATAACCGGCATTTCCGACACCTGAATTTCTGCTCCCGTGGATTTAATTGCTCCATCAAGATCTGAAATCACATTATTAATCAATTCGTTGAAATTAACCAACTTGAGGGTTTTATGCCGGCCTAATCTTGAATAATCCGAAAGGGCATCGATCAGCGCATTCATCCTCTTGGCTGAATCCCTGATAACGTCCAGGTATTTATATGCATTTTCGTCGAAAACACCGGAATATTCTTCTTTAAATATCTGTATGAAGTTATTGATGGTTCGCAGAGGTTGTTGCAACTCATGTGAGGATATACTTGCAAATTGTTTAAGTTCCTGGTTATGAAAGGAATATTCTTCCAGTTGTTTATATGCCTTTTTTAATTCTTCCATTTTATCATTAAGGGCTGACTCTGCTTTTTTTCTGGCTGTAATATCGAGAACCGATATAAGACACTGCTCTCCAACTTCAATAGCATGGCCAGTAAGTATCATAATCGAATGAACCGGCGGATTCATCATCATCTCAATCTCACATGTCTCGATATTCTCATTAGTAAACACTTTTCGGAGAAAATCAGAAAATATCTGTTGGGAATGGTATGCGATAAATTTACTAAACTTCACATTAATTAAAAATTGTCTGCCCTTGCGCAACATTCCCGCACCTTTCTGATTCAGATCCACAATATTGCCTTCCTTTGAAATTACAAAATAAGCAATAGGCGCAAAGTCAAACAATCCTTTATATTTCTCATGCGCAAGCCCCAGCAATTGGTTAGAAAGTACAAGTTCTTCATTCTGCAGTTCAAGTTCAATCTTGTGAACCTGCAACTCATGAACAAGTCTTCGCATATCTCCTTCCAATGAACTATCATTATTGCTAGAATGCTTATTCTTCAACTGATTTTCCGCCTTTTGCCGTAAAATTTCAGTTTTCGATATTCGATTCTGTTTTTTCAAGATTGGTATATATTATACACCTTTAGTAACCTGATGGTTTCTTTATGTTTAGATACCAGGCGTTTGGCTTTTGTTATTCTACTCCCTATCCTTCGAACCAATAGTTTTCTTTTCTTAAGTTAAATCTATGAATAAATATGATGATGTAAAGCAAGTGTTAATAACCGGAAATAACTCTTCGGAGTTATTCTGGTTATTAACACCTTTTCTTTTT
>JBGSSA010000245.1:0-23639 GCA_041737295.1 Bacteroidales bacterium | reverse complement strand
GCCCTTCAACTGGTTGTGGTTGGAATACCGGCAATAAAAAGTGCATTTCATTTGCAGATGCCCGATATCAGGGCATGGGGAATTATTTTTGCGCTGGGATTTACACCCTTGGCTTTAAATGAATTTATTAAGCTATTTATCAGAGATTCGAAAAAAAACAGGGTAAAAACAGCTTGAGTGTTCCGCAAAAGTCAGCTCTCCCCTGTTTAGCAGCCAGGGCATTAACGTTCATTCTCCTGCAATATTCCTGAGCATTCCTTTGAAAATAAAACTATGGAAAGGCTTCATACTATACCAGTATAGCCTGCCCCATAACCCCAACGGCCTGAAGGTAGCGGTCTGATGTAAAATGTTGTTGCTGTCAATTCTGAATTCCAGCCAGGCCTCACCCGGCAATTTCATCTCGGCAAACAGGAGCAATCTCTTTTCTGCTTTATCAGCGACTAATACACGCCAGAAATCGAGCGCATCACCGGGTGAAATTTCAGTCTGATTTTTTCTCCCCCTTCTGAGGCCTACCCCACCAAAGAGCTTGTCAATAAAACCCCGGATACCCCAAAGCCAGTTACCGTAATACCAACCGTTTCTCCCTCCTATGGACCATATTTTATTAAGGGTCTTTTCACTGTTATCAATACGAAGTTTCCGGTAATCAAGATAACATCCGTGGACCGGTACCTCCGCATGGCTAGATATGCCATCATTTAAAGTCCTGGATGTTAACGCATCCTTCCAACTCGACAGAACCAGGTTCATCTCCATATTTGTGAACGCCTCTCTGATAGCCTCCTCATAATTGACAGGTGTAATTCCGAGCATCTCTTTCAGATTGTTTTCCCTGCAAATGACTTCAACCTTCATACTGTCAACTAAATTTTGTGCAAGTGTATATGAAGTGGAGGTGATGAAGTAGAGCCAATAAGATGATAGTTTAGGAGACATTACCGGTACAATTCCTATTGTACGCTTCAACCCTCTCACCCTGGCAAAACGCAGCAGCATCTGTTTATAGGTAAGAATGTCGGGGCCGCCTATATCGTAACTGTGGTTGAAGGTGTTTTCATTACCCAATACCCCTGAAAGGAATTCAATAACATTACCTATGGCTATGGGTTGTGAGCGGGTATTCAGCCAGCGGGGAGCAATCATGAAAGGCAATTTTTCTACCAGGTCACGGATAATTTCAAAGGAGGCACTTCCTGAACCAATAATTATTCCGGCACGCAGGGTTGTTAAGGCAAAGGAACCAGAGGACAAAACTTCCTCAACATTTTTACGGCTGGCGAGATGGTCTGATAATTGCTCTTCATTGACGATCCCGCTCAGATAGATCACCTGCTTTATCTTCGTTTGCTGGAAATAGTCTTTAAAATTGATGGCTGCGATCTCTTCCATTTTTTTAAAATCGCCCGTTAAGGTCGACATGGAGTGAATCAGGTAATAGGCTGCATCGATGTCAACAGGAATTTTCGTGAGCGATTCTTTTCTTAAGAAATCCACTTCAATCACCGACAAAGCCAGGGTACGATATTTCCCGGTATTAAACCTGTTCCTGTCGCGGACACAACAAATTACCTCATGTCCCTGGCTTAATAACACGGGTATGAGTCTTTGCGCAATATAGCCGGTTGCCCCTGTCAGCAGAATTTTCATACCAGCGGTATTTGATTCATATAGATCCTGAGTCTGATTTGATTCATGGGTATTCGGTTTTCCTGACTTCCTATTTGTTACAAGTTGCTAAGAATTAGTAAAATTAGGCTAATTTTAAGGATATATTAATCATCAAAACAAATGCACATGTTTGTAAAACTGTTTTTAATTGCGTTGCCGGTATTTTTCGCCATTGACATGGTTTGGCTCGTTGTGGTAGCGAAAAACTTTTACCGGGAACAGATAGGCTTTTTGATGAAGCCGGATATAAACTGGTTGGCCGCTATTATTTTCTATTTGCTTTTCATCACCGGTCTTATAATTTTTGTCATTACTCCTGCAATGGTCAAACAATCATGGGTTCATGCCCTGCTGTATGGAGCCCTGTTTGGACTGGTAACCTATGCGACTTATGATCTGACCAATTTGGCTACGGTTAAAGACTGGCCCTTGCTGGTTACTGTGGTTGATCTGGTCTGGGGCAGTGTATTGGCAGCTTCAGTTTCGGTGATCACATATTTGATTGCGAATAGAATTTAGGTCGTGAAATAATTTCGCATGCATACGGATATTCGATTTTGGGTTGTTAAGCTATGGCCTGGCGATGGTCCAAAGCTGGTTTGTTAAAAGTGTTTCCTCAGGTCACTGAATAACCTGATTGGATAAATATTTTTATACTTTTCAATAGCAGGTTTATCAGCCAGAGAACCTGATAAAAGAATCTTTTGTGACTTGAATGTTGTGCTTAGAATATTTAAATACTCTTCTGGTTCAAAAATTGAAAGCTCTGATAATACCCCTGTAAAAAGTATATCAGAATTCCATTTCTCGCTCGCTTCAGTAAGAGCAGAAAATGGGGTCGCCTGACCCAGGTAAAGCACCTCATGACCCAACTTTCTAATCAGATAGGAATAAAAAAGAAGCCCGATTTCATGCAATTCATTATCAGGAAGGAACATTATTACTCTTTTACTCTTAGGATCGTTAGCTGATGGAAGGGAATCGATTGCTGCAATTAGTTTTCCACGTAAAATGTTTGTGATAAAATGCTCTGCACCGATATTTGCAGAACCGGTATGCCACATTATTCCAATCCTTCTGAGAAATGGGAATACTAAACTGGAAAAAGTCTCCTCGAACCCTATGCTTATTACTGACCTCAGGAGTATCTCATTAACAGCGTTACCATTAAAAGAGAGCATGGCAACAATTAATGATTTGATATGTATGTCAGATATGACAGAATCCCTTGTCATGTATTCTACCTTCTCTATCAGCTCTGATTCGGAATATTTAGCAATTTTTGATATCTTAATACCATTATGATATAGGTTGGAGATATTTATTAATCTTTTCAGGTCATTATCATCATACCACCTTCTGTTTGTGCTAGTTCGCTTAGGAATAATGATATTATACCGCCTCTCCCAGACTCTTATGGTAGCCGCCAGTATACCAGTAATCTTTTCAAGCTCATATATTGAGTAATGTGTCATCCCGAGGGTGAATCATAATTGAAAAATTAACATCACAGAAAAAAAAATGTTCATTATTTTGTTCATTATATTTTGCTTTATATTGTTCATTATATACGTCACTAAATAAATATTCTTTGTTCAAATGGTATCCAAATACCTTACAAATAATTAATTTTTAAGTATATACAAAATCTAATTAAATAATAATTATTGTCCATTTATATTCTCATTTACTGAACATTTTCGAATTTGCATTGTTAAGTTTTAAAATATTTTCAATGAATATCGAAATAGCAGCCAGTATAAAAGGTGCAAGTAAAGAATACAAAACAGGCGACACTGTAATAACTGCTCTTCAGCCAACAACTTTCGATTTTATGAAGAAGGAGCTTACACTTATAATAGGTCCGTCAGGTTCAGGTAAAACAACGCTTCTTTCTCTTCTGGGATGTGTTATTTTTCCGACTTCTGGTGAAGTATATATCGATAACCTCCTTGTGAATAATTTAAGTGAGAAGGAACTGGCCAGGGTCAGACTGAAAAATATCGGTTTCGTCTTTCAGAGTTTCAACCTGCTTGCACCACTCAATGTGCTGGAAAATGTTATGCATCCGCTAAGGCTTTCCGGTATCAACAAAAAGGACGCAAAACAAAAGGCAGAGGAAGCGCTTAAAAAGGTAAACATGGAAAGCAGGGTTAAGAGCCTGCCAAAAAACCTAAGCGGCGGACAGCAACAGAGAGTGGCAATTGCACGGGCTCTTGTTACCGAACCGTCTATAATGCTTTGCGATGAACCCACTGCATCACTCGATTTCAAAAGTGTTGGTATAGTGATGGAAGAACTTAAAATGCTCTCAGATTCAGGAAAATCGGTAATTGTGGTAACCCATGACCTCAGGTTGAAGCCCTTTGCCGACAGGATCATTTATGTGAACAACGGGATTGCCTCGGACAAACCATCGGAGGATGAGATATTTCATAATTAAAAAACAAAACCCCAATAAGTCAAATTACTAATACGAAAGTGATGAATATAAAAGTTTACCTTTTTATTATACCGTTTATTATTACGGCCTGCAGCGGCAGTAAGGAAAATAAAGAAAAATCGGAGCTTGTATCGCATTCAGTTAATACTGCAATAGTTGATGTTTCCGAAGTTGTCGGGGTAGGTAAGGTTGAACCTGAAAAAGAGATCATCAGTCTTGCAGCTGCAACCGGTGGCGTTGTTAAGGAAATCTACAGGAAAGACGGCGACAGTATCAAAAAAGATGAGCCTCTGGTGAGACTGGATGATGAGCTTGAACTGATAAGGGTATTGCAGTTAAGAAGCCAGTACAACTCACAGAAATCTCAGGAAGAGATTGATAAGCTTAATCTGCGGGAGTCGGAGGCAAGGCTTGCAAATAAGAAAAAGCTCCTGCAATCAGTAAGAATTTTGGAATCAAAAGGTGCGGAGACAGCGCAGACTCTGGATGATTTGGAGACAGAGGTAACTTCTCTTTCCCTTACTGTTGAGAAGAATAGCGCTTTTGTAAATCTTTCTGCCAGCAGGCTTAGGGAGCAGGCTGAACAGTTAAGATATGCTGAAGCTGAAGCTTCGAAAAAGATATTGCGCTCACCTTATAATGGGCTTTTGCTTGAAACGCATATTGAAAAAGGAAGTGCAGTAAACCAGTTTGAAAAATACGCAGAGGTTGCCCCTTCTGGTCCAATGACCGTGAGAACTGAAATTGATGAGCTTTTTGCCGGCAGGCTTAGCAAAGGTCTTGATGCTGAAATCAGGTTTATCGGGAGTGACTCCATTGTAGCAAGGGGTAAAGTGATCTTCCTTTCCCCTTACCTCAAAAAGAAGTCGCTATTCTCGCAAAAAGCTAATGAGCAGGAAGACAGGCTTGTAAGAGAATTAAAAATAAAGCTTGAGGGAGATAACAGGCTTATACTGAATTCAAAGGTTGAATCTGTAATCAAACTTAAAAACAACTGATTATGATCGCTACTGCATACAGGTTTATAAGATATGATAAGATAAAGAGTATTGGTGTAATAATCGGTATCGTTGTCAGCGTCTTCCTTATTGGTCAGCAGATAGGTGTTCTAAGTTTTCTGACCGGATTAATGGGTGGCCTGGTTAGCAACTCGAGGCAGGATATTGCCCAGATCTGGGTTGTCGATAATATTACAAGGAATGCAAATGAACTTCCTAAGCTTAATGAAGGCCTTGTCAGGGAACTAAGGAGCATAGAGGGGGTCATGAACACATACCCGATAGTAGTTTCAGGGACATCGGTCAAATTTGCGAACGGCAAGCTTGCACCAGTGCTCATTATTGGCAGCGAATCGCCAATGTTTATTGCGGGTCCAAAGCCGGAATCAATAAACGAAGGCGACCTTCTTTCGCTTAATGATGATGAGGCAGTGTCAGCTGAATTTTACGACCAGGCCGTATTCGATTATCCTGTAAAACCGGGTACAAGAGTTGAGATTAACGGGAAAAGTGCCACCATCAAGCTGCAGACAAAAAATGCAAGGGGTTTTGCAGGCTCATTTTTCTATACAACACTTTCGAAGGCTCGTTATTATACATCATTCCCCGAATCGAAAGTGAGCACAATAGCCATCCAGGTCAAACCCGGCTTTGCTGTTGAAGATGTTGTCAATAACATAAACAGGTCGGTCTATGGCATAAAAGCCTGGAATGCTGAGAAACTTAGAAAAACTACAGTCAGCTATATCACCATATCGTCAAATATCGGAACCAGCATCGGTTCTCTGGTTATTTTTGCTGTGATCAGCGGATTCTTTATCATCGGCCTTACGCTATATTCGTCAGCTGTTGACAGGATACGCGATTACGGAACTCTCAAGGCCATTGGTGCAACGAACCAGTATATTACGAGGCTAATTCTCACACAGAGCTTCCTTTTCGCACTTACCGGTTTCATAATTGCAATGATACTTCTTGAAGGATTCAGAGCAGGTGTTTCAAATGCCGGCCTTGTATTCAGTTATTCATTCATTGATTACGCTGTCCTTTTCCTTGTAACAGTGTTTATCTCGGTTGGCAGTTCTCTATTCTTCTCTATACGTACAATCAACAATGTTGAACCGGCTGCCGTATTTCGCGGCTGAAAAATTAAAAGATTCTTAAAAATGAAATCAATAGTTCCTTCAATACTATTTATACTCCTTATTAGCTTATCCACCAGGCTATCAGGGCAGGAGATACAGCTTAAAGCCTGTCTGGATTCTGCTCTTGCTAATAAGGGAAATATACGGGCGGTAAGGACTGATATCGAGATAGCTAAACTTCAGACTTCATCGGCTTATCAGAAGTATTTGCCTGACCTCTCACTGAGTTATAACTACAGATATAATCCTATAATTCCGACACAGATAATTCCTCTCGGACAGTTCAGCCAGATACCTACAGATGAAAAAAGGCCGATAAAATTCGGTACGGAGTGGCAGCAGAATTCAGGATTAAACTTGTATCAGCCTATAATTGATTTCTCCATAAAGAGCCACGTTGCAGAAAGCAAGATAAATGAGAAACTGAAGAATACAGATGCAGCTGCTGCTGAAAGGGATCTGAAACTGGAGGTTATAAAGAGCTTTACAAATATTTGGCTCAGGGAGGAACAGCTTCGTTCCGCCGCACTCGATACACTTCGTACTTCAAGGACAAAAGAGCTTTTCATTATAAAATCGAAAGAGGGCAAGGTGCTGAAAACGGAAGTCAATAAGGCCATTCTGAGTCATAATAATACGCTCTCAGATTATGTTGCTGTTTCGTCATCCCTCACCAGGGAAAAGATTTATCTGAGCTTCCTTACAGGAATTTCTCTTGATGCCTTTTTTGATGGCAAGTTTGACTTTTCGCCTTTTTCGGATGGTGCTCTGCAGATAAGTAATGCAGATCCTAAATTAGACTCTATTCCTTCCGTGAAAAACCTCAAACTCAGGGCTGAACTTCTTGAACAGCAGCAGAAGTCGGAAAGAATGAAACATACACCCACTATCGGTTTTGAGGGGTTCCTTGGGGCAAACCAGTATACCGATACCTTCAATCCATTTCTTTCAGAGAGCTGGTATGGAAGCAGCTACCTGGGATTGAGTCTCAGATTCCAGATAATTTCCGGAAACAGCACGAAGAACAGGGTCAGTCAGTTGAAGATGGAGGAAAACGGTCTGAAGTCAAGGCTCGAAGATGAGACAAACAATGTCAGCAATAAAAGTCTTTTGCTAGCCGAGGAGATCAGGCAGATTGAATATCAGGCCGGATTATCTAAACAGAACATTTCGATTTATGAGGAGAACTTCTCAATAAATCAGGATAGATTCGAGAAAGGGCAGATCAATGCCTTTGATTTGTTAACAGATGAGATCGATTTTCAGAAAGAGCAGTCTAAGTTCAATGAAAAACGAGCAGAACTTGCTTACAAACAGATTGAGCTGATCAACAACTCAGGGACTCTGTCGTCATTCATAGACAATTTGCGATAAAATGAACATTAAATAAATTAAATATGAAAATGCTTATCATAATTTTAGCTGTGGTTATTATAATAATTGTCTTATTTCAATCTTTTATTAGTATGTCAACAAATAAAACTGAAGAACAAAAATATTCACTCGTTCGTAAGTACAATGAATTTGAAGTCAGGTTTTATCCCTCTGCCACTATTGCAACAATAAATTCGAATGCAAAAACCTATAAGGATCTTTCTGGTCCGGGATTTCAGAAACTTGCAGGCTATATCTTTGGCGGCAATGAGGCTAATACAAAAATTTCAATGACCACACCTGTTCAAATGGATATCAATGATTCTGTTTCTACAATGAGTTTCGTAATGCCTTCTGCATATACAAAAGAAAACCTGCCAAAACCGAATGACCCTGACGTCCAAATAAAAAACACGTCAGATGAATATGTCGCGGTAATAAGGTTTGGTGGATATGCCTCTGATAAAGATCTGAAGTTCTATTCGGAAAAACTTCAAAACCTTCTGAAAGAAAATGGGATCAACACTTTCGGGAATTATAGATTTTTGGGGTATAACCCTCCCTTTCAATTAATTGGCAGAAGAAATGAAATTATTGTTTCAGTTGACTGGATAGGGAAATAGGTAATTCAAGTATCATTCAATAATTAACTTGAATTTAATAAATTAGCATAATATATTTACCCCATTATTCTTACCCCGGAATATTTTATATGAAAAAGTATCTTTTCTTCATTATTCCCCTGTTTGACCTATTTTTTGTTCCCGTTTTTAGTCAAAATGATGCCGTAAAGGTTGAGCATTCATTCGCAGATACATTGCTGGAAAGCATAAAGCTATTCGACAGTGATGAGCTTCTGGAAATATCAATGCGGTTTGACATAAAATACTACATGAGGAATAAACCCGACGAAGAATATCTGGAGGCCGTCCTTACCTATTATTTGAGCGATAATGATTCTATTAGCGAAAAGTTAAAAGTTAAGTCCCGAGGGGAGTTCCGCCGCACTTTCTGTCATTTTCCTCCATTACTGTTAAACTTCAGGATGACAGATTCCACGATGGGAGAATTCTATGGAATAGATAAATTAAAGATGGTACCACATTGTAAATCAGGCTTTGAAGAATATATTTTAAAAGAATACCTGATTTATAAACTTTATAATGTACTCACAGATAATAGTTTCAGGGTCAGATTACTGAGAGTTGATTACATCAGTACCGGCAAAAAAATTAAACCGATTAAAGAATTTGGATTTGTTATTGAACCAATAAAACTTCTGGAAAAAAGAACAAATTCCTTTAGGATAGATTTAAATAACCTCACTCAGAAAAATATAATACCTGAGATGATGGACAGAATGGCAATATTTAATTACATGATAGGGAATACTGACTGGTCAGTTCCGAATCAACACAATGTCAGGATTCTTTCACAGAATAATGCAGAGAGACCCAATTTGGGAGTTATAGTACCCTATGATTTTGATTATACGGGACTGGTGGATGCGGATTATGCTGTCCCTATTGAACAATTGGGTATCGAGTCAGTCAGGGAAAGGCTTTATGTCGGGATATGCAGAAGCGAGGAGACATTCAATAATGCTCTCAAGGAATTTTCGGACAAAAAGGAAGAATTCTTTAAAGTTATTAATGAATTTCCATATTTGAAAGAAAGATCAAAGAAAGAGATGATCCATTATCTTAATGGGTTTTTTAAAGAATTCGACAAACGGAATACCATTGTTTACCGACTTTTAAAGGACTGCAAGAATCTTTAATTTATCTAATTGCTAAGATGTTTCTTCAACAATGGGAATAATAATCGCGATAATAATCTTGCTTAGCTGGGGTTTTCACTTGATTTACATATTGTTGAACCAGCATATAAACCTATTGGATGCTTGGTTCTGGATACATATTTTATTACAAACATGGCTTTTTACGGGACTATTTATAACGGGCCATGATTCCATGCATGGAACTATATGCCGGAACAGAGCTTTAAATAATTTTCTTGGATTTACTGCAACTACGCTTTATGCAGGGCTCTGGTATCCTGCCCTGAAAAAGAAACACTATCTGCATCACATACATGTTGGCACCGGAAAAGATCCGGATTACCACACAGGCAATCAGAACTTCTTTATATGGTGGTTCTCTTTTATGAAGCAGTATCTCACAATATGGCAACTGCTTATCATGGCTGCTTTTTTTAATATAGGTCTGCTTTTTTTCAATGAGCTTCAACTTATCGTGCTATGGATAGTTCCCTCCGTTTTATCAACTTTTCAGCTCTTTTTCTTTGGAACTTATCTTCCCCACCACCTTCCGCATACAATCGAAATGGAACCTCATAAAGCCAGGTCGCAAAGGCGGAACCATGTGTGGGCTATGTTATCATGCTACTTTTTTGGATATCATTTCGAACATCATGAATCTCCACAAACCCCATGGTGGTTGCTCTACCGGTTAAAGGAACTACAATTATGACCTTTTCCACCGATCCCTATCACTTAATTGTACTATGGTTCGATAACAGCTAAGACAATCACTATCCATGATAATGTGATACAATCTGAAGTAAAAGTTAAACAAAATCATCCCTGGCAATGTTCTAACATGAAAAATAATGAGGAAGGGAACCTGGTTTATTAAACAATTTTTGAATATATCTAGTCAGACTGTATGGTAAAGCTTTATAACGAAGTCTCATTCCTTATTAGTAAAATAGTTACACGCAGCTATAGTACATCCTTTTCAAAAGCTGTCAGTTTTCTTAATGCAGAAAAGCGAAATGCCATATACAGTATTTATGGTTTTGTAAGACTGGCAGATGAAATTGTAGATACCTTTCATGATTATGACAAAAAGAAACTTCTAAACGATTTTGAGCTTGATTACTATAAGGCTTATCAGGAGGGTTTAAGCCTTAATCCTGTCTTGAACGCTTTTCAGCATACGGTTAAAAAATATAATATACCTGATACCCTGATCCAGGCTTTTCTGAATAGTATGAAGATTGATTTGATTCCGAATGATTCTTTTAGTAAATCCGAAATAGGTGATTACATTCATGGTTCAGCCGAAGTAGTAGGATTAATGTGCTTATATGTGTTTGTCATGGGGGACAGAGCGCTTTTTGAAGAATTGAAATATCCGGCAATGAAACTTGGCTCAGCTTTTCAGAAGGTAAACTTTTTACGGGACCTGAGAATCGATATTTATGAACTGAACAGAAACTATTTTCCAGGGTTAAATATCAGCGCTTTTGATCAGGCATCCAAGGAGCTTATTATCAGCGATATTGAAGCTGACTTTTCTGCATCTTTGCCCGGTATTAAAAATCTGCCAAGAGATGCAAAATTACCTGTGCTTATTGCCTATTATTACTACTTAAGTTTATTAAATAAAATCCGCAGGACACCAGTCAGGGAGCTGGTTAAAACCAGGATCAGCGTTACTGGTTTCAGAAAGTTTCTCTTACTGAACAAAGCATATCTGGCTGTTAAATTTGGGATGATTTAATTATAGAAATTCAAACTTACTGGTTCATGAAGGAAACAATCGTAATTTAATGAATGATTATGTCATTATATATGTCTCTTTTGGTTTATTCTGCAATTATCCCCTGCCTTTTAAGTTTCGATAATAAGGTAAGGTTCTACCGCATATGGAAAGCACTTTTCCCTTCCATTCTAATTGTTGGTTCAATTTATATAACAGCAGATATTTTTTTTGTTAAACATGGAATATGGGGATTTAATGCGTCCTATCATTCAGGTATAATCTTCGCAGGTCTGCCTCTGGAAGAATGGCTCTTTTTTATAGTGATTCCGTATGCCTGTGTTTTTATTCATTATGTGGTTGTATACTACTTCCCTAATTTGGTAGCCGGCAGTTTATTTACCAGGATCTTCTCTATATTCCTGATCCTGCTTTTAATAACAGTGGTTGTCCTGAATAGTGAAAAGGCCTATACCTCTTTAAATTTCGTTCTGCTAATTTTGGTTCTGATAGCTGCCCTTTTCGATAAATCGGGATTATTGAAAAGGTATGTATTTTCCTTTCTTTTTATGCTGATCCCTTTCTTTATTGTAAATAGCATATTAACAGGCACATTCATCCCGGGGGAAGTGGTTTGGTATAATAGTCAGGAAATACTGGGGATACGGGTCTTAACTGTGCCTATTGAAGATATAGGTTATGCTTTCAGCCTGATATTGATGAATTTATTAATTATCAATAGGTTTCAGAAGTTATCTTTTTTTAGAGAATAACTTGCAGACATGGGGATAATAGATAACCATATTGCTCACTGGCCTTTAAGACATAAGCGTTTTGTGGCAGCCTTTTTTGTTATCTTCTATTTTGTTGGTTTTATTGGAATTGCTCTCCCGTTCTCACATCTCCTTTTCATAAAACTGGTGCCGGTGGCTATTCTGATCAGCTTCATCGCCATATTGTTTTTTCATCAGTATGCATTTGATGCGAAAACTGTACTTGTTCTCTCAATAATTGGTCTATCTGGTTATTTTATTGAGGTTATCGGGGTTAATACCCACCTTGTGTTTGGTCAATACCAATATGGCAACTCCCTGGGTGTAAAAATTGCGAACACTCCGATTTTGATCGGCATCAATTGGTTGATATTGACCTATACCGGCAGTTCAATAGCCGAAAGGATGAGGCTGCCTGTATGGCTTAAAATAGTTATTTCTTCATTTCTTGTACTAACATATGATATTATACTTGAAAGGGTTGCCCCTGCCATGGATATGTGGTACTGGTATGACAATGTTGTACCTTTGCAGAATTATATCGCCTGGTTCATAATCGCACTTTTATTTCAAATTTTAATTAAGGCATACGGGATAAATACGAAAAATTCAATTGTCTTTACGATAATGCTATCGCAGTGTATCTTTTTTATCTCTTTAATCATCTTTTTTAATCTTACACTATGATCATTAAGGCCAGACATCATCCGATAGTTCATTCATTCTTCAAGCTTTATGTTCCCTATATAATCAGAAGGAATTTCCATGCGGTAAATATTTCAGGCGATTACCAGGAGAAAAACAAACCTCTTTTAGTCATTGCAAATCATATTAGCTGGTGGGACGGCTTCTGGACAGTTTATCTGGTCCTTAATTTGTTCCATCGTAAATTTCACTTCATGATGCTGGAAGATCAGCTCAGGAAGGTCAGTATTTTTAGCCTTACCGGTGGCTTTTCAATTAAAAAGGGATCAAGATCCATATTGGAATCAATAAAATATACTATTGAACTTCTGTCGAATAATAGAAATCTTGTTCTTTTATTTCCCCAAGGCAGGATTACTTCTATATATAGTCAGTCATTTTATTTTGAGAAAGGCCTGGAACGCATTGTTAAGGAGGTTAATGGTAAGGTTCAGATTTTTTTTCAGGCCAACCTGATTGATTATTTTTCGCATAAGAAGCCTTCTCTTTTTATCTACCTGAAGGAATTCGAAAAGTTAAACAATGACATTGTCAGCATTCAGGATGAATATAGCGCATTTTATGCCGCCTGTGTTTCTGAAAACATTAAAAAAGCGGAGGCCTGATGGTGTTTATCGCCTGGTTTGTTTTTTTCTTTACGATGCTGAAATTGCTTATAGCCTTGGTGAATCTGCTTCTTATTTCAAAACTTCCACCAGGAAACATAAATGAGAAACCCCTTGTTTCCATTTTAATACCTGCCAGAAATGAAGAAAAAAATATTGGTAATGTTTTGAAGGATATCCTGAGCCAGGATTATTCAAATATTGAGGTGATTGTTTTCAATGACTGTTCAACCGACTCAACCGCTGAAATTGTTCAGGAATTCACGAGGCACGACAACCGGATCAGCATGATAAACGCCGATCACTTGCCGGCAGGATGGCTTGGTAAAAACTGGGCCTGCCATACATTATCCAGGCCTGCCAGGGGGGAGTATTTTTTGTTTCTGGATGCCGATGTAAGAGTGGGTAATAAATTGATTTATAATGCGGTATCTTATATGGTCCGCTTCAATCTGGCGCTGGTTTCAATTTTTCCAAGGCAGATCATCAAAACAATCGGGGAAAAAATTACTGTCCCGGTTATGAACTTCATCCTGCTCTCTCTGTTGCCGCTTGTGCTTGTGAGAAAATCAACTTTTCCTTCATTAGCCGCAGCCAACGGGCAGTTTATGCTGTTTAATTCCATAGCATATAAATCATTGTATCCGCATGAAAGAATGAAAAACAATTTGGTTGAGGATATTGAAATTGCGCGTTTCCTGAAAAGGGAGAAATTTAAAATCGCCTGCCTCACAGGTGATAAAACCATCCAGTGCAGGATGTATTCCGGATTAAACGAGGCCATCCGGGGTTTCTCAAAGAATGTTTCCGCATTTTTCGGTAATTCAATAATGCTATCATTCCTCTTTTGGTTCATTACCACATTCGGTTTTTTATTTGTTTTTTTTGCATTGCCGATACCATTATTTCTTGCTTACATCATATCCTATATATCATTGAGGATAGTCGTATCTTTCATCAGCGAACAAAATACTGTTGAAAATCTGTTATTGATATTTCCACAGCAGATTTCGCTGGGTTTATTCATCTTATTCGCATTCATCAATAAAAAAAGCAAAACCTACCATTGGAAAGGACGCGATATAAAATCCTTGTAATCTTTCTGATATTCCTGAGTATGAACGCCAGGGCCAGCTATAAATCAGAGATATACTCTGCCTATGTTAATAATAATATGGCAAACTGGAAAAGAATCATTGACAAAATGGATGGGTTAAAAAACAAGAGCCCCCATCTTATAATTGAGTTAGTTAATTACCAGTATGGTTATATAGCCTGGTGCATAGGCAATCAAAAAAAAGATGAAGCAAAAAAGTACCTCGAACTGGCCGAGAGCTATATTTCACTGCTGGCAAAGGTGAGTGACAACCAGTCTTTGGTAAATTCATACAGATCGGCATTTTATGGATATAGGATAGGTTTAAACAAATTACTGGCTCCTTATTTAGGAGGGCGGAGTATGGAATGCGCGAATCTTGCCATTAAACAGGATAAAAATAATCCATTCGGATATATTCAATATGGGAATATCCAGTTTTATATGCCCCCGGTTTTTGGGGGTTCAAAAAGAGAGGCTTTGGCCTATTATCTTAAGGCACTGGAAATAATGGAGAAGGACGCCGCAGATATAATCGAAAATTGGAATTACCTGAGTCTTCTGATAGTTATTGCCCAGTCAAATTACTATCTGAAGGATTATAAAACTTCAATTTATTATCTTGAAAAAATTCTTAAAATAGAACCTGACTTTGGGTATGTTAAAGATGAACTTTATCCTCAGATGCAAACTAAAATGAAAGAATAAATTATGGCAAAAAGTGTTCTTATCGTCGGAGCGGGACTTGGCGGGCTGGCAACCGCTTTAAGACTGGCCAAAAAAGGGTATAAAGTTGAAATGGTTGAAAAGAACAGCCAGGCTGGGGGAAGATTAAACCAGATTAAGAAGGATGGTTTTACCTTCGATACAGGTCCCAGTTTTTTTAGCATGTCCTATGAATTTACCGATTTTGCCAGGGACTGCAATATCTCGCTCCCGTTTAAGTACTTTGCCCTTGACCCTTTGTATTCGGTGAATTTCAGAGGAAATCCCAAAACTTACTTCTTATATAAAGATATTCACAGATTATCGCAACAGTTTCTAGAACAAGAGCCTGACTTTGAGCAGAAAATGACCCGGTATCTTGAAAAAAGCAAACGTCTCTTTCATGATACGGTTGACGTAGCCATAAAAAACAACTTTGATTCGCTATGGGACTATTTTATTAAATTACTGAGGGTTAATCCTGCTCATATGCCCGTGCTTTTCAGGAACTTCTGGCAGCAGGTTTCAAAGTATTTCAAGTCCGATGATGCTGTGCAGATTCTATCGCTGGTTGCCTTTTTCCTTGGCAGAACCCCATTTGATACCTCAGCAGTATATACACTGCTATCCTATACAGAATTTGTTCATGATGGCTATTTCAATGTTGAAGGGGGTATGTATAAAATAATTGAAGGAATTTTACTGGAATTGGAGAAGGAGCACGTTCACATTACCTATAATACTGAAATAAAGAACTATGTTTCAGAAAATGAAAATCTTGTTGCGTTAGTTGATCAAAACGGAAGGAACTGGAGTGCAGATATTTTTGTTATAAATTCAGATGCTGCGGTATTCAGGGGGAGTGTATTCAGGAGACCTGCGTTTTCCCAGAAGAAACTTGACAAAAAATCATGGACCATGGGTCCCTTAACCATATACCTTGGTCTTAAATGCAAGCTTCCCATGGTGCATCATCATAATTATTACCTTGGAGACAATTTTAAGGAATATGCTAAAAAGGTCTTTAAACATCCTGACTCGTTGGAAAAACCCTATTATTATGTAAATGTGTTGTCAAAATACAATCCGGGTTGCGCACCGGAAGGATCAGAAAGTCTTTTCTTTGTATGCCCTGTTCCTGACCTGAGATTTAAACCTGATTGGAGTGATCGCGATGAAATTGTAGACAGTATTATTACGGATTTCTCAGCCAGGATAGGAAAGAACATTGAATCTGAAATCGTTTCAAGAACTGTTTATACCCCAGAAGACTGGCAAAATCAGTATAATCTGCACCGCGGGAGTGGACTGGGACTTTCGCATGACATGCTCCAGATTGGTGGATTAAGGCCAAAAAACTATGACGAAGTCTTCAAAAACGTATTTTATGTTGGGGCCTCAACCATACCGGGTACCGGATTGCCTATAGTGATGATCAGCTCAAAACTGGTTTGCGAGAGAGTTGAAAAATATTCAGGATAAGCAGGAACTAAACATTCTCAATAAGAACTTTTCGGTAGGTTTTTGTATCCGCATATATTTCATCCTTGAAAGGATTCAATTTATTCTTTTTAATTCTGGTAAATTGGTATACAAAAAGTGCAACATTTGCCAGCAATGCAACAAGACTTACTACAAAGAATGCTTTAGGATTGTGAGTTGTCGGTACGGGGGCAATTTTGTCAGCAAACTGTGGGACAGTCATTACAAACATTATCCAAAGCGCTAAAGTTGATGCTCTATGTTGAAGCCATGCTCCTTTGACAATGAAAAATGCCGGAATAGTGCAGGAAAGAAGTAATGCTGCACCACAGTAAAACGAGTGATCAGAGATACAGTTATAAGTATAAGCAAAGTTCCATAGATCATAAGCTATGATCCATGCCCAAATCATATCAGGCCAAATCATGTCTTTCGTCTTGTGTTTTGAAATTACTATACCAAACCATCCGCAAATTGTTAGTATATTAAGTATACCGGCTATACCATTCATTATATTCCATGGCCCTGATATTGTCCATAGATTATCAACAAATCCACCATTCCACAAACCAAAACTGTAAACTTGGAAATCCCTGATACAAGCCTCCAGAATGTTGATAGCAAGGATAGCTGCAGGGAAAACGAGAATCCATTTTCTTTTAGCCAAAGTGGGAATATACCTGATAGCCATAAAACCTATAATCCCGGCAAGTGCAGAATAGGTCTTAACCCAATTAAACCAAGTACCGGTACCATATTCATTTCCCGGTGCTGCCGTTTTGGGCCAAACAGAAACTGTAAGTATTATCGGAACGACAATAAAAAGCAAAATCCCCCCCCACTTTGTGGTTCGTCCAAATTCGTTAAAAGCAATAAGAGCAAACGTAACAATGAGTAAAATTACCCACCCGTTCGAACCTGGTACTTCATACAAGTAATTCATGACATATTAAGTTTTATGTTTGTATTCTATTAAATCGCCTTTCACAAAGAAGCAAGATAATCCTCAGCTACCTGCAACAGCATATTTCTTTTTTTAAATCCATACTATCAAAATTCCTCACGAGCATCCCCAACCTGGGATTACGGCCATAAGGATACCATCGGCAAACTGGCTCTATTACTTTTGTGTCTTTTCGCAGACAGGGATCAAGGCTTCTGATTGTATCAACTACCTCATTACCTTCAATTAAAGGAAGTACAGGAAATTTTCCCCGCTCTTCGCTTTCAGGCAACCTTGCTCCGGTTACATTGTCATTAGGCCACATATCGTTTGAGTAGAGGCTGGGCTGAGTAGAAATTTGTAAATCTCATTCCTTTACTCGCCATCCTGTCAAGGTTTGGAGTTTCGAATCCTGTTGCCCCTAACAGCCAACATCTCCATAGCCTTCATCGTCTATCAATATGATAACTACATTGGGTTTTTCTGACTTCTGATTTTGATGCCTGGTTTGATTACAGCCAGCAAGTAAAACTAAAAGCAAAATTATGATAATATACTTTTTCATTTTTTTGTATTTGAAGTAATTTGACATTGATCAACAGTTTCAGACTAAAATTACTCTTTTATTCGAAGCAGAGCTTTGGGGAACCGCATAGAAATTGAAAAGAGCGCACCGCATAAATGGAAATTATGTAGCTTTGATATATCAGATCTCTTTTTTGAAAGGAATAGGCTTGCTTATCCTTCTCTTAAAGGTTGTATCAGCAGATTGTAAACAATTTGACACTTAAATAATTTATTGAATAATGAATTCCAGGGAAAGAGTATTGACAGCATTAAAAAGAACAGGTAAGCCTGATAGAACTCCCTTTGAAATCAGCTGGGGGGCATTTACACCTTTACTAATGAAGACATACCGGGAAAAAACGGGATCGGATTTACCCCCTGAAGAGTATTTTGACTTTGATACAAGGTTTGTGCTCCCGGCACCAACACGAAAAAATATTGATTTCGACCAATTTTTCAGTATCGAATCTCTCAATGAGAATGTACAGTTTGATGAATGGGGAATAGGTTCAGTTCCTACCCTGTATGAAATTCCACATTTCAAGTACCACCCTTTGGAACAAATGTCCACGGTCGAAGAAATCGACAATTACCCATGGCCTGACCTGGGTGAAGAATACCGGTATATTGAAGTGGCCAAAAAAACCAAAGAATTTCAGGAAAGGGGTTATGCGGTATGCGGAGAATTGTATCAGACTATTTTTGAAACTGCGTGGTTGATGAGAAATATGGAGCCATTCATGATTGACTTGCTCCTGAATGAAGATATTGCTCATGCCATTTGCGAAAATATTACCTGCATCAGGATTACGCAAGCACGTTTATTTGCCAGAGCAGGGGTTGATATCATTCGCCTGGGCGATGATATTGTGAGCCAGCAGGGTTTGATGATGTCACGTGAAACCTATCATACTTTTTTCAAACAAAGGATTCAACGGATCATCCGTGCGGCAAAAGAAGTAAATCCCGATGTAATCATCTTTATGCACTGCTGCGGAAAGGTGGAAGAGGTTATTGACAACTTTATTGAAGCCGGCGCAGAAGTTTTAAATCCAATCCAGCCTGAGTGTAATGACCTTGCTGAGATTTATAGGAAATATAAAAATAAACTCTCATTCTGGGGTGGCGTAGGTGTACAGTCAGTGATGTTTAATGGAACACCGGAAGAAGTGACTGCAAAAGTCCGTGAGACAAATGGACTTTTTGGAGAGAATGGCGGTTTCCTGGTGGCACCGGCCCATATATTGGACCCGTCGATACCATGGGATAATGTTGCAGCATTTATTGATGCTGCCAAAGGCTTATAGCCCATTCAAAAATACCTGATTTGTGAAAATACCGACGTATCAAAATACTTGGCAATTGGATATAGGGTTCTGATCGTAAAGTTGGAATTGTCGGAAATCCAAAATTCAAATCCAACGGTTTTAAAACAATAATTAATCACTACCTTTGCCATTATTTGAATTTTACAAACATGGAAAACATAAATATAAGAGAGTTTTATAACGATATTTTTGCCAATAGTTGTTGTGACCTTGATTACTTTTTAGATAGTAAAAACCATACTGAACTAGGTCATTTTAATGTATTTGATACGGCAAAGTTTTATTTTAGCGGGAATAAGAAGTCTGAAATGACTTACAACCGGAGGTTGTATTACAAAATCAGTTTGATTAAAGGAAAAAATCTTGTAGAGTATGCTGAGAAAACAGTTCTCATTGAAAAACAAGGAGTATTGTTTGCAACACCTAAAATTCCTTACAGATATACACCGCAAAACAAAGAACAGTCAGGATTTTTTTGCGTGTTTACTAAAGACTTTTTATCAAAATCAAAAACAGGTTTGCTTATTGATGAGTTGCCGATCTATCAGCCAAATAGTGATTTTGTATACCAGTTAAATGACGAACAGTATCTCGAAATGGAAGTGATATTCATGAAAATGGATGCAGAACTGTCTTCTGACTATACATTTAAGTATGATTTGTTGCGTAATTATGTATTGGAACTGATACATACCGGACAGAAGTTAAACCCTATAAAAAGTATCGACATTACTACCAATGCAGCAAGCAGAATTTCATCATTGTTTATAGAATTATTGGAAAGACAGTTCCCGATAGAAAGTGATTCACAAGTAATACAACTCAAAACGCCGGTTGATTTTGCCAATGCTTTGGGCATACATATCAATCACCTTAATAAAGTGCTAAAAGAAACTACAGGCAGAACCACCACAGAAATTGTTAATGGCAGAATAGCAGAAGAAGCCAAAATATTACTAAAACAAACGCAAAGGAATGTATCTGAAATTGCTTTTGCGTTGGGGTTTGATGAAGTAGCCCATTTTTCCAACTTTTTTAAAAAGCGCACAACTCTTTCCCCTTTGAAATATCGGAATTGATTGAAATTTGCAAATAGTGGATTGCTATTTACAAGCATCTTAATTACTATAAGGCTGACCTTTGTATCTCAATTAAAAAGGCAAACAAAATGACAGGCAATTCAAAAAAAGTAGCATTAGTTACAGGCGGCAGCCGGGGACTAGGCAGAGATATGGCGATACAATTAGCCAGGAAAGATTTTGATGTTATCATCACGTATAACAGCAATAATGAAGCAGCCAATAAGGTGCTTGAAGATGTTAAAGCAGTAGGAAAAAAAGCGATCGCTTTACAACTTGATGTAGCTAAAAGCAGGAGTTTTGATGCATTTGTAATCCTGGTAAAGGAAAAATTGACAAGTGTTTTTGGCATAAATAAAATTCACTCATTAGTGAACAATGCAGGTACGGGGCTTTATGCTGCTTTTGACAGTACTACTGAAGAGCAATTTGATGATATGGTAAACATTCACCTGAAGTCTGCATTTTTCCTGACGCAAAAGATGCTTCCTATCCTGTCTGATGGCGGTAACATAATTAACATTTCTTCTGGCTTGGCTCGTTTTAGCACCAGTAATTATTCAGCGTATGCCATTATGAAAGCTGCCATTGAAAGTTTAACCCGATATCAGGCACTGGAATTGGGCAGCCGAAAAATACGGGTAAACACCGTGGCACCAGGTGCTATAGCAACTGATTTTGCAGGTGGATTTGTAAGAGACAACCAGGAATTAAACCATCTGATAGCAAGTAGTACATCATTAGGCAGGGTGGGTTTACCTGATGACATAGGAAGTGTAGTGGCTTTCTTGTGCAGTGAAGATGCCAGGTGGGTAAATGCACAACGAATTGAAGTTTCCGGGGGTGTTCATATTTAAGGAATTAATCCTTTCCATTAATTATTAAAAAGAGCCCTGGTGAAGTGGCTCTTTTTATATCAGGCTTTGAATAATCTAAGCCTATCATCTGATAATATTTTATCTGCTAATTTGCTTATATTATCTCTATTCATGGGCTAAACTAATATTAAATGAGTAAATAGTGAAAATATTAAACCGCCAATGCTTCAATAATTGTATCAACCATCTCATGTCTGAATATTTCCCCTTCATATTTATGTCTATCAGGATGGTAGATTCTGATGGCTTTTTCAATATTAGGAATTCCTTTTAAAATTGATACTTGCCTCTCTGAATATTCTTTATACTTAATAAACTGCATATCAGGATATGTGTGCCTAATATACTTATCATAATTGGGTCCAGTTAGGAAGATAAGTGCATTTGGTTTTAAAATTTCAATTTCATTTCGCAGTATGTAATTATTATCATACGCTAATTTCATCGCCCATTCATTAGATACGGCACCCTGGTGGGCATCGTGGCGTAATAAGTTGGTTAATAATTTGCCAACCTTCTCTTTATGATATATCTTTTCCATCAATAATTCGATAAATAGATAAATTGGAGAAACATAGGTTTCACCCAGATTAATGCGCTTGTATACATTCTTTAGTTCATTAAGGTATTTATCCTTTTGACCGTTAATTGGGAAAAGCCCAGTTTCTTTTCTTTCTTTATCATTAAACCATCCACTTGTTTCTTTGCCAACAAACACTATTTTGAATTCTGAATTAGGATAATTTCCCCTCTTTGCTGAAACATCGATTAAATGCGGAGAAGAAAGTTCATCGTTATCAATCATATCCACAATTTCCTTTTGAGATAGAATATTATTTAGATATTCTTTGTACAAATTGTCAAGTTTTGCCTGCATGGTAAGATTTTTCAATAATATACGATACACCTACTTAATTGATACAGTTATTGAAAGAAAATTATAGTATCATATTAATTTTTAACCAGCGTCACGATTTGGCTTTATTGAATTTTACATTTACTTTCTTTTAGGATTATGGGAAGAAACAATCAACTTGAATCGGAATTCAAAACATTCGATCTCAATTTGTTAACCAAGGCTTATCGAACATATTTCACTCAAAGGGGCCTAAAAAATATTTTTCAACTGTTAGAAGAACTCAATAATCCCATAGTTCAACCTTGGATTACCAAATCAAAGCATGAACTAAACCGTTTTACCCAATACATCCTCTGCATTAATACCTTCAATAAAACCAAGCCAGGTTACAATACTTGCCAAGCAATTCATGAAAGCCTGAATAATTGTTCAGTCAGTATAGTATTTTCCTTATTCAATATTTTTGCAGCAATAACCAAAACCCAAGCCAGTTTCTTCGACCAATCCATACGGGATTACTTTATGGAAAGAGTAAAACTAAAGTTCGAAGAATCTTATCAACTGTCTTTCTATTGGCATGAACCAGTTCTTTCAATGAATTCATTGGGTTACTCTGCAGAGGAATATCTTAAAATCTATTCATACGAAAATGGAATAAGTTTCAGTGTGGTGACCAGAAAAGACAATTCTGAACTGGAAAATGAGGAAATAACCAGTTCCTTGCAGTTTTACACCTTTCATCTGTTTCAACTTCTTTCGACCATTGATCTAGTTGCCAAACTTCTTAATCCTGGGACAACCCAAAATAAAACCACTTCATTTCTCCAGATTGAAAATTATCATGACCTATATAATATATATGAAGATATTTTAAAAGAAATTGAAACTGCGACATAATCTGGCGTAGTCTATTATTACATTTGATAGACCATTCAAAAAATCAAATTATGTCCACAACGGAATCACTCTCCCGTTACAACCTTATCATCAAAAAGGTTAGAAGATATCCCGCCACATTTAAAGAAATCGAGGATTATCTGAAATTTGAATCAGAGCTGCAGGGCTATGATTATCTCATATCTAAGAGAACCTTCCAGAGAGACCTGAACAACATACGATCCATTTTCAATATTGACATACTGTTCGATTTCTCTCGAAAGGTTTATTATATAGAAGTGGATCAGGAGACAGAGGTTAATAAACGAATAATGGAAGCTTTCGATACATTTAATGCTTTGAACATCTCTGAAAGACTTTCCGATTATATACACTTCGAAAAAAGGCGATCTCAGGGAACAGAGAATCTATATGGAATTTTACATGCCATCAAAAATCACGTCCAGTATTCTACTCCCTATCCTTCGAACCAATAGTTTTCTTTTCTTAAGTTAAATCTATGAATAAATATGATGATGTAAAGCAAGTGTTAATAACCGGAAATAACTCTTCGGAGTTATTCTGGTTATTAACACCTTTTCT
>JBGSSA010000165.1:0-16863 GCA_041737295.1 Bacteroidales bacterium | reverse complement strand
AAAGAAATTTTTACCAAATACGGGAGATCATATCCTTAATTGTTTTTACATTAGTACTATTATACATCCATCCCAAATGAAACCCATTCCAAGACGAAAATTCCTCCAGGACACCGCCATGGCTGGCGGAGCCTTGCTGTTATTACCGAATCTGGAAGCAGGCAGATTGCTGTCAACAGAATCCACCGGCAACTACTTTCTAAGAGAATTCGGAATCGATGAAACCCTGTGCCGGAAACTTCTGGCCAAAGCCCTCTCAAAAGGCGGCGATTTTGCCGACCTGTACTTTGAATTTACTGTATCCAATTACCTTGGGCTTGAAGATGGCAAAGTAAACCAGTCCTACGGCGATATTGGCCTTGGTGTTGGTATCCGCACCGTGAAAGGTGATCAGATCGGTTACGGATTTACACAGGAACTAACAGAAAGCTCGATGATGTCGGCAGCAACAACTGCCTCCACCTTATGCAACCTGGGAGCAACCCCTACAGCCGGAACATTTGCCCGGTTGAATACAGGCAATTATTACCCGGTCGCGGAGGATTTCAATGGCATTCCGGCAAAAACCAAATTGCCCATTGTACAAAGCATCAATGAAAAATGCTTCGCTGCTTCCAAAGAATTGGTGAAGGTAAATGCAGGTTTTTCCAATTCCGTGAAAAGGGTGATGATCGTTACAAGCGACGGTGTGATAGCAGAAGATATTATTCCTGCCGGATTCGCGTATGCATCTGTAGTTGCCGAACGCAACGGCCGTCGCGAACAGGCTTTCTGGAACCTTGGAGGAAGAAGGGACAGTTCCTATTATACCGACGCCGTATTGGACCAGATTGCCACCAAAGCCGTAAATAATGTCCTTACATTATTTGATGCCATCCAGCCCCCGGCCGGCGAAATGCCGGTAGTACTAGGTCCCGGCGTTACCGGCATACTTTTGCATGAAGCCATTGGTCATGGCATGGAAGCCGATTTTAACCGGAAGAAAATCTCCACC
The DNA here is from genome assembly GCA_041737295.1 of Bacteroidales bacterium. Lineage (GTDB taxonomy): Bacteria > Bacteroidota > Bacteroidia > Bacteroidales > UBA10428 > UBA5072. Next base: position 15,869 of record JBGSSA010000165.1, on the reverse strand, counting down.
TATAGCACCATGCTTGGCAAAAAAGTCGCTGAACCTTTTGTCACAATTATTGACGATGGCACGAACATGAACCTGTCTGGCAGTATTAATGTGGATGATGAAGGGGTACCCGGTAAAAAAACCACGCTGGTTGAAAACGGGATTCTTACAAGTTACATTCATGACAAGATCTCGGCCAGGCATTATGGCATTGAACCAACTGGCAATGGCCGCAGGCAGGACTTTCAGAATTATCCCATGCCGCGGATGCGTAATACTTACATGCTGGGAGGCAGCAGTGATCCCGGGGATGTAATCAAAGCAGCCGGGAATGGAATTTATGTTGAGGACGTAAGCAATGGACAGGTAAAAATCGGCGAAGGCGACTTCGCATTTTATGTTTCCCAGGGAAGGCTCATTGAGAATGGCAAGCTGACAAAACCAATCAAAGATGTAAATATCATGGGAAATGGCCCAAAGATGCTTGCAAACATTACGATGATCGCGAAGGACCTGGACATGTATTACGGAGGTGCGGGACAGTGTGGTAAAAACGGTCAGGGGGTTCCCGTGTCGTTCGGGCTTCCCACCTGTCTTGTCAAATCATTAACCGTTGGGGGTACACAACAGAAAGGAGGCCAGTCATGAGCTTACATAGGGATCAACAATCGGAATTCCGGGAACTGGCAACATGGGTAATTGACCAGGCAGCAAAAGCCGGGGCAAAAGACTCCCGCGTGAATATCTCGAAAAGGCGTTTTGTCGAAATTAATTACCGCGACCGCCAGCCGGAGGTAATAAAGGAAGCTACTACCCAGGGATTGTATCTTGAAGTATATGTCAATAACCGCTTTGCTGGCCGGTCAACACCCGATTTCAGAAAATCCACCCTCGCTGCATTCATCCCTGACCTGATTGATAATGCAAAGATCATGGAAGAAGATCCGTTCCGGACCCTTCCTGATCCTAAATATTATGAAGGAAGGACAACGGCTGATCTGGATTTGTATGATTACAAAAAAGATCTGTTTACACCTGAAGAGCGCCATGAAATGGCCAAAACTGTTGAAAAGGCATGTCTTGACAGAGGAGGCAGCAAGGTGATCTCCGTGGAGGCGGGTGAATATGATGATACCTCTGAGGAATACATACTTTCCAGCAATGGTTTCGTTGGTTCGAACCGGACCACTGAATACTGGACCGGCGCTTCCATGACCGCCCAGGATGAGGGTGACCGCAAACCTGCAGGCTATCATTGGGTGGGATGCCGCTATCGGAATGATCTTCCTTCCTTGCAGGATGTTGGCACACAAGCGGCTATCAGAACCCTTGACCTTATGGGTGGAAAAAAGATCCAAACCGAAACCATGCCGGTAATCATTGAAAACAGGGGAGTAATGCGTGTGTTTGGCGGGTTGCTGGGTGCCCTGTCAGCCGGCAGCATTCAGCAGAAACGCTCATTCCTGGCTGATAAAAAGGGTCAGCAGGTGGGGAGCAAATTGCTGTCAGTACAGGATGATCCATACCTGGTAAGGGCTCTGGGCTCCAAATATTACGATGGTGACGGTTTCCCTGCCAAAAAACGCGAACTGTTCAGGGAAGGCGTATTAAATGAATTCCTTGTTGACTGGTATTATGGCCGTAAACTGGATTGGGAACCAAATTCCGGTTCCATATCCAATCTGATAATTCAACCCGGGACACGTGACCTTGATACTATAATCAGGGACCTTGGCCGTTGCATGGTGATCACTGACTTTATTGGCGGCAATTCAAATTCAACCACGGGTGATTTTTCCGTGGGAATTATCGGAAAGCTGTTCGATAAAGGGCAGTTTGTGCAGAATGTTGCAGAAATGAATATGGCTGATAATCACCTTGCATTCTGGAAAAAACTCAGTGAAGTATCGAATGATCCATGGGTTTATGGCCAGGCCAGATTTCCAAGCCTTGTCTTCGATGGAGTTGTCGTAGCCGGTATCTAGCCCATTTAAATTCAAAAGAAATTTCTCGCTAAGACGCCATGCCGCTAAGTTAAACGTTGCGGCTTAGCGGCTTCGCGAGAATTTTTCTTCACTCATTTCAATTTCCCAGCTACTTCTTTCAACACCTCATTGAAGTATTCCTTATCCTGCAGCCTGGAATCCCGGAGTTCCCAGGCAGCAAGAAATGTATATTGCGTTGGCCTATCGGCATAAAGGGCCAGCGAAACAAGATGAGTGTTTACTATACCTGCACCACTTAACGGGGCTTCCCAATACCGTTTGTATTCTGAAGCCGGAAAAATTACTGCCATTCCGAGTACTTCTCCGTTCATGGCCTGTTTTCCCCAGGATGACATAACTTTCAAATTTCCGTCATCAGCGAAATCGGCAGCAATAGCATACAGATCCACGATGCCGGTTACAAGTTCTTCATCACCCTTCAGTCCATCCACACGTACATTACTTCTATAAAAGTTATCCCCGGCATAAATCGATATCTGATGCGTGACCGAATATAACCGGTCACCAGCCGGAACATTTTTATAGGTCAGCTCAAGAACGGTCCTTACCGGACCCTGGCTGATCACCCTGAAACGTCCTTCTTCACAGGGTCCGACCCTGTATAGGGAATCACCGATGCCAATGGCAATAGCGCCTGCCCCTAACGAATTTCCCACTTTCAGGATATCCATGCCCCAGGCCGCCAGTTGATGATAGTCTCTTCCTTTAATACCAACACTGTCGAGTACCATATCTTTTACCCTTTTTCCATAAATGTCGATTCCATTCCGGGCATCAAAGTAATTTCTGAAACCCACTACATCGTTTTCCCAGGCTGGTCCTTCCATCTGGTAAACCGGTACAGTGAATTTCGTATCATTGGTCTTCATCCGAAGATCACCCCATGCCGGCTCATATGGTTCGAATGCCCTGCAAAAGCGCAGGTGCGTGCGCGCGGGAAAAACAGGATAGGCTGTCGCCTCCACCGATTCAAAAATAAGCTTTCGCGATTCTCCTGTTCCAAGGTCACAGAGGAAGATAAGTTCATCCCAAATGCCATCACCATCCATATCATCACATTGTGAAGGGTACAATTTCCCCTGCATATCCTTAACAATTACAGGCAGTGCGGAAACAGTATCCGGCAGGAAACTGTTTACTTCCTTAGGGCTCAATACCGTGGCAAGATCCGTGATTTTCTTATTTTGTGTGTTGGAAACAGTATAAAAGTCATTCTGCCTGCATCCGGTTAATAAAACCAATAATGCGCCTGTAAATGTCCTGATCATATTCATAATTACTATTTTATTGATTACTCCTTACTCCTTACTCCTTACTCCTTACTCCTTACTCCTTACTCCTTACTCCTTACTCCTTACTCCTTACTCATCTCTCCTCTCTCATCTCCTTCTTGTCACTCGTCACTCGTCACTCGTCACTGATTTCATTCTCCCCCTTCACATATCCAAAGTTTGCCAGGATACCCCCGTCAACATACAGTATATGGCCATTGACGAAATCACTGGCCCCGGATGCAAGAAACAAGGCGGCATTGGCAACATCTTCGGGTTCACCCCAACGGCCGGCCGGAGTGCGGGTCATCACCAGGTCGTTAAAGGGATGCCCATTCTCACGGATTGGTGCAGTTTGCGCTGTGGCGATATATCCCGGTCCTATCCCGTTAATCTGAATATTATATTTGGCCCATTCACAGGTCATGTTGGCTGTAAGTAATTTCAATCCACCCTTGGCGGAAGCATATGCTGAAACCGTATTCCGGCCATAAATACTCATCATCGAACACATGTTGATGATCTTGCCCCGCCGTCGTGAAATCATTCCCGGAACCACTCTTTTTGATAGGATCAGCGGGGCGATCAGGTCGACATCCAGTACCTGTTTGAAATCGGATACCGGCATATCCAGGATGGGTATCCGCTTAATGATCCCTGCATTGTTTACAAGGATATCAACATTTCCTACCTCACTTTCTATGATTGATATTCCCCGGTCCACATCAGCCTCATCCACCACGTCAAATACGAGTGTGAATACCTTAAGTCCTTCTTTTGCAAATGCAGCTTTGCATGAGTCAAGTTTATCCTCTGTGCGGTCATTTACACACACCTGTGCACCAGCCTTCGCAAGGATCAGTCCAATAGCCAGTCCGATTCCATGCGTTCCTCCCGTAACAAGGGCTACCTTGCCTTTCAAATCAAATAATTCCTTCATCCGAATTTATTTAAGTTCATTTGGCTGCCGAACATCCATATCCCCGTAATCAAGATTTTCGCCGGTCATTCCCCAGATAAAAGAATATCCTGAAGTTCCTGCAGCACTATGTATGCTCCACGATGGTGAGATTACGGCCTGTTCATTTGCCATCCAAATATGCCTTGTCTCGTCGGGCTCTCCCATAAAATGACAAATAGCCTGCTTTTCAGGAACTTCAAAGTAAAAGTATGCTTCCATTCTCCGGCTGTGGGTATGCGGCGGCATTGTGTTCCAAACACTTCCTTCGTGAAGGGAAGTAAGTCCCATTTGCAATCCGCAGGTTTCTACCACGCTGTTTATCAATAGCTTATTGATGGTCCTGTGATTAGCGGAAGCCTGACTGCCCAGGATAGCTACCTCTGCATCATCCACGGTGACTTTTTTGGAAGGGTAAGGGTGGTGTGCAGGGGCCGAATTCAAGTATAATTTTGCCGGATTGTGCGGATCAGTTGAATCGAAAGAAACATTTGATACTCCTTTTCCCAGGTACAACGCTTCCTTAAATCCCAATTGGTAGGTCACGCCGTCTGCCATAACTTCTGCTTCACCGCCCACATTTATTATTCCCATTTCCCTGCGATGCAGGAACTCGGGGGACTTCAGGGCATCAAAGGTTTCAAGCATAAGCGGTTCCTGAACAGGCATAGCCCCACCGACGATATAGCGGTCGTACATGCTATACGTAAGGCAAATCTCCCCGGGAATAAATATATGCTCCACAAGGAACTCCTTCCGGATGCGGGACGTATCGTACCCTTTAAAATCTTCCGGGTGATGCGAATATCTTAGTTCCAGAATCATTTTAGTTGATTGTTGATGGTTGATGGTTGATTGTTGAATATTTAGGCTGAAGGCTGAAGGCTGAAGGCTTTTAGTACCGAGACCGAACTGCAAAACTGCAAGACTTCTAACCCATTAGCACATTAGTTTTTAGTTTTTAACTTATATATCTCCGTCCCTGCCAGGAGAAACGCCCCGACACCGTAAACTTCAGTCATGTCAATGGTTACCTTTTTTGGATTTTCACCGATGGGTTGGATCCATCCGACCTTGCCATCGGGCAGAACGGCCTTCTGCATGGCATTCCATCCCCTGATGACAGCTGGAAGATAGGTCTTCCTGTCTAGATATCCGTTATTGATCCCCCATGTCAAACCAAACATGAAAAAGCCTGTGGCACTCATTTCAGGATTTGGATAACTGGCAGGATCAAGCAGGCTCGCATGCCAGTATCCGCTGGTATCCTGAAGTGATAAAATTTTGGATGCCATTTCACGATACAGGTTTACAAAATACGCTTTCTGATCATAATTCTTTGGCAATTCGCGAATAATGACCGGCAATCCGGCAAACACCCATCCATTGCCACGTCCCCAGAACATCCGGGCGCCATTGGCTTCGGTAGTATCGAAGTACCTTGAATCACGGAAGTACAAATGATCATTCTTACTATAAAGATAATCAGTCGTAGCCTTGTACTCCTTTAGCATAAAATCGAGATATTTCGGATTCCCGGTGACATTGGCCATTTTTGCCCATACAGTCGGGCCCATGAAGAGGGCATCACACCATGACCAGCGTTCAGTTGCCCAGTAGGAATCTGTGAACACAAACTTCAAATCAACCGCAGACGGATTGGCCATAATCTGGTCGAAATAGGCTTTCATGGGGGCGATCATTTCCGGCTGTTTATACTTGCGGTAAAGTTCCACGTACATCTGACCAATACAATAATCATCCGCATGATAACGACGGAGTGGATTTTTATCTGCCAGATTATATGTCCATTGACACTTATTGCCGGCTTCCCTGAGCCATCCATAATAAGTGTCTTCTCTGGCTATGCCCGCCCATTCGGCCATTCCAGTAAACAGGGCTCCATTTGTCCAATCAGCCGTTGCATATTTCAATGGTGTTTTTATTTGCCAGTCGGCCACTTTTTTCAATAGGGCATATACCTCAGATTTATTGATGTCAGTGCTTTGGGAGGAACCCTGAATGGAGTATGTCAGAAAGATAATGCTTAGCAGGGTAATAATGGAATATTTGTATTTCATAGGATTATATTATGATATTACAAATTTAAGACTTTTTTCTATGCCAGTCACTGCCGGGAACACCGCATTAGCAGAAAGTGCAATGTGGTCCTAAACCCCGGAACCCGGAATATAGAAATCCTCCTTCGTCAGCCCGCACTTTTTGGCTATGGCTTTGCAATATACCAGGCGGCCCACATTGTTATTCCTTGAATCCGAACCGAATGTAAATTTCAATCCCTGTTTCTTTGCCATCAGGATAAATTGTTCATGCGGGGTATGTGACATATCGTTTATTTCAATGGCAATATTTTTTGCCCTGGCCGCGGTGATGATCTGCTGCATCCTGTCATTCGTCCATAAGGTATAATAATCGCGGGCTATGCACACCGGCAGGAACAACGGCCATCCGAAAATAGTAATCGGTTCATTATGCAGGATGTCCAGGCAATGTTCCATATACTTTGCCATGAAGGCTTCCGTGTCCTCTACATAGGTATCAAAATTCCAGATCCTCAAATATTCCCAGTTACCCATCGGAATAGTCTGCGGGTCCATGAGCACATAATCGAGTTTGGCAAGAAGCTCAGGGGAAAAGTCCTTGTCCCACCCGGTTGTCATAGGTTGCATGCCGATAAAAACAGGGTATTTCCTCAAATCATCAATATAGGCCTTCAAATCCTTGTCATTTTTTATCGCCCACACAGCCGGATGTTCAACGATACCGAATTTCACATTTCGTTCTTTACCAAGCTTCATGATCTGATCCATTCCAAAATTTTCTGCCCTGTGCACATGCAAGTCAATCAATGGAAAATCATATTCGTCAGCGGGGGCGCAATTGGCAAAAACCGGTGATGCAGCAATCATACCGGCTGCCATCCCGGTACGCTGGATAAATGTACGTCTTTTCATTTTTTTGGGTTTTTGAAAAATAGTTGTCCGGAACTGTGTTAAAATTTTTCTGTATCAGAATATGAACGGCACAAACATCTTGCTGCGGGTCATGTATTCCCGGTATTCATCCCCGAAATAGGCGATGCATTCCCTCTCATCATACCGGGACGTAATGTAAAAAAGAAAAGAAGAAACAAGCGATATGACCATCAAAACAGGGGTAGGATTTTTGAAACAAATTCCCCAGGTCAGGTAAATCAGGGAGGCGTACAACGGGTGCCTGATATGCCTGTATACCCCTGTGTCTATCAGCTGTGTTGTTTTTTCAAAACCAAAAAGCGTTTTATCCTGGCGGGTCCGGTCAATTTTGCCTTTCTTCAAAAAGACAACTATACCGGCAATAGCCAGGTAGCCCCCGTTGACCAGCAGCACCCAGGATATAACCTGGTGGGTTGAGAACGGATCAATGAACCAGTAATTGTAGTTGCTTACGAATAGCCAGAGGATCCCCTCCCAGCCGAAAAAGCGGTAAAAACCATGGTTGTATACAGAGGATAAACTGCGCCAGGATGCGGCAAGGACCGGGATGCTCAGAATCGCAAATAAAACTAATTTTTCCATAGGAAGTATTACTTATCTCATCTTCGCAATTTAAATAAAACACTAATTTTAAACAACTTTTAATGCAGATAACAACGGGTATGAATCAAATCATCGAATGCGTTCCCAACTTCAGCGAGGGAAACGATATGCAACTGATTGGCAAAATCACTGCTGAAATTGAACAGGTAGAGGGAGTGAGCCTGCTGGATACTGACCCCGGAAAGGGCACGAACCGGACTGTTGTTACTTTTGTGGGATCTCCGGAAGCGGTATGTGAGGCGGCTTTCAGGGCAGCAAAAAAGGCTGCTGAACTGATCGATATGAGCAAGCACCATGGAGCCCATCCCCGGTTTGGGGCTATGGATGTATGTCCACTTGTGCCCGTTTCCAATATAACCATGGAAGAAGTGGTTGTATATGCCAGGGCCCTTGCCAAACGCATTGGCGGGGAACTGCACATTCCGGTTTATTGTTACGAATCCGCAGCTTTTGAAGAGAAACGGCGCAACCTGGCCAGCTGTCGTCATGGAGAATATGAGGGCCTGGCAAAAAAGATTGCATCCCCCGAATGGAAACCTGATTTCGGTCCTTCGGAATGGAACGATCAGATCGTTCGCACCGGGGCCACTGCCGTGGGCGCCCGGAATTTCCTGATTGCATACAATGTAAATCTGAACACTACCTCTACGCGAAGGGCGAATGCCGTAGCGTATGACATCCGCGAGAAAGGACGTATAAAGCGGGAAGGCGACCCGATAACAGGTAAAATAATAAAGGACGCATCAGGTGAGCCGGTGTATGAACCTGGCCTGCTGAAAGCTGTGAAAGCGATAGGCTGGTACATTGAAGAATACGGAATAGCACAAATCTCCATAAACCTGACCGACCTGGCGGTTTCCCCCCTTCATAAAGTCTTTGATGCTGCCTGCGAGCGCGCCGAGGCAAGAGGAATGAGGGTCACCGGTTCGGAACTGGTGGGTATGGTCCCGCTAGATGCCATGATTGCTGCAGGAAAGTATTTTCTGCACAAACAGAAAAGGTCGGCCGGTATCCCGGAAAAAGAGATCATCCGGATCGCTGTTAAATCACTTGGATTGGATGACCTGATGCCTTTCGATCCTGACAGGAAAATCATCGAGTTTTTGCTACGTGATCATTCCGGAAAAAAGCTTGTTAACATGGACCTCAAAACATTTGCTGAGGAAACTGCCTCCGAATCACCTGCACCGGGCGGCGGATCAATTTCTGCTTACATGGGTGTTCTCGGAGCTTCCCTGGCAGCTATGGTGGCTAATCTTTCTTCACATAAAGCTGGTTGGGATGACCGGTGGAAAGAATTTTCAGATTATGCGGAAAAGGCAATGGCAATTCAAAGAGACCTGGTTGAACTGGTGGATGAGGACACGAGAGCCTTTAACCGGGTGATGGATGCGCTGGGAATGCCAAAAAGTTCCGACCGGGAAAAGAGTGCGCGTAAGCAAGCTATCCAGGATGCCACCCGTTATGCCACGGAAATTCCCCTTATAGTCATGAAACGGACGTTCGATTCCTTTGAAGTGATTAAAGCCATGGCGGAATCCGGAAATCCGAATTCCGTTTCAGACGCGGGCGTGGGGGCTCTTGCCGCCCGCAGCGCAGTAATGGGCGCATTTCTCAATGTAAAAATTAATGCCGCGGGATTGGAAGATAAGGATTATGCCTCGCGCGTCCTTGCTGAGGGCCGCGCCCTCGAAGCATCTGCCATTCGTTACGAAACGGAGATTTTGGATATTGTCAACGCGAAGATCGATGTGTAATCCTTACACGGGACACGTCATTGCGAGGAAGCTTGCAATATGTTTCAGTTTAGCCATATTCTAATGCTGACGAAGCAATCTGTTTCATTTTAGCAATCACCCTCTACCCTCTAGAATACAGCTATTCTTTCAAATAAATCTATCCATTCAGGATTCATCCGATTGATCAAATCCAGTTTATCTTTCCTGGAACCAGCCTTTATTTGTTTTTCTCTTTTAATTGCATCCATTATTCGATCAAATTCCTCGTAATACACCAGTTTATCTATGTTATACTTTTTTGTAAAAGATTTGGCATATACATGATTTTTATGTTTGAGAATTCTTCCTGGCAAATCACTGGTTACGCCTGTGTATAGGACAGTATGGTTCTTATTTGTCAAAATATATGTGAAGCCTGGTTTTGACACTGGCAACTATTTCCAATAACATCATTTAAGTTATTAAGATAGAAAATATTGAGAAATTCTCAAAATAGTTTTCGAAAAAAATTAAGGCATTGCATTCCATAGGTGAGCGAATGCTAAACTGGAAGAGATTGCTTCGTCAGCACTGAATTGCTGCTCCATGAATTTTTACTGCACGCTTCCTCGCAATGACGTGTTCCGTGCAAAACTGCAAAACTTAATTACAAAGTTGCCATATCAATAACAAAGCGGTATCGTACATCTCCCTTCAGCATCCTCTCATATGCTGTATTTACATCCCTGATATTTATAACCTCAACATCGGAAACAATTTTGTTTTCCGCGCAGTAATCAAGCATTTCCTGGGTTTCTGGCAGACCGCCTATGGAAGAACCGGCAAGACTCTTTCGTCCGGCAATCAGACTGAATCCATATATTTCTGCCGCCGTTGGAGGCACACCCACACAGATCTGAACCCCGTCGCTCTTTAACAGTGACAGGTACAGATTATAATTATGCGGGGCAGAAACGGTATCAATAATAAAATCAAAATATCCTTTTACCTCATTTACCCTCCCCTCATCACCTGTCATAACAAATTTATGAGCTCCAAGCTTTTTGGCATCATTTTCTTTCGATAATGATGTGCTTAACATGGTGACTTCCGCACCAAAGGCAACTCCAAATTTAACGGCCATATGCCCCAGCCCGCCAAGTCCCACGACTCCCAGCTTATGACCTTTCCCTACTTTCCAATGTTTAAGCGGTGAATAGGTAGTAATGCCTGCACACAGAAGAGGAGCGACAGCCTCCATGGGAAGTTTTTCCGAAACTTTCAGGACAAAGTCCTCATGTACAACAATTAGTTTTGAATAGCCTCCGTATGTCGGCGTTTTCTTATCCTGCTCATAACTGTTATAGGTAAACGATTGACCCCCGGTACAATACTGTTCCAAACCTTTGTTGCAGTTTTCACATTCCCTGCAGGAATCTACCATACAACCGACCCCCACCAACTGGCCAATTTTGAATTTCTGAACCTGGCTGCCTGTTTTGGCGACCCTGCCGATGATCTCATGTCCCGGAACCATAGGATATATTGATCCTCCCCATTCGTCCCGGATCTGATGCAAATCGGAATGACATATTCCACAATAAAGGATATCTATCTGTACATCCCTTGTGTTAACTTCCCTTCGTTTAAAATTCCAGGGTACAACCGGTGATTTTGCACTCTGCGCAGCATAGCCTTTGGTGTCAATCATTTTTTCGTTTTCATGTTAAACACCTCCAGGGTCAGTAAGTTCACATCAAAACCCGGCTATTCCCTTTCAAAAATTCTTCCGCAATCGCAACCGTGAGTTCCGAAATTTTGCTTCCGGTTTGAACAGTACACTTAAATATGCCTCAACCTATACCTTTTTTTAACCAGGATTAAACTTAGTATGTAAAAAATACTCTTCTTCCTTCTTTCCAAATTAAATGCGGCATCATAGCGCCCTGGTTATATAAAATTTCCCTGTAATCGGAACACGGAAAAGCGATGAGATCAGCCAGCATTCCGGGGGCAAGAACCCCGCGGTCGGTCAGTCCCAGTGCCCTGGCAGCCCTGAAGGTAATGGCCGAAAGCGTTTCAGCCATGGTAAGCTTTTCATAGACACCTATTAGGGCCGCCTGCATTAACAGGTTGCCCATGGGCGCCGAACCCGGATTCCAGTCGGAAGCTATAGCCAGTGAGGCTCCGGCATCAAGCAGCCGGCGGGCAGGAGCAAATGCAGCTCCCAATCCGATTGAGGCTCCCGGCAATACAACCGGAATCACATTGCTGTTTGCGATCAGCCTGATGTCCTTTTCGGTGGAAGCTTCAAGGTGATCTGCACTGAGCGCTCCCAGTTCCACAGCGAGGCTCACGCCCCCGGGTGTAAACTGATCTGCATGCACAGCCAGCTCAAAGCCCATTTCTTTGGCTTCCGTAAGAAAATACCGTGCATCATCCCTGTTAAACGCTTCCACATCCACATAAATATCAACCCTGCCGGAAAGATGATCCTGCTTTACTTTCGGCAGCAATCCGGAAACAAGCGATTCAAGGAATTGAAGTGCCGAACCATTGAAATCCTTCGGCTTGATATGGGCAAGGCAGGTGGAGACAAGGTCAGCACCGGTCTGGTTGTTTGCATCCCTTATACAGGTAAGCATTTTCAATTCTGCCGCAATATCGAGTCCATACCCGCTTTTGACCTCAATGGTTGTAGTACCCTGTTCAAGAAGCCTTTCTGCCCTTTCCACTGTACTTTTCGTGAGCGCTGCATTTCCGGCGGATCGGGTTGCTGTCACGGTATTCCATATTCCTCCACCCTGTTGTGCGATCTCAAGGTAGGTTTTCCCCGACAATCGCAAGGCATAATCCTTTGCCCTCGTTCCGGCCCAGCATATGTGAGTATGGACATCAATCATACCGGGCATTACGACGCAGTTGCCGTCAACTTCCTCTATTTCGGCATTCAGGCTTTTCAATTCCCTGAAGTTGCCGATTGCCTCGATCTTTCCGTCGCTGACCAGAATACCGGCATCAGAAATTACCAGAAACCCGTCATCAGACAATACGCCCTTCAAACTAAGACCGTCCATCGTGACAGCCTGCTTAAAAGGCCCCAGTAATCTGAACTTTTCTTTCATGCTACATATTCAGGTTGAACTTTTTCCTGTTTTCTATTGCCTCTTCGTAACCGGCATCGGCATGCCTGAAAATTCCCATAGCCGGATCGTTGTGCAAAACCCTTTGCAGACAGGAAGCTGCCCTCTTTGTTCCATCAGCAACCACGACCATGCCCGCGTGTTGAGAATACCCGATGCCCACCCCGCCTCCATGATGAAATGATACCCATGTGGCGCCGCCGGCGGTATTTGACATCAGGTTGAGCAACGGCCAGTCGGAAATTGCGTCACTGCCGTCTTTCATTCCTTCAGTTTCACGATAGGGTGAGGCCACCGAACCACAATCCAGGTGATCGCGGCCGATCACGATCGGGGCCTTCACTTTCCCGGTTTTTACCAGCTGGTTGAAGATGAGTCCCGCTTTTTCCCGTTCTCCCATGCCAAGCCAGCAAATCCTGGCAGGCAGTCCCTGGCATGAGATCTTTCTTTCTGCTTCTTTCAGCCAGTTGATCATGCGGGTTTCATGTGGAAAAGCCTCAATCAGGGCATCGTCTGTAACAAGGATGTCTTCCGGCTCTCCCGATAGCGCCACCCAACGGAATGGACCCTTGCCTTCACAGAAAAGCGGCCTGATAAATTCCGGAACAAATCCCTGGTAGTCATAGGCATCAGCCTCTCCGCCCTGTTTTGCAAATTCACGGAGATTGTTCCCATAGTCAAACACAACGCTTCCCCTTTTTTTCATTTCAAGCATGAACCCTACATGACGGGCCATGCTTTTCAGCGATTTGGACCTGTATCCGGCCGGATTATCCTTTCTTAGCGCCAGTGCTTTTTCAATAGAAATGCCCGCCGGTACATACCCGTTCAGCGGATCATGCGCGGAAGTCTGATCGGTAAGCACATCGGGAATGAGCCCTTCCATGAGCATTTCCTCAAGAACATCCCCAATATTTCCAACCAGTCCGACAGACAATGGATTGCCCCGTTCGAGCGACTGGCGGATCCAGTGCTTTGCCTCTGCATAACTATCCGTCATCTTGTCGATGTACTTGGTAACCAGCCTTTTTTTAATTCTTTCCGGATCCACATCCACTCCCAGAAAGGTATATCCCGCCATGGTTGCTGCAAGTGGCTGGGCACCGCCCATTCCTCCCAGCCCGCCGGATACAAGGAGTTTACCCTGTGTTTTGCCGTCGAAATACTTTCGCCCGCATTCTGCAAAAGTTTCATAGGTGCCCTGCAATATACCCTGGGAACCTATGTAAATCCAGCTCCCTGCAGTCATTTGTCCATACATGATAAGGCCGCGGGCTTTCAGCTGTTCAAAATATTCCCAGTTTGCCCACGCAGGTACAAGGTTACTGTTGGCTATCAAAACCCGGGGAGCTTCGGGATGGGATCGGATGATGCCAACCGGTTTGCCCGATTGGATGAGCAGGCTTTGATCCTCACGCAGGGTAAGAAGGCACCGGATAATTTCCTTTACGGCTTCGGGATTGCGCGCAGCCTGTCCCGTACCTCCGTAAACGATCAGTTCATCCGGATTTTCGGCTACACCTGCATTCAGGTTATTGAGCAACATTCGAAGGGGCGCCTCAGTCTGCCATGACAGGGCATTGAGCTTACTGCCAAGGGGCGACCTGTAATTGGGATGCTTGGCATATGCCTCAATAAATTCCGAATAATTCATGTGTTTCGTTTTTAAATTCCATATGCTTATCACGGGCAAGAGAAGAGGTCAGCCCGGTGAGTTCATGCTGTTGCACCATTAGGATGGCAGAGGCAATATAATCACCCAGGTATACATCCTGATCGATATGAGGTATTGTTTTCCGAATATGTTCATGGCATGCATTGATCAGCGGACCCGATTTGAGCGGCTTTCTGAAATCAAATCCCTGGGAAGCGCAGAACAGCTCAATGCCGAGGATCTTTTCAAGGTTGCCTGTAATCTGAAGCGCCTTTCGGGCACTGATGGAACCCATGCTAACATGATCTTCCTGGCCCAGGGATGTGGGAATGCTGTCGGCACTGGCCGGAAAGCAAAGGGATTTGTTCTCGCTTACCAGGGAAGCTGTGGTGTATTGCGGGATCATGAACCCGGAGTTTAATCCTGTTTCCTTCATCAGCAGTTTCGGCAAACCTTCGATCGTATCCATCAGGGAAAGATAAATGCGGCGATCGGCAATATTGCCTAATTCAGCCGTGGCCAGGGCAGCATAATCGAGTGGAAGTGCCAGCAGCTGGCCATGAAAATTGCCCCCGCTGATGGATTTGTCACTGCTGAAAATGATGGGATTGTCAGTAACCGAATTCAATTCCGTGACCAGCAATTGTTTCAAATGCAAAAATGCATTTCGGGATGCCCCATGTACCTGGGGTATGCAGCGAAGTGAATAGGGATCCTGCACCCGGCTGCAATTCCGGTGTGATTCTACAATTTCCGACTTGCCGGTGAGCGTTCGCATCCTTTCCGCGACATATTGACTTCCTTCATAAGGTCTGAGTGAATGCAGGTCAGCATCGAAAGCTTTCACCGAACCCAGCATGGCTTCGAGATTCATGGCAGCAATAATGTCGGCATGATCCAGGCAATTCTGCATCCGCTCGACCAATTGCACTGCGTGGGCGGCAATAAACTGGGTTCCGTTAATAAGGGCAAGTCCCTCTTTCGGACCAAGGTCAAGGGGAGCAAGGCCTGCAGAAGCAAGAAACACATTTCCGGGAACGAGATGGCCATGATCATTTACCCTGCCATATCCTATCAGGGGAAGAAAGAGATGAGCCAGCGGCGCCAGGTCACCCGATGCCCCGAC
Source organism: Bacteroidales bacterium (assembly GCA_041737295.1). Lineage (GTDB taxonomy): Bacteria > Bacteroidota > Bacteroidia > Bacteroidales > UBA10428 > UBA5072. The sequence goes on along the minus strand of JBGSSA010000165.1, from coordinate 415 downwards.
GGATCCCTGGGATGGCACACAGGGAATAACGTTGTTATCAATATGCCAGCATATCCGGTGAATGGTTGCCAGTGAGATACCTGAATACCCCATGGCAAGCGAATGCACCTTAAGGATCAGCATCAGCCGGCTGATCTCCGGCTGGATATCTTCGCCGACTCCTACTGCATGACTGAGAAGCAGGTTATGCTGCAGGCGGCGTGTATCTTCATCGGAGATCAACGTGGTACATAAAGGACCAAACCCGGTGTTGATACCGTAGACTATTTTTTTTTCAGCCACAATCTGATCTACATCAGCCCGGTTTTTCTGAATCCGGGATGCGGTTTCAGCTGAAATTTCAGCACGAATCTTTCCCCTGCAAATGTCTAAGGCCACTCCGGGAGTGAGCCTGTCAATTCCATACCGGAACGTT
>JBGSSA010000160.1:0-25230 GCA_041737295.1 Bacteroidales bacterium | reverse complement strand
TACGGCGTGGACTACCAGGGTATCTAATCCTGTTCGCTCCCCACGCTTTCGTCCCTCAGCGTCAGTATAATGTTAGTAAGCTGCCTTCGCAATCGGTATTCTGTGTAATATCTAAGCATTTCACCGCTACACTACACATTCCGCTTACCTCAACTGTACTCAAGCTTTTCAGTATCAATGGCAATTTTACCGTTAAGCGGCAAGATTTCACCACTGACTTAAAAAGCCGCCTACGCACCCTTTAAACCCAATGAATCCGGATAACGCTTGCATCCTCCGTATTACCGCGGCTGCTGGCACGGAGTTAGCCGATGCTTATTCATACACTACCGTCGAGTCAGGACACGTCCTGATTTTTCTTGGTGTATAAAAGCAGTTTACAACCCATAGGGCCGTCATCCTGCACGCGGGATGGCTGGTTCAGGCTTGCGCCCATTGACCAATATTCCTCACTGCTGCCTCCCGTAGGAGTCTGGTCCGTGTCTCAGTACCAGTGTGGGGGATCATCCTCTCAGACCCCCTAACCATCGTAGCCTTGGTGAGCCGTTACCTCACCAACAAGCTAATGGCACGCATGCCCATCTTTAACCGCCGGAGCTTTAATCATAAAAAGATGCCTTTTCATGATGTTATGGGGTATTAATCCGAATTTCTCCGGGCTATCCCCCAGTTAAAGGAAGGTTGCATACGCGTTACTCACCCGTGCGCCGGTCGTCAGCGATATTGCTACCCTGCTACCCCTCGACTTGCATGTGTTAGGCCTGCCGCTAGCGTTCATCCTGAGCCAGGATCAAACTCTTCGTTGTAATTAAAAATTTAAATATTGCTCAAGATTCACTCAAAATTCCTTGCATTGCTGCAAGGACCTTATATTACTATAAGGGTTTTCCTTTTCCTTACCTTCTTTGTCTCTTCAATCTTTTCAAAGAACTTATCTATAAAATGGGACGACAAAATTAATAAACTTTCTTAATCGCGTCACCTTTTTAACAAAATCTTTTTTAGAACTTTTTTTTGGATTCTTATTCGAAATTTGACTTCCGAATTTTGAAGCGGAGTGCAAAGATAAAACTTCTTTTTTCATTTGCAAAAATAAATCGAAATTTATTTTTTTTGATCCGATTTTCAACTTCCAAAACTTTAAAGAACTGCTCTTGTTTTTTTAAGAGGCTGCAAAGGTAAAAACATTTTTTTAATCTGCAAGAATTATTTTTATTTTTTTCGTTTTTCCCTGTTGTCAGTCACTCAAAGAACCAAAGCGGGCACAAAGGTAAAATAATATTTTTCATTCCAACATCCCACGCTCACTTTTTTTAATGTTTCTCAGCCACAAAAGCAATAGCAGCCTGATAATGAAGCATAAAACTGATTGAAAAAATTTAGTGTTTGAAGGATTGTTTTGCGGTAAAGCAGTTTTAACCCGCCAGAAAACAATTCTGCTATTAAATGCATCCTGCAAAATTTCAACCGCAGAGTGAAATCTAAAGTTTTGTTTACCAGGCCTTATTGAGGACGCTGAGAAATCTCATTGCATTCGATTAACCGATTTAAGAGTAGATAATGCCTTTCACGAAATCCGGCTGCAGATCCGCCGTGTTCCATATTCTATCCCTGGAAAACTGACTGCACGACTGCACGACTGCACGACTGCATGACTGCACGACTGCAAGACTTTTTCCCGGAGATGCTTACCGTTTAAAATTATTATTATACCTTCGTATTCACTAATTTAATCGTGTGTGAACAAGGCCCTTGTAATTATACCCACCTATAACGAAAAAGAAAACATTCAAAAGATGGTACAAACCATCTTATTGCTTCCTGTTCCTTATGATATACTTGTAATAGATGATGGGTCCCCAGACGGCACGGCAACTATCGTCCGTTCCCTGCAGCCTTCATCGCCCGACCACCTCTTCCTGCTTGAAAGAAAGGGGAAACAGGGACTGGGAACTGCCTATATAATGGGTTTTAAATGGGCAATTGATAAAAAGTACGACTTTATCTTTGAGATGGATGCGGATTTCTCCCATAATCCCCAGGACCTGATGGTTCTTCACCAGGCCTGTATCGACGGGGCGGATATGGCCATCGGTTCACGCTATAAATCAGGAGTTAATGTAGTCAACTGGCCCATGGGCCGCGTGCTCATGTCGTATTGCGCATCCATGTATGTGCGCTTCATTACCGGCATGAATATTTATGATACAACCGCGGGCTTTAAATGCTACCGCCGGCATGTCCTGGAAGCAATCGATCTCGATAATATAAAATTCAAGGGCTATGCCTTTCAGATTGAAATGAAATTTACCGCCTGGAAATTGGGGTTTCGTATCGAAGAAGTCCCTATTGTCTTCACGGATCGCCGTGAAGGCACCTCCAAAATGTCGGGCGGAATATTCAATGAAGCTCTGTGGGGCGTACTTCGCATGAAACTGAGCAGCTTCTTCAGGTCATATAAACCAAATAACGGTATATGAGCACTACCCTGATCACTCACGCTTCAATCATTAATGAAGGAAAACAATTCAAGGCAAACCTGCTGATCCGGGATGAGCGCATCGAAAAGATCCTTCCTGAGGGCACAGAAGTTTCCTTTAAACCCGACATGACCATTGATGCCGGCGGAAGTTACCTCGTGCCCGGTGTGATCGACGACCAGGTACATTTCAGGGAACCCGGACTTACTCATAAGGGTGACCTCTATCATGAATCCCGTGCAGCCGTTGCAGGTGGTGTCACCTCCTACATGGAAATGCCGAATACCAATCCCCAGACCACAACGCAGCTGCTGCTCGAAGATAAATACAACCTGGCATCCAAGGTTTCCCTTGCCAACTACTCATTTTATATGGGTGCCACAAATGATAACCTGGATGAATTACTAAAAACCGATCCCGCCAGGGTTTGCGGCATAAAAATATTCATGGGTTCTTCAACAGGCAATATGCTGGTTGAAAATCCCGATACCCTGAAATCCATTTTTTCACGATCCCCCATGCTGATCGCCGTCCATTGTGAAGATGAGGCGACAATCCTGAATAACATCAAACATGCCCGGGAGCGGTTTGATGACGATGTTCCGGTATATTTTCACCCGGTGATCCGCAGTGCGGAGGCCTGCTTTCGCTCTTCCAAACTGGCTGTTTCACTGGCTGAACAATATAATACCCGGCTGCATATCCTGCATTTATCCACGGCTGCAGAAATGTCGTTGCTTAAATCCGGCATTCCTCTTGCTGAAAAACGCATTACTGCTGAGGTATGTGTACATCACCTGTTGTTCGACGACAGGGATTACTTCACTCGCGGAAATCTTATCAAATGGAACCCTGCCATTAAATCGGCCTCTGACAAAGATGCACTGCTCCATGCCCTGATTGAGGGAAAAATTGATGTTGTGGCAACAGACCATGCTCCCCATACTATGGAGGAAAAGCAAAACACCTACTTTAAGGCACCTTCAGGTGGCCCGCTCGTACAACACTCGCTTACAGCTATGCTTGAGTTTTATAAAAAGGGGCTTTTATCCCTCGAAATGATTATTGAGAAAATGTGCCATGCCCCTGCCACTATCTTCAACGTTTCGGAGAGGGGTTTTATCCGTGAAGGTTATTATGCTGACCTGGTTTTGATTAACCCGAATAACCCCTGGACCGTTTCGACAAATAACCTTCATTATAAATGCCAGTGGTCCCCGCTTATCGGAATGCAGTTCTCAAACCAGGTGACACATACATTTGTCAATGGGCACCTTGCTTACTGTAAAGGCGAATTTTTTGAAGAAAAGAAAGGCCAGCGGCTGACTTTTTCTGTATAGTATCATGTCCCCACCCGACACACCGGCATTATTCCGGTTTGGCATTATCTTTGTCCCATTCTTTGATTTTATCTGATCCATTGAACATAGAAATATATATCCTCCTCATCACGGCCGCTGCAAATTTAATGATGGCCCTATATTCTTTGCGCTATCGCAAATCTCCCGGAATCGTTTTCTATTTTCTCCTTCTCATATCTTTTAGCTTTTATTCGTTAGGATATGCCTTTGAGCTCTTGTCAAACGACACCTCCTCCATATTATTCTGGCTTTCGGTAGAATATATCGGGATTTCATTCATTCCTTCCCTGCTTATTATGTTGTCATTGCATTATACAGGCAGAAATAAGATTCTGAAGCCAGGTTTAATTGCTGCCCTTATATTATATGGCTTTGTTACCCTGTTGATCCAGTTCACAAATTATAAAAACCTGTTCTATCAGGATTACAACTTGTTTTTCAGCGAAAAACGCGTCTTTTCAAATTTTGGTCCCGGACCCTGGTATTGGGTGCATCAGGGTATGATGAACCTGATGCTGCTGATCAGCACCGTGTTGTACCTGATCTATGCCATAAAAACAGTCCGGTCAAATAAGATAAGGGCATCCATCATGCTGGTGTCATGTATTGTTCCATATATCGTATACCTTATTTACATCAGCGGCTACCGTCCAAATCACCTTGATCTGAATCCATTCTCTTTTACATTGGTCGGTTTTCTGTTCGGCATCGGGGTTTTTAGATTTCAATTACTTGAATATTTGCCAATTACATTTGAACATGTATTTAATAGCATGGCAGATGGCGTAGTCATAGTTGATAATCATGGGAACCTGCTGAGCCATAACTTGTCGGCAACCAGGATATATCCCCAGTTAAACCAGAAAATGAAAGGTGAGCGACTGGACGGCATCCTGAAAGGACTACCTCCCCTGGCTGAATTCAAAGACGGGTATGAATGTGAGATCGAAATGGCTGAGAACAATAGTCCCGCTTATTATCATGTCCGCCTGGTGGCAGTCAGAAATGACCGGAACCGGCCAAAGGGATGGACGGTTATACTTACCAACGTTACGGAAAGGCGGCTAAAGGAAAACCGGCTTGTGCAGAAAGAGAAGGTTTTAAAAGGATTGAATGCCAGCAAAGATAAATTCCTGGCAATTATTGGCCATGATCTTCGCAATTCTTTCCATCTCATGATCAATCTTTCGGATATGCTGATCTCGAATATTGAAAAGAACAATATGGAAGGAGCCCTCAAAAAAGCTACCATAATATATGACACTTCTGTCGGCACATATCACCTTCTTCAGAACCTTCTTGAATGGGCGCTGTTGCAACAGAAGGGAATGCAGTTGAACAGAACAACCGTGAATATTACTGCCCTGGTAACTGAAGAAATACAGGGACTTAAATCCCTGTATGAACAAAAGGAACTTGCAATATCGCATATTACGGAAAAACCCCTTATCGCCAAGGCTGACAGGGAAATGATAAAGACAATATTACGTAACCTGATATCAAATGCCATCAAATACTCCTATCATGGCGGCAATATCCGGATTAACGAAATACCGGAGACAGATGTATTTACTGTATCCATCAGCGACAATGGAACCGGGATGTCTGCCGAAGAACAACAGCTAATCATGGGCTCAGAAGGCATACTTTCAAAAAAAGGGACTGAGGCTGAAGACGGGACCGGCCTGGGTCTCAATCTATGCCGTGAATTCGTTCATCTCCATCATGGAAAAATTACGGTTACCAGCGAGCCTGAAAAAGGAAGCACTTTTTCATTCACTATTCCACTTGGATGAAGGCTGAAGGCTGAAGGCTGAAGGCTTTTAGGAGTATTCTCCTGAAGAAGAACTGACTGCACGACTGCATGACTGCATGACTGCACGACTACAAAACTGCAAAACTGCAAAACTGCAGAACGGCAGAACGGCAGAACTTCTTCAGATTTCGTTCTTATCATTTGTTGTATATCGTACAGACAAGGCAATGCCTTGTCTCTACAAACGTCCTTCTGATCATTCATATGCCTGAAACCCTTTTCATAAACGCGTATCCTATCCCCCCGGAAAGCGGGTTTTCCAGGTCCATTCTTTCAGGATGCCATTGTACCGCTACACAGTAAAGCCGGTTGTTATCAATAAATTCAACAGACTCTGCAATCCCATCTGCACTGTTTGCGGTAATTATCAATCCCGATCCCAACTTTTCAATGGCCTGGTGATGGGAACTGTTCACTGTTCCGCTAACTCTTCCCGCGATCCTGAACAACTGTGAATCCGGATTGACTGAAACATTGTGCTGTACATCCTGCAAATCTTTATGGACGAGGCTTCCGGCCAGCGCAGGTATATGTGGGATGAGCGTGCCACCAAGGAAGACATTCAATACCTGCAGTCCCCGGCATATCGCTAATACAGGTAACCCGACAGTAAGGGCAGCTTCAAGCATGCTAAATTCAAGTTCATCCCTCCTGATATCGATACCCTGGCAGTGATGTTCCGTATCCGGGTTGCCATAAAGTGACGGATGAATATCTCCTCCGCCGGTAAGGACCAATCCGGAATATGACGGAACCGATCTTTTGAAATCTCCGGGATCCCGGTCGTCAAAATTCACAATATCAACCCCGGGGCATACTTTTTTTAACCAGGTTTCATAATTTGATGTACACCTTGAAACTGCAATTGACACTTGCTTTATCATACTTCTGCATTTTCAATGAAACATAAAGATAATTGTATATTCACAAAATTTCTTGTACAATACCTATCTTTAAATAGCATAAAATACAACCCATGAAAATAAACAGCACCGTTCTCCTTTCTGCCTGCATTATTATACTATCCATATCGTGCCGGAAACATGAAGCATCACCTGTTGGATCAACGCCCGTAACGCAATCCGGGATGCATGGCATTGAAATGGCAGATACAATTATTTACCAGGTGATTATCAGAAATCCGAATCCTGAGGATACATGGACAACCGCGTGTCTGAGCGGCCTCAACAGGAAGGCATTAATAGACAGTATATTCAACCTGGTATATGACAATAAACTGACGGCATATAACCGCGAAACCCATGAAAAATTAACCCTGAAACAAGTAAAAGATTTGGAAGGGGCCGACGGATTCAGTCGCGACAAAATTGGCATGATCCAGTTTACCGAGGCCTGGTATCTTGATCCTGCCACTCAATCGATGTCAAAAAAAGTGCTGGCTATGGACCTGGGGTATGATCACTATTCCAGTGATGGTGAATTGGTAGGCTATAAACCCTTGTTCCGCGTGGAAATGTGATGATCGTCCCTTGTCACTTGTCACTTGTCACTATTTGATTATTTTTGCCGTGGAAATACATTCCAACTGATTCTATTAATATGCAGAAAATTCTTACAGTAGAAAAAATTGGCGGATCATCGATGTCCAAATTCCAGGATGTATTAAACAACATTATTATGCGGACATGCGAGGGTTGCGACTATTATAACCGGATCTTTGTAGTATCGGCATACAATGATGTCACCAACTGGCTGCTTGAACATAAAAAAACAAAACAACCCGGCATATATCAGAAGTTTGTGAACGGTGATGATTACAGCCTCGCCATGCTTGAATTGCTGGAAAAACTGATTGCCATCAACCGTACCTTTGAATCAATCGGGCTCGAACAGCGCAAAGCCGACGATTTTATTACTGACCGGATCATTCAGGCAAAAAACTACCTGAAGAGCCTGGCAGATGTTCTGGCAACAGGTTATGTCAACAGGCAGAACATCCTTCTGGCAGCACGTGAAATATTATCATCCATCGGAGAGGCACATTCCGCGTTCAACTCGGTAAATATCCTTGTAAATAACGGGGTAAACGCAATATTCATCGACCTCTGCGGATTCAATGATTCTGAATATCTTTCCATCGATGAACGAATTCACAGGGCTTTCCTCCATATAGACTACACCACTACCCTTCCGGTGGTGACAGGCTATACAAAGGGAACAGAAGGGATCATGCGGGAATTCGACAGGGGTTACAGCGAAGTTACCTTCAGTAAGGTGGCTGTTGAAGTAAATGCGGTTGAAGCCATTATACATAAGGAATATCATCTTTCTTCAGCCGATCCGAACATTGTGGGTGTGACAAAATCCATCCCTGTAGGGTTTACAAATTTCAACGTGGCTGACCAGCTGGCCGACGTCGGCATGGAAGCAATCCATCCCAAGGCCTCCAAACCTCTTGAAATGGCTGGCATTAATATACGGATCAAAAACACTTTTGAGCCTGAACATCCGGGAACCCTTATCTCAAAAGATTATGTGGGAGAAAAATCACGGGTTGAGATCATCTCGGGAACCGACAGGGTAATTGCCATTGAGATCCATGATCCTCTGATGGTTGGCCAGGTAGGGTATGACCGTGCCATCATGCAGTCGTTTGAACAATATAACATCAGCTACATACTGAAAGCCACCAATGCAAACAGCATTACCCAGGTGATCTGGGAAGAGGATATGTCAATGGACATGATCGCCGAACTTAAATCAAAGTATTATGAGGTTACGGTTAAACCGGTTGCGCTGGTGTGCACACTTGGCACCAATATTGCCCAACCGGGTATTATTGCAAAAGCAACCACGGCCCTTGCCAATAATCAAATTAATGTAGACGCCATCTCACAGTCCCTTAAACAGGTAAATATGCAGTTTGTGATCGGCAGGGAAGATTACAGGAAGGCCATAATTGCCCTGAACGATGCACTTTGTGTAAGGAATAGCTAAATATGCAGGTTTTAAGCAAATTATCGTAACTTTGCTGCTTAATTCAAATTTCAATGATCAAATTTATCGCCCGGTCGGAACAACCAGCCATGGTTGGCAAGAATTTAAGTATATCCTATGATCAATTGCTCACCCGCATTCACCATTTCTCATCGTTGTTAAGGAAAATTCACAGTCAGCGCATTGTAATATTTTCGGAAAACCGTCAGGAATGGATTTATGCGTTGTATGCCGGTTGGAAAAAAGGCGCCACAATTATCCCGATTGATGTGCTTTCGTCCCGTGAAGATGTGGCCTACATTCTGCATGATTGTTCTCCCCATACGGTATTCTGTTCGGCAGAAAAATCGGAATTCATCAACCTGGCCCTGAAAGATGCCGGAAAAGAACCGGATGTACTGGTGTTCGAAAACATTTCTGAACCTGGCGTTGTCGAAGATCCGGAAGAATTTGTCATTGAAGATGAACTGAGAACTGCCCTTATATTATATACATCGGGAACCACGGGGAATCCCAAAGGGGTTATGCTCTCGTTTAAGAATCTTCTGGCCAACCTGAATGCAGTATGCCGTGATGTACCTATTTACGTGGAAGGTGACCGGGTGATGATCCTGCTGCCGCTTCACCATATTCTACCCCTGGTGGGCACTATTGTAGCACCGCTCTATTCAGGGGGAACAATGGTGATGAATACTTCGCTGGCCGCTGAAGACCTGATGGCAACCCTCAAAGAGTATAAAGTATCCATCATGATCGGTGTACCCCGATTATATCAGCTTATATATAAAGGTCTCCGTGAAAAGATCAACGGCAGCATGATAGCACGGTTACTTGTCAAACTGGCTGAAAGAGTGGATTCGTTATCTTTTTCGCGGAAGATATTCGGTTCGGTGCAGCAAAAATTCGGAGGCCATCTCAAGTACCTCGTGTGTGGAGGCGCACCCATAGATCCTGAAGTTGTACGACTGTTTAAAACCCTCGGTTTTGAAATTCTCGAAGGTTTTGGGATGACCGAAACGGCTCCAATGATAACATTTACGCGACCGGGAACTGTATTACCCGGCGTACCGGGTCATTTACTGCCGGGAATCAATATTAAATTTGTAGAAGGGGAGATAGTTGTGTCGGGGGACAACGTGATGCAGGGCTATTACAATAAACCCGAAGATACTGAACAGGTGTTGAAGGATGGCTGGCTTTCCACCGGTGACCTTGGGTATCTCGATGATAAAGGATACCTGCATATCACAGGGCGCAAGAAAGAGATCATCGTTCTACCCAATGGAAAAAATATCAATCCTGAAGAAGTCGAGCGCACTGTTTTGAAAAACTCAGAGTTTGTCAGGGAAGTGGGGGTATTCCTGAAGGAAGGAATACTGCAGGCAATTATCCTCCCCGATTTCAGAAAACTCGGTGAAGCAGGCATCACGGATCTTGATGACCATTTCAGGTGGCAGGTCATCGACAAGGTAAACCGCATCGTTTCCCCGTACAAAAAGATACTGAGGTTTCATATTACATCAACTGAATTACCCAGGACGCGCCTTGGAAAAATAAAAAGATACCTCTTGCCTGAACTCGCAGGTGCTAAGAAAGAAACAGTCCAGGATGAACCGAAAACCAGGGAATACCAGGCGATCAAAAAGTTTCTTGAAGATGAAACTCAGCAAACCGTCAATCCTTCCGATCATATTGAACTTGACCTGGCACTGGACTCACTGGGAAAGGTAAGCCTTACCGCGTTTATCGAAACAGCCTTCGGGGTGGAAGTCCCCGAAAACAGCCTGGCTGATTACCAATCGGTCGCAAAACTTGCCGAATATCTTCATCATAAAAAAACAAGACTCAATTTCGACGGGATAAGCTGGTCACAGATCCTCAAGGAAAAAGTGCATATTAATCTGCCGGAATCCGGTTTATCACACAACCTGATTAAAAATATGTTCCAGGTAGTGTTCCGCCTGTCGCTGCGAATAAAGGCAAAAGGATTGGAAAATCTTCCCGATGAAGCCTGTATTATAGCTCCAAATCACCAGAGTGTTCTGGATGGGTTTCTGGTGGCATCGTTGCTAAAACGAAGGTTCATGAAGAAAACCTACGTGTATGCCAAGGAGAAACATTTCAAGGGTCCATTCCTCCGGTTTCTGGCCAACAGAAATAATATTATTCTCGTGGATGTAAACAAGGACCTGAAATTATCCATTCAGAAACTGGCTGAAGTACTGAAAAAAGGAAAAAACCTGATGATCTTTCCCGAGGGTACAAGAACAATGACCGGCAAACTGGGTGATTTTAAACAGACCTTCGCCATACTGAGCCAGGAGTTGAAGGTACCGGTCATTCCCGTGGCAATCAAGGGCTCCTTTGATATACTTCCCTCAGGTTCACGTTTCCCTCGATTATTCCGAAGAGTATCCATTGAATTTTTAAAACCCGTGTATCCTGAAAATCATACATATGAATCGCTAAAAAATCTGGTTTACCAGCATCTTTCAAATAAACTGAACGATTAAAAATAGTACCTTTAACTGCAAATCATAAAACCCTTTCTTAAATGGATACCAAAAGTGAAAGACTCAGGGATGCTTGCGAGCTTGCCGTGCAGACCTTTCAAAAATTAAATCAGCCGGAATTTGACGAAATCATTTCCAAACTCAAATTTTGCATTGGCAGCTACAATTTTGATAAAAATCCGGCGGGCTTGGTTGAATTTGGTTTTAAGGCAATGGAAATAATGAAGGAAATCCGGAAAAAGAAACCCAGAATGGTGTCCGTAGAAATCATAAATTCTTTGGAAGAAAGCCTGGCCTAGTCTTTTCCGACATTCCTCCTGCTGCAACTTATATTATCTATCCGCAAATATGCTGAAAAAGCCCCTGTTAGCATTGGTATTCCTGTTATGTGTCCTGAACCTTGCAGCCCAAGAATCATTTACGCCTTCAACCTATTTAGGGATCACGGCAGGTGGTGCTTTTAGCCGTGTGGGATTTACTCCTTCCGTAAAGCAGAATATGGTTGCCTCCAACTCCTTTGGGGTGCTTTTCAGGCATGTTTCCGAACCCCATGTTGGCATCCAGATAGAATTCAATTATGCAGGACGCGGTTGGAGTGAAAACCGGGATTCCCTCGGTGACTACAGGCGTAACCTTACGGTCCTGGATATACCGGTAACAGCTGTATTTTTATTTGGTGGCAAAAGACTGAAGTTTGCGTTTAACCTGGGCCCGGATGTTACTTACCTGCTTCATGAAGAGGAAAAAATATCCATAACAGATGCAGTCTACATCCCGGATTATTACCGTTTTGTACATGATGATAATATATATCCTGAATACGGCAACCCCCTGTACATGGGCTATTATGGTAACCCATTGAGCCAGAAATGGTCATTCGGTTTTGTCGGAGGAGCCTCCATTGAATGGTACACAAAATTCGGCGTTTTTGGTATCCGTGCATCCTATTGCTATATGCTGACCAATTATTTTCCCCTTGACGAGGATATCTTTTATTATGAGGAATCCAAATCGCAGACCCTTACCCTTGGGGCAAGCTATTTCATTAAGCTGTTTTAAAAAGGATTTACGATTTACGATTGGCCTGCACTATTCATAATTTTTCGGCCTTTTTTCGCATTTCTGCCGTTTTGTTTGCCAACAGCTTGATCTGAGCGTTGAAATCCTTATCATCACGGTATTTGATAAACCAGGGGCCATGCTGCAAATGCGCATAGTCAATCCAGTTCATGTCAATCGCTTTCTTTAGCCATAGAAGTGCCTGGTCATGCTGGCCACGAATGGCATAAATCGCGGCAATATAGTACGGGGGATTCTTGTCCTGCGAACCATTTCTAATTTCGTTGAGATTGATTTCAAGAGCATGTGATAAATAAACATCTGCTTCCACCTGTTTGCCCTGTTCGAGCAGAATCTGTCCCAGCCCGATAGGACTTACGGTATTTGGATCATTAATATATCCTTCATTATGCTCAATCGATTGGTGAAAAAAGGATTGTGCCTGGATTTTATCTCCTGCAAAGTGAGACATGAGACCGGCGATCTCATAGGTCCTCGAATCAGGTTGTACCTTTTGAAGCATTGTATTTACCAGTTTCAGGGCGTCCTGTTTCCTGCCCTGGCTGACATAACAATAGGCAAGCAATTCATAAGTGTCCCAATATGAGGTCCCATTCAGTTCAAGCGATTTCTCCAGCCATCTTTCGGCATTCGGTAAATCGCCGAGTAATTGGTAGATCCATCCCGTGATCTGGAAAGGTATGGCATTTTTAGGATTGAGACCTGCCGCTTTTTTTTCCCATCGCAGCGCTTCCGGAAGATCCCCTCGCAGAAAGTAGCTGGTTCCCAGGTTGCCAACCGCCTGTGCATTGTTCGGATTAAGGGTAACTGCTTTTCTTAACAGGATGAACGCTGTATCATACCTGCCTGCATAATTATATGCATTTGCAAGTGCCTTATACCCTTCAGAAATAGTTGAATCAAGCTGTATAGCCTTTTTACTGGCAATGATACCCGAGTCGATCCATGAGATTTCTTTGCCAAACCGGTTATGCATCTGGCTGTAGGCATCCCCCAGTCCGGCCCAGGCCAAAGCGTATCCGGGGTCGAGGTTGATTGCCATCCTGAATTGCTCAATTGCCTGGTCATTACTCTTGCTTTGATACAGATAATATAGCGTTCTGCCCTTAAGGTAATAATCATATGAGGTTGGGTTTTTTGTAGGTAACCGGTCAAGTTTTGTCCTTTCAAGTTGATTGATCCGGATATTTAAAACAGCAGCAATACTCCTGGCAATCTCGCTCTGAACCGACATAAGGTCACGGTTGTTTCGCTGGAACGTTTCGCCCCAGAGGAATTTATTGGTGGAACACTCAATCAGCCTGGCTGAGATCTTGATTATATCCCCTGAACGCCGCACACTTCCTGTAAGAATATTGGCAACATTGAGTTCGCTGGCGATCTTTTTATAGGATAAATTTTCTCCGCGATATTCCTGTATCGACTGTCGATTGATCACATGCAGATCCCCCAGAATGGACAAATGTTCAATGAGTTCATCAGTCAGACCGTCTGCAAAATATTCATCGTTTTGTTCCTCACTGCGGTTGTCAAAAGGCAGAACAGCAATTGATTCTTTGGCATTTGCTGAATTTCCGGAAGAATTGTTTCGTGTAAAATAAAAATAGGCAAATTGGGATACAACAAGCAGGCAGAGCAAAACGATTATCAGGTTTCCGGTTAATGGCTTTTTCCGCCCGGGTTTGTATGGATTTTTAACGGATTGGGAAGAAGCCGTACGGATAAATCCATGGGGGCTGGCCTCGAAAAACCAGGCAAGCACCATTGCCACCGGAAAACCGCCCAGGAGGAACCAATCCAGGAATTTCGACATGTTCTCCGTAAGGCCGGCACGGTTGGACAGGATAATAGCCATCTGGCGTAAAACAAGTGCTGCGATGAGATATGCAAAACCCGCCCTGAACACATTCCGGCGCTTCAGTTCATTCAGGAATTTACTGCCTCCGGGTGTCACCTCCCGAGAGAGCTCAGTATGGTGATCATGCGAACTTAATGCCTCATTTTTGTTCTGTAAGGCATCCAGGATCTGATCGATGGCATTGGCTGTTTTATTGATCTGATCGCGATACAATGTTTTGTTTATGTTCTCGGATCGGCTGTCAAAAGGAGTAAGCGGGCGATTCACACCCGGCGATTTGAAAATAAAAGGGATTGCCCGTAATGGCCCGCCATTTTCCTTTTCAAAAAGACGAAGGTCTCCCTGGCTCAGTTCATGGATCTGTACCGGTAAAATACGGCTGGAGACATTCCTGTCGGCCAGCCGTACATCCATCCCGAAATCATCGCTTTTGGCCAGATCGCGGAATGCCAGGAATTCATGCTGCCATGCAAAACTTTTAGTATCACAGTAGGTCTGGGAAATTATGGGGATGAAGATGAGACTTTTCAGCTTTCCTTCCAGGCTTTTATTTACATTATGGGTTTCAAGAAGACCGGTGTGAGGATTGCTGTCAACATACACCGAAACGGTTTCTTTGATTGTACCCCTCAGTTCTTTTTCAAGGTTTTTAACGAAATCGGAAACCCAGCCATCAAGGTTATCGTTGTGGCGATAGCTGATGAAAATGTCAAATTCATAAGCCGGTATCAGGCTTGCCATAGTGAAATTATCAGTTTATCGGAGCAGTGCGGATCATTAACATTCTGAAAATGTTTTTCGTGTATTATCGCGATGGGATCTGATAAACCATTCCATTACATTCGATGGTGCCATTGTTGGCAGGCGCTCCTTTCCTTGCATGGATAATTCCCGCAACGAGGGCACAGGACATTGAAGTTCCCGACATTACCTGGTATTGTCTGCCGGGCCAACTCGACAGTATTGCAGATCCGGGGGCCGCCCAGTCAACAGCGGGGGTTCCGTAATTGGAATATGATGCACACCCTGTAATTCCGTTTGAACAGTCAAAATCGAGCGAGGCAACGGTAAAAATATTGGGACCGCTGATACAACCGGGAAGATTGAGATTGGCATCTCCCTGATCATTCCCTGCTGACATCACTATATAAAAGCCCTTGGCTGCCAGTTCCCGGATGGCTGAATTCAGGGAAGGATTTGAATTCTCACACGAAGCAATGTCATATTCTCCCAGGCTCATCATAACCACATCACCCGGTTGTCCGTATTTTGCAATATGATCAAGGCCCTTGAGTATGTTTGTCCAGGAACCTACCCCATTCCGGTCAAGCACTTTTACCGGAATTACTTCAGCTCCTGACGATACACCGTTACAGCCCATCTTTCCGACTCCCTTTCCGGCAGCGATTCCGGCACAATGCGTTCCATGCCCCGCATAATCTTCAGTGGCGCTTTCACCACTGATAAAAGAAACGGGGATATTGCCCGTCGAATTAACCCTTAGGTCAGGATGATTTTTATCGATACCTGAATCCATGACCCATATCGACTCCTTACTGCTGGCACTGTTTACGGATCCTCCAACCAGGTTGACAGCACAACTCGACTTAGTTGATTCATTATAATTCCACGCCTGCTGCAAAGGACTGCCCTGCTGGATTGGTTCGCCCTGTTGGATTGGTTTGCCCTGCATTTCGAAATCCTCATAAACGCCTTCCACATTCGGGTCATTATTCAGGTCGGCTACCTGGTCGGGAGTCAGATCGGCATCAAATCCAACCCTGGCATCTGTATACCTGTAGGTTGGAGATATGCGTTTTGCGTTTGCAAAACCGTCAATTTTGGACATTTTTCTGTCCCTTTCCGGCTTGTTTCCTGCATGCTGCTGTTCCCTGTCGGCATTCGCCACCCGATTGTGAAGCACGGGAGCTTCAAATCCGTCTTTCATAATAACCACATACTTTTTTTGCGCCGAAAGGCCATACGAATAAACCAATACAAGGCAGAGAATAACCAATTTCTTCATGGGTGCTGGATTAATTATAAAACATCCTGATAATCTGTCTTGCGTAGAAGACACATTAACGTAACAATGAAGTTAAATTTTTGTTAATCCGTATTGATAAATAGTGCTGGCGCCGACCCTCAGTTTGCTATTGCCGTATATGTTCCGGCAGCTATTTCAAATTCGCCGCGGGTTATATTTACCCTGACAATCTTATTATTGATTACGTCCCTTACAACACATTTAGCTTTCATATATTCTTCGGGGATAATTATTTTCGCCCTGGCATTGACGGGTACAGTGAAATGAATTACAAATGCATTTTCTTTAATTTCCCATTCAGACGAAATCAATCCTTTTGATGAGATATATGAACATTTTACCCGGTTGATATTTCCCACCGGTTTTGGGGCAATAATAATATGGTCATATGCCACTGAATTATCAGCCTGGTAGATGCCTCCAAGGCCGCTGTAGAACCATTCCATTAAATGGCCGAGCATCATATGATTGTTCGATGATGTGGGAAGTGCCGCCCAACTTTCGGTTAATGAGGTGGCCCCCTTCCTTAACTGGTAACCGTAGCCGGGCACATCGCTTCTGTTGTTCATTTTATAAAGAATATCCGACCTTCCGTTTTCACTCAGTACCCTTACAAGAAAATGATACCCTATATCCCCGGATGTCAGACCGTAATTATTTTTTATAATTGAGTTTACCAGGTTGCCAAAAACTTTCTTTTTATCCTCTTCGGGAATTAATCCCGTGTAAATCGACATCGCGTAGGCGGTCTGGCTCCCGGTGGAACAAATCCCGCTTTCCTTGTTATAGAATTTTTTAAGAAAGGCCTGCCGCACGCTTTCCGATTGATTATGATATTTTTTAGAATCCTCTTCAAATCCCAGTATTCCCGACATTTCCGAGATGATCTTTAAATCGTAATAATAAATTGCGGTGGCAGTTAAGGCCTTAGGGGTCAATTGTGCTTCCCCGGGGTATTTGGGCCCCAGGTCATACCAGTCTCCCAACCCATAATCCAGGATATTATCAACTGCTTTAGCCTTCAAATAGTCGACATATCGTGTCATCATCGGATAAGCACGCTTCATGGCATCCTCATCTCCATACCATTTATACAACATCCAGGGAATAATAACTGCAGCGCTTCCCCACTCGGGTGAATCGCGAAATCCCCCTTCAAAGTGAACATACTCAGGGGCGATATCCGGTATCAACCCGTTTTCGGATTGAGAATCCATCATATCGTCAATAATTTTTCTGTACAATAACCGGATATCGTAATTATAATGCATCGATGAGCCGATAAGGTATGTTTGTTCAAGCCAGCCAAGCTTTTCACGATGAGGACAGTCGGTTGCCACACTGGCCATATTGCTTTTGATACCCCAGTTGATCAATTCAAAAATACGGTTGAAAAGGGTATCGGAGCAACTGAACGTTCCCACGGTTGGTGACGAATTTCGGGTATGAAGCATTGTGATATCAAGGATCTCTGTGTTTTTTTCCGCTCCCGCCGGTTCTATAATTTCAACATCAGCGTACCGGAATCCATAGTAACTGAATGCAGGCGTCCATTCTTCCACTTCGCCTCCTTTCAGGAAATAGTTAAATTCATAAGGACCGCCACCGCTGATCTGGGTAATGTCTCCCCGGTCATCGACAAGCTCATCAGGCTTTACTCTTATCTGAGCTCCTGGATTTCCTTTTACCTTCATCGCAATTATTCCCGAAGTGTTCTGCCCGAAATCATAAATTATCCTGCCGGTTTGGGAACGGGAAATTTTCTTTACAGGAAATTTCTGCATTACCATAACCGGAAAATCTTCTTCAGGTACAAGCTTGCCTGTGGAATCGTGAACAAGAAACGCGTTCTTCCATTTCGAATCATCAAATCCGGGACTGGCCCAGCCTTTTTGTTCAAGCCTTGCATCGTAATCTTCACCCCCGTAAATACTCGTGAATGTAATGGGTGAAGCGCTTGTTTTACATTGTCCATCCGATTGAATGGTTTTTAAGGAGCCATCTTTCATTTTAAGGACAATACTAAATATAAGCCTGGGATAACCATACGCCACAACCAGTTTGCGGTAGCGTTCCCTGTTAATATTATAGAAGCCATTCCCCACGATCACACCGACTGCGTTATCCCCTTTTTTAACCAACCGGGTTATATCATATGTATTATAAAAGCATCGTTTCTGGTAATACGTCCAGCCGGGCGACAAAAACCGGTCACCTGTTTTTTCACCATTAATATACAGTTCATAATGCCCTAACCCGCAAATATTGATTGTGGCACTTTCAATATCCCCCTTTTCATTGAACTCTTTGCGGAACATAGGCACCACCGGGCGCTTTACACCCTTATTGCCCAGCCCGTCACCCGAACCATGTATGGCAGGCACCACCTTCAAGCTGTCTTCAAGCTGTTCGAATGCAATCCACTGCGCGTTGGCAAAGACATCTGTTTCAACAGGTATTTGCTTTTTCTGAGTGCATCCCGAAATAAGCATTGCAGAAAAAAAAGCGAAGAAAATAAATCTGGTCATATGAGGTGATTCTGTGATTGTGAAAAGTCAGTTATGATGCTTACGGACTTTAAATCTAAATTTTTTTTGGCAAATAAGGATTAATAAATAGCTTTATATTCTTTACCTATTAACCAAAATATGAGTTATGATCAATTTTAAATCCTTCTGGAAACTTGGTGGGTTGCTTTTCGGCATCCTCATACCTTCTGCACTTTTCGCCCAGCCGGAAGCAATGGCATGGGGAAATATTACAGGCATCCGGGTGGACGGGCAGTTAATGGAATTTGAATCAAGCCTGCGGATTGTCGAAAAAGGATGGATGAATTACTCTGCTACAGGAAAAGAAAAACAGCAACCGAAATATGACCGTGACGGTTTGAAGCAAATTATAACAACCGGAATGAAAGGATTCAGGTTCTCGGAGGTAGTGGAGGAATCCGGAAAAGGGATCGCATCGGTAACTGTTAAAGCCACTGCAGTGACAGATACACTCGTAGAGGGTGTTTTTTTCTGTATTGAACTTCCCGCGAAGGACTATGCGGATTCAAAAATAAAATTTATCAAAGGATCTCCAGCAGGCAGGTCCAGGCTTAACCTTCCGGATATATCTGCCGATGATGCGATGAAACCTTTCAACGTGAAAGCTGATGGAATGATTATCACATCCCTGCAAAAACAGATTGAATTAAACTTTGACGGGAACCTGGCGATTTTTGTAAGAAAAGAGGAGAATAGTCCGGGTGTGTTACTATATATGAGGCTGATGGGGCCTGAAATTAAAAACGGGCAGGAAGTGCAAAAAATAATTACAATAAAAGTCACCGGGGAGATCGATCGTTCACCGGCTGAAATTATCCTGGATCCCATGCAACCCGGAAGAAAATTTGAAGGACTGGGTGGAAATTTCAGGCTTCAGAATCCAAAAACCGATCCGCCTGTAATCAGCTATTGCCTTGACAATCTACGTGTTGCATGGGGAAGGGTCGAAATGCCATGGAATTTCTGGCATCCTGCTGAAAACAACAATCCAATTGAAGCGGCTCTTTCAGGACACCTCGACCCGCGCGTTCGTTCGGCTATGAAAATGGCCCGGAGACTGGACAGCATCGGCATGCCGGTAATAGTGAGTGCCTGGTCGGCACCCAACTGGGCGATTATTGGAGACCCCCGTGATGCATACCGCAACCGGTCAAAAGGTATTTACGGCTATCCGCTCAACTCTGCAAAAATGGATAACATTATCCGGTCCATCGGGGATTATCTGCTTTTTCTAAAACAGCACTATGGTGTTGAGGCAGCGGCTTTTTCTTTCAATGAATCGGACCTCGGAATCAATGTCAGGCATACCGGCAAGGAACACGCTGAATTTATCAAATTGCTTGGGGCGCATCTTGCGTCAAGGGGTTTGTCGACAAAGCTGCTGTTGGGTGATAATTCCGATGCTACAACATTCGATTTCATTATACCGGCCATGAACGACCCGGAAACACATAAGTACATAGCTGCAATTTCATTCCATTCCTGGCGCGGTTGTACTGATGAGATCCTGCATAAATGGGCAGGTGCCGCAAAGCAAATGAACCTGCCGCTTATAATCGGTGAGGGCAGCACGGATGCAGCCGCCTGGAATTACCCTGAAATCTTTTCCGAATCATCCTTTGCCCTCTATGAAATCAACCTTTATGTGAGATTGTGTGCTATTTGCCAGCCTCTTTCCATATTGCAATGGCAGCTGACAGCTGATTATTCCTTACTGACCGGCAACGGGGTTTTTGGAACATCTGGTCCGTTGCATCCTACCCAACGATTCTGGAACCTGAAGCAACTAGCTTCGACCCCGGAGGGCTCGTTTGCCATACCGGCTGCCTGTAATAAGGAGATCATAAACTGTGCTGCTTTCGGTAATATTTCGCGGGGAGAATATGCGGTCCACCTTGTAAACAATGGCGCAGAAAGAGAGGTTCTGATGAAAGGCATCCCCCCTGAAGTTAACTATTTCACTATCTATGTCACAGATTCGTCAAAAGGCATGGTAAAGGCCGGTGAAGTGCAGGTTATTAATGGAAGTGCCGTATTCAACCTTGCACCCGCAGGATTTATCTCACTCATAAGTCATTAAGAGCCCAGGGGGGATTGCACCCGGAGAATGTTTCAGGCAGAGAATTGGAATATCGGTGGAATTAATTAATTTCACTCGGGCACTGTTTTATAAAATCCGCCATGAAGGGTGTATTAAGTTCAAGTGGCAAGTGCCTGACGGAATTTACATTATTGCTTAAGCATCAAATGGTCAGCGGGATGTAACCAAAATAACAGTTTTCTGATTGTTGTCTACTAGTTGTAATCAGTTATTTACAGGAAAATAAAATGAAAAAAGCAATACAAGTTATCCGTAATATGTTCAGAAAACCACATGCTATTTTTTATGCAGCCGGAATAGCCTCAACTATATGGTTCCTGGTCCGTGTAATCCCCAAACCTTCACGGGCATCTTACCCTTGTATGCGAGCAGCAGCTCCCGTTATGTCTGGTTTTGTGATCTACCTTGCCGGACTTTGGGGTTCAGCATTTGCCCTCAGCCAGGCCCGGAAAAGCTTTACCCTGAAAAGGTATTCCCACGGATTCATATTTCTCTTATTGCTGACAGTATTTCTTGTAATCACTGCCACAAGCGATATGAAACCTTCAATGGCCTCGGTGGTGTTGTTGCCCGACCCGCCCGATGGTTCCAACCAGCCTATGGGCATTGCACAGGGGGTTATTCCCGGCAGGGTTACCTGGGCTTATGACAGGGCTTCTACGGATTCACTCTGCACCAATGGTCCCGGCGATCGCTACTTTAGGTCCGGAAACTATGATCAGACTGTCATTGACAGTATGATCCGAAAATCAATATTGAGCCTTTCAGGGGCATCCACCATCGCAGACGCCTGGGACAATATTTTTACATACCATAATATCCGGAAATCAAACCAGCGAAAAAGTTACAGTCCGGGAGAAACGATCTTCATTAAAATAAACCAGGGAACCGCCAGCTGGCTTTACATGAATGGAACCGCCTACGAGGCCCCCGACGTTCTCTCCCCGGGTGATTGGAAAAATGCCTATGCCGGTGCCTGTGAGGCTTCCCCTCCGGTTACACTGGCGATTCTCAGGCAGCTGGTCAACGATTATGGTATTGAGCAACAACATATTCTGATTGGCGATCCGATATCACATATCTACAAGCACAATTATGATGCCTGGCATGCTGAATTTCCGGATATACAGTTTATCGACCAGTCCGGGGATTTTGGAAGAACGATGATACACCAGGGGGATACTGCTTCAATCAGCTATTCCGACCTGGGTACCGCCATGCCGGATGCGGATTCGGACACTCTTTACAAAGAGATGGCAGAAGCGGCCTATATGATCAATATTGGGAATCTTAAACCACATCTTCGTGCCGGCGTTACCCTGTGCGCAAAAAACCATTTTGGATCTCATATCCGTAACAGTGCCGAACACCTGCATCCTTCACTGATTTGTCCTGTCGCAAACGGAGACCCGGCAAACGCGGGATATAAAAAATACAGGGTTCAGGTTGACATCATGGGAAACAGGTCCTTGGGCAGAAATACGATGCTGTTTGTCGTGGACGGATTGTGGGGCGGAGGACCCGAAGAAACAAAAGCACCCAGGAAATGGAATATGTCCCCTTTCAACAATGACTGGACATCCTCTGTTTTTATGTCGCTTGACCAGGTTGCACTTGAATCGGTGTGTTTCGATTTCATCCGGACAGAATACGATGGTGTGAATCAGCCCATAACAAACCCCAACTGGAACGGTGTGGATGATTACCTCCACCAGGCTGCCGACAAACAGAACTGGCCGGATGGAATTATCTATGATCCCGAACAGGATGGTATTGAAATGCCAGGCCTCGGTACGCATGAACACTGGCAGAACTCGTCCACTATGGCTTATAGCAGGAACCTCGGGATTGGCGATGGCATTGAATTATACCGGGTTCCTGCTGCCGGTACCCTCATTCCCACTGCTATTCAGGAGCCCGCTGCAGCAAAACGGTTCAATATCTCCAACTATCCAAATCCGTTTAGCGGCAGCACTGAAATCCGATATACCCTCTCACAATCCTCCAGGGTTAAAATTTCAATATACGATATGAACGGAAGATTTATTCAATCACTTGCCGATGGAATCGAACCTGCAGGCGAAAAGCATCATCGCTGGCAGCCTGAAAATGCAGCTCCCGGGTATTATATGAGTTATGTGGAAATCACTGATCAACTGGGCCGGCACCTTGAAACAATTAAAATGCAATTAAGAAATAGCAATTAATTATGATTAAGAAACTGAAATTCCTTACCCTGCCTTTTTGCCTGGGTATGTTTTTGCTGACTTCCTGCAAACCGGATGAAGAAACCAAAACTTCATTCGACAGAACAATAGTCAGATCGATCTATATTGAACCGAATGGCATGAAGTGGTTTTCAACTGACAAGGGGGTTTCCTCCTTTGACGGAAAAACATGGACCAATTATAATGAAAATGACGGCCTTCCTGCTGCCAACTATAATGGAATGTCGCATGCCCCCTCTGCTGACGGTTTAAATTTATGGCTTGCCTCTACAGGTGGAGTGGTGATGGGCCATTGGGAAGACAATATCCTGACTGTTGAAACCACTTTTACCACGGGCAATTCGGAACTGCTGAATGATACTGTGCTCGCCATTGCCCTTGACAAGTCGGGTTACCTGTGGATGGGGACCAACAGAGGACTTAATGGTCTAAAAAATAACACAGATTGGATTCTACCTGTAAAACAGGTGTTGCTTCTACCCATTAGCGGTATTGGATCCTTCGATGACGGATGGAATTATTTTGCAACCCTCGGGGGAGGTGTTGCCAGGAATAAAACCACGGTAGACGGTGTAAGTTCAGCCTCCACATATGAAATGCCATGGGCCGGATTACCCTCCGACATAGTGAATACCTTATATATAGAGCCGTCAACAGGGAACCAGTGGTTTGGTACACCAGAAGGCGCTGCTTACCATGTTGGAACCGAAACCAAGAGAAACTGGACTGTCTATACCACAGTTGACGGACTGGTCAATAATGAGATACTTTCCATATCTGCTGATGCTGATGGCAACATCTGGTTTGGAACGAAAGGCGGAGTTTCAACATTCAACAATTCCACTTTTACATCGTATACAGAAGCCGACGGACTTTCAGGAAATACTGTCTATGCCATTGCTTTTGACCCGGATGGTTCCGTATGGTTTGGGACAGATAAGGGAGCTTCACATTTTGCCAACGGGAGCTGGACTACCTATCGCAAGTGAAGCATTTGAGAGAATGATACTAATCTAAAGAAATTAATTATGAAAAGAATAGTGAATTATGTTGCGAACCGGTTGTTTATCTGCCATCCTGATACCGGAAAGATAATCTCATTCCGGAAACCAAAATTAATGACCATAATACCTTTTATAATAATAGGTCTGGCTTCCTTAATCTGGCTGTTGATCCGCGTGCTTCCAAAGCCAAGCCGGATAACCTATCCCTGTATGAAGGTCGCCATGCCGCTGGCATTTTCATTTCTCGCCTGGATTACATCGATGAGTGCCACTGTATTGCTATTCAGGAAAGCAATAATCAATTTCAACGCGATGAAATACAAATATGCCCTGCTTTTCCTGGTTATTGCTGTAGTAGCCGGCACAGGCACCCTGGTATATGAGTCGTTGCCAACCCGTGCGGCAGATGTAAGCAGCCAGGCTGGAATTTTTGAAGACCCTCTCGGACCAAATTCACCCATTGGAACACCGAAGGGAATTATTCCGGGGCGCGTTGTATGGGCTTATAATCCGGATGCTACAAATATAAATTGTACAAACGCCAATCACAGCGATGCTTACTGGCTTGAGAAAAACTGCGACCAGGCCGTTGTGGATATGATGTTTTCGGATGGTATAAAAGAATTAACCGGCAAGTCAACACATGCAGATGCCTGGGATGCCATATTCAGATATTTCAATGTGAACCATGACAAAGGTGATGTTGGCTATGCATCGGATGAAACCCTGTTTATTAAAATTAATGCCGTTACAGCATGGAGCGGCGCGGAACCAGACGGTGAAATGCCTTCAAATACACCTGTTGAATTTGATACTTCCCCACAGGCGATCCTGGCTTTGCTAAGACAACTGGTAAATGAAGCCGGTATTCCGCAGGAGAATATCTATATTGGCGATCCAATGGCTGATATCTGGAATACGTTATATGACAAGTTTTACGCAGAATTTCCCAATATCAACTATGCATCAAAAAGAACCATACCCAACCGGTACAAACTAACATACAGTGAGGAACCCGGTATCTTTTATTCCGACAAAGGTACAGTCATGGACCAATTGTGGGAGGTACCAACCAACAGTTTCTTCCAGGAAATGATGGATGCTGATTACTTGCTTAATGTTCCAGCCATGAAGGGACATCGTTGGGGCGGGGTTACCATGTTCGCCAAAAATCATTTTGGATCCAATACCACAGACGGCTCCTGGCGGCTTCACAAAGGACTGATGAAACCCGA
>JBGSSA010000155.1:0-15035 GCA_041737295.1 Bacteroidales bacterium | reverse complement strand
AGCGGACAAGGCGGTTGATTTGGCAACGACCAAAGGCACAGCCAGCCCCAATGCATGAGGACAACAAATCACTATTACCGTAACCATTCTCTCCATAGCAAATGCCAGGGTTTGTCCGGTTAAAAACCAGTAAAGAAATGTACCAATACCTCCAACTATTGCAATTATGGTTAACCACTTTGCTGCCTTGTCTGCCAATAATTGGGTTTTAGATTTTGAATTTTGTGCATCTTCAACCAATTTTACTATTTGAGATAGATATGAATCTTTTGCAGCGTGGGAGACAGTTACTTTAAAAGAACCGCTTCCATTAATGGATCCGGCAATAACTTTATCGCCCTTTATTTTTTTTACTGGTTTAGATTCTCCGGTGAGCATGCTTTCATTCAGGTAGCTTTCCCCTTCCAGAATTATTCCATCTGCTGCAACTTTTTCACCGGGTTTAACCAAAATTATATCGTTCTCCTTTAAAGAATCTGTCTTTACATCATGAACCATATCAGGCATAACCATATGTGCATCGGCTGGCATCAACTGTACCAATAGCTCCAATTCTTTTGATGCTCCTGCAATGGATCTCATCTCTATCCAATGCCCTAAAAGCATAATGAGGATCAGGGTTGCCAGTTCCCAGAAAAAATCCATACCCTTCAAACCAAAAACGATGGCAACACTATAAATATATGCAACTGTTATTGCAAAACCAATCAAAAACATCATGCCGGGAGTCCTTGTTTTAACCTCATTAACCCATCCCTTTAAGAAAGGCCAGCCACCATAAAAATACACAACCGAGGATAAAGCAAACAGAATATAGGATGAACCTCTGAAATGCCAGTCAACTCCTAAAAAATGTTGTATCATGGTTGATAACAACATGATCGGTATTGTTAGTACCAGCACCAGGTAAAACCGCTTTTTAAAATCTGCGATCATCATTGCATGATGATTATGTCCTTCCATTCCCATTGCCGGACTGTCATCATTTTTCATGGCCTTGTGGTCCATTTTTGAATGGTCCTCCTTTACCTTCATTTCAGAAGATTCAGTTTGATGATGATGTTTATGTTCCATTTCGAATAGTTTTAAATACGTATTTTTACCTGAAGTGAAATGCCAATAATTTAAATCATAGTGCTAACAATATATTTTTTTAAGGGTTAGGCCTATTTTATTTCTTCTTTTAGTGTACCGCAGGTGGGCATAGACTTGCCCATATAAGGATTTTTAATTTCCTTCGTTTCGCTTATCCATGAGGCCCCTTTCCCTTCATCGTACATAGGGCAATAGAAACTATACATTACTTGTCCATCGCCAAAAGCTTTTATCAGGTCGTAAATATCCTCGCTTAACATTTCAAAGTGTTCCCGTTGATGAGCAATGTTTCCTCTATTTTTGCCAATATGTTTTGCATTTTTTATTGCAGTTTCAGCAATGTCATTGAAGATTTTCTTTAGTGTATCTGATAGAGCTGTTGTATTAGTATTTTTAATAGAGGCTTCAAGCGCAATTCCGGCTGCTGCAGCATCTTTGGAATTGTCTTCTGCCAGTGAGTTCTTCATTTGGAGATAGTATTTGACAATAGGCATAACTGTTATTGAATTATTCGTATCGTTGCCAGATTTCACTTTATCGGTTTGAAGTTTGGTCATTGTATCCGAACTACCATTTTGACCTTCTGCAGATTGGTGATCTCTGCTAATACAGCCAGTCAATGTGATGATTGCTATTCCCAGACTGAGAATTACATTTTTCATTTTATTAAGATTATTTAGATTGGATAATTGGTTGTACTAATAACTTAATGTTTCTTTGGTTTCACCGCAGGAAAGCATCTGATCACCATAATATGGATTCCGGATTTCTTTTGAAGTACTTAGCCAGAATGCCCCCTTGTTATTAAAAGCCATGGGACAAAACTGATAATATACCGTCTTGCCCATTAATCCAAAAACTTTTAGGGTTTTATAAAATTCATTACTCAGATTTGAAAAATCCTTGCGTTGACCTTCAATTTTACCAGAGGACTGGATTTGTCTAAGATGTTTATTCAATTTATCAGTTATTTTCATCCACTGCGTGTGTGCATCACCGGTCAATAATTTCATATCAACACTGGTAAGGGATTTTTCCATCTTTTCTGCAGCCTGATTTACCTTCTTTACATCGCTCAGTACGAATGCATCCTTTAAACCAACATACTGCTCAAAGACTGTGTTTAGCTGCTTAATAAAATCCATGTTTACACTAATCTTTATAGGCATTTCGGACTGGTTATGCCCGTCATGTTCATTTTTAGAATCATCGGTTGATTTCACATTATCTCCTGGCATCTCCGTTCCTTGTTCGCCCGCACCACTGTGGTTATGACCAGTAGATACCCTGCCACCGGAAGGATTCATCATGCTGGCCTTCCCTTCTAACTGGGCTGCAGCATCGATACTGAAAGTTCCCTGAGTAACAATTTCCTCTCCTTCTTCTAATCCGTCTGTTATCACATAGCTATTGCCCAACATGGGTCCCAGACCGATTTCACGCATTTTAAATATAGGTTCATCGGTATTTGCCTGTTTAATATATACAATAGAACGAGTTCCGGTCCACAGGACTGCTGATTTAGGAATGACAAGCATATTTCTGTACTCATCCAGTCTGGCCTGTACAATTCCAGTAACAAACATTTCGGGTTTTAGTCTTCCAGATTGATTTTCAGTTTCAATTCTGACTTTTGCGACACGATTAACCGGATCAATTACCGGATCAATAAAAGCAATATTGCCGGCGAATTTAATACCCGGCAAAGCCTGGACAGTAAATTGAAGGTGGTCTCCTTTCTGCAGGAACTGCAGGTCACTTTCATAGGCATCGAACAGGACCCAAACCCTCGATAGATCAGCCACATCAAATAAAACGGTTCCCTGGTTTATGTAATCTCCATTGTTAACACGCCTGGACGTTATAATTCCCGAAATATCGGATACGATTTCCACATTGTTCTGAATATTGCCGGAGTTCTCAATAGAGTTGATCTGAGATTCCGAGAGTCGCCACTGGCGGAGCCTTTCTTTGGAAGCACTATATATTTGAGGCTGGCTTTGTTTTGATTTTGCCGCTTCCAGCAATTCCTGCTGTGCGGTAACGATATCTGGCGAGTAAATAACCGCCAGAGTTTGTCCCTTTTGCACGACTTCTCCCGTGAAATTCACGAGCAATTGCTCGATTCGTCCTGAAATATGGGCAACCTGGCTTTGAAGTAACCTTTCATCAGCTTGTACCTTTCCATACAACCGCACTTCCTTTATGGGTTTCTGTCGGGTAACCACCGATGTGAGCACATTGGCAAGTTGTGCGGCCTCTTCTGTAAGGTGCACTGCAGCCGGGTCAATTTCAGCATTACTCTGATTCAGCGGAATCAAATCCATCCCGCAAATCGGACATTTACCAGGTTCTTGCATCCGTATTTGGGGATGCATGGCACATGTCCAGATTGTTTCCTGTTTAGATTGTGCATTAGTTACTTTATTGTCGGTTGTTTGTCGTGGGGAATGAAAAAACAACCAGCCTAGAAAAATTCCCCCGATTATAAAAGCACCATATCGGAAGTATTTGTTCGAAAAAAATTTATTCATTTTCATTGCTACTCATGTTTATTAATATTGTTGGAATGCCATCAGTCTTTTCAACCAGGCTATAGCCGTATTGTAATCGGCAATTGCTTCAACTTGTTTATAATTATAATCAAGTGTTTGCTGCTGGATGCGAAGTATATCAGTGAGAACAGAACCGGAAACCGTAAAACTCTTCATCATAATATCGAGGGATTTACCTGCAAGCAAACTTTGATTCCCATAAAGCTTAACTCTGCGTTGTGCATCCTGGTATAACTGTACTGCCTGATAAAATTCAGTTTTCAGACTATTGGCTGAGGACGTGTAGTTTTGTGATGTGGCAGTCTTAAGCAAATCAGCCTCAGTTTGCATAGCTCTATATTTTTTACGGTATATTGGCAGAGTCAGTGTTACCATTGGCATGATCATATCCTTGCCATTCATCGCAGAAGTTGACATTTCATTCTTATTGATCACTGAATAATTCACACCTAGACCAATCATCGGATATCCCATTTTAGTTACCATTTTTTTCCTGGCATCTAGTGATTGTTGCTCATATTGCAACATGCCCAACATCGGATTATTCATGAGCATGCTGTCGGAGACTGCCAATAATGGAATTTCCAGGGAATCGACCAACAATGTATCAGGTAGTGAAACCGGGGAAATTGCAGACCTGTTCAGATAACTATTGAATTGTGCAACAAGAGTATTCTGCTGGTTTTTTAATAAAGCTATGTTGTTTTCAAGGTCCCCAACTTCAATTTGTATCCGATAAAGATCGGCCAACGAAGAACCACTTTCAGATGAGCCCATTGAATTGGTTTGTGACATTTGATTTGAGGCAATGGTGGCGGTGTTTCCTGCGTTACCTCCCATACTGCCACCCATTCCCTGGGAACCGGATGTTGCATCCGATGGAGTGCTGGAAGAACCGGAGCTGCCTGGGGACGGCGAAACACTATTTCCATAGGGTGCAGTCCTGAATTTAACCATAGCGATTCTTTCGATTGTCTTCAGAATTTCAATGTTTTTATCTGAAATGAGGATGTTTTGTTGAACTTTAAACAAATCAAACCAGGCACTTTGTACCTCGTAAAATACCTGCAATTTAGCATCCCTGAAGGATTCATATTTAGCATTGGCCATTAGACTCATCTCATCTTTAGCAGCTCTGAGTGTTCCAAACCATGGAAACATTTGCATCAGGCGCAGATCAGCGATCTGATTTCCGCTTAAAAGTTCCATGGGGCTCAGAAACACGCCCATATTGAATTCGGGATCAGGTAAACTGCCAACCTGGGGCACCTTTTGCAAAGCGGCCTGGTACTCGCTAAACTTTTGTAATACCGTAGGGTTGTTTTTAGCTGCCAGTGTCAGATAAAAGCTGAGACTATCTTGTGCTCCAGCAGTTATTCCTATCAACAATCCGGCAATAAGAAACTTAAATTTCATTTTCACTTTCATTTTTAACTTTTCGTATTTCATTTTTCACGGCTCGTTCCCTCCACATTGCCTGGAAAAGTGGCACTACAAAAATTGTCATAACCTGAATGATCATTCCTCCGAAGGTGGGAATGGCCATGGGAACCATTATATCTGCTCCTTTACCCGTTGAAGTGAGCACCGGCAAAAGCGCAATAACGGCAACTGCAGTGGTCATCATAGCAGGTCGTACACGTTTTTTACCTGCATCAACAACTGCTTCACGTACTTCATGCACAGTGGCCGGATGCCGTTGCTCAAACACCTGGTGAATGTAGGTACCCATTATTACCCCGTCGTTTGTGGCAATACCAAACAAAGCAATGAAACCTACCCAGACCGCCACACTCAAATTGATAGGATGCATCTGAAACATATCACGTAGGTTTATCCCTGCCACTGAGAAGTTCATAAACCAGCCCTGCCCATATAGCCAAAGCATGAGAAAGCCTCCGGAGAACGCTACAAACACTCCTGAAAAATGAATGAATGAAGCTGTGACCGTTTGAAACTGAAAATACAACAAAAGCAGGATTAACATCAGACTTATGGGGACAACAATGGCAAGTCTTTTGGTTGCTCTCAACTGGTGTTCGTAATTACCGGCAAATTTATAAGATACGCCAGCAGGTAATGTAAGAGCTCCTGAAGCTATTTTCTGATTTAGTAATTTCGCAGCTTCTTCCACCACATCCACTTCAGCCTTACCTTCCTGTTTGTCGAAGATTACATAGCCTACCAGGAAAGTATTCTCACTTCGTATCATTTGTGCACCCCGGGTATAATTAATATCAGCTATATCGCCCAGCGGGATTTGAACGCCATTCATGGCAGGGACCAGAATTCGTTTTATATCTTCGGGGTTGTCACGCAATTCGCGGGCATAACGAACACGCATAGGAAAACGCTCCCGCCCTTCGACAGAGTTGCTCAGTGACATACCACCAACTGCTACCTGCAATATTTCCTGAACATCACTTATACTCATACCAAAGCGTGCCATCGCTTCACGATTGAGTTTTATTTCGATATACGGTGCGCCAACAGCCCTGTCATAAAACACCGAAGAGGTCTTGACTGAAGATACTTCTTTCAATGCCTGTTCAAACTGCATTCCGCCTTCTTCAATGCTTTCCAGGTCAGGTCCATAGACCTTAAGTCCCATCGGTGCGCGCATACCTGTGGAAAGCATGACCAGCCTTGTTTCTATGGGCTGTAATTTGGGAGCAGAAGTCAATCCCGGAATATTGGTCACTTTAACAATCTCATTCCAAATGTCCACGGGCCTTTTAATATGTGATCTCCATTGCCGGAAATATTCTCCATTCTCACTGGGTATAAGGCTGTCGGCTGGAAAAACCCTGAAACCATCTTTGGTTAGATTATATTTGCTGCCGTTTCTCAAAAGATAGCTGCCATCTCTATCCACCTTGAACTGCATTCTATGTCCGTTCTCATCGAGAATATATTCAGGGCGATAATTAATGGTATTTTCAAACATTTGAACTGGTGCAGGGTCGAGTGCTGAATTTACTCTTCCCCATTTTCCAACCGCAATTTCTACTTCAGGTATGGCAGCAAGCCGTTTGTCCAGAGTTTCAATATAATTAAGATTCTTTTCAATACTGGAGTGAGGCATGCTGGTTGGCATAAGCAGAAAAGAACCTTCGTTAAGCGACGGCATAAATTCCTTACCTATACCGGGAAATGTATTAACTGCACCCTGCCATGCCTTGGTCTGCCTGAAGCGGCTCCATCCGACTTTTTCAAATCCATTGGCCGAGAAACCGAATAATTTTTCAAAACCCAACCAGACAAGTATCCCAAAGAATAGTGTAAAAGCAGGGATCAAAAGGAATTTCCACTTATTGACCAGGCACCAGCGAAGAATAGGCTCATAAAAATGTACCATGATCATGAGTGCAGAAAGAATTACGGTAACAATCGCAGATACAAAAATAAAATTGATAAATACGCTGTTGTGAGCACCCAATGGTAACCATTCGATGGAGAGATAGTAAACGGCCACAAGTACTGTAATTGCGATATTGATATAATTTGGAAATTCCTTTCGTTTTTCAGGCCAACGATAGTCAAGAAGATTATTGACACCTATTGCAGCCAATGCAAGGGCGGGCCAGGTTTGCCAGAAAACGAGAAAGAAAATGCCTGCCGCAATGAGACTTCCATTCCAAATTTTCCGGATTTTCTTTGTATCCACCCTGATATTAAAGAAAATATGAACCAATGTTGGTAAAACCACAATTCCCAGGATAAAAGCTGAAAGCAGGGCAAATGTCTTTGTAAATGCCAGCGGCCGGAAAAGCTTGCCTTCTGCTGCCTGCATGGCAAATACAGGAAGAAAACTGACAATGGTTGTTGCAATGGAGGTGACCACTGCAGCCCGCACTTCGGTAGTTGCCTGATAAATTACATCCAGTAATTTTTTACCGCGGATTCCCTTGTTTTCCTTCATCTCCAGGTGCCGGAGGATATTTTCCACGTCAACAATACCTATATCCACCATAACACCAATGGCGATTGCAATTCCCGACAGCGCAACAATATTCGCATCCACACCGAAAAGCCGCATCAATATGAATGTCATTAAGACACCTATGGGCAACAACCCCGCAACAATAAGCGATGCTCTCAGATTCAGAACAAGCACAATGATCACAATAATGCTGATGAGAATTTCGTGAGAAAGTGCAGATTCCAGTGTACCTATTGTCTCTTTTATCAACCCGGTTCGATCATAAAATGGTATGATGCTAACTTTTGATACACTGCCATCAGGCATTGTTTTTTGTGGTAAACCAGCATCAATTTCTTTAATTTTTTCTTTAAGATTATTGATGACATCCATCGGATTGGATCCATAACGGGCTACTACCACGGCACCAACTGCTTCAGAACCTGCTTTATCAAGACCCCCTCGCCGGGTGGCAGGCCCAAATGAAACATGGGCTACATCCTTTATTCGAACAGGAACATTGTTTCTAACTGCAATTACGGAAAGATCAAGGTCATCCAGGTTTTTAACATAACCCAGTCCACGGATGATATATTCCACATTATTCAGTTCTACGGTCTCAGCACCGATATCCAGGTTGCTTTTACGAACGGCATTCATCACATCCATTACAGATACGTTAAATGCTTTGAGAGCTTCAGGGTTCAGATCAACCTGGTATTCCTTGATAAATCCGCCCACTGAAGCAACCTCGGAAACTCCTTCCGCGGTTGACAATCCATATTTTACATAGAAATCCTGGATACTCCTTAATTCCTGTGGATTCCAACCACCATTCGGCTTTCCGGTTTTTGGGTCCCGCCCTTCGAGTGTATACCAATATATCTGTCCCAGGGCTGTTGCATCGGGCCCGAGTGAAGGTTGTATTCCCGCAGGCAATGTACCTGACGGCAGAGAATTAAGTTTCTCTAGAATCCTGGAGCGGCTCCAATAAAACTCAACATTGTCTTTGAAAATGACATAGATAAAGGACATTCCGAACATAGAAGTGCTGCGGATTGATTGAACGCCGGGAATGCCCAATAAGGCAGTTGTGAGCGGATAAGTCACCTGATCCTGTATATCTTTAGGTGAACGTCCCATCCATTCCGTGGCAACAATTTGTTGGTTTTCTCCGATATCTGGTATTGCATCCACTGGCACCGGGTCACGGGGAAAAAGGCCGGTTTTCCATTCAAATGGGGCGAAAACAATTCCACAAACCACGAATGTGATAAGGAATATAAATGTGATCAATCGGTTATCAAGAAAATACTTTACTAGTCTGTTAAAAAACATAATGTTATATTTTAATTGGCTTTCTTATTAATACACCCTCGAATTGTTTAATGTTGATGCCCGCCGGAACTTCCTCCATAAGATCCTGAACCTGTGTGGCCGTTATGTGAGTTGGAATTCCGTGAATTACTTATATTTCTTTTTTCCATCTTATCCATATCCCATCTGTCCAGGGTCATTCCACATGTTGGACATTTTCCGGGTTTATAAGCGATATAATCTTTGTGCATTGGGCAATCATAATAGTACTTTTTAACTTCCTTTTGAGCGACAATTTGCCGGTTGCATGATGTGAAAATCAAAATTGTAAATACGGCAAGTGCGAATACTTTATTGAAATTAGTCATTTTTTTATGTTTAAATGTTTGAAATACAATGAAGGGCGACTTCCACATTCAACCCCTGCAATTCCTATCAAAAATGGAAGTCGCTCAATGAAATGTATTTTATTTATTATGATGAATAGTGTCAGAATGTTGATTTATTTGGATTGAATCTGCTTCCGAACTTTTAGCTTCAATCAATTCCATTCCGCATTTAGGACAATTACCCGGTTTATCACTATGCACTTCAGGATGCATACTGCATGTGTAATAGATTTCGGTAAGCTCTTTCTGAGAAGATGCTTTATTTTCAGATTTATTTGAACTGTTCATGCATGATGCTGCAATAAACACAGTTGCGGTAATAAGTATCAAAATTGGATTTTTTTTCATATCATATTTATTTAATATTTTGAGCTTCAAGAAAATGATTGATTTTGTAGTGTTTATGAAATTTATCATATTCACCCAATGATGCCTCCGATTTGAATTGTACATCTATTGCATCATGCAGTTTATGATTTTCAGGAAAAGCAGCTTTCAGGTTCAACAATGATAATTCCTTAATCTCGCCATTACCGCCTTTACTAAAATGGTAGGTTTTAATTGTTTCAGTTTTGCCACGTTGGACAGTTGTTACCGATTGTTTGGTATAAATCCATAGTATGCCTTTATCCTCAAGGGGGAAATGGTTATTACCCTGGAAGCGGACTAATTTCTCATCACAAAGTTGATAACCCCAGGTTTCAGCTTTTTTAAGGTCATAGGGCTTGCCATCATGTACCACGGTTATAAAATCTTTGCCCAGAAAATCATTAAGCTTAATTTTATGTTTCTCAGTAGCACAATCAATACCATATTCCATCTTACCAGAGGAAAAGTCAGCATACGTTTTAAAAACTCCGCTCTTTTGAGCAAATAATGAACCTGCGCTGATAATTAACAAACCAGCCCATACCGATATTTTTTTTACAATTGTTTTCATGATCATAATAATTAATGTTTTACATAGAACTAATATTCTAAATGATAATAATATATTTATCGTATTCCGTTTTATTTATATCGGATTACCATACCATTGGGTTTGCCGCCGACTGTAATTTTCATCATCTCCCGATGGTTATTCACATCTACTACCGAAACCGTACCTTCGCCCTGATTGGTAACATAGCAATTGGTACCATCAGAAGTAAAAGCCAGGGCATGTGCTCCACTTCCAACATCAAAGGCACCGCCATGAATATATTCATTGTCCTGTATTGACCAATAGTGCACCTGGCTTCCATTCGGGTCAGATACCCACATTTCGTTCATCATATTATTCTGACTTGCCATGCCTGGCATAAATCCCAGATGGACAGTATCCGTCATCATCATATTCATGCTGTTGATTATATGGATACTTTGACCTTCTTCGTTATCCACATACATCATTCCATTCATGCCGGGCCACGCTCCCACCGGATCGTCTCCAACTTGAATAGTGTCAAGTACCTGTTTGGTAGCGGCATCAATCACAGTAACTGTGTTTGACATACCGTTGGCAACAAAAGCTTTTCTGCCATCATTTGTAAAAGTAACTTCGGCGGGCATGTCTCCAACAGGGATGGTGTTAATCAACTGGTAAGTATTTGCATCGAAAACCTTTACCTCACCTCCTGTCATCATAAGTGCAGTCCACAATTCTTTTCCATCAGGTGAAAATACCGCATTGTGAGTCATACCGTTGAGTATAATCTCTTTCATCAATTCTCCGGTTACAGCATCCAAAATCAGGATTTTACCCTGCATCTGCAAAGCATTAAGAGTGCCATTGCTATGGTGTTGACTATGTTCATCTGTTGAATTACTGGTGGATAAAGTATCCTGCATCATATTATGACCATCACTAAAATCCATGCCTGGTGCAGCAATTGCCAATTTACTCCCGTCGGGGGACAAATAGATATGGTGGGGCCACATATTTTCCATATTCATCATGTCATTTCCCATTTCATCAGTAAGTGCCCCAAGATCAATCGTTTTTTCTACGGTATTCGTCGCCAGGTCTATAACCGATATAGAATTGCTTTCGCCATTGACTACGTAGACGGCATCGAAAGTGTCTGGAGAATTAACTCCATCGCTCATAGTTTTATCCTCCTTACACGAAGAAATCATAAACGTTAAGCCATACATAATGACCAATGAAATAACGGATCCTCTCATAATAATTGATTTTTAGTTTATAATTTACTTTTCCTCTCATACTTGCAGCATCCCGGAAGCTTATTATATGCTTCTTCAGAAGATTTGAACTTCTCGGTATCATGACCTACTGCAGCAATATTGCTGAGTATATCATTACTTTTGACCACTGATGGATTGTAAACAAGGGTAAGAACTTTTGAATCCTTATTCCACTCCGCTTTATTTACACCATCGATTTTCGCAACTTTCTCAATACGTGCCTTGCACATGTCACAATTGCCCCATACCTTAAAAGTTTCGGTCTTAGCAGACATCAATTGTGAATGATCATGCGTTTGGGCAAAAGTGAAAGCACCGGAAAGAACAGCTATAATAGCAGTAACAATGAATTTTATTGATTTCATACGATTAGTATTGATTATTAAAATCTTGAAAAAAGGAAATAGGAAATTAGCAGCAATCAGGTATGCAATACCCTTGCGCTAATTTTGAAGTAGGAAGAAAATATCA
Organism: Bacteroidales bacterium; assembly: GCA_041737295.1. Taxonomy (GTDB): domain Bacteria; phylum Bacteroidota; class Bacteroidia; order Bacteroidales; family UBA10428; genus UBA5072. Next base: position 3,099 of record JBGSSA010000155.1, on the reverse strand, counting down.
GATGCGGAAAACACAAATGTCGGCCATGCTTACAGCATTGGCCAAATAATAGTCCGGTGGACTAACATTTGCGGTATTAATTAATGAAGAAAAATTTAATTGCAAAGAAAATCCTTCAGGAGTATTAAACTCATAAAGAATAATTTGAGTAATTTCTTTAAAATGAAATGCAGAAGGAGCATAATTGCTATCTACTGAATAAATGGAAATTTCATTCTCACAGCAGTTCGTAGAGAGGATGGTTTGTTGTGATGCGTTTGATTTAACATCATGTGCCATACCACAAGTAGCCAATTTACCTGATACCGATACCTTGGTGCCTGCAATTTCACCGCCGCAGAAGTGTGAGGCAATGGTAAAATGCATCCCCGAAAGAAGGACCAGTAAAGCAAGTGGTATGGTAAAATACTTTTTCATTAAACCTATAAACGTATAAATGAATGAAATGTTCTACAAAGGTAATTTGATATTTATTTATTAAGTTAAATACCTTGTTAAAATTTCCTAAAAATAGTAAGACATTGCTTTACTAATGATCAATGCCTTGTCATTATGTTGCTTAACACTTGTTTCTAATTAAGAAAAGAATTACTATTTCCGGGTGTGGCCAATTAGGATTCGAACTTCAAAGTATCTAAAATCTACCCTAATAAGGATTCCACAAGAGCGATTTCCTCTTCGGTGAGGCCATAGAGTTGGTAAACAATTTGATCGACCTCTTTTTCGAGTTTTGAGATATCCGCAGCAGGATCCTCTTTTTTTACATTTCTAATTTCTTCAACCATTGTTTCCAAAGGATAAGAATCAACCATAGGAATTTTTTCGAGGTACTGTCGGATGAATCTATAATAGCCACCACGAATAGTTTGGGTAAGACTCGAATAAAAAAACAAAATTAATTTTGAATTTAGGATTCCCAGATCCGATGGTTTAAGACCTGGAATGATATAAGCTGTATTAACGCAATACAGTCCAGTATCATCATAAAGAGCCTCGCATTGATTAGAGATATCGGGTAACATAACCTTTTGTTGTTCAAATTCAGAATAATAGACGCAAGGTCTTAGCTCCCACCAATATTGACCTTTATCTGATCGTTCTCTGGCTTTTTTTTCAAACTGCTGCAAGTACCTAGAAATAGTTGGGTAGATCTCTTGAATTTTCACCCAGGCTTCATTTTCAGGTAAGTTTCCAAACATTTGTCTAGTTTGGCCTGATTTAAATAGAATCAGATATTTATCATGGATTGGTTGTTGATAGCGCTCAATATCTTTACCTGCTAAAAATGGTTTAATTATATCAGTTGATTTTGGATCTTCTTTTATTATAGCATCTTTTGTTTTTCTATCTATAATAAAGGCTTCATTTAGACCAGTTAATATTCCTCTAAAAATTTTACTATCTACAAATTTACCAAGTGGAATACCGGAAGTTCGAATTTTAGTAAGAAGTTTTTGAATTGTTGAATTATTCAAATTCCATCCACTTTCGAATAAATCTTGTCTATTGACAATAATCTTATTTGCATTTATATAATTTGTTAAACCTAGTGGCAAATCAAGCGAATCAATAATCGAGGCAAAAAAAGTAGAGTGGGATTCATTTTTTGAAAAGCTTAAAATGGATGGATAAGTTATAGCTTTTTCAAATACTGGTAGATCACCAAAATCAAGTATGAATTTAAGGTCTTGCTTAATAAGATTGTTTCGTAAATTTTTTCCATACCCAGCGCGCATCCATTTATTAGGCAATATGTAAGTAAAATTTCCGTATGACTTTAATATTCTAATGCCGAGATCAATAAAATAAACATAGAGATCGGCTGTGCTAGTAAAACTTGGATAATGTGATTGAAGATATTGTTTTAAGGTGGCTATTTCTTCTTGTCTTATGTACGGAGGATTCCCAATTATGACATCAAATCCCATAAAGTTACCATCGTCATTCAACACCTCCGGAAATTCGAACCTCCATTCAAATGCATTTCTGAAAATGATATTGTTTTTAATCTCACTGATTTCCTGTTCAAGTTTGATTTGATCTGCGGTATTCTTTTCAATTTTTTTATCAAAATCCTTTTTTTGAACTTCATTAAGCTCAAACATTCTGGTTTGATTGATCAAAGTCCATGATTCACCTTTGATCTTATTTAACCTGATATATTTTGGATCGTTATTGTGAATTTCATCCCTGAAGTCGCTTTTAATCTGGTTGATTAATATCTCAAGACTGTGTTTATCAGCCTTATTTGCAGCGTTTTTATAATCAACGACACACTTCCGGTATGTATTGATGTTGTACTTGATTGTTTTAAGGGCCTTGCTTAAGTCGGCATCGAGCGGAAATCGGCTTACCAGCGAGTTACCACATTTTATGTTGATGTCAATATTCGGGAGGGTTTCAAGGGTTGTATATCCGCTCTCTTGTGTATAATAGGAATTCTTCAATAATTCAATCCACAGTCGCAACCGGCAAATATTTACGGAATTAGGATTTATATCCACTCCGAACAGGCAATTTTCAATAATGGTCTGCTTTTCATGGAACAACGTTTCCTGTATTTCCTGCAGGTAATCGACCGGCCTGTCCTTTTCATTCAGCCTGTATTCAAAAATATCTTCTGATTCCTTATCTGTAATGATCAGTTCATCATTCGCAATTTCCACTATATAATTCCTGATCCGGTTTCCGTTTCGATAACATAGAATATCAAGTTCCGACTTTATGGCAATGATTTCATTCAGTGCAGAAACCAGGAAATGGCCGGATCCCACTGCCGGATCACATATTTTCAGACCGTTGATGATGGCATTGGCTTCTAACCGGTTTTCTATATTGTCCTTTAATTGATCAATGCTTTCACATTTCCATCCTTTTACTTCTTCAAATTTTTTAAGAATTGCCCTCCGGATGGTTTCCCGGCACATGTACATGGTAATGAAACCGGGGGTAAAGAACGAGCCATCTTTATATCCGTTTATTTTTTCAAATATTAAACCCAGTACGGATGCATTGATCAGCGTTTTGTTTTCCTCCTGGATATCTTCTGCTCCCTCACTTGCAAAATCATAGGCATCAAGAAAGTCGAACAAATACTTT
>JBGSSA010000131.1:0-21885 GCA_041737295.1 Bacteroidales bacterium | reverse complement strand
ATGCGCACCGAAACCGACTTTATAGGATCAGTGGAAATACCGGAAAATGCACTCTATGGCATTCATTCCCTGCGTGCGGTTCACAATTTCCCGGACAAAACCCCATTTCACCAGGAATGGTACCAGGCGGTGGGAACAGTGAAAAAAGCCTGCTATATTACCTATGCACGGTTTGCCGATTCCTTCCGGTCAACCCATCCGGAGGCCAGGCTTGCACAGCCCCTTATTGAAAAGAATATTATTGAAGCCCTGATATCTGCAGCTTCCGAAGTGGAGGATAACCTGCATGCTGACTTCTTTATTGTCCCTGCCATCCAGGGAGGTGCCGGAACCAGCATTAACATGAATGTAAATGAGATCATTGCCAACAGGGCCCTTCAACTGACCGGACGTATGCCCGGAGATTATAAATGGATTGATCCTGTTGAACAGGCTAATATATACCAGTCTACCAATGATGTTATTCCAACATCCCTCAGGATAGCATTGTTCAGGTTGTTTACCCGGCTTGAAGAATCGATAAACAGGCTGCGCTCTGCCATGGAGGAACAGGAGAAGGGCAGCAGGAGCACCATGCGGATCGCCTATACACAAATGCAGGAGGCAGTCCCTTCTTCCTACGGAAGACTGTTCAGCACTTATTGCGACGGATTGTCGCGTGACTGGTGGAGGGTTTCCAAGTGTTTTGAAAGGATTAAAACGGTTAACCTGGGCGGAAGCGCAATAGGAACAGGAATTACGGTACCCCGCCATTATATTTCGGGAGTTATACAAACTCTCAGGGAAATAACCCACATGCCGATGACGCGTGCTGAGAACATGCAGGATGCAACCTGTAACCTTGATGCCCTGGTTGAAGTTCACGCCATCCTCAAGGCCCACGCGGTTAATCTGGAGAAAATGGTGTCAGACCTGAGGCTGTTGTCTTCCGATTTGGTCAAAAACAAGGAAATCCTGATTCCCCAATTACAGGTGGGAAGTTCCATAATGCCGGGAAAGGTCAACCCTGTTGTTCCTGAGTTTGTTGTTAGCGCTGCACATAAAATATACAGCAACGACCAGCTGATCTCAGGCCTGTGTGCACTCGGTTGTCTCGATTTGAATGCTTATATACCTGCAATAGGACATGCACTGATTGAAAGCCTGAAATTAATGATTGCCTGCGACGAAACACTATGTTTGAACTTTGTGGCCGGAATGCAGGTTAACGGTTCCCTTGCCGGTGAGAACCTGTCGTTTAGCGCCGCAATAAGCACTGCACTGCTTCCCTATATCGGATATAACCAATCGGCCAGGTTGGCATATGAAATGAAAAACAACCACATCAGTATCGTGGAAGCCAACCGTTTGCTTAATATTATGCCTGAGGACAAGCTATTGCAGATCATTCAGCCGGGCAACCTGCTGAAAGAAGGATTCGACTTACAGGATATTATATAAAAAGATGGAAAAAGGAAGGGAGAATAAACCGCATATTGGCATTTTTGGCCGACGAAATTTTGGGAAGAGCAGCCTCATCAACGCAATTACCGGACAGGATGTGGCGATTGTATCTCCTCAACCGGGAACTACGACGGATCCTGTAAAAAAATCGATTGAGATTGCAGGGATCGGCCCGGCTATCCTGATCGACACGGCCGGAATAGATGACGTGGGTGATCTCGGTGCCATGAGGGTAGATAAGGCTATGCAGATCATGAAGATCATTGATCTGGCCTTAGTGGTGCTCAACAGTAATGAACTGGGTGAGGTCGAAATAAGGCTTCTGGATGATCTGTATGAACTGGGAATCCCCTATTTATTTATACACACCAAATCGGACCTGGTCCCGCTTGATACAAGCTTCCAACAGCAACTTTCAGGGAAATACAATGTGCCGGTAATCGATTTCAACAGCGTAAATCCGGTTAACCGGAACGATCTGATGGAAATCATCGGAAAAACGATGCCACAAACCGCCTGGCGTAAGCAATCCCTCCTGGGTGACATGGTTTCCTATGGCGATATTGTTATGCTTATAACTCCCATTGATACGGAAGCGCCGGAAGGAAGGTTAATTCTTCCGCAGGTTCAGGCTATACGTGATTTGCTCGACAATGATTGTGTCACGATAGTTCTTAAAGAAAGGGAGGTGGATGATTTTCTGCGAAAGACCGGCATACGGCCTGCACTGGTTATTTGCGATACCTCGGTGATCCTCAAGGCTGATGCTTCGATCCCGCCGGATATTCCGCTTACCGGCTTCAGTATTTTACTTGCCCGCTTTAAGGGGGAGTTTGAGAGTTACCTCCGGGGTACCCCGGAAATCAATAACCTCAAAAACGGCGACAGGGTACTGATGCTCGAATCCTGCACACATCATGTTTCATGTGATGACATTGGCAGGGTAAAATTACCCCGATGGATGACCAGCTTTACAGGAAAGGAATTGTCATTTGATGTGGTCAACGGACTGAATCACCTTGACCGACCGATTACCGATTATGCACTTGTTGTGCAATGCGGGGGATGCATGATTACACGAAAACAACTTGTAAACAGGCTGAAACCAGCCATTGAGGCAGGAATTCCGGTAACGAATTACGGGATGGCGATTGCATGGATACAGGGAGTTTATGAAAGGGCTATTAAACCATTTTTGGTTGATGGTTAATTGTTGATTGTTGATAGTGAAAAACTAAAAGTTATAATAAAAAGGTGAGAACTGCAGAACATTTCTTAAGCGACTGCTAGACTGCTAGACTGCAAGACTGCATAACTTTCTTTAAATAAGAACATTACTAAATGCCTACTATAAACACCATATTTAAAAAATCAGAACTTACCCGGGAAGATATCGTGTATCTCCTCGGATTGGAGGGATCTGAAAAAACGCAACTATTCGCTGAATCTGCAAGGATCAAGGAAAAACAGGTAGGAAACAAGGTGTATTTCCGCGGATTGATCGAATTTTCAAATGTTTGCCTGAAAAACTGCCTCTACTGCGGAATCCGCCATGATAATAAGCATGTACACCGTTATAATCTCACGGATGACGAAATACTTGATGCGGCCAGGTTCGCGGCTGAAAACAATTATGGTTCCCTGGTTTTACAGTCGGGAGAAATTCAGCATCCCAATTTTACGGCCAGGATGGAAAAACTGCTTACCTCCATACATCAGGCTACGGGTGGCAACCTGAGGATTACCTTATCATGCGGGGAACAATCGGCAGACACATACAAATTGTGGCATGAGAGCGGGGCTCACAGATACCTGCTCCGAATTGAATCATCAAACCCGGAATTATACAAAAAGCTTCATCCGAACGATGAAAATCACAGTTTTCAGCGCAGGATCGACAGCCTGTTCAGCCTTCAGCAGACGGGTTACCAGGTCGGCACCGGGGTAATGATCGGGTTGCCCTTTCAAACCCCCGATGACCTGGCCGGTGATTTGCTTTTCATGCAACAATTCAATATTGATATGGTGGGCATGGGCCCTTACCTTGAACACGAGGAAACACCGCTGTATCAATTCAGGGATACCTTATTGCCCAGGGAGGAACGGTTTCAGCTTACACTAAAAATGATCGCTGTTCTGCGTATTCTCATGAAAGACATCAATATAGCCGCCACTACCGCGTTGCAGGCAATTGATAAACTGGGAAGGGAAAAGGCGATTAAGATCGGAGCCAACGTGATCATGCCCAACATCACTCCCGGCAAATACCGCGATGACTACCTTCTTTATCAGAACAAACCCTGTACCGATGAAAACCCCGATGATTGTAAAACCTGTCTCGAGGCCCGTATTGCGCTGGCAGACAATGTGATTGCTTACGGAGAATGGGGAGATTCCAGGTTTTATTCCGAAAGAATCAGAAATTCAACAAAATGAACAATGAATAAAGTGCCGATGGGGTAATGAAACATTCAGATAAGGTATTTAAGTGAAATTTATTAGTTTTGAATAAGTATCGGACGCAAACCAACTTATTCTATAATATCATGGTACTAAAACCAACTTTATTCAAACATTCATCACTCTTAATTTGCTTTTTTACCTTTCTTTTTTTTCAGTTGAATACCCCATTTGCCCAGGTTAAAATTTCGGAACAACAATTAGTATTGCCTACCTATATGGTGATGCCACCCAATAAAAACCCCATGTTTTTTAAGGGGGAATCATACCAGGGCGCTTCGAAAGTGATCTATCCATACGCGCTGAATGATATGATTTCGAATGAAAAGGCCGATAAATCCTGGAAAACGTTAATCCTGGAAAACGAATACATCAAACTGTGTGTGACTCCTGAGATCGGTGGAAAACTATACTACGGAACCGACAAAACCAACAACTACAATTTCTTTTATAAAAACAATGTGGTGAAGCCGTCCAATATTGGAATGACCGGTGCATGGGTTTCAGGCGGTATCGAGTGGTGTGTCATTCATCACCACAGGGCATCTACTTTGCTGCCTGTTGATTACGTACTGGCCGAAAATGCCGATGGCAGTAAAACCATATGGATTGGTGAGACAGAACCGCGTCAACGCATGCGCTGGACTATCGGGATGACTGTCTTCCCCGGCAAATCGTACTATTGCAATGAGGTCAAAATTCTGAATCCGACCCCGTTTACAAATACCTTTTTATTCTGGGCCAATGTGGCCGCGCATACCAACAAAGATTACCAGGTAATTTTTCCACCCAGTGTGAATACAGCTGTTTACCACGCCAAAAACAGCTTTACCCATTGGCCTGTTTCAACCGAAGTGTATAATGGAGAGGATTTTACCAAAGGGGTTGACCTTAGCTACTGGGTGAATTCAGTTCATCAGAATTCTTATTTTGCATACGATCTGAAGGAAGATTTCATGGGCGCTTACGACCATGGCAAAGAAACCGGAACAGTTCATATAGGCGATCACAACATTGTGAAAGGAGCCAAATTATGGGAATGGGGCTCCGGCGAACAAGGTCAGGCGACTGAAGGGTTGCTGACCGAAACAGATGGCCCGTACGTGGAAATTATGGTTGGCGCTTTCTCTGACAATCAGCCCGATTACAGCTGGATCAGGCCCTACGAAGTAAAAACTTTCAAACAATACTGGTATCCTGTAAAAGATATTCAGGGTTTCAAAAATGCCAACCTCAATGGCGCGGTCAACCTCGAAAAGCGAGATAATAACATGGTTTTCCTGGGTTATTATTCAACTCAAAAAATCGCCAGGGCCCTTATTATCCTGAAAAAGAAAGGCGAAACCGTGTTGGAAAAAGTCGTTGAAATCTCTCCCGAAAAAGCTTTTACACAAACCATCAAAATTGAAGGGGAGTTTGTAATGACCGATCTTTCAACCGAAATGATCAATACGGAAAATCAGGAATTGCTCGTCGCCTACCAGCCTATTGAGCCAAAACCAGCCGGAAAACTGCCTGAAGAAGTGAAAAGGCCCGCACTTCCGAAAGATATGGCTACCATTGAGGAATTGTACCTGGCTGGCAGCCGCATCCTGCAATTTCACAATCCGACTTTGAACGCGAAGGACTATTTTAGCGAAGCGCTGAAACGTGATGCAGGCGACATCCGAAGTAATGTTGCTGTCGGCAATATTTACCTCCGGAATGGCGAGTACAGCATCGCAAGAACTTACTTTGGCAAAGCAATTAAACGGCTTACCAAAGATTACACCCGTCCTTCAAACTGCGAGGCGCTTTACCTGCAGGGCCTGACTTTAAAAGCACTGGAATTATATGACGAGGCTGAAGACACACTTTACCGTGCAACCTGGGATTATGCCTGGCATTCTGCAGCCTATTTTGAACTGGCGCAGATTTCGTGCATGAAAGGTGATTTCGAAAAAGCATTGATGCAGATTAATCAATCGTTAAGCACCAATACTTTAAATAACAGTGCAATCAATCTCAAAGCTACTATTCTCCGGAAGCTGGGTAAACCAGATGAAGCACAAACAATTCTTGCTCCGGTTTTGGCTGGCGATCCGCTCGATTTCCGAACAGGAAATGAGCTTTTTTTGCTGGCGCTGGAATCAAAGAAACCCGGCAACCAGGAATTATTGAGCCAACTGAATCTGAAAATGCGCGACTTCGATCAGAACTACCTTGAACTGGCTGTCTCCTACCTCAACGACGGATTTCCTGCTGAAGCTGAGGAAATACTGCGCCGTTTTTCAGGAAAAGACCAGATGATCAGTTACTACCTGGGGTATCTTCAGGATAAAAAAGGGAATAAAGCCGGGGCCGGAAAATTCTTTGATGAGGCTTCGGCTCAATCAGTCGATTACGGTTTTCCGTTCAGGCTGGAAGATGAAAAAGTATTAAAACTGGCGGCAAGGTATCGTCCGAACGATGCTAAACCCTTTTATTATCTTGGAAATTTATTGTATGACAAACAGCCGCAAAGGGCTATCGAAAACTGGGAAGTTGCTGTAAAACTAGAGCCGACACTGGCCATTGCCTGGCGAAACCTGGGCTGGGGATATTATCATCATTTTCAGGATATTCCGAAAGCAATAGCGGCTTATGAAAAGGCCTTTGAATTGCAAAAAGACGATCCGGTTTACTATGCTGAACTCGATCCGCTTTATGAAAAGAATAACGCTCCAATTGAAAAAAGAGCCCGACTGTTTGAAGGAGCCAGTGAAATTGTAAAGCAGCGCGACGATGCTTTCGTGCGTGAAATCATGGTTTTAAACCTTTCGGGACAGGCCGGAAAATCAGTGGAATACCTGGGCAAAAGTACTTTCCATTTTCGTGAAGGAAGCTCGCGGGTGAGCGACATGACCGTGGATGCACATCTTTTACTGGGTAAAAAGTATCTCGTCGAAAAGAAAAATGAACTTGCTTTGGCCCAGTTTTTAGCCGTTTCCGGAAACAACCCTGAAAACGAAAAGGCCGATGCCCGCAATCCCCAAATCAATTATTTTATTGGATTGGCGTATGAAGCATTGGGAAAGAAATCCGATGCCAAAACCTATTTCACAAAGTCAGCTGTTCAACCCATAAGCAGAGTGGGAATCATATCCTATTATCAGGCTTTAAGTCAGTTGAAAATCGGGAATAAGCAAAAAGCGTCTGAAACATTCAACGCGCTGATTGTTGAAGGGACCAGGCAAATGGCCAAAGAACCGGAAGTCGATTTCTTTGCAAAATTTGGCGAAAAAGAAGCGGAAAATGTTCGCCTATCCAATGCATATTTGCTGAAAGGCCTTGGATCACGCGGTTTGGGTGATGAAAAAACAGCCACTGAAAATCTTCGGAAAGCCGTTGAGCTTTCTGCAAGTAATTTATGGGCAACTATAGAATTGAACAACTTATAAGATCGGTTTAAAAATTCAGCATGGATTCGTAAAAAATTAAATTATAATTACATGATTACAAATTTCAGATTCACTCTTGTCATTCTTTTATTCGGTGTGATATCCTGCACCCAATCCACAGATAACGAACTCCGGAAGGATTTTTTAAATCCCCCTTTAAAGTACCGGATGAACCAGAATGTTCATGGAATTCCCATGGATGAATCAGGACAGGATTCTTTGATTAAAACGTATCTCGATAATGGATACGGGGGTTTTACAATTAATGTCCCCTTCGAGCATTACCTTGAGGATGAAGCGATGAAAGCCACCCTGCGTTTCTGCGAAAAAGCCAAAAATGCCGGAATGGAGTTGTGGCTTTATGATGAGAACGGGTATCCTTCGGGTAACGCAGGAGACCTTGTTATCAGGGAAAATCCTGAATGGGAAGTAATGGGGCTCTTTTTTGATGATACCCTTGTAAAACAGGGACTTATACATTTCAGGCTTCCTCCCGGGAAATCAGAATTAGTGGCTGCATTTCCTGTTTCAGGGAAGGTGGTGGATTATAGCAGAAAAACCGATCTTTCAGGTTTTATCAAGGGTTCTTACCTTGACTGGAACGCACCTGAAGGAGAATGGAGCATATTTGCCGTCACAAAGGACCAGCTTTACGAGGGATTCCAGGTTTCAAAAAAACCGGGAGGGTCCGCCAGTCCGCATTATCCTTCCCTGATGATCCCGGAGGTGACTGAGACTTTTCTCAGGGTTAATCATGAAATTTACGCTGATTACCTTGGGAAAGACCTTGGTAAATATTTCACTTCCACATTTACCGATGAGCCATCCCTGATGGCAGTCCCTTTTGAATGGTATACGTGGTCGGTGATCCCCTGGCAGGAGGTTTTATCGGAAGAAATTAAAAAACGTTATGGTTACCGGCCGGAAGAGAAGCTCATTGAGCTTTTCTCTGACAAAGGCCCTGCAGGTCAGCAGGTGCGCTATCAGTATTTTCATACTGTGGGGGATTTGATAGCCAATAACTTTTTTAAGCCAATCAAAGAGTGGTGTGCAACCCATAACTTTAAATCGGGAGGTCACCTTCTTTTGGAAGAGACCATGATGGCGCAGGTTCCTCTCTATGGGGATGTAATGAAATGCTTCAGGGAAATGGATGCCCCGGGCATCGACATACTGAGCTGCTCTCCCCGGTTTATGCCGGTTCATTCGCCCAAACTTGCATCCGGTGCTGCCGAACTCGAGGGAAACGATTTGGTAATGAGCGAACCCTGTCCGATAATGGAGATTTATACTCTTGGCAGCGAGCCGCCCGCAAAAGAAGTCCGCGGCCATCTGAACATGCTGATGGCCGGAGGGGTAACTGACTTTAACAATTACCTGAATCTGTCTCATTCTGATCAGAAGGAGAAAATTGAGTTTAACACCTATATAGGCAGATCAACCCTTCTACTTCATGGAGGGGTTACCCGGGCTGACATTGGTGTAGTATATCCCATCGAATCCCTCTGGACACGGTTTATGCCCCAGCCCCTTAAAGTGGTTGATGGCTTTTTCACAGACCCGAACGTATCGGGTTGGGACACCCTGGCTGGCGGGTCACCCGACGCTATCCTTGTTGAGCAAACTTTCCGGAATATTTCCAGGTTCATGTTCAAAAACCGCCGGGAATATTCTTTTCTTGATTCACGGGCCATTATCGAATCAAAGGTGGTCAACGGGGAACTTGTACATGGACAATTACACTGGAAAGTCATCGTTTTACCGGCTGTATCTACCCTACCCGGGGAAGCCTGGGAAAGATTGTTTGAGTTTTCCGAAGCGGGAGGAAAGCTTATTGCCCTTGAATTGATGCCTGTCAACACGGAAAAGAAATTTCCTGACCCAGAACTTCAATCCAGGGCTCAAAAGCTTTTTGAAACCAATGATAATGTCAAACTGGTAACAAACTGGAATTCGCAGAAAATAGAAGAGATACTCGACGCGTGGCTTGTAAAGGAGGTAAAACTGGAGGATGAATCGTTACCGGTTCGGATTGCTCACCGGCAGATTGATAACAAAGATGTCTATTTTATCATGAATGACTCGGGCAACCCTGTATCAACAAGGGTTACCTTAAAAGCACCTTCTGATATGGAAGAATGGGATCCTGCTTCCGGAAGTATCATGGATGTTTCAAATTCTTTTACAATCAGTCTTTTGCCCTATCATGCCAAAATATACAGGAGCAAATAAAGGGAAATAAACAAATTTGTTAAATTTTAGACTATGAGGAATTTATTTTTAACATTGCTCCTGGCTCTTTTGTTATCCAAAACCAACGCTCAAACGAGCTACGTGGTATGTGACGAATTCGGCAGGAACATGATCCCGCGGGGTTTCGTTGTTATTACAGAGGACAAAATGGGTAAGGTCCAATTTACTGCCGATGATTATAAACGCATGGTCCGAATGGGGGCAAATTTTCAGGTTATCAGGCTTAACCTGGCAAAACTTGGTGGATGGGAAGGTTGTCAGTTTGAAGAAAGTTACATTCAATATGTCGATTCGCTGGTTGCCATGGGGCGGGAATCAGGCATGAAAACTGGCTTTAAAATGGTAATTTATGGTATTCCCGGCTTTAACGTGGAGGGTTGGGGAAAACTATGGAAAAATAAAAACGGCGAGCAGGAAAGATGGATTAGTGCATGGAAACATATATGGGAAAGGTATAAAGATGACCCTTCGGTATATGATTACGACCTGCTAAATGAGCCAAGAAAAGGAGATTTAGATGCGGATTACGGTATTGTGGAAAAAGACTACCTGGTTCCGTTTCTTCGGAAAATGGTGGATGAATCCCAAAAAATCAATCCGGATAAAAAATGTTTGTATCAACCTCTTCTCGTTAATGACGAGGACCGTGAGAAATATCCGGTTCCTTTCTGGGAGATGAAAACTCCAATGGACCGTAAAGATATCGTGTATGCGCCTCATATTTACGAATATACAATAAAGCGAATTAAACCAACCATTGAAAGATATATCCGTGAAGCTGAAATTTCAAAGGCTGGCTTGTTTATTGGTGAATGGGGCCCGGCCACCTACATGAAAAATGATACTTCCCTGACAGATCAACACAATCTGGAGGATATTTACAAAGCAACTGCAAATGTTTTTGACAATCTGGGTGTTGGGACCATCAAAGCTTGGTTTTACGGTTCGCGAACACAAAACAAGAATCTGCCCGACTCCTATACATGGGCTATATTCAAGGATGACAAGCCTGCAGGGGTAGTTGAAAGGAAATATATAACGGATGTAATTTCGAGACCATACCCCCAAACTTTAGCAGGAATAATAAACGGATTTTCGTTCGACTATTCGTCAAGAATATTTAGTATAGAATTCGTACCCGACAATTCGAAGGGTGCCTCGACTATTTTTATACCTGCCGACAGATATTACCCGGATGGATTCTCGATACATGTAAATGATAACTTAGTTCTAAGTTTCAATCCATATAAAAATAACGGGCTTGAGGTAATCAGGTCACCGAAAGATTATAATCCGGCTGAAGTAATTTGGGATACTTATAATCAGCACCTGGTTATTCTGAAATGGCCTGATAATAAGTTGAAATCAAATTTAAAAGTTGTTCCTGGTTATTAATAAAATATCGGTATGAAGTCAGATTAGAGTTTCACGGAGATCCCGGGTCCGATCAGCCACATCCACTTCTGTGCTTTGAACTGGTACCCGCCTCCAATATACAACGGAAAAGCAAGCTTCTTATCGCGGGTGGTTGGATAAATACTTCCCAGGGCCACCATAGCTAAATCCTGCAATTCACTTTGGAAATTGAATGCATCCAGTGCCAAAAATCCGACACCAACGCGAAAAGGCCGGAGTTTGGCAATTTTCTCAGGATTATAAAAACCAAACTGGGCTACCATGGCCATACTAATTCCATACAGGTTGCTGAATGAAGTATTTTCACCTTCAGGTGCCTCATTTTTTGAAATAGTGACAAGACCGGCCGGGAATGAGACATCGATGTCAAATTTTACTTTCTTTTTCAGAATAATTTCGACGTCCTTTTGCTGCGGTTCACCGCCTGATTTATCCGGGGTGGTTTTCACGGAAAGCTGAATTCTGGACCAGTCATCGAGATCGTTTGTGCTTCTTCGCAGAAATTTGTTCAGGCTGATTTCATTTGAGGTGCAGTTCCGGGTGTCATAATACCTGAAGCGTGGTGAATTGTCAGCCGGACAGACAACAACATTGCCAATCGTACGCAAGTCGACCAGCTCATTGTTCGGTCCGGTCACCCTCACATCAAACGTAAGGTTTTGCCTGCCATATAGCTTGTTATCAGAATCAATCTTGTCGGTATTGAAGGAAATGATCACATCCCGTACAGTCTTGTCATAGAGTATCGGACCACGCAGGGTTGAAAGCATGCGGTTTGCATCACCGTAATTTATGAAGATATAATCAAAGGGCCGCGGGATCTCATATTCCCTCACATTCAAGGTAAACACGGTCGGAATATCATTATTAAACAATACAATCCTTTTCTTATCAATTGACAGGGGCACCTTGAATTTCAGATTGACTTCCGTTTCGCTTTGAATCAGTGTGTCGCGGGAAAGCTTTTCCACCTCTTCGAGCTGAAACCTGGCTTTGTTCAATGCCTGTCCTTCAATTTTAAGCTGGACAGTCTCGCCGGGATAAACCGCCAAATCGCTGGTCCAGTCGCCACCGGCCCTCATCAGGGTAACTTTTTCAAGAGATACAGCCGGCGTGATGTTCAGATTTGTAATGAAAAGTGCCTCATCCCCATCTTTAATATATAGGTATCCCTCCTCCGTACGATGATAATTATAAGTACGGATATAGCACAATACTTTATTATTGGAAAGGTAACTCCGTGTGAAAAGCTCGGCAATAAGGGCTCCCCCGGGATTTTCCTGGTCCTCGATACGGTACGTCTTGTTCAGATCAAGTGAACGGGTGTTATCCAGCAAAATTTCAGTGCCTTTGCGCCTTGAAATATCATCCAGTGTAATGTCCTTTTTATCCGTATTCAGAAATTTCAACTGGCTGTTTTTTACATTGAATACATATTCAACCGGGGCTGTCTGGCTGATAATGCGGTTCGTATTCATATCCACCGAAGGCTTTTCGGTTTGAAAATTCAGTTTTACCTTATGATATCCCAATGCATTTGGCATCACATGCAAACGGAACTGATCCCCGACTTTTTCAATCCGGTAATCGATAGGCTGGCCGGAGGTCCAGTCCATTGAATACCGGATATTATCAGCACGGTTTGTCACAAGGTCGAAAACCTTTTCTTCACCGATAAACAATTCATCGACATTGGGTTTCATGCTGATTGTGGTGTAGGTGCAGGGTAAGAGCCTGATGATTGCCATCTTCTGACCTTCGGCACCCCTAATCCGGAATTGCAGCTTTAAAAATTGAGAACGGGTCAGGTTTCGAAAACTGATTTTACACCGCCATGCATTGTCATAATACTGCAGCGAATCCATTAAAAAATAGTCACCCGCCGGTAATAGGGAAATGGTATCAGATTGCTGAAAATTTAGCGGATACACTGCCAATTCAGCGATCGCGTTTTCATCCGTGTACGTAAAATACAAACAGCGCTCGTTGTTGTAATCAACCATATTCCGTGCGGAGCTGAAAAGGAACGTATCAGTATGAATTTCCACCTTACTGAAAAGATTTTCCCAGCCGGTCTGGCCATAAACACTTAAAGTCGAAAGGGAAAGCAGAAAAGAGAGTAGTCTGATTCTCATATGTATAGCTTGTAATTACATGTGGCATTTCCAAACAGCCAATATATGGAATACATGGTCAATTACAAATTTTATGCGGATCAAATGATGATAAACTTTACTGATTTCCGTCACCGGGGTTCATGATATTTGTTATGAAATGGTGATCTGTAAATACCTAAATTTGATAGTAAGCAAGTATATCAATATGATTAATAAACAATTGCTGTCACCCTCCGGGATAGTCATAGTTGGCGGATCAAACAACCTTCATAAGCCCGGTGGACGGATCCTGCAAAACATCCTGGCAGGAGGCTTCGCGGGTAACCTATTTGTCGTTAACCCAAAAGATAAAATCGTACAGGGACTTCCCTCGTTATCGGACATCAATGATCTCCCGCAGGTGGATCTGGCCATTCTCGCTATCGGGGCAACCCAGTGTGTATCTACCGTTCGTATACTGGCTGAGAAAAAAGGAACAAAGGCTTTTATTATCCTTTCAGCCGGCTTTAGTGAGGACAGTGCTGAAGGCAAAATACTTGAAAAGCAGATTGTCGATATTGTGAATGCGCATAACGGTTGCCTGATCGGTCCCAACTGTATAGGGGTGGTCACCCAGCAGTACCGCGGAGTTTTTACCACCCCTGTTCCCAAACTCAGCCCGGTCGGCTGTGATTTCGCATCAGGCTCTGGCGCCACGGCGGTTTTCATCATTGAATCCGCGCTTCCGAAAGGCCTTACTTTTGCCAGTGTTTTTTCAGTAGGAAACAGCGCGCAGACCGGGATAGAAGAGATCATGGAATACTGGGACCTGAATTACGAGGAAGGGGTAAGTCCGGCCACGAAACTATTATATATTGAAAACATCCGTGACCCGGATAAACTGTTGCATCACGCTTCATCGCTGGTCCGCAAAGGATGCCGCATTGCAGCCATTAAGGCAGGTTCCACCGAAGCCGGCAGCCGGGCGGCCACCTCACATACCGGGGCAATGGCTTCTTCTGACCTTGCCGTCGAGGCATTGTTCAGAAAGGCCGGCATTGTAAGGTGTTTTGGAAGGGAAGAGCTGACCACGGTAGCCTGTGTTTTCACACATAAATCATTCCGCGGAAAAAACATTGCCATTGTCACCCATGCCGGCGGACCGGCTGTTATGCTTACGGACGCCCTGTCATCGGGTGGTTTGAACATTCCCCGGATTACAGGGGAGGATCATGACCGCTTGCTGGCCATGATGAATCCCGGCGCTTCCGCCGATAATCCCATCGACCTGATTGCCACTGCAACATCCGAACAGCTGCAGGGCGTGATAGAATATATTGACAGGAATATCCCGGCAATTGATGCGATGATAGTCATATTCGGAAGCAATGGACTAATTGACATCCGGGAGATCTATGAATTGTTGCACCGGAAGATCCTCGATTGTACAAAGCCCATCCTGCCCATATTGCCATCAGTCACCAGTTCCCATGAAGAACTGGAATATTTCATGAGACTGGGGCATGTCAATTTTCCGGATGAGGTTGTACTGGCCAGGGCACTTACGCGTATTTCAAACACGCCCTACCCTGCCGAAGAAAAAATTTATCTCGACCATGTGGATGTACCGCGCATCAGATCAATTATTGACAAGTCTTCCGGAGGATACCTCGCGCCCGATGACATTCAGCAGTTGCTGTCGGCGGCATCCATACCTTTTGTGAAGGAAGGATCCGCAACTACAATTAATCAACTGATGAAACTGGCCCGCGAAACGGGATACCCGGTGGCGTTGAAGGTTATCGGACCTGTCCATAAATCCGATGTGGGCGGAGTAACCCTCAATATAAAATCGGATGCTCACCTTCAGGCTGAGTTCAAACGGATGATGAAAATTAAAGATGTCACCGGCGTGATACTGCAGCAAATGCTCTCGGGAATTGAATTGTTTATCGGTGCCACCTATGAACCCCGTTTTGGACATATCATATTGTGCGGACTGGGAGGTATATTTGTCGAGGTATTGGGAGATATTTCTTCGGGACTGGCCCCGCTTACCTTCGATGAAGCCCGTTCAATGATCGGCAGCCTGCGCAGTTACAGGATCATTCATGGCACACGCGGAAAATCCGGAATAAATGAAGCCCGCTATGCGGAGATCATTGTGAGGTTATCCAGCCTGTTGCGTCATGCCACGGAAATCAAGGAACTAGACCTGAATCCGCTTCTCGGTAACGTTGATGACATTACCGTAGTGGATGCCCGGATCCGGATCGAAAAAACGAAGCCACAATAAAATTCATGAAAGCCTATTTTGCTTATATTCGACGATTAAAATACAATTTTTTAACCTGCAAGTCATGATCATTCATCAATTGTCAGTTTTCCTGGAAAACAAATCGGGACGGCTGACGGACGTTCTGGAGGCACTCGGAGAGGAAAAAATTAAAATTACGGCACTTACTGTGGCCGATACCTCGGAATTCGGAATATTACGCCTTATTGTTCCCGAACCGGAAAGAGCCAGGGAATTGCTCAGATCAAAACAATTTACAGTAAATCTTACGGAGGTTATTTCGGTGATGGCCCCCAATGAAGCGCAGCATTATGCCAAAGTGCTCAGGATTTTATCCGACCTCGATATCAGCATTGAATATACATATGCTTTTTCAATAGGCAATAAATCGATTATCATCTTACGGTGCAGCAATACCGAAGACGCCATTAAGGCTCTGAAAGAACATGAACTGGAATTAATGCGTGCCAGCGATCTTTATAAAATTTAGAATCAATATCACCGTAAAATGGAAATCTGGAACAGGCATTTTGAATGTATGGAAAGGGAGGAGCTCAAAAAAGTACAAAGTGAGCGGCTTCGGGAAACTGTTGAAAGGGTATATTATAACGTGCCGTATTACCGCAATAAAATGCAGGAAGCGGGATTGGGCCCCGAACACATACAATCGACCGATGATCTGCATAAACTGCCATTTACCACAAAACAAGACCTGCGCGATAATTATCCATTCGGGCTGTTTGCAGTTCCCATGAGCGAGATCGTAAGAGTGCACGCTTCATCGGGAACAACAGGAAAACCTACGGTAGTGGGGTATACACACAGGGATATTGCAACATGGTCGGAGGTAATGGCCCGCACGCTGACCTGTGCAGGAGCCAACCGCCACGACTTTATCCATGTGGCATACGGATATGGGTTATTTACCGGCGGACTGGGAATACATTATGGCGGAGAAAAAATAGGTGCTTCCGTAATCCCTGTTTCAGGTGGTAACACAACCCGGCAACTGCAACTGATGCATGATTTTGGCAGCACTGTACTGGCCTGTACACCGTCATACGCGCTGTTTCTTTCGGAAGCCATTGAAGAAAGCGGTATCGACCGGAATGAGCTAAAGCTTCGGGTAGGGGTCTTCGGTGCTGAACCGTGGACTGAGAATATGCGCAAAGAAATTGAGGAAAAACTGAGAATTAAAGCAATCGATATCTATGGCCTCAGTGAAGTGATCGGGCCGGGTGTGGCCAGTGAATGCCTTTCCCAGCAAGGATTACACATCAGTGAAGACCATTTTTTTCCTGAAATTATTGATCCCCGCACCTTAGAAGTCTTGCCGAAAGGGGAAACCGGCGAGCTTGTATTTACAACCATCACAAAGGAAGGATTGCCCCTGATACGTTACCGGACAAGGGACCTCACGCGGCTCAGCTACGACAAATGCAGTTGCGGCCGTACCATGGTTCGTATGGAAAAATGCCTTGGCCGGAGTGATGACATGCTGATCATACGCGGAGTAAACCTGTTCCCGTCACAGATTGAAAGTGTGATACTTGAAATGAGCGAAATCAAGCCCCACTACCTGCTGATTGTAGACCGTATTAATAATCTCGATACAATTGAATTGCAGGTTGAAGTGGATGAGGAATTTTTCCAGGACAAGATCAGCCAGTTGCAGTCACTAAGGAATAAAATTCAGTGTAACCTCGAAAGCACACTCGGCCTGGGAATTAAAGTCACCCTTGTTGAGCCAAAAACGATTGAAAGAAGTGAGGGGAAGTCAAAACGGGTTATCGACAAAAGAAAATACTAATAAGAAATTTACGATTTACGATTTACGATTTACGATTTACGATTTACGATTTACGATTTATGATTTACGATTTATGATTTATGATTTACGGCACGAGCAAACCGGGCATCAATCAGCGAGATAAGGTCCCGTTTAATTTCTGCGAGAATAGCGGGAATAGCGAGAAAGACAGTTGCCTGGTGACTATGTGCCTTCGTGGCAAAATTTAGATCTATAAAAGTTCACTATGAATTTACCAATATCCAGGGATTTAGTTCAGCGTATTACTGCCGGGATCGGGATTCCAACCCCCGGCCGGGCTTCAATAAGGGAAATCGTTAACCTGGTAAACCATCTTGAAAAGGAAAGCGGCATCCGCTTCATCCGCATGGAAATGGGTATTCCGGGATTAAAGCCTCCTGAAATTGCTGTCAATGCAGAAATTGAAGCCTTGAAAAACGGAGTGGCAGCTATCTACCCGCCCATTGACGGGGTTGTCTCCCTGAAGCAGGAAACCTCGCGTTTTCTGAAATTATTCCTCGACATCGATCTGAAACCATCGGGTTGTATTCCTACCTGCGGATCAATGGAAGGTTCATGTGTCGGATTTCTCACAGTAAACCGAACGGACAGGAACAAGGAAGGCACCCTTTTTATCGATCCCGGATTCCCTGTACATAAGCAGCAATGCCATGTGCTCGGACACAATTTTGAATCCTTCGACATTTATGATTTCCGTGGTGAAAAATTAAGGGCTAAGCTGGAAAGCTACCTGTCCACGGGCAAGATCTCCAGTCTGTTATATTCTAACCCTAATAATCCTTCCTGGATATGTTTCAATGAGGAAGAACTTCAGATCATTGGAGAACTGGCGACAAAATATGATGTGATTGTGCTGGAAGACCTGGCCTATTTTGGTATGGATTTCCGGCAGGATATTTCCGTGCCGGGTAAGCCTCCCTTTCAGCCTACTGTTGCAAAATATACAGACAATTACATCCTGCTGGTTTCAACATCGAAGATATTCAGCTATGCAGGACAACGAATTGCCATGATGGCGGTTTCCGACAAATTATATAACCGGCAGTTCCCCGATCTGAAAAGATACTATACTTCGGATGTATTAGGACATACGATCGTTTACGGTGCACTCTACGCGCTCACGGCAGGTGCTTCACATTCCGCACAGATAGGCATTGCCGCCATTCTGAAAGAAGTAAACGACGGAAATTACAATTTGCTGGATGATATCAGGCAGTATGGAGAACGGGCACATATTATGAAAGACCTGTTTATTTCAAACGGATTCAAAATTGTTTATGACAGGGATCAGGATGTTCCCGTGGCGGATGGTTTTTATTTTACAATATCATACCCTGGTTATACAGGATCACAGTTACTTGAAGAACTGTTGTTCTATGGAATTAGTGCCATAACGCTGGATATTACCGGCAGTACAAGGACAGAGGGACTGCGTGCCTGTGTTTCACAGATAAATCCGAAACTATTCCCCCTGCTGGAGGAAAGACTGAAGCATTTTAATAGGGATCATTCATGAATTTTCCTATTTTTATAAATTAATTGCCTTGTTTGACTAAATTAAAGTGAAAATCCGGGTTTATCCCGTCAAAAATCTGAATGTTGTTTTTAAGAAACTATTCGAATGGCAAAAATCAGAGGCGCTATAGTAATTGATATAGAAAGGTGCAAAGGATGCGAGATTTGTGTCGTTTCCTGTCCCACTGACGTGATCAGGATGGAAAAAAAGGTAAATGGCAAAGGGTATCATTTTGCCTATATGGAAAATCCTGACAGCTGCACAGGCTGCGCCAATTGCGCGGTAGTATGTCCCGACGGGGTGATCTCCGTCTATCGGAAGAAATTTGATGATTAAATGATTTACGATTTACGATTTACGATTTACGAATGCGCGGAGCGTATTCGGTATTGCAGAAAATGATTTGATTATATAGAAATTAGTTCCTATATGGGCGATATTAAATTAATGAAAGGGAACGAGGCATTTGCCGAAGCGGCCATCCGGGCAGGTTGCGATGCCTATTTCGGATATCCTATTACACCGCAGTCGGAAGTAATGGAATACCTCGCAGTACAACAACCGCAGAAACGCACCGGCATGGTTTTGCTGCAGGCCGAGAGCGAGGTAGCTGCAATCAATATGGTTTACGGTGCGGCCGGGACGGGTAAACGGGTGATGACCTCATCCTCAAGTCCGGGAGTAAGCCTTAAACAGGAAGGCATTTCCTATATGGCCGGCAGTGAACTGCCCTGCCTCATTCTGAATGTCATGCGCGGAGGACCCGGATTGGGGACCATTCAACCTTCCCAATCGGATTATTTCCAGGCCGTGAAAGGAGGCGGACATGGTGATTACCGGCTGATCGTGCTGGCACCTGCGTCGGTTCAGGAGATGTCCGACTTTGTCAAACTCGGCTTCGAGCTGGCTTTCAAGTACCGCAATCCTGTAATGATGCTTTCGGATGGTATCATCGGGCAAATGATGGAAAAGGTGGAATTATTCCCGCAGCAGGAAAGACTGACAAATTTTGAAAACTGGGCTACAACGGGTAAGACGGCAGACAGGGAAAGGAACGTAATTACCTCCCTTGATCTTGATCCGGCCCGCCACGAAAGGCATAATCTGAAGCTCCAGGCCAAGTATAAGCTGATGGAACAACATGAAGTCAGGTTTGAACGGATCGATTGCGAAGATGCCGAATACCTGCTTGTTGCCTATGGATCCTGCGCACGCATTTGCCAGAAGGCCATCCGGCTTGCCCGGTCGAAAGGAATAAAAGCAGGATTGCTGAGGCCCATTACCTTGTTTCCTTTCCCCACGGTGGAAATCGACAGACTGACATCACAGCTGAAGGGAATCCTTACCGTGGAACTCAGCGCGGGTCAAATGATCGAAGATGTTCGCCTGGCAGTAGAAGGACGGGTGAAGGTAGCGCTGCATAACCGCATGGGGGGTATGGTACCTTCTCCTGAAGATGTATATAACGCACTGTTACAAAGTTTCTCAATCGGATAAACATGGAAGTAAAGAATCTGAATCTGGAAGAGATCATCAAGCCCGAAAACCTTGTTTATACAAGGACCTCGCTGATGACTGAGAAGCCCCTGTCATTTTGTCCGGGATGCGGACATGGAGTTGTACACCGGGTAATAATGGAAGTTATTGATGAAATGGGTATCCAGGCCGACACTATTGGCGTTGCGCCGGTAGGGTGTTCCGTGCTGGCCTATGAATTCATGAATATAGATATGCAACAGGCGGCACACGGGCGTGCCCCGGCGGTAGCCACAGGTATAAAGAGATGCTGGCCTGAAAAATTTGTTTTCTCATACCAGGGAGATGGTGACCTTGCAGCCATCGGAACCGCGGAAACCATACATGCCTGCAACCGCGGGGAGAATATCGCCATGTTTTTTATAAACAACGGTATTTATGGAATGACCGGGGGTCAGATGGCCCCTACCACGCTGCCGGGAATGAGATCCTCCACCACTCCCTACGGGCGTGATGTAGCCCTAATGGGAAACCCTCTGAAAATGACGGAACTTGTGGCCATGTTGCCAGGAACCTATTATGTTGCCAGGCATGCCGTTCATACACCACTGGGTGTGCGGAAATTGAAAAAAGCGGTCCGCGCCGCATTTGAAAACCAGAAACTGAATAAGGGGGTTTCTTTTATCGAAGTGGTTTCAAATTGCAACTCCGGCTGGAAAATGACACCGAACCAGGCCAACCAATGGATGGAAGAGAACATGTTCCCTTATTTTCCGCTGGGAGATATTAAGTTGAACGGCGAACTCGTGAACAAATCCAGTAAGACGGAATAACATCAAAAAAAGCAACATGAACGAGGAAATAATAATTGCAGGGTTCGGAGGACAGGGTGTTCTGTCAATGGGAAAGATCCTGGCGTATGCCGGGATGATCCAAAAGATGGAAGTAAGCTGGATGCCATCCTATGGCCCTGAAATGCGCGGGGGAACCGCTAATGTAACCGTCATCCTGAGCGATGAAAGGATCAGTTCTCCCATCCTAAACCTGTTTGACACGGCAATACTGCTTAACCAGCAGTCGATGGATAAATTCGAATCCACCGTGAAACCGGGTGGTATTTTGTTATATGACTCAAATGGTATAACGCGGCACCCGCAGCGAACCGACATAAAAATATACAGGGTGGAAGCAGCCGCAGAATCAGGAAAAATGCTGTCTTCCAAAACATTTAACATGATCGTGCTGGGTGCATTTCTAAAAATCAAGCCCCTCATTTTAATGGAAAATATAGTACACGGGATCAAGGATTCCCTGCCTGCACGTCACCATCACCTGATACCTGTGAATGAGGACGCCCTGAAACGCGGGATGGAGATTGTAACCGAGGTTAGTTGATTGTTGATTGTTGTTGGTTGATTGATATTTACGATTAACTGGATTACGACTGCAAGACTGCAAGACTGCAAGACTGCAAGACTTTTTTATTTACTCGCTCCTAACCGATAATTCCAGAAAACCTTCCCATAAACTGCAGAACTGCAGAACCGCCTTTAGATTTGAATCATAATTTTTATCTTAAATATATGATGTTGAAAAAGGGGGTTCTAGGGGGAGTTCATAACTTTGCTTTTTGTTAATAACCAAAACCGGAGGAAACTAAGGTGAACTAAAGAACCGCA
>JBGSSA010000127.1:0-94371 GCA_041737295.1 Bacteroidales bacterium | reverse complement strand
CTGTATAATGAAGCTGAATCCCTTCCTGAGCTGTTGAAGTGGATTAAACAGGTAATGGACGATAACCGGTTCACCTATGAAGTAATCCTTGTGGATGATGGCAGCAATGACGGGTCATGGCAGGTAATCGAGGAAATCGCCACGGTCAATCCTTCCGTAAAAGGAATAAAATTCAGGCGCAACTATGGCAAATCCGCTGCCTTGCATTGTGCCTTTCAGAGTTCCACGGGTGATGTGGTTATCACTATGGATGCGGATCTGCAGGACAGTCCTGACGAAATACCCGGACTGTACCGAATGATCGGGGAAGGATATGATCTGATCTCGGGATGGAAGAAAAAAAGATATGATAATACGCTGACAAAGAATCTGCCCAGCAGGTTATATAATTGGACCGCCCGTCGCTTCAGCGGTATAAATATACACGATTTCAATTGCGGCTTAAAGGCCTACCGGCGCGATGTGGTGAAAGCCATAGAGGTATACGGTGAAATGCACCGCTATATTCCATTCATAGCCAAGAAAGCCGGATTCAAAGTCATTGGCGAAAAGATAGTTCAGCATAGAAAAAGGCAGTATGGTGTTACAAAATTCGGCCTGGAAAGATTCATAAACGGATACCTCGACCTGCTTACAATTTCTTTTATATCCCGTTTTGGAAGACGGCCCATGCACTTTTTCGGAACCATGGGAACAGCGATGTTTTTGGTTGGTTTCGCGATGGCTGCTTTTCTGGGCGTTGGCAAACTTATCGCAGTGGCGAGGCATATACCCGCCAAACTGGTCACCGACAGCCCCTATTTCTTTATCGGACTTACAGCCATGATCATAGGCACCCAGCTCTTTATGGCGGGATTCCTCGGAGAGCTCATTTCCCGCTCCTCGTCTGACCGGAATGATTATCATATTGAAAAGCAGATATAAGAGGGACGAGGGACCAGGGACCAGGGACTAGAGGGCGCTGAAAGGGCAAATATCAATAACCATGGGTGAATCCCAAGGATAAAGCAATATAAAAATGTACTTCTCAGTAGTTGTTCCTACATATTCACGAACCGATGAGGTTACTGAGTTATTAACCAGCCTGGTGGAACAGCAAGATAAAAACTTCGAGGTGATTATTGCGGATGGTAGTCTGGACGATTCCGTAGGTAACGTGATCAAGCAATTCCAGGACAAACTGGCATTGATTTATCTGCATAAAAAAGCGCTGGGAATTAGCGAATCCAGAAATTGGGGTGTGGAAAATGCAAAAGGTGACATTATAGTATTTTTTGACTCTGACTGTGTAATTCCTCCTCAATATTTTGTTGAAGTTAAAAAGTTTCTCATTGAACACCCACTTGATGCATATGGCGGTCCGGATAAAGCAAGTGAAAACTTCAATTCTAAGCAAAAAGCTATCAGTTATGCCATGACTTCTTTTTTCACAACCGGGGGGATCAGGGGGAGAAAAAGCCATGTGGGACGGTATCAGCCCCGTAGTTTCAATATGGGCATAAGAAGACAGGTCTTCAATGAATTAAAAGGATTCAGTGGCTTAAAAGTATCGGAGGATATCGATCTGAGTATCCGGTTGAATAAAAGCGGATTCAATTCCGGCCTCATTGAAAATGCATATGTATTTCATAAACGCCGGTCGACATTTTACAAATTTTTCAGGCAGGTGCATTCCTTCGGCAGTGGAAGAATTGACCTGCAGAAAAGGCATGGAGATGCGTTGAAACCTGTTCACCTTCTCCCTTCCCTCTTTGTATTATATATGCTTACAGGAATAATTCTCAGCCTGTTTTCTAAACCGGTTTTTATTATTTGGGCTTCTTCATTAATTGTATATGTAATTGCTGTTCTGATTGATGCGTCGCGTCAATATCGTAATCTGGTTATTGGATTGATGAGCGTGTATGCTGCATTCATAATGCTTGCAGGTTACGGGCTTGGAATGATTAAGGCGATATTAATGAGGTTTGTTTTCAAAAGCTCAAAGGAGAGCGAAAAACCTGAAATTACGAGAGGGGCGTAGGCAAAACTCCCTACTTCACCCGTTCATCATAGGTACTGCCCATCGAAAAATCATCACCTTTCAGCCGGCGCATCAGCGATTGTTTCAATGCATGGAAAATAATGATATGTACATCCTCGGTGATTTCCATATCCTGCACAGGGGCATGAACTACAAGATCGGCAAGTTCCCTGATCTTTCCTCCCTTGTACCCGCAGAAAGCGATTGTCTTAGCGCCTTCTGTTTTTGCATATTGCATGGCTTTCACCACATTGGCGGAGTTACCGCTTCCGGAAATTCCGATTACAAGGTCATCTTTTCTTAAAAAGACCTTCAGTTGCTCAATGAATATTTCTTCATACGACAGGTCATTTGAAATAGCCATCATTCCCGAATCGTTATCATTCAGGCATTGCACCCTGAATCGCTTGTCGAGCTGGTATGATATCCCTTTCAGGAAATCACCTGTCACATGGGAAGCCGTGGCCCCGCTGCCGCCGTTTCCAAAAATAAATATTGTATTCCCTTCTTCACGGGCGTTCAAAAGCATGCCAGCCATTTTTTCAATGGCTTCTGTATCAACCTTGTCAAGTGTTTCGGCAAGGCGTTTGAAATATTCACTGAATTCAGAATTCTTCATCCGCAAAATATATAAGTTTCGAACCTTCGCGTTCAAATGCAAATTGAAAATGTTCAAGGGGCTTCAGACTTTCAATCAGTCTTTCCTGCTTTTCTTTTTCACAATAAAATAGCATGAATCCTCCGCCTCCGGCACCCAAGAGTTTTCCACCCGTAGCCCCGGCCTTTATTCCGGTATCATATACCTCATTGATCCCCGAATTGCTGATCTGGGATGCAAGTTTCTGTTTTAGGATCCAGTTCTCATGGAGTATCGGACCAAAATCTCCGAGGTTTTCACTGAAAAGACAGTCCCGTAAGTTAAAAACCAATGACACCATTGATTTAAGAATGCCGAATTTCTCATCCTGCGATGCATTTCTTTTTTGTTCCGACAATATATCAGAGGCTTTCCGCTGATTGCCTATATAAAACATCAGCAGGTTATCCTGCAATGCTTTGTAAACATCATTCCTGATATACATCGGCTCCACAAGCACCGATCCGTTCGGATTGAAGTGAATGATGTTCAATCCGCCAAATGCCCCCGCATACTGGTCCTGTTTGCCAATGGGTTCACCAAGGATATCGATTTCGATTTCACTTGCTTCACGGGCCAGTTGCTCATGAGTCACATACTGTCTTTTAACTGCATACAGGCAATGAAGCAATCCAACTGTGAACGAAGAAGATGATCCCATTCCGGTTCCGGATGGGATATCTGCTATAGAACTGATCTCAATGCCGCCGGTGATTCCGGTTTTTCGCATAGTTTCGCGCAGAAGCGGGTGTTTCAGCTCATCAAGATGATTTACAGTCTCTGTTTCTGAATATTTCACCCTTATCTGCCCTGGAAAAAAGTATTTATGCGATGAAATGTACATGTATTTGTTGATGCTTGTGCTTAATACGGCACCGGGGGACCTGGAGTAAAAAGTTTCCATATCTGAGCCCCCGCCCACAAAACTGATCCGGAAGGGTGTTCGGGTGATTATCATGAAATGTAAGCATTTATGATCATGTCAGCGAATTTACTTTCTTTTTCTATCAATTGATATTCATCGGTTTTTCTTTTTTCAACAAGAAGTGCCGTGTCAGCCAGGGATCTGCCCCGCCAGGTATAGTATTCTTCCATTCGCTTCATGAATATCTCCGGGGCCAGTGAGGTAAACAGCCTGAGGTCAGCCAGATTTCGCACAGCAGGTGAACTAAGTGCCACAACACCTTCTATAAGAATGAGTTGTACACCCTGCGGATTCAGTGTCATCGGCTGTGAACTCCGTTCAGGATGGTTCACATATGTTGTTTTGTACAAGGTATCTCCCGAGACCAGCTTATTCAGATCGGTTTCAATCTCCGGCAGGCGGAAACGTGCATATACGTCCATTTCCTGTTTTCGTTCAGATTCAGGTAAGAGCCAGTTGTCGAGTGAAACGGTCAACACATGGTGCCCCTTCTTTTCAAATGCCAGGCGGAGATACGATGCCAGGGTGCTTTTCCCTGTCCTTGCATTTCCCCCGACAAGAATGACCCATGGGCGGCTTTCTTTAAAATTCCTGTATAATGCTGCAATCTTATCGAAATATGGACGCAACGGATCATCGACAATAAAATCAACGGCTTCACCCAGGTTATTAAACATATAATCCGGAAGTACCGTTGCTTTTTTCAGTCCATACCCGGTTCTTACTCCAAGCGTGACACAACCTGCATTGATGCCTGCCTGGATATCCCTCTCCGAATCCCCGATCATATAGGAATCTCCAGTGCTGATATTGAAATCCTCTGCCGCCTTTCTGAACATTCCGGTCCGGGGTTTACGGCAATCACAATCAATCTTGTATTTCGGGTTTTCCTCGGGAAAGCCCTTATCGGGATGGTGCGGACAGTAATAAATCCCGTCCAGCCAGGCCTTGTGCTGACCGAGCGTGGTTTCCATGCTGCGATGGATAACCCGGATATCCTCTTCGGTGCACAGGTTGCGTGCAATGGCACTCTGGTTGGTAACTACAATGGACAGGTAACCCGACTGGTTGATTTTGCGAATAGCTGCCGGCGTGAAATCATATAATTCAAGCTCTTCGGGTTTGCTGATATAGCTCCTTTCCACATTTAAAACACCGTCGCGGTCGAGAAATACTGCTTTCTGCGGAAATTCATAGCTGCTGTTCCTGATACGGCCTGATTCAAGATCCTGCCGCACCTTTTCCAGGCGCTCCGGTGTTCCCATATCTTTCAGGTATTCGGTGGTTTTATAACCGAACATGGGTAACCGGCTGAATATGTTGGGGAAAATATTACGTCCGAAATCCGCTTTCAACCCTTTTTCAAGAAAAGGGAATATTTTGGCCGTAAGCACATAGGCACCGGCGTTTACAAGATTATAATAGGTTTGCTGCGGATCGTGCGGCTTGGAATGAAAGGCAACAACCCGGCCTGATGTATTTATTTCAACAAGGTCGCTGTCATAGGGATGATCATTCGGATGCAGGACCAGCGTACATTCGCTGTATTTTACCTGGTGAAAGGCGATGAGCCTGGAAAGATCCATGTTGATCATCACATCCCCATACAACACAAGGAAATCACCGGTGAGCCAATCTTCAATCTCCTTGATCCCTCCGACTGTTCCCAGCGGAGTGATCTCTTCATAATATCTTATATGCACACCGTATGCGGAACCATCGCCAAAGTACTTCATGATAGGGTCCTTCAGATAATTGACCAGGATGATGATATCCTTAACGCCATACTTCATCAGAAGGTCAACCTGGTGATGCAACAGGGGTTTATTCCCCAACATTACCATGGGTTTCGGGATCTCCAGGGTCATATCCCCCAGCCGGGTGCCCCTGCCCCCGGCAAGAATTACTGCCTGCATAAATAATTCATCAACAGATTAAAAGCAAGCCGTGAAAATACGAATTTAAACCGACTATTTGCTTTATTCTTTATAAGCCTGCTCATGAACGCTCTTCACAGCGCGGCCGGATGGATCATTCTGATTCCGGAATGATTCGTCCCAGGCAAGCGCCTCAGCAGTGCTGCAGGCAACAGATGGAACAGACGGCACACAGGCGGCAGCGGATTCAGACGGAAAATGCTCGCTGAATATAGACCGGTAATAATATTCCTCTTTGTTGCGTGGCGTATTCACCGGGAAACGGAACCGTGCCGTATTCAGCATTTCATCCGTAATAGCCGCAGAAGTGATCTTTTTCAGCATGTCGATCCAGCCATACCCTACCCCATCTGAAAATTGTTCTTTTTGACGCCAGGCAACACTTTCCGGTAAATAATCCTCAAATGCCTTCCTGAGGATCCACTTTTCCATTTTCCCGTTTTTCGCCATCTTATCTTCAGGGTTCAGCCGCATGGCAACATCCATAAATTCTTTATCGAGAAATGGTACCCGTCCTTCCACACCCCATGCAGCCAGTGATTTATTGGCACGCAGGCAGTCGTAAAGGTAAAGCTTATTCAGTTTGCGGATGGTTTCCTCGTGAAATTCCCTGGCATTGGGAGCCTTATGAAAATACAGGTAGCCGCCGAATATCTCGTCTGCCCCTTCACCTGACAGAACCATTTTAACACCCATGGATTTTATCACACGGGCCATCAGATACATTGGGGTAGACGCCCTTACTGTTGTAACATCATAGGTTTCAAGAAAATAGATAACATCCCGCAGTGCATCAAGACCTTCCTGAACGGTGAAATGGATCTCATGATGGACTGTGCCGATATGTTCGGCAACTTTTTGGGCTGCCGCCAGGTCAGGTGATCCGACAAGTCCGACAGCAAAAGAATGCAATGTAGGCCACCATGCATCTTTTTCATCATTTGTTTCAATGCGATGGGCTGCATACTTTCGCGCAATGGCAGAGATAACTGAACTATCCAGTCCCCCCGACAATAATACCCCGTAAGGAACGTCAGACATTAACTGGCGGTGTACTGCGCTCTCAAGGGCAGTGCGAAGTTCATCCATATCCGACGTATTGTCTTTCACTGCATCATACGTCATCCAGTCGCGAGTGTACCATTTCTTCAATTCACCTTCTTTGCTATAAAAATAATGACCGGGAGGAAATACTTCGATTTTATTGCATGTTCCCTCCAGGGCCTTCAGTTCAGAGGCAAAATAATAATTGCCGAAAGCATCCCAGCCCATATACAATGGAATTATGCCTATATGATCGCGTGCAACAAGGTAACTGTCCGTTTCTTCATCATACAATACAAAGGCGAAAATGCCATTCAGGTCTTCAAGAAAATCCTTGCCCTTGTCACGGTATAAAGCCAGGATAACCTCGCAATCGGACATGGTTTGAAATTCATATATACCCTTGTATCTTTCCCTTATTGACTGGTGATTATATATTTCCCCGTTTACGCCAAGGATCAGTTTTCTGTCCTTGCTGTATAAGGGCTGACCCCCTGAGGCCGGATCCACTATCGATAAACGCTCATGGGTAATGATTGCCTTGTCACCACAATATATGCCTGACCAGTCGGGTCCCCTGTGGCGCACCTTTTTGGACATTTCAAGCAATTTCGGCCTAAGCTCACGTGTACCGGTTTTCAGATCAAAAACACCAATAATTCCACACATATTATTTCCCTTATTAAATCAGTTAACTATGTTTTTATTCTTTCCGGAACAAAATTAAGACAAATTCTTTAAAGTTTTTGTTTTCATCACACCATTTTGCACTAATTGCAACACAAATTATTGTTTTACTTACATTTTAAAACTTTTTCATCGAATATTTCGACTTTTATTAAGTTTCTGTACCTCCCCTCCGCTAGTAATGCATTTATAAAAAGTGTGAATCATATAACACTCTTATAGTAAAGTGTAAGGCTTTACCTGGGTATGTTCGCGAACTTTGCTAAGTAAATTTAATAAATACATAAACGAATGAATGATCTGTTATTTGCAATTTCAATTATTACCAGCATCCTTTGGTCAGCTGGATACTTCGCTTTCGATGCCGGAACCGGGATTCATGTACTATTGGGTATTGCGATTGTGGTAACTCTGACCCTGCTTATAAGGCGAAGAAAGTCATTCTTAAAAACCAATAAATCTATTAAATATTAAAAAGATGAAAACAAGAATTAACAGTAAAAGCGTAGTGGTCGCGTTGATCTCGGCAGCTTTATTTATTTCTGCCGCCAATGCGTCGGATCCTGAGAAAAAACCTGTTGTTATAACCGGTATGTCAATGAGCAGCGCAGATTATCCTGATTTGCGGGTAGTTGAATTGGGAGTTCATTATATGCCCACCTTCTATTCGATGGATTTCAATACATCAGAAGGAGGCATAGTTGAGGGTTCGGTAACAATGAGCCACGGTTTCGGCGTGATGCTGGGTATCAATTTCAGTCCGCATATCGGGGTACAGGGTGAAATTGATTATTATAAAGCAACACAGAAATATAAAGATCAGAGCGTGGATAACGAAGTAGATATTAAATATCTCAATATTCCCGTACTCCTCTCCCTGAATACAAGCAAAATGGCACGGTTAAATCTGAATGCAGTGGTTGGACCTCAGTTTGGTATTAATGTTGGTTCCGATATCAGTTCCTCCGGTTCCAATGGTTCGACAACGGCAGTTGTAGCAGCAAAAAAAGGGGATATAGGGGCAGCATACGGCGCAGGACTCGAATTTGTACTCAATCAAAATCGAACAATACGCTTTGATATCGGATATCGGGGCTTTTATGGTTTTGTGGATGTGGATGGCGACAAGTCAGGTGAAAATACCTATAATGTGATGGTGTCAGCCAACCGTAAAACCCATGCGGCATATGCCAGAATTACTTTTCTATTCTAAATCTGTTATTGCGAAAATGTGTGAATCATACAACACTATATCGTTATTATGTAACACATTACAACTGAAAGAGTATCAATTTTGTATAAATAATTTTAATAAAACAAATGAAAAAACCAATCGTATTGCTGACCATGGCAGGTTTCGTGGCAGCAAGTGTGCTGATTTCCTGCCAGTCCTCGTCAAATAAAATTGACAACCAGGAGGACAAATTACTAAAAGAGCAGGTAGATGTTGTTGAAGCCAAACAGGATTTAAACCAGGCACTGAGGGACTCTGTGCGTCAGTTTAAGATTGATGCTCAATCCACAATCACTGAGAACAACCGGAAGATAGATGACTTCAGGCAAAAAGTCGCTGATGGCAATAAATCTGCCAGAGAAAAATATGAATCAAAAATCAGTGATCTTGAAAGGAAAAATAAGGAGCTTCAGAAGCGTCTGGACGAATTCAATGATGAGAATGGTGAAAAATGGGCTTCGTTTAAGCGTGAATTCAACCACGATATGAATGAGGTAGGAAACTCCCTTGAGGATATTACAAAAGACAATGTCCAATGACATTTTATAATAAGTGTATGAATCTGATTTTTAGTTTTTTAACTGATAAAAATTATCAAAATGGGTAACTTACTTTATATCATCGCGGTAATATTGGTCATAGCATGGCTGATAGGATTCATTGGTTTCCAGGCCGGTGGAATTATCCATGTGTTACTGGTTATAGCTGTCATAGCTGTACTGTTTAGAATCATTGGCGGGAAAAGGCCCGTTTAAAACCAAATAAAAGCAGGTATTTTATTGATCAAAGTGCCTGCTTAACTGTTAAACTATTGTACTATTCTTTAATTAATATCTAAATCTAAATACTATGAGTTCAGGAAGAGTTTTATTAGGTCTGCTGGCAGGTGTAGCCGCAGGAGCTTTATTGGGTGTTTTGTTTGCACCTGAAAAAGGTTCAGTAACCCGCAGGAACATCGCTAAGAAAAGCGAAGATTATGTAGATGATCTGAAAACAAAGTTTCAGGATTTTCTCGAAACCGTTAGCGATCGATTTGAAAGAGTAAAAGAAGGCGCTACCGAATTTGCTGAAAACAAGATGAGCGACGCGGCGAATAAGATGAAGTAGCAAACCTTTTGGCCGTTTGCATTGTTTTTAAATAAACTGGCCATGTCATATCCATTAAGAAATGAATTTTGATATCCCCTCTTTAATTGAAACGCTGAAGAAAGATCCGTCCTGGCTAAAAAAAGAACTGAGTACTATGGTTCTTTTAAAAAGTCCGGTAAAGAACATCGTCCTTACTTTGTTGCCGTCGGGAATCGAAATCAGGTCTGTACAATTAAATGATACTATCAGCTATCAGGTGTTGGAGGGAAAATTAAAGTTCAATATTAGCAATGAATCCGTAATCCTTGGCAAAGGCGAATTGCTGACGCTTAATGAAAAGACTAAATACCAGTTTGACTCCCTTGAAGAATCTGCATTCCTGCTGACTTCCGAAAATACAGTACCGGGTCATCAGGGTGGCAGGTTTTCATTGAATAACATAACATTTACTTTTTAAATTATGGACCCGGACTATAAAATGCAGGATATGGATGAAAAAGAAAGTATTCTGTCCTCGCTCCTGGACAGCGTGGAAGACTATGCCAAAACCAATATTGAGTTAATTAAGCTGAAAGGGCTTGACAAACTCTCTGATATTGCAGCCACTGTTATTTCAAGAGTTGCTGCAATCATCGCCTGCATGACATTTTTATTTATGGTGAGCATAGGGGTGGCATTCTGGCTGGGAGATGTATTGGGGAGAATATGGTATGGATTTTTTGTCGTTGCTGCATTTTATGGTCTTCTGGGTATAATTGCTTATTTCTTAATGCATAAGGGATTGAAAAGGGTATTTGCAAACATTATAATTCAAAACATACTGAAATAACAAGCCTATGGAAACGATCAATTCCGCAGTACTACTTAAGGAAGCTATTGTTGAACTTGAGATTAAGAAAATACAACAAGGCAGGATCATCAAAGAGCAATTTGAAATAATTAAGGAAAATCTAAAGCTTTCCAATATTATCAGCAACACATTGGATGAGGTGAAGAGTTCGTCAAAAGTGAGATCGAACTTAATGGGGGCATTGTTAGGTATAGGTGCCGGATATATTTCAAAAAAGATTGTTGCCGGAAATGCAGGAAATCCAGTAAGGAGGCTTATAGGAAATATTCTTCAGGTTGGAATTACCGCCGTTATGGCAAAAAAATCCGATTTATTTCAAACAATCGGTAAGACAATTCTTCAACGGGTATTTACAAAAAAGAAATACTACGAGCCCTATCAATACAACTAATGGATGGTTGGTCTGTTCTTTCTGATATGGTTTTTGTACCTGACACGAACCATAGTTGTTCCCATAATTTTTTCCGTCATCCTTGCCATTATGTTCCGCCTTTTTGATCTCCCAATTGTCCAGGTTCGGAGAATCATGGCCCGGGCTGATCTCCCGGGGCAAAAATGAGCTCATAAATATTCCGGCTATTGGATCTGCCCTGGTCAGCATTGTCAGCCGCTTTTTCATCGTTGCTTCAGGGTAAAAATCAACGCTTTTGTTTCGATAGTTACGGTTCTTGCTGAAACCCCGGGGTTTCCTTTTAGGCGACGGTATGCCATTATTTTGTAAAATTCGCTTTTCGTTAAAAAAGAAAAGGAAATCGGCTTAAAAGATGTTAAGTCAACATGAAAAAAATATTACCAATAAAACAGGCCAAAAGTTTTGCTTCAGGACAGTCGATAAAACTGGCCAAAAAGACCTATGAAAGTGCTGAAAAAGCCAATAATTTTTTAATAAGCATTGGTAACCTGACCCTCTTTATTCTCCAGGTCATAAGGGAAACTTTTTCAGGAAGATTTGAATGGAAGGAATTTTTGCGGCAATGTTTTCAACTCGGAAATAAGTCATTCTCACTCATCGCGGTTTCAGGGTTCATAATGGGAATTGTGCTTACAATTCAATCCCGGCCGGCTCTTGCCGAATTCGGTGCGGAATCATGGCTCCCCGGAATGGTAGCGATATCGATCATTCGTGAAATCGGCCCGATGATCACCGCGTTGATTTGCGCCGGTAAAATCGGCTCCGGAATCGGGGCGGAAATCGGCTCTATGAAAGTCACCGAACAGATTGATGCCATGGAGGTTTCAGCCACAAATCCTGTGAAGTACCTGTTTGTTACACGTATTCTGGCTACTACAATTGTGCTGCCCGTGCTTGTTATCTTTGCAGATGGCTTCGGCCTCTTTGGCAGCTGGCTCGGGGTGAACATAAAAGGAAACGTGAATCTTGTGCTTTTTATCTCCCAGGCTTTCGGATCGATTGATTTTCTTGATTTTTTTCCCGCCCTCATAAAGACATTCATCTTTGGCGCAGTAATCGGGATCATCGGGTGCTATAAGGGATATTCAGCAGGCAGGGGCACTGAGAGTGTCGGTATAGCTGCTAATTCAGCGGTTGTGGTTTCTTCACTTCTTGTAATAATTGTTGATGTGATTGCGGTACAAATTACAGATATGCTATAATGAGCCAGTCATCCGGAAATAAAAATAACAGATCAGCAGTCCCGAAAAAAGTACCGGCGTTGATTGAAATTGAAAACCTGGTTAAGGGTTTCGATAGGCAGGAGGTGCTAAAGGGTGTTTCTTTGAATCTCATGGATGGTGAAAACCTTGTGGTTCTCGGCAGATCCGGATCCGGGAAGTCGGTGCTGATCAAATGTATTGTCAGGTTGCTGAATCCGGATAAAGGAGATATTACTGTGCTGGGCAGGAAACTGGCCGCACTCGACCGACAGGAGCTGGGCGACCTGCGTCAGAAAATCGGATTTCTCTTTCAGAGCAGCGCTTTATACGATTCGATGTCGGTCAGGCAGAATCTTGAATTTCCACTTGTAAGAATAAAAAAGAACCTGACTAAAAAAGAAATAGAACAAAAAATAAATGAAGTTCTCGAAAATGTAGGGCTTGCCGATTCATTGAATAAAATGCCCTCCCAGTTATCCGGGGGTATGAGAAAAAGGATCAGCCTGGCAAGAACCATCATTGTTGACCCGCTTATCATGTTATATGATGAACCAACCACTGGCCTCGATCCGGTTACCTCTGATGAAATCAGCCTGCTCATCAATGAAGTAAAGAAAAAATACAACACATCATCGATCATCATCACACATGATATTGAATGTGCACGGGCCGTTGCCGATCGCATGGTAATGCTTTATGAAGGTAAAATATACAAGGAAGGTGTTCCTGGAGATTTCGAAACATCAGATGACGCCCTGGTTAAATCTTTTTTCAAATAAATAATAAAAATATGGATACTCACTCCCCCCGATTCATGTTACGATTAGGCCTGTTTATTACAGCCGGCCTTGTACTCTTTGTTCTGGCGATTTTTCTTATCGGCAGACAGAAAAACCTCTTTGATCCGGTTATTGAACTAAAGTCCAATTTTCATAATGTAAGCGGATTGCAGGTGGGAAACAATATACGGTTCTCCGGCATCAATGTCGGAACCGTGGACAATATAAACATCGTGAATGACTCAACGATTCAGGTTGAAATGCTCATTAAAAAGAGCGTACAGCAGTTTATTAAGACTGATTGCAGGGTCACCATAGGATCGGAAGGGATCATCGGCGCACGCATCCTTGTAATTACCCAGGGCAGTGCAGATGCACGGACTGTCAAAAACGGAAGTTTTCTCAGTTCGGTTGAACCGATTGAAACTGATGCCATCATATCAAGCCTTTCCGTAACAACAGAAAATCTCCAGATAATTTCGGGCCAGGTGGCTGAGATCATGTTTAAGATAAATAACGGAAACGGAACCCTGTCGAGATTGATAGAGGATTCTGCGATATCTGAAAACATCAATCAAATGATTATAAATCTCAAGAAAAGCTCCAAGGGACTCGATGAAAATATGGAGGCCGCGAAAAGTAATTTTCTGCTGAGAGGATATTTTAAAAAGAAGGAAAAAGAAGAGGAGAAGGCAAGGAAGGAACTTGAAAAAATGGAAGAAAGCAACAACGAGACTAATAAAGAAGAAAAATAGTGAAATTCTGTTATTTATGTACCGGTTCCTGGGTGTACTTTTTCTGGCCCTGTGTTTGTGCGGGCGGGCCATGCCACAGGAGGAAGTCAGAATTGATTCTGTTCCTCCGCCGCAGGATACGTTAAGAACAGCCGGGGATTCGCTGAAATACAAAGCAATTGAAGATCTTTCAAAAAAAAACAAATTTACACGATTCCTTCATTCACTGCTTTTCAAGCCGCTGAATGAGAGTGTTCCCAAAGCCCCGGGCAAACGCAAGTCTAAAAAAATAAAGCCAAAACCGTCTTTTGAAGGAAAAATTGTGCGTGAAATTAATATCACCACACTTGACCCTTTTGGCTACACTGTACAGGACACATCAAAGCATCCCCGTGACTTTCTGACCAAAACAGGCAATACCCTGCACATTAAAACCCAGGTTATCATTATTAAGAATCTGCTGCTTTTCAAGAAAAATGAGCCGTATGATTCCCTTCTTGTGAAAGAATCGGAGCGGCTGATCCGCTCACAACGATATGTGCAGGAAGTGAAATTTATTATAGTCCCTGTTTCCAAAAAATCGGATTCAGTAGATGTTTTTATTCGTGTTCAGGATGTATGGAGCCTGATACCTTCATTTCAGTTTTCAAAATCCTCAGCTGACTTCGGTTTTACGGATCACAACCTGGCCGGATTAGGGAGCACCTTCCAGGGTAATACCCATATTGACCGTATTACCGGGAAAAGTGCTACCCGTATCAGTTACCTCAAACCGAACATCAGAAATACTTACATCAGCCTCCGTGTGCAGTTTCTGTTTACGGATGTGAATTCACTCGTTGAAGAAAACAGATTCTCACGATCATATTATTCAACAATAAGTTCCAACCTGCCTTATATTTTTTCCGGTAATCAGGCTCTTGTGCGAAGTTTCGAACTGTCAAGGGAATTTTATTCGCCCCTGACAAAATGGGCCGGCGGAATTTTTGCCGGCCAGATGATTACTGCTCAAGGCTACGTTGCTGATGATACAATCCGGTATCTGTCGGCCAGAACTAACATCCAGGATTTATGGGGTGCCCGTGCATGGCAATTATTCAAAGGCAATCCTAATCATGATGGGACCACCAACCTGATCTTTTCATTAAGGGCACTGAGAATACGTTATCCCCGGGAGGTTTCAGCCCCGGAAGGTCCTGAAATTTTTTACAATCAGAATATCTACTTTGCCGGTCTTGGCATTTCTTCCCGAAGGTATGCAAGAGACAGGTATATCTTCAACTATGGAAAGGTGGAGGATGTACCACTTGGGAAGGAATTTGGAATCACGCTGGGATATGACGTGCAGCATGAGCAGAGAGGGTATTTCGGTCTGAAGGCTGCCTGGGGAGACTATTTCAGGTTCGGGTACCTGAGCTCCCAGTTCGAATACGGAACCTTTTTCGATAAGGAAGGATTTCACCAGGAGGTCATAGTTGCAAGGATAAACTACTTTACCCGGCTGCTGAACATAGGAAATTGGAAAATAAGGCAATTTGTCCGTCCAACCCTGATTTTTGGAATCAGGCGATTGCCGGGTGATAACCTTACTTTCGGAGATCTTATGAAAGGATTTGGAGAAACGGATGAACCTGCTCAACATCTGGTGGTACTGTCATTGCAAACTCAAAGCTATGCCCCGTGGAACCTGGCTGGTTTTCACTTCGGACCTTACCTTTTTGTTACCATGGGTATGCTGGGAACCGAAGCGTCAGGTTTTTCAAATAGTCGTCTCTATGCGTTGATGGGAATCGGAGTCCTGATCAGGAACGATTATCTGATGTTCAATACATTCCAGGTCTCCCTTGCTTTTTACCCTTATATACCCGGGAGAGGATACAATGTTTTCAAGGCTAACGCATATAAAACCAATCATTATGGCTTTCTGGATTTTGACATTTCCAAACCTAAAATTGCCGACTACAGGTAATTGCAAATGGCCCGCAGAATGTGTTTGATATTGAATCCATGGTTAGAAGATACTTAAATAGAATTGTGAACAACTATGAGAATAAATTTTTTCCGAAGCCTGCCGGCTTTGCCCTCCGTTGCCGAAAGTGTGAATCATACAACTTTTTCTGTAAGTTGTGTAATACATTTTATCCATGCCGGTGTGACCTTTGCATTAAAGCATTAAATGGTTCAGATGACTTATCCTCAGCGTTGAATTTCGCTGAATATAAGTACTGAACACATTGCCACATTGTATAAACGTTATCATTTAAACATGTTAGAAGTAAAAAAAGAAGGCATTTTGCTGGAAAAAACGCATCTCGGTTTTGAAAATGAAGGCGTTTTAAATCCTGCTGTTTACCAGGACGGTGATTCAATCCACCTGTTTTACAGGGCAGTCCGGAAGGGAAATCATTCCACAATAGGATATTGCAGGTTAAATGGACCTTTAAACGTTGTAGAAAGGTGGCAGCAACCCATGATGGTTCCTGAACTCGATTTTGAATCACGGGGGGTTGAGGATCCGCGTATTGTCAAAACTGAAGACACATTCTATCTTTCGTATACCGGTTATGATGGAGTGAGCGCCCGCGGAGCGGTGGCCATCTCAACTGACCTGGTACATTTCATCAAAAAAGGAATGGTAGTGCCGCCGATTACCTATGCTGAATTTATTTATTTAGCATCAGAACCGGCTGGAAGAATTAATGAAAACTATTATCGGAATCAAAAATTTTATTATCAAAAGCTCGATCCGGAAAAAAAAATGATGCTTTGGGACAAAAACGTCATCTTTTTTCCGAAAAAATTTGAAGGAAAACTGGTGTTCCTGCACCGCATCAGGCCAGGCATTCAGATTGTATCCGTTGACAGTCTGGAAGCCCTTACACCCGCTTTTTGGGATGAGTATTTTTTAAAAATGCAGGAACATATTGTGATGGACCCTGTTTATGATCATGAATCAGAACACATTGGCGGTGGGTGTCCGCCGATTGAAACAGAATACGGATGGTTATTAATATATCATGGAGTAAAGGAAAGCAAGAAGGGAAGGGTCTATTCTGCCTGTGCCGCGTTGCTCGATCTGAAGGATCCTTCTAAAGAAATTACCCGTCTGCCTGGTCCGCTATTTTCACCCGAATTTGATTGGGAATGTTATGGTGAAGTTAATAATGTAGTTTTCCCTACCGGAACCAGTCTCTTTGGTGACAGGCTGTATATATATTACGGGGCTGCCGATGAGCGAATTGCTTGTGCATCTTTAAGCCTGTCAGCCTTATTAAAAGAACTGGTTATAAATAAACAAAAAAAATGAAAAACGAAATAAGCAAGCAATCAATAGGCAAATCTATTGAATTGCAACCATATATGAGGAAGTCAGCCTTCACTGAATTGGGGAATCAACTGACACAATACAAGTCTATGGAGGTTAAAATCGATCTTCCTGAGTTGCTATTCATCTGTTCATTTCCTCCAAGAGTGTGCGGCATTGCAACCTATTCGCAGGATCTGATAAAGGCTTTAACGGATAAATTCAGCAATTCCTTTTCAGCACAGGTGTGTGCGCTGGAGTCGGGTGAAGCCCGGTACAGCTATCCACAGGAAGTAAAATACAGGCTAAACACTTCAAATGCCTGGGAATATTCCCGGCTCGCCCGGCTGATCAATGAAAACAAGAAAATAAAAATCGTAGTCATACAACATGAGTTCGGATTTTTTCACAACCAGCCTGCGGCTTTTCAGCAATTTATGTATGAACTCAGCAAACCTGTTGTGATCGAATTTCATACTGTGCTTCCCAACCCGGACGATACCCTGAAAAAGGAAGTGATCAGCATGACCTCTATTGCAAAATCAATTATTGTAATGACAAATAATGCGGCTGCAATCCTTAAAAAAGATTATGGCATTTCCGAACAGAAAACCATGGTTATTTCCCATGGAACACATCTTGTACCCTATTTAAACCAGGAAATGCTCAAACAAAAATACGGGCTTGGCGGGAAAAAAGTGCTTACCACATTTGGCTTGCTGGGTCCGGGTAAAAGTATTGAAACCACCCTCAATGCATTGCCCGGCATAGTCAGCAAAAATTCCGACACAGTATTCCTGATTCTCGGTAAAACCCATCCGGAAGTAGTGAAAACTGAAGGCGAAAAGTATAGGGATAGTCTGGAAGCAATTGTTAAAGCAAATAATCTGACTGATCATGTCAAATTTATCAACCACTACCTGACCCTCCCCGAGTTGCTTGAATATTTGCAGCTTACCGATATTTACGTATTCACAACCAATGATCCAAACCAGGCAGTGAGTGGTACATTTGCGTATGCCATGAGCTGCGGATGTGCCATTATATCCACCCCGATACCTCATGCAAAGGAAGTACTCAGCGATAATAGCGGAATCATAATTGACTTCGGAAATTCAAAGCAACTTGAAACAGCCGTTGTCCGGCTCCTGAACGATGAGAAATTACGAACCGGGATCATTAATAATTCATTGCAAAAAGCCACATCCACAACCTGGGAAAATTCGGCTATTGGTCATGCACAAGTATTTGAAAGCATACCATCGGTAAAGATTGCCCTGGATTACAATCTGCCTCCGCTAAACCTCATGCATGTTCAAAACATGACAACAGAGGTGGGATTTGTGCAGTTTGCGAACATAAACCATCCTGACCTTGAATCGGGATATACCCTTGATGACAATGCAAGGGCCTTGATCGCTGCCTGCATGCATTATGAACAAACCGGGCTATTTACCGACCTGGCACTTGCACGCAAGTATCTCAGTTTTATTAAGTTTTGCCAGCAACCGGGAGGGGAATTTCTGAACTATGTGGATAAGTTTAAAGAATTTACAGATCAAAACCTTATAAATCTGGATGACCCCAACGGTAGAGCTGTATGGGCCCTGGGATTTGTCATTTCTAAAAAATCCGAATTGCCTTCCAGGTTGATCACAATTGCCATGAATATCCTGCAAAAAGCCTTACCGAATATTGAAAAAATAACTTCAACCCGATCTATGGCCTTTATCATTAAAGGATTGCAATTTGCTTATTCAAAGCACAAATCGGAACAATACAGGTCAATTGCTGTAAAACTTGCCAACCGGCTTGTCGCCATGTATAAACATGAATCCTCTGAAAACTGGAATTGGTATGAAAGCTACCTAACCTATGCAAACAGTGTTCTGCCGGAAGCTCTGTTATGCGCATGGCAAATGACGGGAGAAGCAGAATATAAAAATATTGCGCTGCAGTCATTTGATTTTTTGCTGTCAAAAACGTTTAGCGATAAGGAAATTCAGGTTATCTCAAACAGAAGCTGGCTCGATAAAGGCGGGGAACAGGCGAAATATGGAGAACAGCCAATTGATGTTGCTTATACGATTCTGGCCCTGGGCCGGTTTTACGAGGCGCTTAAGGATAAGGAATATCTTCGGAAGCTGAAAATAGCCTTTAACTGGTTCTCAGGGAACAACCGTCTGCATCATATCGTGTATAATCCATGCACGGGTGGATGTTACGACGGACTCGAAGAAAAACATGTGAATATAAACCAGGGTGCGGAATCCACACTCAGTTACCTGATAGCCCGAATGACGGTTGAGAAATATAAAAATGAACAGTAAAGGTTCGAAAACTGTAGCTATCATAATAGCCCATCCTGATGACGAAACGTTGTGGGCAGGAGGAACAATTCTGAATCATCCGGATTGGAATTGTTTTATTCTGTCGCTTTGCAGGGCAAGTGATAAAAACCGGGCACCAAAATTCTACAACGCTTTGAAAATTTTTAAGGCCACCGGAAATATGGCCGACCTTGATGATGGTCCTGAACAAAAACCACTTGATCCCGGCATAGTCTCTAGCGCAATATTGCAATTGTTACCCCCGATCAGTTATGATCTGATTATTTCTCACGATCCGAAAGGCGA
This sequence comes from Bacteroidales bacterium, assembly GCA_041737295.1. Classification (GTDB taxonomy): domain Bacteria; phylum Bacteroidota; class Bacteroidia; order Bacteroidales; family UBA10428; genus UBA5072. The sequence continues at coordinate 74,878 of JBGSSA010000127.1, read as the reverse complement.
GTACACAAGGCATCTCCGCCATGAGGAAGTGGGCGGAGCAGTTATCCGACTGTGGAGTTCAGGAAAAATATATGCCAAAGAATTATGGACATTTGCCTATGAAGATGGAGAAAAGAAATATTTACCGAAGTCTATTGAAAATGCCCCAATTTATCAAAAACTGTCGCTGCCTGTCTGGCTTAAAAAATACAATATGATTTCTGAAACATATGGTTTTGACAAAGACAGTTTTGAAGCTCAAACAACTCCAAGAAATGAATCATTCTGGCAATTCACCAATCACAACGTTGCTTTACAATGGGTAAAAAACTCCTATAAATAAATGAAAGTTCTGGTATTATACGACTACCCCCCCTCACCCGGGGGACTTGCGACACAAGGTGATCTTTTATACAGGGGCCTTCTGGAAATGGGAATCGACACCCATGCAGCACATTTTGAATCTGCTCAGGAGAAAGAATGGTATTACCGCTGGTTCGAACCGGATGTTGTGGTTGGGGTTGGATACTGGGGTCATGTGCCCAATCTGGTTCTTCATCCGCTACGGTACGGTATCCGTCCCGTTCCATGGCTGGTTGCCGATGGCTATGTTGCAAAATATCAGGAAGTGCTGAATGACCTGCCTCTTATTCTTGTGACCTCGAACTGGGTAAAGGAAATGTATGTTCGTGATGGAATAAATGGAGACAATATTGAAGTACTTCCCGTGGGATGTGATACTGATTCTTTCAGACCATTTGAAAAGAATGACAAAAAAATCCTTGCTGTGAGAGAATCCCTGGGTATTGCTCCTGACCAGATAATGATTCTCACCATTGGTGGGGATGCGGCCTCAAAGGGAGCACAGGAGGTTATGCAGGCGCTAGCCTTGATCGATACCAAGGCTCCGGACTGGAAATATGTGTGCAAGGTGTGGCCACAGCCACGCACCAAACGTCAGAACCTGTCTGATCTGGAAATGGCAATACAATTAGGTATTGAAAAGAACGTAACCTATGCAACCAATACTATATCCCGGAATTTTGTACCTTATCTTATCGGTGCATGCGACATATATGCAGCACCTTCAAGGCTTGAAGGCTTCGGCATGCCCCAGGTGGAAGCAGGGGCATGTGAAAAACCGGTCATTGGCATTGAAGCCATGGGAATGCTCGATACGCTTATTCAGGGTGAAACTGCTTTTTTGGCCAAAGTTGCTCAGAAAATTGTAGTTAGTGAGGTGATCCTCGAGGATCAGGACGAATTTGAAGGCAAACAGAAAGTAAAATTTCAACAGCCAAGAACAGTAGATTACCGGGCAAGTGTCAATGATATCGGCAAATATTTAATGAAGCTCATGACAAACGAAGGACTTCGTATAAAAATGGGAAAAGCAGGCAGAGACCGTGCGATCAGGAATTTTGACTACCGCGTTGTAGCCAGAAAATTTGTAAAGATCCTTCAGGATAAACTGGGAATAAACTAAAGTTTTAAAACACCTCACATGCTAGAAACCGATCAGGTGCTGATAAGCGAAGCTAAAAAAGCCGCCCTTGAAGTGCTGCTTCATAATGCCAATGGTCCATATCTCGGACTTCCACGTACAGCTGGATGGGGTTATCCGGAACCGTATACAAGGGATCTGATGCTTTCCATTTTAGGAATTGCTGTTACTGGTAACAACTATTTGCTGGATAGTATTCAAAAGGTATTGGAAACACTTGCGAAAAATCAAACCCGACATGGACATATCCCATCGCTGGTGCACGACAAAGAAGATCTGGGAGCCAGCGATACTACACCCCTGTTTCTGATGGGGGTCGGCATTTTCAGAAAGGTCACCGGTATCACAGGCTTTCTTGAGGAAGCCGTTATAAAAGCACTTACCTGGATGGAATATCAAAGTCCTTCAGACAGATATCTCGTTGCACAGCAGCCTACCAGTGACTGGCGTGATGAACAATGGGTAACAGGGTATGGATTATATGTGAACACCATAGTATACAATTATCTTCAACTTTTGGGTGTTCATGAAAGAGCTGATAGGGTGAAGCTCGAAATGGTCAGATTTACGATAGCCGAAGGCACCATGCCAAGACACACGCACGAAGGTCTTAAAATAAAACAAAAACCTTACTATGCATTATGGTCCTATAAAATTCACAGTAACGAGCGTTTTGACCTCCTTGGAAACAGCCTCGCCATATTAACAGGAATAGCATCCCCTTCAAGGGCGGAAGAAATGATCTCATGGATTGAGGAAGAATGTGATAGCATGAAACAGAAGGGAGATCTGGTACTTGATCTGCCACCGAATTTCTTTCCTTTTGTCAGAGAGGAGGATACTGAGTGGACACATCGTTATGCACTATATAACCATCCGGGTGAGTACCACAATGGTGGAATCTGGCCCTTCGTTTGCGGATTTTATATTGCAGCATTGGTTGGTGCCAAAAAATATAACCTTGCTGAAGAAAAATTGCTGGCATTGACAAAGATTATTAAGTTATCAACCCAAAATAAGCTGGATTTTGGTTTTAATGAATGGCTAAAAGCCCAGGATGGAAAACCGATGGGACAGGATTGGCAAACCTGGTCAGCAGCACTTTATTTGTATGCTGCAAATTGCGTTGAAGAAAAAATTACGCCCTTTTTTAATGAAATTCCAAGCAGCAAGGTTTTTTCCTAAATTTGCTTTGATTTAAATATTTTCCGGTATGTTCATCGACTATTACAAGACCCTTGGAATTGATAAAAATGCCACCCAGCAGGATATTAAAAATGCTTTCCGGAAACTGGCCCGGAAATATCATCCTGATCTGAATCCGAATGATAGCAATGCAAAGACCAATTTTCAGCAGATCAATGAAGCCCATGAGGTGCTAAGCGATCCTGAAAAGCGGAAAAAATATGACCGGTACGGAAAAGACTGGCAGCATGCAGATCAGTTCAAAAATGCCGGGCAATACCAGGAACAGGCAGCCGGAAGTAGGGGGCGGAAATATTCGGAAACCAGGGATTTTGACGGGTTTTCAGATTTTTTTGAGTCTATGTTTGGTGGCGGTTTTGATAGCAGAACGCGAAGCCGGCAAATGAAGATCAGGGGCGAAGATTATACAGCACAACTGAAGCTTGACCTGGCACAGGCATTTGAAACGCATCAGCAAACCCTTACTGTTAATGGCAAAAATATCCGGATCACAATACCGGCAGGTATTGAAAACGGACAGACAATTAAAATTGCAGGTCATGGTGGACCCGGAATTAATGGCGCATCCAACGGTGATTTGTTTATTACCTTCTTAATTGCCGATCATCCGCGTTTCAGGCGGGAGGGAAATAATCTTTATACAACGGCTGACCTCGATTTATATACTGCCGTACTGGGAGGTGAAATAACAATTGACACGCTCAATGGAAAAGTCAAGGTACAGGTGCAGGCCGAAACTCAGAACGGCACGAATGTGAAACTTAAAAACAAGGGGTTCCCGGTTTACAGGAGTAAGGGACAATTCGGTGACCTGTATATTACTTATACTATAAAAATACCTACCAACCTCACTCCAAGACAAAAAGAACTTTTCAGGGAACTTGAAGGGATGTGATCTGCGGGATTCTTGAGAAAACTATCCGGATTACTATAAAGTATCCAAAATTTTTTAACGCAGAGGCCGCGGAGTTTTTTTTCGCAAAGCGCGCTAAATTGAGAGGTCACAGAGAAAATCTCATTGCATTCGATTAACCGTTTTCAGAATATAGATTTGTCGATCTGCGAAATCTGCGAAAATCTGCGAGCAAAAAAGCTCCGCAAATACAATTTATTCTGCGAGATCCACGAGAATAATAGCCCCGGGAACCTCCAACTGTAAACAATACCCATCAGCAGATTGTTTCCCTTATTGAGAAATATCCATTAAGTCCCAATTATCCATTCCGGAGTTCTGCAAATCGGCTATCATGAGAATTAATGGCTAAGCCTTTTTTTATGAAATGGTTGGAAATAAGCACTGTTAAGCACCTTCGATTCCCTTTTTCCTTTTTCCTGATGCCTGTGTTTTTATTTGCATTGAGCCAGGCCACGCACATTCATTGGGGAAATACCCTTTTGGCCTTTCTCATTTTACACATCCTTATTTTTCCATCCAGCAATGGGTATAATAGTTACCAGGACAGGGATGAGACCCCCATCGGAGGATTGAAATACCCTCCAAAAATTACAGGAAACCTGTATTTTGTGACACTCCTGTTTGATTTAGCAGGAATTCTGTCAGGACTGTTCATTTCAGTATACTTTTCATTGTTTGTCCTGGTATTCGTCCTTATGTCCAGGGCTTACAGTTATCGCGGGATACGGATTAAAAAGTATCCTATTCCCGGATTTTTAACCGTTTTCATCTTCCAGGGTGGGTTTGTCTATCTTATGTCAGCTTCCGCGATTTCGAACTTATCTCCGCCGGAATTTCTAACCTCCGGCAACCTGGTTTGCATGCTTCTGTCAAGCCTTTTCCTTGGCAGCGCCTATCCCCTCACCCAGATCTACCAGCATATGGCAGATAAAAATGACGGTGTTATTTCATTAAGTTACAAACTGGGCTATACCGGTACTTTCCTGTTTTCATCCGGGATGTTTGCGCTGGCAGCACTCCTGCTTTTTTATTACCTGAAAAGCAATAATCTGAATATGGAAATTATTCTTTTCGTTTTCTGTGTTCTCCCTGTTATTCTGACATTGACCGGTTGGTTTAACAAAGTGAGACAAAATACCAAACATGCCAATTTCGAAAATACAATGCGAATGAATATCATCAATTCAATCTGTATGAACCTGTATTTTTCAATTCTTGTATTTAATCACCTTTGGTCATGGTTTTAATAAAATGAGCAGGATTATATCCATAGGAACAGCTGTTCCGCATTTCGGTGCGAGTCAGCCTGAAATTCTCAGCTTTATGCAGGATGCATATGCTGATGACACTGTATCACGAAAACTAAACATCCTGTTCTCCCGAAGCGGAATCGGGAAACGGTATTCTTCCGTAAACGATTTTATGACCATGGATGGAGGACGCCGCCTTTTTCATCGCAATGGAGAAATTCCAATGATCGGGGAGCGATTAAATGTCTTTAAGGAAAATGTACTTCCGTTATCCATCTCTGCCATTCAAAAATCCGTTGAACAACTTGGAACCACAATTGACGATTTCAGGATTACACACCTGATAACAGTCACATGTACCGGATTATACTCCCCGGGTATTGATACAGAATTGATCGTAAGACTCGGTCTTCCGGCGGATATTTACAGAACTGCTGTCAATTTCCTTGGATGCAATGCTGCTTTTCATGCACTGAAGATGGCGGATCAGATTGCCCGGCTGGACGAGAATGCGCGCATAGTGATTGTATGTGTGGAACTTTGCACGTTGCATTTTCAGCCAAAAAACAACAATGACAACCTGTTGTCCAATACAGTTTTTGGTGACGGCGCTGCAGCCGCGATAATCACTTCAGATACATTCGCAACGGATCATGGATATGAAGGATTAACAATCGATGGATTCTATTCCGTTTTATATAACAATGCCCGGGAAATGATGGGATGGAATATCACACCCGTCAATTTTGAAATGATCCTTGATGGCGATTTGCCTGAATTTATAGGTAGTGTAGCCAATGACCTCATCAGGGAAGCCGGTATAAAACTTCATTTTAGCCCGGAAATGATCGATAAATGGGCCATCCATCCCGGGGGCAAAAAGATCCTTGATATCATCAAAAAGAAATTAAACCTCACCGATGAGAATCTCCGCCATTCGTATGAGGTTTTGCATGAATATGGGAATATGTCCTCTCCTACCATCCTGTTTGTAATAAATGAGATTCTGATAGCACATCTCCGGGCTGGTGAAAACATTTTTTCAATAGGTTTTGGTCCCGGATTAACAATTGATTCAGCGCTTCTTACATATGCTTCCTGATTTCAAACACCGGTCGCATCAAAAAGAACTGATGGATGCCCCTGTCATTTCAAAAAAGCTCCTGATCCGTAATCTGAAAGAACTCAATTACCTGAACAGGAGACTCGGAGGTCACACTATAACCCTGCAGGGGGTCAGGGAGCTCGTCCGCCTGAAAGATAAACAGTACCATATTGCCGACCTGGGATGCGGAAGTGGCGATGCACTGAAGTATATTGCAGGATGGGCAAGATCAAATGGTTATAATGTCAGGCTTTCAGGTGTCGACAGGAATGAAGATGCGATTGATTTTATGAAACATCATTGCAGGGGATACCCGGAAATAACAGGAATCGTTAGTGATTACAAGTCGTTTCTAAAAACTGCTGTTGACATCGATATCATTCATTGTTCATTATTTTGTCATCATCTCGTAGATGATGAATTATCGGAATTAATCCGCTTGATGAAAACCACGGTCGGGACAGGATTTATTATAAATGATCTGGAACGGACAAGACTGGCCTGGTTTGCCGTGAAAATTTTTACAACTGTCCTGAACGGATCAACACTTTCCCGTCATGACGGGCCAATATCTGTCCTCCGTGGTTTTACGGTGGAAGAACTAAAAGCCCTCCTGAACCGGGAGCAAATCAGGAATTATTCAATCCGGCGTAAATTGGCATTCCGTTTCCTTGTTATCGCACTTCTTTAAATCTGGTTTGTTCTTTCTAGATACAAAGCATTTTTGTGAGAAAAGTCACATCCCAAACACAGGTGCTAATTGTGGGAGCCGGTCCCCCTGGATTAATGGCGGCGTGCCAGTTGGCTATCGGAAACATTCCATTCCGGATAATCGATAAATGTGATAAGCCTTTCAAAGGGTCAGGTGCGCTGATTATCCATGCCAGGAGTCTTGAGATCTTTCACCAGATGGGGATTGCCGACATGGCCATCAGCCAGGGAATACTTGCAGGCAAGCTTCATTTAATTTTTAATGGAAAAAAGAGGCTTAGCCTAAGCCTGAAAGAAATCGGCAAGGGTCAGTCAAGATTTTCAGGGTTACTGCTGCTTGAACAGTCAAAAACAGAGAAACTTCTATTGGATTTTCTTCATGCACGCGGTATATCAGTGGAACGAAAAGCAGAACTGACAGACTTCACACATTATGATGACGGATGTACCAATATTGTAAAAATTGCAAATGGAAGGAGCATAATTATAAAATCAAAATATATAATTGCCGCCGACGGGAGTCACAGCTTTATCAGGAACCAGTTGAAAATCCCTTTTTTAGGCATGACTAATGAGCTATCCCTGTTTGTTTACGACGGAAAAGCCGAAATCGATCTGCCTTCGGATGAGATCTGCTTTTCCTTTACAAACAAATCCAGTGCGGGTATATTTCCACTGAAAGGAAGCCGATGGCGCGTCGATGGTACTCTGTCCGGAGAAATTTCTTTACTGGAAAATATTTCGTTTAGTGACATTGAACCTGACTTTGCATCCCGAAACAAGTTGAAAATAAAATTGCATGAACCTGAATGGTTTTCAATATTTCATTCCCACCAGCAATATGCAGGTTCCTTCAATCAAAAGCGATGCTATATAATAGGAGATGCGGCACATGTATTTAGTCCGGTTGGGGCACAGGGCATGAATACCGGCATGCAGGACGCCTATAACCTGGTTTGGAAACTTTCGATGGTCCTGAAGGGGAACTCAACCGAGTCACTTCTTCAATCCTATCACAAAGAACGGCAACCCCTGGCTAAAAAAATTATTAAATCAACCGAATATCTCTTCAGAATGGTGACAGGCAATAGCAATTTCAATAAAAAAATCAGGCTCAAGGTGGCACCCTGGTTACTTGAAATACTCTTTCCTGTCATCGAAAAACAAAAGGCAGTATCCCGGTACCTGTTCAATGAAATTTCGGAAATAGGAATTAACTACCGCAACAGTCCTCTTTCAAGTGACAACTTCCGGGGCATTTTCAGATTTCATAGGCCCAGGCCGGGAGACAGGCTACCCTATTTTCCTTTTAACCACGGGGAAAATGAAATGAATATACAGGATATGGTTAATAGCTCATTCTTCCATCTTTTTGTTTTTTCCCGGAATTCTATTCCCATGGAATTCATGGCACATACCCATAAATATTCAGGTTGGTTAAGCGCTCATTTCATACCATTCGATCTGGGAACCCGGCCTTTGTATCAACGGCTAGGCATAGGAAAAGCCGGATGTTATCTGGTAAGGCCTGATATGTATATAGCCTGCAGATCGAAGAAATTAATTATCGATAATTTTGAAAACTACCTGAAAAAACTTTCAATCGTTACCCTGGAAAAAATACAGGGTAACGATTGAGAAAGATTATTTACATTTCAGATTTGTTCTTTCTGCCTTTGCTCCGGCTGCAAACGGGCCGTAAGAAGCGTTTGCAAACGATTCACAGGCAGCAGCCGTATCGCCCTTTCCCTTTTGAGCCAATCCTAACTCAAAATAAAACTTGGCTTTCGCATCCGGTGTTCCGGTTTCCAGATCCAGACCATTCTGTGCATTTACAGCAGCATCTGCATATTTCTTCTGTTTATTATAAATGTTGGCAAAATGATAATATACATTCTTATCGGTGCCATATTTAAGTGATGTGTTTAATAAGGTGAGCGCTTCCGCAGTCTTATTGGCCTGGTTAGCCTTTCCGCCTGCCAGACGGTAAAAATCAAGGGCGATTTTATTCGCCTGGTCAATCTTTGGCTGATCTTCATCAGGTTTAAGTTCACTAATATACTGATCAATTGTTTCACCAAATTTTTCCACATTATTGGATTTCCGGTAAATCAACGCTTTATTGTAAAGTGATGCCTGGTGATGGGGATTAATCGCAAGCGCGCTGTCATATGCCAGAATAGCCTTATCGGCTTCAGTGGCAGCTAAAGCAACGCCCATTGCTGAATAAGCCTGTATCATGATCTTTTTTACATTCTCTGCTGCCACGGTATCTTCATATGTCTGGGCAACCTCCAGGGCTTCTTTAGATGCACTGATTGATTCATTGACTTTCTTGTCAACCAGTAAAAGATCAGAGGCTTTTTGATAGTAAAGATCCGGAAGGACCTTCACAGCTTTGGATTTAATGTCATTAGCCGAATCGCCAACCTGTTCACAAACTTTTATACAATTTTCAAATGATTCGATGGCGCTGACGGGATCGGTTTTCATCAAATCAACGCTTTCGTTGAAAGCCTTGATAGCGTCATTTTTATCCTGGGCAAACAGACTTACTTGTAAACCTGCGAAAATGAGTAAAAGCCCGGTAACTCTTTTAATGGCAACTAAATTCATAAAATTTCAAATTATTAGGTTTATACTTATTGGTTGTCACAACATTTGTAAATATATATATAACATTTTCTTTACCAAAATGAATTAGGTAATTACAAAATTCAAGCCATACTTTAAAAAATCTTCCGAACCCCACAACTGAGACTTACAACAAGAAAAAACCAGCTTGGTTCAATATTGGGGTTTGGCATTTGATTTAAGCATGTTTATCACAAACCTGTCAACAGGAAAACTCAGGTCATTCTCAGAAAGCGCGGTGACATCAGCCCATCTGAATGACTGACTTTCATTAGCCAACTCCTTAAAATCAAAAGATTTTTCCGAGATCCTGAAACGGGGAATTCCGGGAAACCGGGCCAGGTAATAAATGCTTATTAACTGCTGGTCCTCGTAGAACAATGCCTGCTGAAAAAAATGAGTTGTATAAAAATGCTCGATAATTTCAATTTCCTCACCAAATTCTTCCATTGCTTCCCGTTTTAGACAATCCACGGGCCCTTCCCCAAAATTTAACCCTCCGCCGGGAAACTTCGTCATTTTCATGTCATGCACATACTCATCGCTGAGCAGAATCTGACCATCGTGCAAAATCAGGGCATACACCCTGATGTTAAAATGTTTAATTTCAGGGATGCTCATAGTCGGGATATTGTTTCATTTACATAACTATATACTAACTCATCCTCATCGGGAAGGAACCATTTTGTATCTTTCTGTTTTCTGAACCATGTAAGCTGACGGCGGGCGTATTGCCTTGTGTGATCTTTGATCTTTTTCACTGCTTCATCCAGGGAGCATTTGTTTTCAAAATAATCAAACAATTCTTTATATCCAACTGTATTCAAAGCATTTAATCCTCTGTATGGATAGAGGTTCCGGGCCTCATCCACGAGACCTCCGGCAATCATCGAATCCACCCTCCTGTTTATGTTTTCATGTAGTTTTTCCCTGGGGATATCCAGACCGATTCGCACCGGATGAAAATATCTTTCTTTGGCATTCCCGGTAAGAAAGGATGAATATGGTCTTCCTGTCATTTCGGAAATTTCAAGCGCTTTAAGTATCCTGTTTGGATTATTCAGGTCTGCTTTTTTATAGTAAACCGGATCCACGGCAAGAAGCCTGTGTTGAATACCGGCTAGTCCGTTCCCAAGGTATTCCTGCTGGAGACGTTCCCTGATTTCAGGATCCACAGAAGGAATATCGTCTATACCATGACAGACAGCCTTAATATACATACCGCTGCCTCCGGCCATAATCACCGCATTGCTGTGTGTAAAAAGATTATCGAGGATCTCTATCGCCTCCAGTTCAAACAAGCTTGCATTATACTGCTGATGAATGGAACGGTGTCCTACCAGGTGGTGCCTTACCTGGGCCAGTTGAAACGGAGAAGGAACCGCGGTTCCTGTTTTCATTTCACGATATACCTGTCGCGAGTCAGCATTAATAATTTCGGTACCGAGGTGTTTGGCAATACGGATAGCAAAATCTGTTTTTCCAACAGCGGTTGGACCGGCAATTATGATCAGGTATTTGAAGTGCATCTATCAGACCGGATATTTATCTGTTTTTCAGGCAAGGTTTTGCTTTCTGAGCAGAACCAGCATAAAGATAAGTCCGATCATAAAAAAAACAATGATGGCCAGGACTGAAAAACGCATGCTTCCCGTTATTGCTTCAATGATCCCAAAACTGAAAGTACCACCAACTGTAGCCAGCTTTTCCATCACGTCGTAGAAGCTGAAAAATGACGTATGATCGCGTGTTTCAGGCAGCATTTTTGAGTAGGTCGACCGGGATAATGCCTGCGTGCCTCCCATTACCAATCCAACTACAATCGCCACCATGATGAACCCGCGTGCATCAGTTACAAAATATACAGCAATACATACAAAGATCCATATGATGATTGAAATAATCAGGGCCCTGATGTTCCCATACCTTCCGGATAACCGGGCGAAGAGAAAAGCGCCTAGCATACCAACAAGTTGGATGAGTAAAATGGTAGGTATCAGCACGGAATCAGGCAACCCGAGTTCTTTCGTGGCATACGTGGCAGCCATAAACATTACTGTAAGGAGACCCATCGTGGTAAAGAAAAAACCAGCAAGGTAGATTTTCAGCTGATTCATTTTCCGGATATGGTTAAAGACTACCCGAAGTTCCTGGTAACCACGTAAAATAACACTTTCTCCTTTTACCCTGTTGCCAAAAGTATATCGTGGCAGGTGGCGGAAGGTGATCTGCGAAAACCCTATCCACCAAAGAAAAACTGTCAGGAAGGCAAGTCTTGGGGCAAAGGAATCGTCAGTTATGCCAAAAAAGCCCGGAAAAAGTACAAAAACAAGGTTGAAAATAAGCAATGCAACACCGCCCAGGTATCCCATGGCATAACCCCTGGCACTGATCCTGTCCTGATCTGCCGGTTCTGCAATTACAGGAAGAAATGAATTATAGAAAACAAGGCTTCCACCATACCCGATTGTAGCCAGGATAAAAGCGATGATTCCGAGCTCAATTGTATTTTTATTGAAGAAAAACAGGAATCCGCATGACAATGCACCAATCCACGTAAAAACCATCATGAACCGTTTACGAAGTCCGGTATAATCCGCAATGGATGAAAAAAGCGGAGAGAATAAAGCAACAATGAGGTATGAAGCGGCTATAGCCCAAGAATACAATACTGTATTGATGGCTTTGAAACCAAAGAAATCTACTGTATAGTCAGTTCCATGGCGCGTTACAGCATTATAATAAATTGGAAAAATGGTGGAACCGATTGTAAGTTGGTATACTGAATTGGCCCAGTCGTACATTACCCATCCTCGGATCGTCTTTTTATCTCCTTTTGGAATAGGCCTGAATTGAGATAGGTTTTTCAAATTAGCTTAGGGAATAGTTTATACTAAACGCTAAGATAATTAAATTTTGACTCCACGATACATGGGTCGACCCAGACAGAACCTGTCAGCTATTGCTGATGCTGCCGGATAAGGTTCAGCGCCGAACCTGCCTGAAACCAGCCTATCTGGCTTTCGTTGTAGGTATGGGTAGCCAATATCTCTTCAATACTGCCATCGGCATGCCTTAACCTTATGATCAAAGGCTTTCCGGGGGCAAAGGAGGTAAGTCCGGATATATCCATCAGGTCATCTTCCAGGATCTTATCATAGTCTGCCTTATTCATAAAGGTGAGTGCCAGCATACCTTGTTTTTTGAGATTAGCTTCATGAATCCGGGCATAGGAACGTACAAGTACCACTTTCACACCAAGATGCCTGGGTTCCATGGCTGCATGTTCCCGTGAAGAACCTTCCCCATAGTTTTCATCTCCGACAATTACAGAGCCAATCCCCTGTGCCTTATACATCCTTGCCGTATGGGGAACTTCATCGTAATGAAGGGTAATGTGGTTTTTAATCGAATTTGTTTTGTCATTAAAAAAATTGACAGCGCCAATGAGCATATTATTTGAAATATTGTCGAGATGACCCCTGTACTTTAGCCATGGCCCGGCCATTGAAATATGGTCGGTGGTGCATTTACCCCTGGCCTTTATCAGCAGCCTTAAATTGACAAAATCCCTGCCGTTCCAGGGTTCAAATGGCTTAAGCAATTGCAGCCTGTCGCTTTGCGGATCAACAAGAACTTCAATGCCGCTTCCGTCTTCTGAAGGTTTTTGATAACCGCTGTCCTTCACGTCAAAGCCTTTTTCAGGCATTTCTGCACCGGTTGGTTCATCAAGCCTTACCGCGATTCCATCTTCATTTGTAATGCTATCCGTGAGGGGATTGAACAGCAGGGTTCCCGCGATTGAAAAGGCAGTAACGATTTCAGGAGAAGCAACAAATCCATGCGTATTGGGGTTTCCGTCATTTCGCTTCGCGAAGTTCCTGTTAAATGAAGTCATGATGGAATTACGCTCGTTTTTGTCGGCTCCATATCTCGCCCATTGGCCAATACATGGACCACAGGCATTTGCGAGCACCACTCCGCCCATTTCTTCAAATGTATCCAGTAACCCGTCGCGTTGTGCTGTAAACCGCACCTGTTCAGATCCCGGCGTAATCGTAAACGAAGACTTTGCCTTAAGGTTCTTGCTTATAGCCTGCTGTGCAACCGATGCGGCCCTTGTAAGATCTTCATAGGAGGAATTTGTGCAGGAACCAATCAGTCCAACCTCGAGCTTATCCGGCCAGCCCTTTTCTTTTACGAGGGAAGCAAATTGCGATACAGGGGTGGCCAGATCAGGAGTGAATGGACCGTTAATATGAGGTTCCAGATGGGAAAGATTGATCTCGATAACCTGGTCAAAATACAGTGAAGGATTTTTATAGACGTCTTCATCAGCGGTAAGATACCCTTTTATCTGGTTGGCGCCGTAAGCGACTTCGTCACGGCCAGTGCCGCGTAGGTATTCTTCCATTTTGCTGTCATAGGCAAAAACAGAAGTCGTCGCGCCAATTTCAGCGCCCATATTACAAATAGTTCCCTTGCCTGTACATGAAATGGATGTTGCTCCTTCTCCAAAATATTCAAGGATACAGCCGGTACCTCCTTTTACGGTAAGTATTCCGGCTACTTTCAGAATTACATCCTTTGCTGAAGCCCAGCCATTAAGCTTTCCGGTCAAATGAATGCCAATAAGCCTTGGAAAGCGCATTTCCCATGGCAGTCCGGCCATTACATCACAGGCATCTGCACCACCAACTCCGATCGCGATCATACCCAATCCGCCGGCATTCACTGTATGTGAATCGGTTCCGATCATCATGGCACCCGGAAATGCATAGTTTTCAAGGAGCACCTGGTGTATGATTCCGGCACCTGGCTTCCAGAAGCCGATCCCGTATTTATCCGATACGGAAGACAGAAAATCATACACCTCCCGGTTGGTGATCCGGGCTGTGGCAAGATCGGCATTTGCCCCATCACGGGCGAGGATAAGATGATCACAATGCACTGTGGAAGGAACGGCTACCGTTTTCCTTCCGGCCTGCATAAACTGCAACAATGCCATCTGGGCGGTAGCATCCTGCATTGCCACCCTGTCGGGTAGAAAATTCACATAATCTTTTCCCCGTTCATACACGTTGCCCACTGCATCATCCGCCAGGTGGGCATACAATATTTTTTCAGTGAGCGTTAAAGGTTTTTTGATCAGTTTACGGGCTGCATCAATACGATGTGAATACGCGCGATATACGCTCTTGATCAGTTCCAAATCAAATGTCATTGCCTTGTAATTTTAATAATATGTATTTGAACTTCCTTTTACTAAAGAACACTCTTTTTAACAAAAGGATCAATCCTTTATCAATGTTTCATTCCACAACAGCCGGAATGATCTCAAGCTGCTGCAATATCAAATCATCATCGCGATCAATAATCTGTGTTTCCACTGATGCGGCGGCAACTCCCGTAAGGTAAACAGCCGGATTTACACCGTTTGTATCCGCAGGCTGTATAAATTGCTTTCTCACCATGAGTTCCTCCATCCTCCGGAAGTAATTCCAGAAAAAGGATTTTGGCACACCGTTTACCTCAAAAGTATATCGGAATAATTTTGGCCTGGGCACAATGCTGGCCAGGTAAATGCTCTCCTGGAGGTTCAGCTCCTGCGGAGTTTTATTGAAGTAGAACGTGCAGGCCTGACTTATTCCGTAAATTCCCGGCCCCCACTCGATCAGGTTCAGGTAAACCTCATACATCCTTTTCTTTGACACCAGGTTCTGATTTTCTATTAGCCATACGATCAAGGCTTCCTCAATTTTACGGGCCACGGTTTTATTCCGGGTAAGAAATACATTTTTTACCAGTTGCATCGAAAGGGTGCTTCCACCCCGGGCAAAACGATTTTCCTTTATATTGAGGACAATGGATTCGCGAAATGCTTCCGGATTAAATCCGTTATGAAAGAAAAAACTTCCATCCTCGGAGGTCATCACAGCAGCCCTGAGAAAAGGCGAAATGTTGTCAAAGGGAACGAACCCGGGATTGTCAGAACCCACAACAAAAGCAGTCTTCAGCCTGCCTTTTTCATACACTTCATGGTAAAAACTGCCATTTATCTTGCGATAGTCATCTGTGCCATATTCAAGTATCCTGAAATTATCAGCTGTAAGGGCAGTTGTAAATTTCAGACTGTCGGGAATAGCCATGTCAACCGAGAAATTCAGGAAATAATGAAGTATGCCCTGTGCCTTCAATCCATTCACACTCGTAAACATTCCTTCAGGCAGGGAGCTGAAAAATTCGCCTGCATTCCAGGTAACAGGCAGGAGCCTGAATTCAACAATAGGTTTGGACGATAATTGCATTTTCAGAAACGGGCGGATCCGGATCCTATTCAGGTAGGCAACGGTTGTGCTGTCGAGTTCCACATATTTCTGTCCGATATGAACCAGAAAAGATGAGCTCAGCTTGCTGATCTTTATGCTGGAGGAAGATATCCGCTCGCCTCCCAGCTCAAATCCCGTAAGATTGAATTTTCCTGCCAGGTTTAACAGCCTGCGAGTGTGGTCAGACATGTCAAGAGAAACAGTAACCGTGTCAAACCCTGTAATGATTCCGTATTTATCATTGAGAACAGGCAGCGGGAGCAGGCTGTCACCCGGGTTGACAAGTTCTACCTCAGCCAGATAGGAAGATTTATTGAAACGTCCCCGGACTGAAATTTCTGCTGAGGAATTTCTTGCCGACAACATAAGAGTGCCAGTCACCTTGCTATGTGCTACCTTCAGATCCCGGAATCCGATCATCGTTTTTCTCCCGGCATACGATATGCTGGTTTCCAGCAAGCGGATATTTGTTTTGGAAGGTACATAACTAAAAAAACGCCGGATGTTTTTGTTAGCCAAATCAGCCAGCTCCATGCCGGCCAGCCGCTCAAATATACCGCCGGTTGTATCTTTTACAGCGGGTTTGACACTCAGCGTGTCACTTGATCCTGCAAGGTAACGTACCGATATTTTTTTGCAGTCCAGCTCCTTTAAACGGACCCTTTTAGCCAGCAGGGGCAGGATACGGACATTCAATTTAATCGAATCAATATATATCTCGTTTGCATCATTTTCATTCTGAATGTATAACTCCTCTACAAAAATTGATTTTAACCCTTTGAATTCAGCACCTTCCCAATGAACTGCGTAGTGGTGTGCCTTCAGCTTAACGGCAAAAGATGACAATGCTTTTCGGAGGATTACTCCCCTTACGGAATATCCCGCCAGCAGGAAAATAAATAATATTCCTGACCCCAGCAAAACACGTCGGTCAGTTATGAATTTGCGCATATTCATGTATACCTTAATTGGGGAACAAAAATAGCATTTTCCCACAGCATTTTAGACTGTCTGATATGAAACCTTACCCCAAATCAACCGTAAACGCTTTTACTATTAAACCCTTAAACTAAACCGGCATTATTAAATTGCAATTTTTGATACCATGAGGATATGCTTAATACTGGCCAGCTTGTTTGTTTTCATTCATGCCTGTCCACAGTCAGCTGACGAGAACAGATCTGCAAAAATAATCACCCGGAACCGTATCAAAAACCAGGTAAGCTGGGACTATGCATACAAGGGTACAAAGGTCGAAAAAACAGGTATAAAAACATCAGTTACCCTTTTTGATGGGTACGGAAACATTGCCCAGGTGACCACTTTTAATCCGAAGGGCGCCATTGTCAATATAGAAAAATACCAATACGATTCCCACGGCAACAAGACCGAGTATTCCCGGTATTCCGGAAATACAGAATCCCAGGCTGCTTACCAGAAAATTTCGAAATATAATGAGAAGAACCTTGTTTACCAGGAATCGGGTTATGATGGTGTTGAGCATTTTACCAATACCTATAAATACGACAACCAGGGAGAAGTTCAGGAAATCCGCTATATGAAAAATACAGTTCTTGCCGAAAAAAGAATATTCAGCAGGGACGGTACATCAACGATGGTTTCGATTTATAATGGAGCGGGTGTGCTTTTATCAAAACTGGTGCTTCGCTATGATGAGCGGAAAAACCTCATTGAAGAGTCAGTGTACGGCATTAACCAGAGTGAGCTTGAGAAAAAGACCTACAATTATGATGACAATAAAAAACTGACTGAAGAAGCAAAGTACAAGCTGGATAAGGTTACATTGAAAACCTGCTATACCTACAATGAAAGTGGCGATCTCACAGACATCAGCGAGGAGAATCCGGGAACCGCAAAATTTATCAAAAAGAGCTACACCTATGATTCCATGAAGAATCTCAAAGAGATTAGCTGGAGAAGAAAAGGAAATGAGGAATTTAACCGCATTACCTATTCTTATGATTCAAGGGGATTATGCTCATCAACCGATACATGGTACCCGGCAACCAAGTATAAGGTACTGACAAAATATACATACGAAACTTATTAGGGACGAGTGACTAGTGACGAGGGACAAGAAAGAAAACTCCCGTCAGAGAAGGAATTCAGGATGAAAGATGGAAAAATCCCGGAGGGGGTAGATTTACGATTTACGATTTACGATTTACGATTTACGATTTACGATTTACGATTTACGATTTACGATTTACGATTTACGATTTACGATTGTGCAGAGCGCATACGGTATTGTAGATGATTGCCGCAAAATCCACCCCCTGCCCCCGCCGGCGGGGGATACAGGCCACGGAAGGACTAATAATCCCGGAGGCCTATAGGTAGAAAGGAAGAGTTTTGCAGTTTTGCAGTTTTTCGGTTCGGAGCCTTCGAACTTCGATGTTCAGAGTTCCTTGTTCGGTGTTATTTGACGTAAATTTTCTCCGATTATATAACTCCAAAATCGAACACCGAAGACGTTCCTCCTAACAGCCTTCAGCCTTCAGCCTTCAGCCTAAACCCCTAAACCCCTAATAGCCTGCTAGCCTATTTTTCGTATCTTTGCCACCATGTTACTGAAAATACATCCTGAAACCCCGGGTCAGAGACAAGTTGAAAAGGCAGTTGAAATCCTTCGTAATGGAGGGATAATCATTTTTCCAACGGATACGGTATATGGTCTGGGCTGCGATGTATTTAACCACAAAGCGGTGGAACGGGTAGCTCGCATTAAGGGCATCAATCTTGAAAAAGCCAATTTTTCATTTATCTGCCATAACCTGAGTCAACTTACTGATTATGCAAAGCATGTCAATAATCCCACGTTTAAACTGATGAAACAGCACCTGCCCGGACCGTTCACTTTTATTCTTGAGGCAAGCAGCAACGTTCCGAGAATTTTCCGGAACAGGAAGAAAACGATCGGTATCCGTGTGCCCGACAATAACATAATCCTTGAAATCGTCAGGGAATTGGGAAATGCCGTATTAACCACTTCTATCCACGACGAAGACCAGGTGATCGACTATACTACCGACCCTGAATTAATACATGATCATTATAAAGACCTTGTAGATGCCGTAATCCATGGGGGATATGGCAACAATATCCCTTCTACTGTAATTGACTGCACGGGTGAGATCCCCGTAGTTTTGCGACAGGGAATGGGCCAGGTTGAAATATAGGCAGTTAATCTGGTATCCGGAACGCACCCTGCTCGGATATAACATAACAGGCAATACCATTTTTTTCACATTCCACTTTCCATTCATTTCTTTTTGATCGGGTAACAGATCCGTCAATAATCATCTGCCCGGATTCAATTTCTCCCGCAATTTTTTCCGGATGAACAGATATCCCATTGGTAATCACAACGAAATCTGCCTGCAGGGGCTTCCTTGAACGAAACTTGTAAAACCGGTCATCCCGAAGCAATACTATGCGTTTTTCATTGAATGTGATCAGTAAGTTGTTTCCCCGCCACAACGGTTTACAATAAAGTCCCGGAATGGTCAGGCCATTGCATAATGCCGGATCCAGACTGTCGAGCAGCATGACTGGCGGACTAACCCCGTGTTTTACCCAGAAATTGCCGAATGAATAGGCAAGATCATTTTGATCAGGTGGCTTAACGGCATTCACAAGAAGTACTCCGTTTTTGCCGCTAATAAAATGAATAGCAGTTGTTCTCCTGATGGCCGATATCAGTCCTGTTTGCTGACAAGTCATCCGTTTTGCATTCACAAAATGGACACACTCAAATGCAATCATAACTAAAATCAGCAATGGATATAACCTGTCTGTTCTAAAGAGAATTACCAGCGCAATAAAAAATATAAAAAGTAAGAGCAGCGCAGCCTGCAGATTGTTAATATAAACTCCGCTTATCATGGAAACAGGCAGTTTTTCCACAATCGTTACCGAAACCAATAATGTCTTCAACAAAACAGCCAGGATCTTTCCAATCACAAAAGCGACCGGTTTTAACCATGCCAGGGCAAGGTACCCACCCGCAATGCAGATAATGACAGAAACAAGGGGAACTACATACAGGTTGGTGAGCCAGAAATACACAGGGAACTGGTGAAAATAGTAAAGCGCTAACGGAAATGTAGCCAGCTGGGCTGAACACGAAAGAGTGAATAGTTGCCAGATTTTATTGATTAAAGAGTTCCTGAAGGTAACCAGGTTGTTCATAAAAGGCTGGTAAACCAGTATTCCTGCCACCGCGGCAAAGGATAATTGAAAACTCACATCAGAGAGCATACCGGGTGCAACTGTGAGAAGCAGGAACGCGGAAACGAATAATATATTATACGTATTCACATGCCTGTGAAATAATCGTCCTGTCAATACAAAGCTTATCATCACTGTGGCACGCGTAACAGAAGGCGATAGTCCTGTGATGAGGGCAAACAGCCAGAGAAACACGATAATCATCAGGGTTTTTGCAAATTTTCCGGCAGGGTTCCTTTCAAAAATAGCGAATACGAAACTCAGCACGAGTGCAATTATCCCAACATTAAATCCGGATAACGCCATGATATGCATCACCCCTGCCTGCGTGAAAGCCTTCTTCGTGGCAGCATCCACATCTTCCTTATAACCCAGTGTAAGCGCAGAGACCAATCCTAAACACGTCGAATCGAGTCCTGAATTCCGAAATGAGAACAGAAGCCTGTTTCTCATACTGCATGCCCAACTACGGGGTGATAACCGGTAGGGATCCTTCGCGTACATTCGGGGTGTCGCAACAAAGGATTGTTTATAGATGTGCCTGGTGAACAGGTATTTCCGGTAGTTGAATTCCTCAGGATTTGCAGGTGGAGCAATATTCCTCAATTCTGTCCGGAGGATCAGTTCAGAGCCTGGCCGCGGCATCCACACTGAATCGTATGATATATATAGTAACACTTTCATATTCTGATGAATCCACCCTTCGTTGATTTTGATTTCCTTTATCCTGGCAACGGCTTTTACAGCATGTTTCTGGTGTTCAGGTATATCAATTATTACCGCACGGTATGATGAAATATTTTCGGGGAGGGATTCAGCCTGCTTTTGCCGGTTAAAATCAATCTCGGCAGCCCATATTCCGCAACAAAAAATGAGAATGGCCACCAGCGTACCGGATATCCATCCGGTGTTGAAATTCCTGTGTGTCTTGTTGATCAGCCAGAGAATAAACCACAGGACCACAACAACAATAAAAATAGCAATTACAGGCAGGTAAATATTCCTGCCGCAATCCGCAAAGGCAATACCAAAAGCATACAAAAAAATAAGCCGGAAAAACGGACTTTTTCGCAATATTGGCAATAACGGCATTTGTCTGGCAATGCACCTAAAATTAAGAAATTTTACGTGGATTTCAAATTCATATTTGAAACATGAAATTGAGCCGGATTACAATTTTTTTAATGAATTAAATTCATAAATTTGCGGCTGCCACGGGCAATAATCGTAAAAGAAAACTTAATAAAAAGCATACAATATGGTTGATCTTAAGACAAAATATCTGGGACTTGATTTAAAGAATCCTGTTATCCTGGGTGCCAGCAATCTCGTAACGAAAATCGATAATCTGAAAAGGGCTGAAGAGGCCGGCGCATCAGCCATTGTATATAAATCCCTTTTTGAAGAACAAATACAGCTCGAATCGGCACAACTTGATGACCAGTTGGAAGAATACAATGAACGGAATGCCGAAATGGTTAAACTCTTCCCCAGCATCGAACATGCCGGACCCGAGGAACACCTGGTGAATCTGAGAAAGGTGAAAGAAACTTTGGGCATACCTGTGATAGCAAGCTTGAACGCCATCTATACCGAATCATGGATTGATTATGCACAGCAGTTGGAACAAACCGGCGTAGATGCACTCGAATTCAACTTTTTTTATGTTCCGCGTGATACCCAGACGGATGGCCGTGACGTAAACAACCAGCAATTGGAGATTATTAAAGCGGTAAAACCGAAGATTAAGCTGCCGGTCAGTGTTAAACTAAGTCCGTTCTATGCCAATCCGCTGAATGTTGTTGCTCAAATGGACAAACTGGGTGTGAATGGATTTGTTTTATTCAACAGGTTATTCCAGCCCGATATTGATATCGAAAAAGAACAGCATTTCTCACCCTTTAGCCTGAGCAGTCCGGAAGACAATAAGCTGAGCCTGCGGTTTGCCGGTATGCTGTATGGAACGATTGGCGCTTCCATTTGCAGCAATACAGGTATTTTCAGCGGTGCAGATGTCGTAAAAATGATCCTTGCCGGTGCTGATTGCGTACAGTTAGTAAGTACTGTTTATAAAAACAAAATTGAATATATCTCCACGATCCTGAAGGATCTGCAGACATGGATGGAATCCAAAAATTATGTGAACCTGGAGGCTTTCCGCGGTAAACTTTCTCAGAAAAATACGAATGATCCTTTCGTTTACAAACGTGCCCAGTATATCGATCTGTTGTTGAAATCCGACCAGATCTTCAAGAATCACATGGTATAATATTTCTCTGAAATCGAATAATGCAGAGATGGGTTTGAAACCCATCTCTA
This sequence comes from Bacteroidales bacterium, assembly GCA_041737295.1. GTDB lineage: Bacteria > Bacteroidota > Bacteroidia > Bacteroidales > UBA10428 > UBA5072. The sequence goes on along the minus strand of JBGSSA010000127.1, from coordinate 52,674 downwards.
CATTATCCTACCCATGTGATATAATCCGGAATTATCCCTGATAACGGGTCCTATTTCTGTACTTTAATTTTATAATGCACATCCACCTTTAATTTGGTGATGTCGTTCAATTTTCCCTTTAAGAGTTTTCTTCTTAGCGGAGGAATCTTGTCAATAAACAAAACACCCTCCAGGTGGTCATATTCATGTTGTATTACCCTGGCTTTCAACCCCTCGTATTCTTCTTCATAGAGATTAAAGTTTTCATCGTAGTAGCGTAACTTCACTTTGTTATGCCGGTTTACATCCTCGCGTAACTTGGGAAGGCTAAGGCATCCCTCATTCATTACAACAGATTCGCCATCAAGTTCCAGAATTTTAGGATTAATAAAGGCTTTCCTGAAATCTTTCATAGTTGGCTCTTCGTCTTCGAGGGAAGTACCATCCACAACGAATATCCTGATGGATTTACCGAGTTGTGGAGCTGCAAGCCCCATCCCATCGGCCTTATACATGGTTTCATACATATCGTCCAGAAATTGTTGCAAATTTGGGTAATCCGCATTTATTTCCTTAGCGACCAATCTGAGAACCGGAGAACCATATACGACAATTGGGTGAATCATTTTAGTTGAAAGTTGTTTGTTGATAGTTGTTTGTTTAGGGGCTTAGGCTGTAGGCTGCAGCGACTGCAATGACTGCACGACTGCATGACTGCATGACTTTTTTTCAGCACATTAGCACATTAGCACATTAGCACATTAGCACATTAGTTTTTATCTTTTAATTTTTCACTGAATTCTGCCTTGATTCGAGGTATGACTGCAGGATGATTGTGGCACTTATGGCATCGACAAGTGCCTTATTCTGCCGATCCTTCTTTTTTACTCCACCCAGGATCATTGTTTGAACAGCAATTTTTGAAGTAAAACGCTCATCCACAAGAAATACATCTTTACCAGGAAATGTTTTTTTAAGTTTTTCGATAAATGGATCAATGAATCGAACAGATTCTGAAAGAGAATTGTTCATTTGACGCGGATATCCGATTACAAATGAATCCACTTTTTCTTTGGCGGTATAGGTTAGAAGGAAGGAAATGACTTCTGGTGAAGGCACGGTTGTCAAACTGTTTGCAATAATCTGTAGTGGATCCGTAACGGCAATGCCGGTTCTTTTTTGGCCAAAATCGATCGCAAGTATTCTTCCCAAAACAATAAAATATTGGCAAATCTACAAAAAAAAACGTAGGGACAGGTCGAGACCTGTCCCTACGACAATATATTTATAATAGGAATCCCTATTTTTTCACGTCAGAAAAATCCATGGAGGCAAGGCGTTTGTAACTATTGTAACGCCAAAGTGCATTTTCCTCAGCTGCCTTGAATAATTCCGTAGCTTCTTTTGGGAATGCTTTCTTCAACGAAGTATATCTTACCTCACTATTCAGGAAATCCTGGAATTTTGTCCAGTCAGGTTCCTTTGAATCGAGTTCGAAAGGATTCTTACCTTCTTTTTCCAGCATCGGGTTATAGCGATACAAATGCCAGTAACCTGAATCAACGGCATGTTTCTGCTCTTCCTGTGACTTGTCCATGCCAAAACGCAACCCATGATTGATACAGGGTGAGTAAGCAATGATAAGGGACGGTCCGGGATACGCCTCAGCCTCACGCAGTGCTTTGAGATACTGATTCTGACTGGCTCCCATGGCAACCTGGGCAACATAAACATACCCATAGGTCATGGCCATTGCGCCAAGGTCTTTTTTCCTGACCCGTTTTCCGGATGCGGCAAATTTAGCCACAGCACCGATTGGAGTTGATTTGGAAGCCTGTCCGCCTGTATTTGAATACACTTCAGTATCCATAACCAGCACGTTCACGTTCTCACCGGAGGCCAGTACATGGTCGAGACCACCGTAGCCGATATCATATGCCCAACCGTCACCGCCGAAAATCCAAACCGATTTCTTGATCAGGTACTGCTGCAGATCGAGAATTTCTTTAGCAACCGGACTTTTTTCAGTGGCCAATGCCTGAACTACCTTGAGAGAAGAGGCTTTTGAAGCCCGAACTTCAGTTTTCGATGCCAGCCATTCCTTAAATGCATCGATTGTATAATCCGATAACCCGGGGTTAGCGGCAATACATTCGCTCATTTTACGGTCAATCCGGGTCCTCAGTTTTTCTGCCCCGATAGCGAGCCCTAAACCATATTCTGCATTGTCCTCAAACAACGAGTTGCCCCAGGCCGGACCTTTGCCTTCGCTGTTTGTACAATACGGAGTTGAAGGAGCAGAGCCGCCATAGATTGAAGAACAACCTGTAGCATTCGCAACGATCATACGGTCTCCAAATAACTGCGTAACCAGCTTGATATAGGGTGTTTCACCGCAACCGCCACAGGCTCCTGAAAATTCGAATAACGGACGGGCAAACTGTGAATTTTTTACCGACTTATCGATTTCTACCAATTGATCCTTATAAGTAACCTTTGTGGATACAAAATCCCAATGTCCAATTTCATCTGCCTGTGATTCAAGCGATTTCATGACAAGGGATTTTTCCTTTGAAGGACAAACTTCGGCGCAAACGCCGCAACCTGTACAATCGAGAGGGCTTACCTGTATACGGTACTGCAACCCTTCAAAACCTTTCCCATTTGTCTTCAGGGTAACCATTCCGTTTGCCCCCTTCATTTCTTCGCTATCCAATAGGAAAGGCCTTATGCAGGCGTGGGGACATACGAATGAACACTGGTTGCACTGAATACAATTCTCAGGGATCCATTCCGGTACATTCACCGCGATACCGCGTTTTTCATACTGTGTGGTCCCGGACGGAAATGTACCATCTTCACGGCCTTTGAAAGCGCTGACCTTCAGATCATCGCCCATGAGGCGATTCATCGGTTCAACAACATTCTTTATAAATTCAGGTATATCCCGGGTATCTACTTTGGCTTTAAGCTGCAGTTTAGCCCATTCTTTAGGAACTTCAACCTTTTCAACATCGGCACCCCGATCAATGGCAGCGATATTCATATTGACAATCTCCTCACCCTTCCGGCCAAAACTCTTGATGATGGCTTTTTTCATCTGGGTGCGGGCATCCTCGAAAGGAATTACATTGGCAATTTTGAAGAATGCGGCCTGCATAATGGAATTGGTGCGGTTGCCAAGTCCAATTTCCGCGGCGATCTTGGTAGCGTTGATGATATATAACTGAATATTCTTTTCAGCAAGGATTTTTTTCACATTGTCAGGAAGCCTTTCCTTGGTTTCTTCAGCATCCCACAGACTGTTAAGCAGGAATGTTCCGCCAATCTTAATGCCGCGAAGCATTTCATATTTTTCGAGATACGAGGGAACATGGCATGCAACAAAATCAGGTGTACCAACCAGGTAGGGCGAACGGATGGGCTTATCACCAAAACGAAGGTGTGATGTAGTTACACCGCCTGATTTCTTTGAATCATAGGCGAAATAGGCCTGTGCGTATTTATCGGTTGAATCACCGATGATCTTGATGGAGTTTTTATTGGCTCCTACTGTACCATCGGAACCAAGACCATAAAATTTGGCTTCATAGGTACCCTTGTCGGAAATGCTGATTTCGGGTTTCATGGGAAGCGAAAGATGGGTCACGTCGTCCTCAATACCCAGCAGGAAATGTAATTTCGGCTTAGCCGATTGCATATTTTCAAAAACCTCAATAATCTGGACCGGCGTGGTATCTTTAGAGCTAAGTCCATAACGGCCACCGATGACCTGCGGAGCATTTGGCCTTCCGTAGAATACTTCCTTAATGTCAAGATAAAGAGGGTCACCGTTTGCACCGGGTTCTTTTGTACGGTCAAGTACCGTGATTTTTTTCACAGAAGCCGGGACAACATCGAGCAAATATTTAGTAGAGAAGGGACGGTACAAATGAACCACGATAACACCCGTTTTGGAGCCACGTGCATTAAGATAATCAACTACTTCGCGGGTGGTCTCGGTTACTGATCCCATGGCTACAATAATATTGTCTGCATCGGGAGCGCCAAAATACTGGAAAGGAGCATAATCCCTGCCGGATATTTTGGTCATTTCCTTCATGCAATCGGCTACCATATCGGGAATTACATCATAAAATGAATTTGCGGCTTCCCTGCTCTGGAAGTAAACATCCGGATTCTGGGCGGTTCCGCGGGTTACAGGATGCTCCGGATTCAATGCCCGATCGCGGAATTCCTGCAATGCCTTATAATCAAGTAATTTAGCCAGGTCTTCCATAGCCAGCACTTCAATTTTCTGCACTTCTGCCGAGGTTCTGAAACCATCGAAAAAATGAAGGAACGGAATGCGTGATTTGATGGCTGTAAGATGCGCCACAGCAGCAAGGTCCATTATCTCCTGTACACTTCCGGTGGCCAGCATGGCAAAACCCGTTTGACGGGTGCTCATCACATCGCTGTGATCACCGAAAATTGACAGGGCCTGGGCCGCCAGGCTTCGCGCTGAAACGTGGAGAACCGCAGGCAATAATTCACCCGCTATTTTGTACATATTCGGAATCATCAGTAACAACCCCTGTGAAGCAGTGAATGTGGTACCCAGGGAACCCGCCTGAAGAGCACCGTGCAATGCACCGGCGGCACCGGCTTCTGATTGCATTTCAACTAACTTCACTTCTTCTCCGAAAATATTTTTCTTTCCATTAGCAGCCCACTCATCAACATATTCTGCCATGGTTGAAGAAGGGGTAATGGGATAAATAGCTGCAACTTCACTAAACATATAGGCAACGTGAGCAGCAGCATAATTACCGTCACAAGTTACAAAATTCTTAGTTGTACTCATCTTAACTCGCTTATAATTAGTATATTATGTATTACTTTTTTAAAATAAAGGACAAAAATACAATAAATCAAAGAGTTTCTGCTATCAAATTCACAGAATCACTCTTATTCATTTTCATTTTAAATAAATACGAATCCGGTCAGGATTAGGGGGTTGGGCTTTGAAGGCTGAAGGTTTGAAGGCTGAAGGCTGAAGGTTTGAAGGTTTGAAGGTGGAAAGGTGTGAAAGTCTTTACACCTTCAGCCTTTCCACCTTCAGCCTTCAGCCTCATTTCCTATTCCCCGTTCATAGAAACGAGAAATTCCTCATTGGTGTCAGTCTTGGCCAGTCGTTCCCGCAGGAATTCCATAGCCTCTACCGGGTTCATATCGGTAAGGTATTTTCTTAAAACCCATATCTTGTTCAGGAAATTTCTGTCCAGTAACAGGTCTTCACGACGCGTGCTTGATGCGGTGATATCAATTGAAGGGTAAATCCTGCGGTTGGAAAGCTTTCGGTCGAGCTGCAGTTCCATATTGCCGGTTCCCTTGAATTCTTCAAAAATTACCTCATCCATTTTCGATCCTGTATCGGTAAGAGCCGTAGCTATGATCGTAAGTGACCCGCCATTTTCAATATTTCTGGCCGCACCAAAGAACCGTTTTGGTTTTTGCAGGGCATTGGAGTCAACACCGCCCGAAAGAACTTTGCCTGAAGCGGGTGCAATCGTGTTAAATGCCCTGGCCAGACGTGTAATTGAATCGAGAAGGATGACCACATCATGACCGCATTCTACGAGGCGTTTCGCTTTTTCAATAACTATGTTAGCTACCCTGACATGCCGTTCAGCCGGTTCATCAAAAGTTGAAGATACCACCTCACCGCGCACATTCCGGGCCATTTCGGTTACTTCCTCAGGCCGCTCATCAATGAGCAGGATAATGAGGTAGGCTTCAGGATGGTTTAACGCGATGGCGTTGGCTATGTCCTGCAGTAAAATGGTCTTACCGGTTTTTGGCTGTGCAACGATCAGCCCACGCTGGCCTTTTCCAATGGGGGAAAACATATCCACCACGCGGACGGACAAATTTGTTTTTTCTCCGGCCTTGATCAGGGTAAACTTTTCATTTGGGAATAGAGGTGTAAGATAATCGAAAGGCACCCTGTCACGAATATAATCAGGGTTTCTTCCATTTATCTCAATTACCTTAATCAGCGGGAAATATTTTTCCCCTTCCTTTGGAGGACGAATTGTACCGGTAACTGTATCGCCTGTTTTCAATCCGAATAATTTAATCTGGGATTGAGAAACATAAATATCGTCAGGTGAATTAAGATAATTATAGTCGGATGAACGCAGAAAACCATAACCGTCGGGCATAATCTCAAGCACACCCTGGCAGGTTATGATGCCATCAAATTCGGTAGGCTTTTCCTGTGCAGGTTTTCTTTCGAAAGGAACCCTCTGTTGGTTTTCCCATCTGGGTTTCTGCTCCTGGGGACCGGAACTCATCTGTTCTTTTTCAGGAAGTACTTCAGCACTAACGTTATCTACTGCTTCTATCTCGGTCGGAACTATCTCCTCATAATCCTGGTTCTTCACTAACTTTTCCTCGTCAATCATCTCAATTGTCTTATCCAGCAACTCTTCCCGTGCTCTTACACTATCCTTGTCCTCGGGTTTGGTAAATTCTTTCCGTTTTCTGAAATCCTCGTGCCGTCTTTTATTATCGTTATTGTTATTCGGTCTGTTGAAAAAATTACCGCCTTCACGGGATTTATTAGGCTGAAATGGAAGCTGTGCCGGTTTTGGTTCATCAAATGGAACATCCGCACGTACTTCTGGTTTGTTGTCTGCTTTATTTTCAGGGTTCAGGTCAGGCCTGTCATTATCCTGTCTCCGGGGTCGGCGACCTCTCCTTTTATGTTCAGGGATGTAGGGACCTTCTGGTCTTTTATCTGTTTTTTTAGAATCTGTAGCCATGATTGCCTGTTCATCCAGGATCTTATAGATCAGATCCTGTTTTCTTAACACGTCGGCTTTTTTAACGTTTAATTGCTTTGCAATCTCCTTGAGCTCGGGCAATAATTTCTTATTAAGCTCTAAAATATCATACATAATGAAGGGTGAAGTTTATTTAAAAAGAATATAAAATCGCATGAAACTAAATATTACGCTTGCAGGTAAATACCATACCAGGTATTAAAAAAGGTACTGTAATTAAGCTAAGATGGAATTTTAAAAGGGATTTCTTCTGCAATATTACGCAATTCATACCAAATACCAAAAGAAAAGATAAATTATTTTTCTTCAGAATAATACAAAAATTATTCTAACTTTAGTTGCCCATATCAAATCCCAGCCAAATGAGACAATTGAAAATTGTCAAGCAGGTTACCAATCGTGAGACCCCTTCACTCGATAAATATCTTCACGAAATTGGTAAAGTTGAACTTATCTCGGCGGAAGAAGAAGTAAATTTAGCCAGGAAAATCCGAAAGGGGGATGAAGAAGCCCTGAATAAACTGATCAAGGCAAACCTGCGTTTTGTTGTTTCGGTCTCCAAACAGTATCAGAACCAGGGACTGAGCCTGCCCGATCTTATTAATGAAGGCAACGTGGGACTCATAAAAGCAGCCCAGCGTTTTGATGAAACCCGCGGATTCAAGTTTATTTCTTATGCAGTATGGTGGATCAGGCAATCTATTCTACAGGCCCTGGCTGAACAATCAAGGATAGTAAGATTACCCCTGAATAAAATCGGATCAATCAATAAAATCAATAAAACCTTTTCTGATCTTGAACAACTCTTTGAACGGGAACCCTCGGTTCAGGAAATTGCGGACGTCCTCCAAATGGCACCATCCGATGTAAAAGAAGCCATGAAAAGTGCATCCAGGCATGTTTCCATGGATGCTCCCATAAAAGATGATGAAGACATCACCCTTTATGATGTGCTGCTGAGCAAGGATGCAAGCAGTCCCGACAAAGGCCTTCTTACCGATTCCCTGCGAAAGGAAATCGAAAGGGTATTATCAATTCTTACCTACCGCGAAGCAAATATCATCCGGTTGTATTTCGGACTGAACAATAAATACCAGTATACCCTTGAGGAAATCGGTGAAGAGTTCAATCTCACCCGTGAACGCGTGAGGCAAATAAAGGAAAAAGCTATAAAACGCCTGAAAAACGCTACCCGCTGTAAACTGCTGAAGACCTACCTTGGTTAGAAAGTTTTTTCTATTTTTGTTCCACAAAACATTTTAGTCAATACAATGGGTCGATTTATTGCACCGTCGCTGCTAGCGGCAAATTTCGCCGATCTGCAGCACGCTGTTGAATTGGTAAATGATAGTGAAGCCGGCTTCCTTCACCTGGATATAATGGATGGACAGTTTGTACCCAATATTTCCTTTGGCATGCCTGTTATGCAGGCAGTAAAAAAGATCTCGAAGAAACCGCTCGATGTCCATCTCATGATTGTCAACCCTGAACGGTATTTTGAAAAATTCAGACAATCCGGGGCAGACTGGCTGACCGTGCATATGGAAGAATGTAAACACCTTCACCGGGCATTGCAGGAAATCAGGGAACTCGGCATGAAAGCCGGTGTGGCGTTAAACCCGCATACCCCCGTATCTACCCTCGAGGAAATAATCACTTTTGCCGACCTCATCCTCATTATGTCTGTTAACCCTGGGTTTGGCGGACAGAAATTTATTGAGACCTCGTACGAAAAGATCCGAAAAACAAAGAACCTTATTGTGTCATCCGGATCAAATGCCCTGATTGAAGTAGACGGGGGTGTTGATTTGAACAATGCAGCCCTTTTATTCGGGGCCGGCGCTGATATCCTTGTAGCCGGAACCACAGTTTTTAATTCCCCCGACCCACATAAAACAATTCATGAATTGAAAATTGCCGGTACTTGAAAAATCCGGTCAATACAGTTAATTGGAAATTTTTATAATAAAAATAATTTTTATTTAGAATAAATTAAAATTGTTACAGGCAATATAATTATCATAATTTCATACTTTTGAAAGTTCGTTAAAGTAAGCCAGCTAAAACCTGATCGGTTAGGATTTGGCTTATTCGTTATTTCCATTTATTCATGACGGTAAACTTTTTTAGTGCAGGGAAGTGTGTTGACTAAAAAACAGGATATGGGTCAGATATCTCAATTTTTTGTAAAGTTATTGAATAGGGTGAAAAATGAGAAACCGGATGGACATCATAAGTCCGGTTCCTGGTTCAAGGGTCTCCTCGAATCCGCACCTGATGCCATGCTGATCACCAATTCGGATGGTACAATTATTATAATCAATGCCCAGACTGAAAAATTATTTGGATATCCCCGCAACGAGATCATCGGTAAAAAAGTCGAATTTCTGATCCCGGAACGATTTCACCACCATCACATCCATCACAGGGAAGGGTATGTTGAAAATCCCAAGGTCAGGGGTATGGGAGTGGGAATGGAACTATACGGAAGACGTAAAGATGGCATTGAATTTCCCGTTGAGATCAGCCTGAGCCCTTTGCGGATTTCGGAGGTAGATGGGCTGAACGTGATAGCTGCCATCCGGGATATTACAAAGCAGGTAGAATCGAGGGAAGTAATTAAAAAGCTCAATGAGAATCTTGAACAAATCGTGCGGGATCGCACTGCTGAACTTGAGAAGCTTTACCAGGATGTGCACGATATGAACAAGGAGCTTGAATCAAGGGTTATAAAGAGAACCTGGGAACTGGAAGAAAGCATCAAGGAACTGGAATCATTTTCATATTCCGTTTCTCACGACCTGAGAGCGCCCTTACGGAGCATAGATGGCTTCAGCAATAAAATCCTAAAGGATTATGGCCACCTGATGGATGACCAGGGAAGAGATTACTTTTCACGGGTTATGATTGCCAGTCAGAAAATGGGCCAGCTGATTGATGACCTGCTGAAACTTGCCAGGCTCACGAGGATTGAATTGAACAGGACAACAACTGATCTTACTGCGCTGGCAGAATCAATCGCTTCTGAATTCAAAGCATCTGCACCAGACCGAATGGTGAATTTTGCTATTGACCCCGGGTTGGTGGCCAACGCTGACCGGAGTTTAATGCAAATTGCCCTGCAAAACCTGCTCAGCAATGCCTGGAAGTATACAAAGAACAAACCGGAAGGAAAAATTGAGTTTTCCTCTTTAAAACAAGAAAACAAAACAGTATTCTTTATCCGCGATAACGGGGCAGGCTTCGACATGCGTTATGTGAATAAGCTGTTCGGAGCTTTTCAACGGTTGCACAGCCCGGCAGAATTTGAAGGTTCAGGAATTGGCCTGGCTACCGTGAAGCGTATTATCAGGAGGCATCATGGCACAATCTGGGCTGAAGCCGAGGTGAACCAGGGTGCTGTATTCTACTTTACACTATAGTGATTACTATGAAAAATATTGAAAGAAACATATTATTGGTTGAGGATAATCCGGATGATGAGCTGCTGACTTTAATGGCCTTCCGGGACAATAAAATCCTGAACGAAATCGTTGTTGCTAGGGATGGCGAGGAAGCGCTCGATCTCCTGTTCGTTACCGGAAAATTCAAGGACCGTGAAATAAAAAGACTTCCCCAGCTCATTTTGCTTGATCTGAAATTACCCAAGGTTGATGGGCTGGAGGTACTGCAAAAAATCAGGTCAACTGAAGAAACCAGGTTTTTGCCCGTTGTGATCCTGACCTCTTCGAGAGAAGAAACAGACATCATAAAAAGCTACCAATTGGGAGCAAACAGTTATATCCGGAAGCCGGTTGATTTTGAACAATTCTCACAAGCAATTAAACAATTGGGGATTTATTGGCTAGTCCTCAATGAGTTACCAATATAAAACGGAAAATAATGAGTGTTCCGATTCGGGTCCTTATTATCGAAGATAATGAGGACGATACAATTCTCGAAACTGATGCGTTGGTTCGTGGAGGGTTCAATATTGTCTATGAAAGGATTGAATCGCGGGAATCATTGACAAAAGCCCTGGATACTAAAAATTGGGAATGCATAATTTCTGATTATTCTTTACCGCAATTTACAGGACTTGAAGCCCTGGAGATATTAAAGAATTCTGGAAAGGATATCCCTTTTATACTTATTTCAGGTACCATTGGCGAGGAAACTGCTGTGGATGCGATGAAAGCAGGGGCCAGTGATTATATTATGAAAAATAACCTCAACAGGCTGGTGCCTGCCTTTAAGCGGGAATTGCGTGAGGCTGAATCAAGAAGCCAGAAAAGGCAGGCTGAGGCGGCGATCCAATTTGAACGCATCCTGCTGCGCACGCTCATCGATAATATACCTGATTTTATTTATGTTAAAGACAGGGACTGCCGGATTATTGTTGCCAATAAATCGAGCATCGAGTTTATGGGATACACAAACGAATCGCAGATTATCGGAAAAACGGAACTGGATATTTTTACAGATGAAAATGGAAACCGGGGATATGCACAGGACCTGTCTGTCGTCCAAACCGGCTACCCTATCCTGAACAAGGAAGAAGAGTTTGTTGATGCCCGGGGAATACATCGCTGGCTTCTGACAACCAAAATCCCGATCTATAATGAGAAAGGTACAATTTCAGGATTGGTGGGCCTCAGGCACGATATAACCATCCGTAAACAAATAGAATTTGATCTGAAGGAAAGCGAACAGCATCTGATCACGCAAAATACAGAATACCATATGCTGAACGGCGAATATCTTGCTCTTAATGAAGAACTTACTGAAAGCTTCAACCGCATTCAGAAAATGAACGACGAGTTGACAATTTCCAAGGATAAGGCTGAAGAATCGGACAGGCTTAAATCCGCTTTTCTTGCCAATATGAGCCATGAGATCCGTACGCCACTGAACGCCATCCTGGGCTTTTCGGGATTGCTCCGCGATGTTTTCGACAGCCGGGAGAAGACGGATGAATATGTTGAAATTATTGAATCGAGCGGGCAACAGTTGTTGAATATTATAAACGATATCCTTGAAATATCAAAGATTGAAGCCGGGCAGATCTCTGTTTCGCCCGACACAATCAATATCAGTAAGGTCATGAGGGAATTATACCAGCTTTATTCAAAGCAGACCGAGCTGAAGGATCTGAAATTAATGCTTCTTGAAGATTACAGGAATGATTTTTTCACGCTGACAGACGAAAACCGCCTGAAACAAATTATGTGTAATCTTCTGAATAATGCAATAAAATTCACTTCTGAGGGAAGAATCCAGTTTGGCTATGCTATAGAAGAAGATGAAATAAGATTTTCGGTGACGGATACCGGGATTGGTATATCGGAGGATGACCGTTCCTTTATTTTTAAACCGTTTCGACAGGTTGAAACAGGATCCACCCGCAGTTATGGTGGAAATGGATTGGGACTTACGATTTCCAAAGCGCTGATTGAAAAACTTGGAGGAACCCTGTCGGTTGAATCGGAACCCATGAAGGGTTCTACGTTTTCGTTTACAATTCCATATATCCGTTGCGTTGCCCCGTCAACCACTGAAGAAGTCATACAGGATGAGATAACCGGCAACCACTGGGATCACCATACCATCCTGGTGGCAGAAGATGAAATGTATAATTATTCCTATATAGAAGAGATACTTAACCAGACCCATGTGCAGATATTACATGCCTGGGACGGAAAAGAAGCGGTTGAGTTTGTCAAACGTCATCCTGAAATTTCGCTGGTGCTGATGGATATTAAAATGCCTGAAATGGATGGATATACTGCCACCCGTCTTATAAAAAAAATGAGACCCCGGTTGCCGGTCATCGCCCAAACGGCATTTGCCATGTCAGAAAACCGTGAAAATGCATTTCAGGCCGGTTTCGACAATTACATCTCCAAACCGGTTTCACATAACTTCTTTATGAAGATTTTAGGAAGTTATTTAAGTGACTAACCCCCCTGCCCCCGTCAGCTCACTCGTCACTTTTTTCTCATCTCATAAACTAATGGAAAATATTCAAACTTTTTTCATAAGTTTATTACATGAGTATGGCTTACCCTGATACAATTCATGATTTCTAATTATTATGCAAAACTTCATAAAGATTTTCCTTATGCTGATCATTATTGCATCTTCCTGCAATAGTGAAGATATTACCCGGTACGTCGATCCCAACATTGGCGGGATAGCAACCCTGCTGACGACTAAAAATCCCACCGTACATCGCCCCCACAGCATGGTACGTGTGTTTCCCGCCACCAAGCCCGGGCTGAATGACCGGTATTTGAGTGACCGGATTTTCGGATTTGCCATGAATATGCCTGCCTATCGACTGATGCATGTTACCGAGTTGATGCCCACAAGGGGGAAAATCATAACCGACCGAGACGAGTATGCCGCCTTGTACGACCACAACCGGGAAGAAGTACACCCCTGGTACCACAAAGTTTATCTTGAAGATTCAAATATTGAGGCCGATTGGACTACAACCGAACGGGCGGTAATTTACCGTTTTGATTACAATAGCCAGGATTCGTGCAATATTATCCTCCGTTCGGGTCAGAAAGCCTTCTTTATTGTAACTGGAAACCATGTCATTGATGGCTGGGAGGAGTTTGAGAATACCCGGCAATATTTCCATGCCGAATTCAGCCAACCCTTTGACCAAACAGGCTCATTCAAATCTGAAAAACTAATGCCTCAAAAAGAAATTGAGGGAAATTCAATCGGACTGTTCGTGACTTTTTTAGCTCCTGAGAAACCGGTTGAGGTTCGCATAGGGATCTCTTTTATAGATGAGCAACAGGCTATGATAAACCTTCAAAAAGAAACGAACCATAAAAACTTTGAATCGATAAAAAATGAAGGTTCCCGGATTTGGGCAAAGGACCTGGGAAGAATTAAAGTCGAAGGAGGAACTGAACGTCAAAAACGGATCTTTTACACCTCGCTTTACCGCGCCCATGAGCGGATGGTCAATATTTCGGAATATGGACGATATTACAGCAGTTACGATGGGAAGGTCCACGAGGATGAAAACCGGCCTTTTTATGTTGATGACTGGCTTTGGGATACATATCGCAGTCTTCACCCGCTGATGCTGATCCTTAACCCGGACCAACAGGCAGATATGGTTGAATCGTACACCCGTATGTATGACCAAAGCGGCTGGATGCCCGGATTTCCTCAGATTTATGGAGATTTTCCTGCCATGATCGGGTTCCATTCCGCGGCGCTAGTCTGGGATACCTGGCAAAAAGGGGTTACCGGTTTTAATGTCGAAAAAGCCTATGAAGGATTGAAAAAGAATGCAATGCAGGCCACTATGCTGCCGTGGAGAACCGGACCACAATGCCCGCTTGATAGTTTTTACCTGGCAAATGGCTGGTTTCCGGCGCTTCCCGAAGATAGTACAGAGACGGTAAAGATGGTCGATAGTTTTGAAAAGCGCCAGGCCGTGGCTCTTACCCTGGAACACAGTTATGACGACTGGTGCCTGGCCCAGCTGGCAAAAGCGCTTGGTAAGAATGACGATTATGAATATTTCCTGAAGCGATCGAAGAATTATCGAAATGTTTTTAATCCTGAAACCGGTTTTTTTGCCCCTAAAATGGCTAATGGAAAATGGGTTGAACCATTTGATCCTCAACTGTCAGGAGGGGTTGGAAGCCGGATGTACTATGCCGAGAACAATGCATGGACCTGGAACTTCAGTGTTCAGCAGGATATTCCGGACCTGATAAATCTCCTGGGAGGGAAGGATGCTTTCATTAAACGGCTTGATGCCCTGTTTAATGAACCTGCAATTTCAAAATGGCAGTTTATGGGCCAATTTCCTGATGCAACCGGTTTAAACGGAATGTTTGTAGCCGGGAACGAACCATCATTTCATATTCCGTATCTGTATAATTATGCAGGACAGCCCTGGAAAACACAACGAAGAATCCGTGAAATCATGGATTTGTGGTTCGACGATCGACCGTTGGGAATTCCCGGCGATGAAGATGGTGGTGCACTGTGTTCGTGGTATGTATTTTCGGCAATGGGATTCTTCCCGGTTACCCCTGGTAATGGAATGTATGCTATTGGCAGCCCGGTTTTCAATTCCGTCCGGATACAGTTGCCCAATGACAGAACATTCACCGTGATTGCAAAAAACTGCTCCGAAAAAAACAAGTATATTCAATCGGCAGCATTAAACGGCAGGGATATTCAAGAGCCATTTATCAGTCATTCCGATATAATTCAGGGTGGTACACTTAAACTGGTCATGAGCGACCATCCAAATAAGGCATGGGGAGCAAATCCTTAAAGAAGAACGGGAAAACTAATTTTGGTCTGATTTACTTTTTGCCCTTTCAGCTTTTTTGATTTGTGCGTCAGCTTTTTTGCGTGATTTTTGTGCCTTCTTTTCAGCCTTCAACGCGCTTTTGGATTGCTTGGATGCATCGACTGCATCGCGTTCTGACTTCTGTGCGTCTTTTGCCACTTCCTTTGCCGCTTCATTGTCGTATTTCAGTCCTTCAATTTTTGTTGCATCCTCTACCTTTTGTCTTTCGATTTGTTCGATTTGTTCGTCGGTTTTCACTTCTTCCTGTTGACCAAACAATTTAGTTGAGAAAAAGGTCAGTGCAACAAAAAAACTTAAAATGATTGCTTTTTGTTTCATATTGTGTTTTCACGCATGAGAGCGTTATAGGTAAACAAATAACAAGGCAAATTGTTAACTGGAGCTATATAAAAGCACATTTACAAGTCTGATTTTAAATAGGATGTTATTATGGCTATCCGTCTGAAAGAAAGTTCACTTTTTTCATAAAGTGAATATTACTATCTTCAATTTTCTTTCTTAAAGCACATAATAAAAACATCCCCCCTATTATGAAAACAAAAGTGTTATTCGTTGCGTTTTTTTTATTATTGTTGTTACAAGTGGCAATATTGATGCCGGCTCATATAAATGCCCAAACTATATACCTGCCAACCTGGAATTCCCTGAAGAACCATAGTAGTCCACAATGGCTCAAAGATGGCAAGTTTGGCATCTACACGCATTGGGGAGTATATGCCGTTCCTGCCCAGGGTCCGAACGCCACCTGGTATGCCAACAATGTCTACTCAGACTCGAGTTCAGATGCACGAAAATACCACGAGGCCACCTACGGTCCGCTTGAGAAATTCGGCTATAAAGATTTTATTCCTATGTTTACTGGCGAGAAGTTCAACGCCGATGAATGGGCAGAACTATTTCAGAAGGCCGGCGCTCGCTTTGCAGGACCCGTAGCAGAGCATCACGACGGATTTTCCATGTGGGATACCAGGTACTCGGAGTGGAACGCTGCCAGGATGGGCCCAAGGCGGGACGTGGTGGGCGAACTTGCCAGGGCGATCAAGAAACGTGATATGAAATTCGTCACCGCCTTCCATCATGCTGAGAACTGGTTCTACTTTCCAACCTGGGACAAGCGTTACGACTGCGGTGATCCGCGATATTCGGGCCTTTATGGCCCCATCCATGAGAAAGGCGCTTTGCCCACCAAAGCTTTTTTGGACCAATGGGAGGGCAAGATTATCGAAGTCATTGACAAATATGACCCGGATTTCATCTGGTTCGACTTCGGCCTGAGGTTGGTCACAGATACCTACAAACAGGAAGTGCTGGCCTACTATTATAACAAAGCCGAAGCAAACAAGAAAGACGTGGTGGTCACTTACAAATCGCATGACTTGCCTCCGGGCGTCGGCCTCCTCGATCTGGAACTGGGCCAGGAAGCCAACCTGACATACTACGATTGGATTACCGACACCTCGATCGACAGCGGACAAGGATGGGGTTTTGTGAAGGGGCTGGGATTCAAATCTGTTAATAATCTGGTCGATAACCTGGTAGACCGTGTCAGCAAGAACGGTTACTTATTGCTCAACGTTGGCCCGAAGCCCGACGGCTCTATCCCCGATGAGGTGAAAGAGCGGTTGCTGGGATTGGGAAACTGGCTCCGGATCAACGGGGTTGCCATATACGGCACGACGTGCTGGTCTATTGCCGGGGAGGGGCCGAGCCAACTTGAGAAAACCCGTGAATTTGGATTCAACGAGAGGAACGACATGCTTTACACGGCACAAGATATCCGCTTCACGATTAAGGACAACAACCTTTACGCCATCGCTCTCGACTGGCCTGGTGAAAAGGTACTTATCAGGAGCCTGGCCCCCAATGGGGCTACCTGGGCTGGCTTATACCCGTCCGAAATCGCCTCTATTACAATGCTCGGGGACGGTAAAGAGCTGAAGTGGGAGATGACCAGGGATGGTCTGAGTATTGAGACTCCGCAAACAAAGCCGTGTGATTATGCTTTCGTTTTCAGGATCGTGCGCAGAAAACCGTTTTAATTATATCAGCATGAAAAAACCTGTCATCCTGGTTTCATTATGGATCATCCCATTGCTTATTACTGGGCAGAAAAACAATAACGATAGTATTTCTGCTGTAATGAAATTTGAATCTTCATTGCGCCAGAAACTGGAGAAAGCCGAAAAGCCCAACCTGGCAGGCAGGTTTAAAGCTGACTTCAAATCGCTGGAGCAATATGAAATACCCCAATGGTACCAGGATGCCAAGTTTGGGATTTTTATTCACTGGGGGATTTTTTCGGTTCCCGCTATTAACGATTGCTGGTACGGGTACTGGATGTACCGCGAAAAGGAAGATTTACCTGATTTTTTGAGAACCCATCCCTACGCAGCTACCCGATCCCATCACCTGAAATATTACGGGCCAACAGATAAATTCGGGTACAAAGACCTTATCCCGCTATTTAAAGCCGAATATTTCAATGCAAACGACTGGGTTGCACTTTTTAAAAAAGCCGGTGCTAAATATGTAGTGCCTGTTGCAGAATTTCATGACCTCTTTCCCATGTACGATTGTTCTCTTACGGATTGGAATTCAGTTACAAGGGGTCCCAAACGTGATGTGGTTGGAGAAATACGGAAGGCAACCCTGGCAAACGGTCTGAAGTTCGGAGTCTCTTCGCATCGTGTGTTTCATCAGGATGAACAATACTATCTGCATAATGGGAAAAATGACGCGGATAATTCTGAATACTGGGGCTTATACTGGAAACCGTTTACGAATCCAAAGCTGGAAGATGGGCTATTTATCGAGGAAACGCTTTACCGCACAGTGGAACTGGTCAATAAATACCAGCCAGACCTGCTCTGGTTTGATGCAGGAACTTATAAGCCACAGTTCAGGGAATTCTGCCAGACAATTGCGGCACACTATTATAACCAGGGGGAAGTATGGAAAAAACCAGGTGTTGTATTGAACTACAAATGGAATTCATTTCCGGAGGGAACTGCTGTTCTGGATCTTGAAGCCAGCAAAATGGATTCAGTGCACTATCCCTTCTGGCAGACCGATATGAGCATGTCGGAAACATGGTCTTACTCTTCCGATGGAAAGTATAAGACCGCTGAACAGTTGATTCATGCGTTAATCGACATTGTCAGCAAGAATGGCACGTTGCTGTTAAATATCTCACCCCTTGCCGATGGCCGGATCCCGATTGAAGAACAAAACAGGCTACTGGAAATGGGTGCATGGCTTCAGGTAAACGGAGAAGCCATTTATGGCACAAGGCCATTTAAAAACTATGGTGAAGGTCCCACCAGGTCCACTTCAGAAATGGTGCAGGAATTTACCTCCAGAGATATCCGGTACACTATAAAAGGAAAAACCCTGTATGCAATTGTGATGGACTGGCCTGAGGAAAAGGTAACACTTACTTTACCGGTTTTTGCAGGAAAATCGAAAGAAGCAAAAGTCAGCTTGCTCGGATTTGATAAACCGTTGGTTTACACTGTTGAAAATAATATAATTTCTATTGAATTTCCGGCACTTTATCCCTTCCAGCGTTCCTGTAAATATGCCTATGTAATAAAGTTTGAAGGATTTGAGATTGAATAGTTATAAGAAAAATAAAAACGAACAGAATAATTATTGTTTAACAAATTTCTTAACTGTCATTCCGGATTTGTCAATTAATTTGATGATATACTTACCACGCGGTAGGTTGCTTACACTTATTTTATTATCAAAAATTTGATTGTTAAGATAAATTTTACCGTTTTCATCAAAGACTGAAATAGTAAACTTTTCGACATTTTTACTAAAGAACAAAATATTGGTAGTTGGGTTAGGATAAACTAAACCTACTTCATTGACATTAAATGTATTATCATCAATTACACCTGTAGTTATATTTTCAATAAACCTGATAAAATCAACGTAGACTTTTCCATTTGTTGCATTATTTGAAGGGTCCAATCTGAAATATGACAGTTTCAAATCATTAACCCACTGCGGATTACTTGTCAGATCTACAAAAATATCGCGAAATTCGGTATCATTTGGAGTTAATGGAAATGTAACTGCAAAAAAACCTCCGGCACTAGGGAATATATAAATGGCTCCACTGTTGTCTGTGGTTTGATTTTTTAACCTTAACCAGAGATATTTGAGTTCATCTGGTTTCCATTCAGCACTGAAAGCCGGACCTTCCACATAGGGATCAGAACCGGTAATGTTGAACACCATATTGCCATCTGACAAAGTAACCGTGCCGGAATGGACGCTGGTCCAACCTTCAAGGGTACTGCTAAATTCCCAGGAGTTTTTTTTTTCGATATCAATATTTGTGATAGTAATTGTCTTGGATCCTGTAATCCCCGTTCCGTCTTTTGCAGTTGCTGTAACCGTTACAGTGCCTGTATCTACTGCTGTAAGAACTCCTTTATCGTCAATTGAAGCCACTTCAGGAAGGTCAACCGACCAGTCCACGTCATTTTTAGCTACCGATGGCAATACAGATACCAGCATTTGCAAAGTGTTACCTGGGCCGTTGAGGGTTTCCACCTCTCCCTCGCTTTTAACCGTAATGGATTCAATTAAAGGATTGGAAGAATGGATCTGGTAGATTTTTGCTCGGATTTCATCAATGGTTCCGACAACCAGGTAATATTCGTATTCATAGACTGAATTTTTGTTCAGTATTTCTTTTTTTACAGGGGCAATATATGAGGTTGAGTTACTTATTGCTTCACCTCCCGGCTCTCCTGCCATTCCGGCCAGGAAGTTGGAGCAAATCGGATTGTACACGCCAATGCCCCACAGGGTATCGTCAACATAAGCCATCCAATTCTCTGTAACCGAATTGTTCACATAGGTTCCCCAAAATCCGCTTGACAGATTTACTGTAGCGGGATTGCTTAATGAAGCACCCGTAAATGGCTGATCTCCAAAATAGGAATACAGGTTTTTTAATGCCGAAATTGGATACACGGCAGGCAATTCCTGATCGTTCAGAATGCCTTCCTGATAAATTGTATCAGTGCGGTGACAAGTCAATCTGTTCCTGACTGTAAGTACGTTCCCTTTAAGTATTGTCCATTGTTCCATTTCAGCTTCAGCAGGCCTGTTATTCATATCCCACAGCATAGGAATGCATTTTACATAAAGTGTATCGCCGTTCTTTTTAAAATCCAGAATTTCAGCTCTGTTGCGGTATGAATCGCCAACCTGGATCGGATTCCAGCTCCAGGGTGACCAGCTTGGCGACTGGCCTTCCGCTCTACGATCGAGACTCTTTCCTGCG
Organism: Bacteroidales bacterium; assembly: GCA_041737295.1. Classification (GTDB taxonomy): domain Bacteria; phylum Bacteroidota; class Bacteroidia; order Bacteroidales; family UBA10428; genus UBA5072. Next base: position 32,222 of record JBGSSA010000127.1, on the reverse strand, counting down.
TAATAGGATTGTTGTATGTATCTCCCTTCATCAGCAATATTGACAATACTCCTGGTAGAACCAGATAAAGAGAGGTAGGAAATTGCGCCTCCCCTGGTCAAATCCAATTTAAGAATAAGGGTATCATTGTCAATAATCGGGTCAACGCCCTGTTGGGCAGTCGCATCAAAAGTCAACAATGCAATAAGGGTAATAATAATGACTTTTCTTGCTTTTTTCATATAGGCAAAGTATTAGCGTTTTGTTTATTGTCTCCTCAAATCTAGGCAAAAAAAAGACACTGACTGGTGTGTCAGAGTCCTATGGGCACAGTATAACTCTGAAAATGGCTGGATTACCCATTCGGCTATGGTTTTCGAAATCTGCTAGATATTCCGAAAATAGCGTCTATTTAAGGAGTGTGATACTAAAAAGTTTCATATCTTAAAAGCCTTTGAACATTTTATACTTATGGAGATTGTTGCTTTTCGTTCATATTTTAACATGGATTTCGATATGTTGTATTAGAATCTATTAATGCAGTTAATATCTGACCTGAAAAACATTTACAAATGAAAAAGTTAAAATTACCATTTTTATTGCTGTTCCAGCTCGCAATTTCCCTTCAGCTTTCAGCTGCAGATTTGGACCTGACACCTGCAAAATGGATATGGTATCCCTCGGAAAGAACCCTTCAAAATACGTTTATTTTGTTTCGAAAGGAGATTAATATTGACAAGGATTTAGTAAGTGCAAAAGGTTGGATCGTAGCCGATAGCCGTTACCAGCTCTTTGTAAATGGCCAAAGGGTTCAATGGGGACCGGCTCCTTTTGATCCAAGATGGCAGGAAGCAGACCCCGTGGATATCAGCAACTACCTGGTACCGGGCAAAAATGTGATCGGCTGCCAGGTGCTTTTTTATGGTACAGGAGATGGCACAAGTCCCCTTGGTATGCCCGGATTTTTGATGAAGCTTACCGTCGATGGTAAAGATATTATTACAGACAGTAAATGGAAATCATTTTTAGCCAGGAGCTGGAACCCCGGTCAGTATAAGCGCTGGTTCCTGAGAGCATTACAGGAGAATTTTGATGCCCGCATTTTTCCATACGGATGGAATACGACAGACTTCACCGAAAACAACGAATGGATCCCCGCTGCTGAGCTGGATGGTTTGGCCGGTAAATCATCCGCCTCCAATCGTAATTCAAATTACCAGCTTGATATATCGGGTAATGTTGAGTCGCAGCTTCGGGAAAGGTCCATCCCATTAATGAGGGAGAACAATGTCTTGGTTAAGCAATTAACAGAGGCTTTTGGGGTGGACTGGAAGCTGCCTTCAGAAAGCTACTTCGACATGAAGGTGCCGGATTCTTTTGATGCAGCACCCATGTTGCCCTTGCCCGGCTATGCAAATAATACATTAACTGTTTATCCCAACGGTAACAAAGCTGCCTTGCTGACTTTTGAATTCAGCGAGCAGTCGGTCGGATGGCCATACTTTACTATCAATGCCCCGGAAGGAACGGTTATTGAACTTTTGGTTCATGAGGCACACAAGCCCGGTGGCGACGTGCTTATTAATACACACTTTAATTCATGGTCCCGTTTTATCTGCAGGGAAGGGTTCAATACTTTCTCTCCATTTGACTATGAAAGTCTGCGCTGGGTGCAGCTTCATATTCACAACTTCAGCCGGCCGATTACAGTTTCAAATGTAGGTCTCCTGAGAAGACAATTCGACTATAAGCTGACACCGAAAATCGTTGTTTCCGATAAAGTCATACAAAAAGTTATGGATGCTTCTGTTAACACACTTTACAACTCTGCCCAGGATATCATTGTGGATGGGATGGCGCGTGAAAGGCAGCAATACAGCGGAGATGGTGGTCACCAGCTGCATCCTGTCTACCAGGCATTCGGCGAAACCCGATTACCTGCCCGCTACCTGACAACCTTCAGCCAGGGAATAACTGCTGACGGCTATTTCCTCGATTCCTGGCCGGCCTATGACCGTCTTGCCCGGATTCCCCAACGCCAGATGTTCTGGGGCGACTGGGGACCGATTGTCGATCATGGCGTTCAATTCTGCATGGATACCTATACGTATTATCTGTATACCGGCGATAGGACACCCCTCAAGGAAGCCTATCCCCGTATCCTGAAATTTTATCAGTATCTCATGACCCTGGTCGATGAAAAGGATGGTCTTCTGAAGGTTGAAAATATCGGCGCACCCTGTGTCTGGATAGATCATATTGCATTTAAACAGCAAAGGCACAAACAGCTTTCGTTTAATCTTTACGTATCGGCAATGACAGGATACTCACTTTATGAACTATGCAGACTTTTTGGGGATGAGAATATGGCAAAGCGGGCGAAAGAATTTTCGGGTACCATACTTGAGAATTGTATAAAAAAATACTGGGACAGCGATAACAAAGTGTTCATTGATAATAAGCCATGGATGACTGAAGAAAAAGAGGTTCGTTACAGCGACAGGGCCCTGGCAAACGCGCTTCTGTTTCATCAATGCCCCGGCAATGATGAAAAAAAATCATTGGATATCCTTAAATCTCAACCTTCCAGCCTGGGAATTTCTTACCCTTGCAATGCGGTTTGGCGCTATTGGGCCCTGGCAGAGAATGGAGAACTGGAAACCCTGATGTACGATCTGAGAAACAGGTGGGGGAAAATGCCATCCGTCTGGGAAAATAATACCTTGCAGGAAGACTGGAATACTTTGCACGATAGCGGAGGCCAGTGGAGTCACTGCGCTGTAGCTCCCATCGTTTTGCTATACCAGGGACTGGCAGGTGCTAAACCTTTAACACCCGGTGGAAAGAATTACAGGGTATGGCCACAACCTTCAGATCTTAGCCTCGTTGATATTGATATTCAAGTACAGGATGGAGCAATAGGTTTTAAATCAGAAGGACTGAAGGGTGCTCGCACACTTTCTCTTGAAGTGCCTCTAAAAACTGAAGTGGAGCTGTGGCTTGACAGCAGGGAAAAAGTATCACTGCCTGTAATTGAAAAAACAGATAAAGGTATTACGAAATATCGTGTTGCCGGGGGATCAGAAATTAAATTGAAACTAAAATTCACCTGAAGTAATTCAAAATTAAATCATGACGAATATCATGAAAAAAGCCTGCATGAAGGAACCGCCCACAGTTTTTCATCAAGTTTAATGATCTGATTGCCACGATAAACCACCAATCCGCACAACCAGTTTTTATGAGAAGCCTCTTGTAACCGTTTCAGTGAGGAACAATCACTCCTGTCAACAGTCTGCCTGTTTTTCACTTCTATGCCTATCAGCCCTCCTTCGGTTTCAAGGCAAAAGTCAACCTCCATACCGGAGCGTGTGCGATAAAAACTGAGAGCTTCCATTTTTTGAGTGGATCTGAAGTATTTTATCATTTCTGAAGCAACGTAATTTTCATATAGCTGACCGTTCTGCACATCAAACCCCAGACCGGAAAGTTGCCGTAACAAACCGTTATCGAGCCAATATAGTTTCGGGGTCTTGATCAAACTACTTGTCAGGTTCTTATGATAAGGAGGCACCAGAACCGCCTGGTATGATATACGCAAGTATTCAAGATACCTGCGGGCTGTTTCAGTTCCGATACCGGAATCTCTCGCCAGTTCTGAATAAGATAAAAGATTCGAAGAACGGAGTGCAGCAAGTTGCTGAAATTTCCTGAAAGGCATTAGATCATTCATTCTGGCAAGATCACGCAGATCACGTTCAAGATATGTTGCTAAATAATCACGCAGCCATGCGCGTTTCCTAACCTCATCTATAATATTGATTAAGGCGGGCATTCCTCCCCACCTGATAAGGTATTCCTCAGGTTGAAATGACATATCCCACTTACTCCCAAGTAAGACTGCAGGTTTACTTTCAAAAACATCAGATGCTTCCTTACATCCGATCAACTCATCGATTATCAATCGCGGAATTTTCTCCTCTCCTGAGTGAACGAGCTCACAAAGCATTAATGGGAACAACTCAAATATAGTAACTCTTCCGGAAAGAGTCTCCTTTACATTTTTTAAGAGGAGTATCTGAGCGGAACCCGACAATGCCGAGAAATTAATATCTCTTTCATCAAAAGCAAATTTTATCTTGTCGAAAAGTTCAGGTTCTTTTTGTATTTCATCTATAACCGCGTTACCTACGTCTCTTCCCCATGAGAAAGTGCTGACACGAGACAATTGCTCACGATATTCAATGGCATCAAGGTTAAAATAAGTCAGGGAGGGATAGGATAACTTCAGCAGCGTCGTTTTTCCTGTCTGGCGGGCTCCTGTAAGAAGCACCAATATCCGCTCCCCAACAGATGGGAGCAGGTTCCTGATAATTCTATTTATCTGTATATTTTCCCGCATCATGAGCAAATATACAGGTAAATTATTACATTATCAATATCATTCCAGATTATTCTTTACTAATCTTGCGGTTGCATTGCCCTGGGGAATGAATTTCTGGACACCTTAACCAAAATGTGACTTGCGGTTGCTTTTCATAGTGAAAAGGTTCAAAAATGAATACTTCTGAAAGCAAGTCAAGTAGCGGATTTGGCGAGATTCGATTAGAAAATTCTCAACCCTTTTGGGGTAAATAAAAGTAGGGGTTAAGAATTGTCTACTTTTTTCTGCACACTTTCGGCTTTAGACTGGCGGGCGTCTATCCCTGAATGTCCTCTTTAGTAATTGAAATTGTGTGAGTTACGAGGGTAAAAAGAAAATACCCGACTGGTGGGTCGGGTACTCTTTGTGGAGCTGCCGGGAGTCGAACCCGGGTCCAAACAAGCAACCCATAAGGTTTCTACATGCTTAGTCCGATGTTGGTTTTCGAATACAGGCTGGCACCGGACGGCCTACCTGTATCTTATCCCCTTTTAATCTCATCTGGTTGCAGGGGTGACTACCAGACCAGCCTTACCTTTGATGTGTCCCTTGATCCACCGCCGTACGGCAGGGCAATGGAGGAACAGCCCGTTCAGATACCTGGTACCTGAATATTGCTTAATCTACTAAACTTCGATTAGGCAGCGAGCGCGTAATTTGCTTCGCCATTTGATAGTTTGCACTGCAGTTAACGGGATGCTATGCGTAGCCCGGCATGCTGGCTTACCAATTGTCTTGCTGTCAAAGCCAGAACAGCCCCAGAATTATCAATGAACTAATGTGCTTTGAAAGTTTTGCAGTTTTGCAGTCTCTACATCCTTCAGCCTTCAGCCTTCAGCCTATAAGCCTATAAGCCCCTAAACTATCAACCATCAACAATCAACATTCAACTAAACCACAAAGATACGAAAAAAAGACTTTCCCTTTTAAAAATTGTCAGGCATTATACGTAGAAGAGGCCGTATCCCCTCCCCGTCCGGTCCAGTTTGTATGAAAGAACATACCCCGGGGCCTGTCAATGCGTTCATACGTATGAGCGCCGAAAAAATCACGCTGGGCCTGTAGTAAATTGGCCGGCAAACGGGCACACCTGTATCCGTCAAAATATGCGAGGGCTGATGAAAGAGCCGGTACGGGTATTCCGTCCAGCACCGCTGCAGATACTACCCTCCTCCATCCCTCCTGGGCCAGCATTATTTTATTGGTGAAATACGGTACCATGAGCAGGTTATGCAATGCCGGGTCCTGTGCATATGCATCGCTTATCTTACTCAGAAAAGCTGAGCGGATAATGCACCCGCCACGCCACATCAGTGCAATTCCGCCATAGTTAAGATTCCAGCTATACTCTTTTGCCGCAGCATGCATGAGGGTGTATCCCTGTGCATACGATACAATCTTTGCCCCAAATAACGCGTTTCCAAGATCATTCACAAAAGCGTTGCGATCTCCTGCAAACGGATGGGATTTCCTTGCAAGTATCCGGGATGCTTTCATCCGTTCGTCCTTAATGGCTGATAATGAACGGGCAAATACAGCTTCAACAATCAGTGTAAGCGGCACACCCAGTTCAAGGGCTTCTATGCCTGTCCATTTTCCGGTACCTTTCTGTCCGGCGGCATCCAGAATTTTTTCGACGAGATAATCCCCGTGACTGTCCTTATACCCCAGGATATCACGGGTGATCTCAATCAGGTAGCTATCCAGGTCGCCCTTGTTCCAGGCTGCAAAAACATCATGCATTTCCTCACTGGTCATGCCGCATATATCCCGCAAAATATGATAACATTCGCTGATCAGCTGCATATCTCCATATTCGATACCATTATGTACCATCTTTACAAAATGGCCTGCACCATCCTCTCCAACCCAATCACAACAGGGTGTTCCATCAGCAACCTTTGCTGCAATAGCCTGGAAAATGGGTTTTACTTCTTCCCAAGCCTTATTCGATCCGCCGGGCATAATCGAAGGTCCTTTCAATGCACCATCTTCTCCGCCTGAAACCCCGGTTCCAATAAAGAGAAATCCTTTTTCTTCAGCATATTTTGTCCGCCGGATCGTATCCGGAAAATAAGAATTGCCGCCGTCTATCATAATATCCCCTGCTTCCATAAACGGAATCATCTGCTCCATCAGATCATCCACCGGTTGTCCGGCTTTTACAAGCATCATGAGCTTCCGGGGCCTTTTTACCGAACGAACGAATTGTTCAATGCTTTTGGTGCCGATAAATTTTTTACCTTTTCCGCGTCCCTGCATGAATGCATCCACTTTTTCAACAGACCGGTTGAATATAGCAACGGTAAAACCTTTGCTTTCCATGTTGAGTACAAGGTTTTCACCCATTACAGCCAATCCGATCAGGCCAATATCCGCTAATGAATTCATATTGTAAGTTTTTTGGTTTCTAAATTACCTTAAAGCCTAGTTTTCTGCAGTTCCTTTTTATCTTTTCCCAGCCATTCACCAAATCAAGTGAGTATGCTTTGAATTCACGTCTGACAGGATAATTGCCTCGTTGACTTTCAAAATCCCGGGGTGCCAGCCTAAGTCGCTGATCGTCTTCCTCAATGCGGTATGTAGCCCTGAAGGCCTCTGAAAGTATTACATCATCATCCCGGTCGAGGCAGTCAACCGTTATCAGCTTGTTGGCCGGCTCATCAGTCTCAAGCGGCTCCCAGCCTTCCAGGCCCAGGTCAAAAAAGCGGCTCAGCTCGCGAACGATCATGCTGGTCCCCTTCGCCTTGCCGTCTGCGGAATATCCTGCAATATGAGGCGTGCCGATGGCGCATTGTGACAGCAAGTCAAGGTCGATACCAGGTTCATTTTCCCAGACATCGAGTACGGCACCGGCCAATTTATTCCGTTCCAGCGCTCTTTTCAGCGCAATTCCATCGGCAACTTCTCCCCGGGATGTATTGATGATAACCGTTTCGGGCTTCATCCTCCGGATCATACCCTCATCAAGCATATGCCAGGTTTTATCTTCACCCTCATGGTTAAGGGGAACATGAAAAGAAATAATGTCGCATTCCCTGAGTATGCCATCCATTGAAATAAAACCGCAGGCGCCTTCCTGCCTCACCCTGGGGGGATCGCACAGATAAACCTGCATGCCCAGCATTTCAGCAATCTGCACTACTTTGTTCCCGACGTTTCCAACCCCGACAACTCCCAAAACCCGGTTTTGCAGCGAAAACCCATACCTGCCGGCCAGGTAGCCCAATGCACATGCAACATATTGCGCCACTGAACCGGCATTGCATCCGGGTGCATTTTTCCATACTATCCCGCGATCTTCACAATATTTTGTGTCGATATGATCATACCCTATTGTGGCCGTACCAATGAACTGAACCCGGCTGTCTTTAAGCAGTTCTTCATTGCAAAGAGTGCGCGTGCGGGTCAAAATAGCATCTGCATGCCTGACTATGTCATTCGAAATATTATTTCCCGGAACATAATCCACGTCAGCAAAGGGCTCGAGTACTCCCTTAAGAAACGGGATCTTGTCATCTGCTACTATTCTCATTATTTTTTTCCCAATATAATATCCATCGTTTTATTCGTTCTTGTGGCGCTCTCTCCGTTGCAGGTTTTAGTGCGCCTTCCCTGGAGCTCCTCTACCATATTCCTGATAAACCAGTACTGAATATTTTCAGGATTGGGAGGCAGGTTTTCATCAATCATGCCGGGACGGATCAGCCGGATAGGTGAAAAACCAAAGGTTGAAAATTCCAGTGAAGCCCTTGTCCCGTATATGGTAATAATATCTTTTTGCATCATAGGTTCGGTGGCAAAACACCAGGTACCCGAAAGAGGAATTCCCGATTCATAGATAATATCCGCGAAAACCACATCCTCTGCATTATAGAGTCCGGCACGATTAAAGCATCGTCCGTCTACCTTCTTTGCCAAACCGAAAAACCATTCGAAAAGATCGATCTGGTGGCAGGCCAGGTCATAAAAGTAACCCGCTCCGGCAATGCCCGCGTTTACCCTCCAGGGCAGACTATCGGGATCAAGATCTTCAACCCTGGGAGGAAGGTGCAGGTCAACCTGTACAAAAAGTATTCTTCCCAGTTCGCCCTGTTCGAGAATATCCTTTACTTTTTGAAAATAAGGAAGGAACCTCCTGTAATAAGCCACATACAAGGGCATGCCCGTACGGGCAGCCACATCGTTCATTGCAACGCAGTCGGCATGCGTGGTAGCCATAGGCTTTTCCACATAAACAGGTTTTCCGGCCTTCATGGCCTTGACAGCGTACATGGCATGGCTCGAGGGTGGCGTGGCTATATACACCGCGTTGACATCGGGATCGTAAATCAGTGAATCGGCGTTATCGTACCACCTTGCTATTTTATGCCTGAAGGCATAGTCCCTGGCTTTTTGTCCATTGCGCCTCATAACGGCTACTACCTGTGATCCGTCGACTTTTCCAAAGGCGGGTCCGCTTTTTAATTCGGTGACACTGCCACAGCCGATGATTCCCCAATTAACTTGCTGCATAGTGTACAGTTATAATTACCGGGACTAATTTAACCCGATTAATTCAAAATCCAGCCATCCTGTACAATGAATATTACAAGTAAGCGGCCATTCCTGAATAAAGACGTTAAATTAATATATACACATCTTTTTTTCCTTTCTAATGATTAACTTTACCTTTTCAATTCGAAGATGATGACTACAGCAGATAAACTTGAAATACTTAAAGGCATTCTCCGCGATATGGAGAAGGTAGTTGTGGCTTATTCAGGTGGGGTGGACAGTGCCTTTTTGCTTAAGGTTGCTGCAGACACACTGGGCAACGATAACGTAATGGCTGTACTGGCCATTTCTCCTACCTACCCGTCACGCGAATACAACAGGGCCCTGGATACGGCTTCATCAATCGGGGTGAAGGTTGAGATAATCCATACCAAGGAAGCAGACGATCCGCGCTTTAAGAATAACCCGGTTGACCGCTGCTATTTTTGTAAACATGAACTCTTCACCCGCATAGCTGAATATATTGCCGCCGGAGAATTTAAGAACATGGTTGACGGTTCGAATATGGACGACCTTTCTGATCACCGGCCTGGAAAAAAAGCCCTCCGTGAAAAGGATATACGCAGTCCGCTTCAGGACGCCGGCCTGTCAAAAGCTGAAATAAGGGAACTCTCACAGCAGCTCGGATTACCTACCTGGAACAAGGATGCACTCGCTTGTCTTTCATCGCGTTTTCCCTATGGAGAAAACATCGATCTCAAAAAACTTCAGATGGTGGATGCTGCCGAAAATTTCTTGTCAGACCTGGGATTTAAAAACATCAGGGCACGGCATGAAAAGAACAGTATCCGTATTGAAGTATCCCCGGCACAGATCCGACTCTTTACAGATGATCTCCTGCGTATGAGGGTACTTACTAAAATGAAAGAGCTTGGTTATCATTATGTATCCCTCGACCTCGAAGGATACCGGCAGGGAAGTCTCAATGAAGCCCTTGGCGGGAAAATACCAGATGCCGCCAACCTCAGGATTGCATCCATGTAATGTTCATTAGTTGTATAACTCTTTCATTGTTCTTTCGTATGATTGTATAATTTTGAGACGCAGTACCAAATACTAACAGAAAAATTCTGTCAAGATTATGAAGCATACGGTATTTTATACTTTTGTCATTCTGCTGTTTTTTCACATTGCCTCAGCATCTGCGCAGCAAAAAGAAGTATTTATCAAGCAGTTGGAATTTAAACTCGCCAACGTCAGTGATAAGGATTTTGAAAATGAATATTTCATGACAATTAAGCTGAACAAGGGAACATCCTATAAATTCAAAATTACAAACCACCGTGATAATTATGCCGGTAAAGCAGTATTTGAATTGCTGGAGGCAGACAAGTTACTGCTAACCAATACGATGAACGACAAGTATTTTGAAAATTTCGGTTTCGTATGCAATAAAACAGCCTTCTACGATATCCTGATACGATACCAGGATAAAAAACCAGGTTATTCCGTTATCGATATCACAATGCTTCAGTGAGCATTAAAAATCCTGGAAATCATCCCTGATCTCCACATTCGCAGTTTCACCCTCAATCACATAACAATCCTCTTCACAGGCATTTGTAACGTGCAGGACCTTTACCCTGCCATCATCCACCGCATACAGGGTCTTATCTCCTTTCCTGTATTTTGCCTTCACGGAATACTTCTGATCTGTTCTCACCCAGATATCAAAAGTGGATGTATAGGAAGTATCGATCCAGTCGATCTGGTTTGCCTCGAAATCACCACGGTAAAGTATGAACGGAATTGCCTTGAAATCCTCGTTGATTGTAAATCTGATTGTCAGGTAGGCACTATCCGGCTTAGGGGTATAACAATCCGAGCAATTCACGTCTCCGGTAAACAATTTCTCTTTACAGGAAAAGAAGACAAAACATAATGAAAGTAAAGCCAGGCAGCGCATATAAATTATTTTTGAATTCCCGGTAACGGGGTTTGACTCAACGTACCCTTTTTTCTGTTCATCAGCAGTTCAAGGGAAAAACTGCACCAGTGATTGCTCATTCGGGCCAGATCCAGATCCATATAAGCATAATTTATCCTGAAGCGTAATTTACCTGCCTGGTAAACAATACCGGCATGGGGACTAAAAACAAAGTCCATCCTGGGGTGTAATCCCGATCCTTTATACCCGGCAAAAGTCATCACTTCCTCGAATCCGGCAACAAGACCAAACTGCCCATTACCTCCTTTACTCCTGAATATAAATGCTTTGTCAAGCGAACCCGATACCAGGTGCCTCTGTTCCCAAAACTGATAATAATTATTTCCTTCATCCGGCTCCAAAACACGGATAACTTTCGGCCTTATCCTATATCCTGCTGATAACCACAAATTATATTTCCTGTCGCTTACCCCTAAATTTATGCCAGTGAACATATCATCACCGCTGAGGGTAAAAAGACCTCCAAAAGTCGCCTGGTTAAACCAGGGCCAGAGAATTACCTTTCCACCGTTATTCTGCAGCATTAAAGCCAGGGAATCAGAATGATTTTCACGTGCAATGGTTAACGGGTTCAGCGAATTACTGACCGGGCTGTTCACGTCTGCACCTGATGCGATCAGTAACCTGGATGCTTCAAAATTATTCTTGACGACTGCTACAGATAAGGGAGTGAATCCATATCCGGTTTTGGCCTCCATGGAAGCACCGGCCGCAATAAGCATTTCCATAATATCCAGGTGTCCTTCACGGGATGCAAAATGAAGTGGAGTGTTCCCGGAATTATCACGGCTGTTCACATCAGCTCCCTCGGCAATCAGTTCTTCCGCCATCCGCGTTCTTCCGAGAAGCGAGGCAAGCATCAGGGCATCGGTACCATCCCTGCTTTTTGCATCAAAATCGGCACCGTAATACAGAAGCAGATCGGGGATATAAAAGCTGTCGACCAAAATGGCATGCATCAGGGGAGTCATATCCTTATTGTCGCCCAGGTCAACGTTGGCGCCATTTCTGATCAGAAATTCGGTCAGTTCAGGTGCGGCATTGAAGATTGAAGCAATAAGGGCTGTATTTCCGTTGACTGGTTTAATATCAGGGTTTGCCCCGCAACGGAGCAATACCCTCATCATAGGGAGATTGCCATTCTGGGTGGCAAACATAAGGGAAGTCACTCCCTCCCAGGTTTGGAAATCCACATCCGCACCCTGCTTGATCAGGTTCAGAACCTTTATCGTATCCCCTGCATCAGCTGCAATGAGCAGTTGCTCACCGATAAAGGGAACTGTATCGGATACTCCTTGCTGGGACTTCGCAATATTCCAGGTAATTGACAATAACAGGAATATACTTATTCGAAACTTCATGAATGATGCATTTCTTTAAATGCATAATTAACTAAATTTTGTATTTTTATAAAGATTTTATATAGTTAATTAGAAAGTTTTGGAAAATCAGTTATTGATCATATTCGGTGCTTCAGGTGACCTTACCCGGCGTAAACTAATTCCCGCTCTTTTCGAACTCTTCAGGGAGAAACTGTTGCCGGAGAGGTACGCTATCCTGGGTGTAAGCCGTACCGCTCTTACCTCGGAAACATTCCGCAACAGCATGAAATCCGCGTTGAAGGAACAAACCGGGGCCGGGAAAACCAGTAAAAAACAGATCGACGAATTTGCCGGTTTACTGAATTACATATCAATCGAAACTTCTGATAATGCAGCTTATGCTGAAGTAAAGGAAATGATGGCCGGCCTGGAGAAAACCCATAAGACCGATGGCAATTGTATTTTTTACCTGGCTACTCCCCCTGATCTTTCTGAAATAATTTTAAAAAATCTTAGCCTGCAGGGATTGAATCATACCGAAAAAGGATGGCGCAGGATCATTATTGAAAAACCTTTTGGCTTTAACCTGAAATCAGCAAGGTATCTGAACCAGCAATTAACCAATTGCTTTGCCGAAGATCAGATTTTTCGCATAGATCATTACCTGGGCAAAGAAACTGTACAAAATGTGATGGTAACCCGTTTTTCCAACGGAATTTTCGAACCCCTCTGGAACCGGAACTACGTGCATCATGTGGAGATCACATCCGCGGAAAGTATAGGCGTAGAGAACCGTGGCGGATACTATGAGAAAGCAGGGGCATTGCGCGACATGGTGCAAAACCATTTGTTACAGCTCTTATCCCTTATGGCCATGGAGCCTCCAACCCAGATTCATTCCCTGGCCATCCGCAATGAAACCTTAAAGGTATTACAATCCATCAGGCCCGTCAGTATCCGTGAACTGCAAACACAGGTGATCCGCGGACAATATACCGGATCCTCGGTGAGGGGAACAAAATATGCCGCCTACAGAAAGGAAAAGGGAGTTTCACCCGATTCACGGACTGAAACATATATAGCCATGAAGCTATTTATTGACAACTGGCGGTGGGGAGGAGTGCCGTTTTATATCCGGACTGGCAAGCGGCTTCCCACAAGAGTTACAGAGCTCGTTGTTCATTTTAAACCATCCCCGCATACCCTGTTCTGTTTTGATAAAGAGGGATTCAACTCGGATAACCAGCTGGTGATCCGCATACAACCTGATGAAGGGATTCTCCTGAAATTTGGCATGAAGGTTCCCGGAGTTGGTTTCAATGTGCAGGATGTAAATATGGATTTTCATTATGCCAGCCTGGGTAACGGGAAAATTCCCGAAGCCTACCAGCGGCTGCTGCTTGACTGTATGCAGGGAGATGCCACACTTTTCTCAAGGGGTGATGCTATCGAACAGTCATGGAGAATCGTTGACCCGATCCTGACAGAATGGGAAAACAATCCCGATTTCCCTATGCACGGATATCCGGCCGGGACCTGGGGCCCGCAGCAGGCTGATGACCTGATCGAGGACCCGGCAATGACGTGGCGTTACCCGTGTAAAAACCTCTCTGATGATGGTATTTATTGCGAATTATAACTATACCGGATATGGCCCTGTTCTCATTTTCCACTATGGATGAACTGGCAGATGCCATCTGTGAAATCTTCAGAAATCACATTGCAGAGCTGAACCTGTCCAGGGACCGCATCTGCATTGCCTTTTCCGGTGGTACAACACCGGCACTGTTTTTTGCTAAATTGGCCGCCGGCCAGCAAAATCCCGAAACATCCATTGACTGGAGTAAGATCCATATTTTTTGGGTGGATGAACGATGCGTACCGCCAACTCACAAGGACAGCAATTACGGAATGACCCGGAAACATCTGCTGGACACACTGAAACTGCAAAAGAACCAGGTCCATCGCGTTCATGGTGAGGATAACCCCCGACAGGAAGCCATCCGCTATGAAAATGAAATAAGGCAACTATTTCAGGAACCAACCGGCATACCCGTTTTTGACTGGATTTTTCTGGGTGTCGGAGAAGACGGCCATACAGCCTCCATGTTCCCCGACAGGCCTGACCTGCTTGAAAGTCCTGATCTCTGCGCTGCAGTGCATTATGCGAAAACAGATCAGTTCCGTGTCACCCTGACCGGCCCGGTTATAAAGAATGCCCGCAGGATTAGTTTTGTTGTAACAGGTGCCAGCAAGAGCCTCATTATGAGACAGATTATCCATGAGGAACCTGAAGCAAGCCGTTACCCTGCCTTTCACATAAAACCAGCAAACGGGGAAATGGATTGGTATCTTGATAGTTTTGCCGCAAACCAAATCAACCAGGTATAGTGATCAATAGCAAACGAGTTCGTAACCTAAAAAAAGGACGTGAGACCGAAGGACATGTTCTGTATTGGATGAGCAGGGATCAGCGGGTTTATGACAACTGGGCCCTCGCGTATGCCATAGAATCAGCTGAAAACGAAGACCAGTCAGTAATTGTAGCCTTCACGCTGGCTGTGGATTTCCTGGGAGCCACCTGGCGCCATTATGACTTCATGTTCAAAGGGCTGAAAAAAGTGGAGGAACAGCTGGCACGACTCAATATTCCGTTTTACCTGGTGATGGGTAATCCGGAGGAGACCATTCCGGCATTTATTCAGCAACACCGGGTGAGCCGGCTTGTGATGGATTTTGATCCGCTGAAGATCAAAAGGGAATGGAAAAAGAAAGTGCTGGAACAGGTTGAAATCCCGGTGGATGAAGTGGATGCCCATAATATCGTGCCCTGCTGGCTGGCATCGGACAAACCGGAATTTGGAGCTTACACAATCCGGAATAAAATCAGCAGGCTGCTTCCGGAATTTCTCGACGACTTTCCTCCGCTTGTAAAGCAACATGGAACCTTTTATACGCACCGGATCAATTGGGAGGTGGCATCAATTACGGTTCAAACCGATCATGACATCAGGCCTGTTGACTGGTTAACTCCCGGAGAAAACGCCGCCACCGTGATGTTCGGCAATTTCATCGAACAAAAGCTTGCCAGATATTCGGGATGCAGAAATAATCCCAACGAATCGTGTACATCCGGACTTTCACCCTATCTGCATTTTGGCCACATTTCCGCACAACGGATGGCAATTGAAATAACAAGGAACATTCCCCGTAATGAAAATACGGACGCGTTTCTTGAAGAACTGATCATACGAAGGGAACTATCCGATAATTTCTGCTATTATAATCCCCAATATGACAGGTCAGAAGGCTTTCCGGCATGGGCCAGGAATACGCTGAAAGAACACCGTACTGACAAGCGGGAGTTTATCTATTCAACAGAGGAATTTGAAAGATACTTAACCCATGATGAGCTCTGGAATGCAGCACAGAAACAATTGGTGCTAAAGGGCACCATGCACGGATACATGAGAATGTATTGGGCGAAAAAAATCCTTGAATGGACCAAAAATGAAGAGGATGCGCTGCGTATCGCGATTTACCTGAATGACAAATACCAGCTTGATGGCCGTGACCCTAACGGATATGCGGGATGCTCGTGGAGTATTGGCGGAACACACGACAGGGCCTGGGGGGAGCGTGAAGTGTATGGAAAAATACGATACATGAACCGTAACGGATGCGAACGCAAGTTTGACGTGGAGGGGTATATTGAGGCTTCTAGGCTTCTAGGCTTCTAGGCTTCTAGGCTTCTAGGCTTCTAGGCTTCTAGGCTTCTAGGCTTCTAAGCTGAAGAACGTCTTCGGTGTTCGATTTTCGGAGTTATATATTCGGAGTTAATTTATGTCAAAATAACACTGAACATCGAACACCCAATGCAGAACTCCTAAGGCCCCGGGTTCAGTCAAGGCTCTGCCCGGGTTCAGACAAGGCTCTGCCTTGTCTGCAAATATAATGCTGCTATTATCTTTGGTACGGACAGGTCTCGACCTGTCCCTTCGGATTTCCCTGCAAAAATTACTGCAAAACTGCAAAACTCTTCCCTTTTCTACCGATAGCCTATTCCTGACGGGATATCCGGTTGAAGAACCTCATTGGTGATTGTAAAATCCGGATTGTAACGGATCATGTTGAATCCATGGTTTACATATCCTCCCTGCCCCTCTTTCATAAACCGGTAAGGTGACAGCAACAGGTTAGTTTCCATATTTTCCATGCACTGCTGAAAATCTTTCCCATACAGCCTTAGCGCCGAAAGAAAATAATATCCCAGGTCATAGCCCAGCATAGAGAAATTATATCCGCTGGCGCTTGTTTCATAGGGTTCATACCCAAATTTTTTCCTGCATTTTTCCAGGTACTGTTTCACTTCGGCATTATTGTGATCCACATAGAACGGACTGATCAGGTGAAGCTGCAGATGATGAAAATAGTTTAATTCAATCGTCTTCCAGGTTTGCCAGGATGGCATACCAAATACCTTTATCGGATAAAGACCCGACATCATGTATAATTTGGACATGAGACGACTAACATCCGGTTCGCTTTCCGAAAAGACGATGACAATATTGGTATCATGCTGGTTTAGTACCCTGGACAAATTAGTCAGCAAACTGTCGTTCAGTTTGTAATTGCTAAGCATAAGGGGATTATTGTTTTCATCTGCAGGCATCCTCTCCTGAAGATATTTCCTGAAAAGCCAGCCATTACGCTGGGATACGCTGTCTGTTCCCCTCAAAAGAACCAGGTGACCCTTATTCAGCCTGCCAATGTATTCCGCCAGGCTTCTGCATTCAGCCTCTTTCGAAGGTATGACCTGGATTATCCTGCCATTTTGCCTTACGAGTGAAGTACGGCTTGATAGCGGTGAAACCAGGTTAATTTCATTATATTTAGCCAGTCGGCCAGCAATACGCACATCTTCACTGTAAACCGGACCGATGATCAAATCCGGCTGGATCAGCGAAAGATCCCGAACGATCCTTTTTATTTTCATAGTATCACGTTCAGTATCAAAAACATGAAGGTTTACGGAAAAACCTGAATTCTTCAAGGAATCCACAGCAAGTAAAAAGCCTTCATAAAACTCCGCGAAACTTCTTCCACGAACTCCCTGCTGACGATGTAAAGGCACATAAGTTCCCTCTTCTGCAATTGTATCTGTCGGGGTGTTCAATTCCTCATTGACCATTTGAGAGAAAAAAGGCAGCAACAGCGCGACGTTGTAAATTGCCTGATCATCACTTGTCGGTATGCAGGGTATTACTGCCGGAACTGAATCTATTGCGGCCAATTCCATACTTGTATCAGGGGCAGCGGGAATTTTCAACACCTGGCCGGCCTTCAGTCCATCCCTGAGAAAATCATTATTTTCAACAATATCCGACACGGAAAGTCCATATATTACTGAAATAGAATAAAGTGTTTCCTGTTCTTTTACAGTGTGGTATCGGAATCCGCTTATTTCTTCAACAGTACTGATCTGAACTTTTTTCGGTTTTGGTATCCAGATTGTCTGACCCGGCTTTATACCATCCCTGGCCCACGGATTATACCTGTAAACTACATCTTCCTCTACATCAAATTTCTTTGCCAGGGAATAAACCGTCTGTCCCCTTTTTACCCTGTGCTCTGTGAAATCTTCCTTATTCTGGGGAAAAACAGCAGCCTCCTTGCTTCCTGCAGCGGGTATGCGTAAAACCTGCCCTTCTTTAAGTGCTGCCGGATCAGTTCCCGGATTTTCAAGGATTACTTCATACTGGCTGACTTCATATGCCCTGCAGATTGAATACAGGGTCTGGCCTTTCTGTATTGTATGGATATAATAGACTTTGCCGTTAACTATTGTTTTTTCCTGGGTGCGCTTCACCTCAACGGGTTGAATCTGCGCGGACAGCACCGTGCAGGCCGAAAGCAAAATAAAAAGTCCTAAGGTTTTCAAATGAATAAGTATTGTTTCCGCAATATGCAAACATAGCAAAGTAATGGCGAAAAAAAAAGGAAAGCGGCTACCCGGTCATCTTCAACCCTGCTATTCCAACAATGATAAGGGAAGCAAAAAATAAGCGTAAGAAACCGGCCGGGTCATTAAAAAATACAATCCCGATTAAAAGTGTGCCGGAGGCTCCAATACCTGTCCAAATAGCGTAAGCAGTACCTATGGGAATAGTTCTTTGTGCCAGCCATAAAAACACCCCGCTTAAGGCCATGGACAATACGGCAACTCCAATCCATAAAAATCGTTGCGGGGTTGTTTGTGACAGTTTAAATCCCAGCGGCCAACCGATTTCGAAAATACCCGCAATTATAAGGTAGATCCAGCTCATCACTCCTCCTCCACCGCCCTGAGCAGGTCAGAAAGAATACCATCAATGGCCGATTCCACCCTTTTCCAGTCGGGTATGAGCGGAGAACCGTAATGCTGATCACAAAAATCCACAACCCCTGAATCAATAGCGCCGGCAAACAACTCCACCGTTTTAAGCTCCTCATGAAAATCGAAGGTTATCCTTCTTTCATACATTTCCGCCAGTGATTCATACATTCCTACCATTTCACGGGCATGTTTCAGGTATGTAAGGCGAATTGTACGGAATACCTCTGTATTCAGGGATACGCCATTGCTGGCAAGATGCGTAAAAAACGTACGGGCAATGTCAGATGCCATCTTAAAAAGGCCTTTTTCGTTTTGTGAACCCACCTGCTGATGTTTGTGATCATAGCGGCTGGTCAATTCAATCTGGCATATACGGGATTCCCTGACCAGACGGTATATTTCCCCCAATAGTCCCACTTCAATTCCCCAGTCGGAGGGAAACTGTATCATGCGGGCCTGGCTTGTGTATGTTGCAAATTCTCCCGAAAGAGGATACCGGAAATCACCCATATAATCGAGAAATTCCGTGCTTCCGAACATGTCCTTCAGTGTCCGGACAAGAGGAAAATAAAATAAACGGGTGACCCTTCCAAAAAGCTTTTTATCATATCGTACATAGAATCCCTTAACGAACTGAAATCGCATATACATCAGCGGAAACAAAAGCCGTGTGAGAAAATCGCGATCGTATGTTACAATATCTGCATCATGAAAAGCAATGGCTGACACCTCCCCTTTCCCGATTATATAACCCAGGCATGTCCACACAGCCCTGCCCTTCCCCCGAACACCCAACGGCAGTTGCTTTTCTATCCGGGCTATTACATCGGCCACCTGTGGTTTATCATTCCAAATTAACATGGCTTTGTCACCCAAGGGTCGAACAATCTCTTTTGCCTGCTTATACTCGGGTAAGCCGGCCTGGTCAAGCGCAATGTAAACTTTACGGACATATTCCGTACCAGCCAGCACATCGATGATATGATGCATGGCATCACTTGAAAGATCTCTGAATAAGGCGGGAATCAATACCCCTACAGGAATCTTTGCGGACGCTTTCCAAACCTTTTCCTCCATCGCCTCACAATTCTCATGCTGGAATAATGAAAATGTCGGAACTTTATTGATATGAAAATCTGCCATTACTGTAAGTTTAATGTAAAGCTAACCCATTTGCAGCAAAAAAAACCATTGTATTTACCTGCCTGATATACAATCTGATTTTATATAGTACATTTAGTATACTATATTGTTTTTAATCGGTTAAAATTACCGCCATGAAAATCAATTGGTTAATTTTTACGACATTGTTTGCTTCCCTTCAAATGACTTCATGCGTTAACTCCGTAAGCAATAAAAAGGGGAATTGGAATTGGTTTGGTCTGATGAATTCAATTTCAGTGGATTGCCTGACAGTTCCAAATAGGGTTATGATGTAGGGGGGCGTGGATGGGGAAACAATGAGAAACAATACTATACGGAATCACGGACAGAAAATGTAGGTCGATTATGTGAGGCTTTATAAAGGCAGACAAAAATGATGGTAAACATTCTGGATTTAATCGATTTCGGGAAAGTTGACGCCCTGCTTGAAGGGTTTAACAAATCAACCGGTTTTGTAACAGCTATTTTAGACCTGAAAGGAAATGTATTATCCAGATCGGGTTGGAGACAGTTGTGCACTGATTTCCACCGTATACATCCCGAAACCGCCAGAAAATGCACGATCAGCGATACAGTGTTAGCCGGTAAATTAGCAAAGGGAGAAAAGGTTCATTACTATAAATGTTTAAATGGATTGGTTGATGTAGCTGTGCCCATTATAATCAATGGGGAACATATTGCCAATCTGTTTTCAGGGCAATTCTTTTTTGAAGAAGCCGATCGGACGTTTTTCATCAAGCAGGCCGAAAAGTATGGTTTTGATGAAATAAATTACATGGACGCCCTCGAAAAAGTGCCTGTTGTTTCACAGGAAAAAGCAAGTGATGCAATTGATTTTTTGAAGAACATGACCCAGCTTATCAGCGAAATGACATTTCAAAAGCTTGAACAAACCGAACTTAATGTAACCATACGGGAGAGCGAAAAAAAATTCAGATCCGTATTTGAATCGGCCAATGTAGGAAAATCTATTACCCTGATTTCGGGTGAAATTAATGTCAACCAGGCATTCTGCGAAATGCTTGGCTACACCCGGGAGGAATTACAAAACAAAAAATGGCAGGAGATAACCCCTGAAGAGGAGATTCCAATTGTTGAAAAATATATACTGCCTCTCACTTTTGGGAAAAAAGATTCAGTCAGGATTGAAAAAAGTTATATCCACAAAAACGGAACACACATCCTGGCGGATGTGAGCATCGCGATACGACGTAACGATGAAGGAAATCCTCTTTACTATATAACTACCATAATCGATATCACAGAGCGTAAGAATATAGAAAAGAACCTGGTGGAATCTGAGAAGAGATACCGGACTCTTTTCGAAAACATGATGGATGGATTTGTCCTTTTTGAGGTAGTCCAAAATGATACAGGCATTCCTATAGACCTTACAATCCTTGCAGCAAATGAAAAGTTTGAAATTACCACCGGATTAAAACTCAGGGATGCCATCGGCAAACAATTGATCCGGGTATTACCGGGTATAGAAAACGACTCTGCCGACTGGATAGGGACCTATTCGAAGGTTGCACTGACCGGTGAACCCCTCCAGTTTGAACAAGGCTCGGAATTGCTTGGCTTCTATTATTCTGTTACAGCATTTCAGTCGGGACCCGGGCAATGTGCAGTTACTTTTGTTGATATCACCGAGCGAAAAAGGGTAGAGCAGGCACTTACTGAAAACGAAGAACGCTTCCGCAAGATTTTTGAGGATGGACCGCTCGGCATGGCAATGGCCAGTCTGACTACAGGAAAACTCTTCAGGGCCAATAAAGCATTTTGCGATATGCTTGGTTTCACTGAAGAAGAATTGATTCAGACTACTTTTGTGGGAATCACACATGCCGAAGACCAGGATGCGGACATAGAAGCGGTTAATGACCTGCTCGAAGGACGTATTCATAAATACGCCCGGGAGAAGCGGTACCTGAAAAAGAACGGGGAGGTAATATGGGGCGCCCTGGCCCTCACGAAAATCTACAGTGAAAGAGAACAGTCATACTACGCATTGGCGATGATCGAGGATATCACAATGAAAAAACTGGCAGAGGAAGAAAATAAAAAACTCAACGCCGAACTTGAAATGAAAGTCGAGCAACGTACAGCCGAACTTAAAGCAGTTAATAAGGAACTTGAAACATTTACCTATTCAGTATCACATGATCTGAAAGCTCCGTTGAGGGGTATTGACGGGTACAGTAAATTATTACTGGAATTATATAAGCCTGATCTGAATGAGGAGGCTCAAAGATTTCTTAAAACCATACGAAGTTCCACGCTTCACATGAGCCGGTTGATTGATGACCTTTTAAACTATTCCCGGCTGGAGCGCAGTCAACTGAGCCTGGATAGCATAAGAATTAACGATTTGATTACGTCTGCCGTATCCGATTTCAGAGCCGATCTGGAAGATGGAAAGTTCAACGTTCAGATTAACTCGCCAGACATTGAAATAATTGTGGATCTGAAAGGACTTACCATAGCCCTTCGTAACCTCCTTGAAAATGCAATAAAATTTACCAGGGGCAGGCCTGAACCATTAATTCAGATTGAGGTTAGTGAAAAATACTTGTCGTGGATAATATGTATCCGCGACAATGGAATAGGATTCGACATGAAATATCATTCAAAGATTTTTGAAATTTTTCAGCGACTGCACAGGATGGAGGATTTTCCCGGTACAGGTATCGGACTGGCAATGGTTAGCAAGGCAATGCAAAGGATGCACGGGAAAGCCTGGGCAGACAGTACACCTGGCCTAGGTTCCGCTTTTTATCTTGAAATTCCGAAAAAGCAATCA
The DNA here is from genome assembly GCA_041737295.1 of Bacteroidales bacterium. Lineage (GTDB taxonomy): Bacteria > Bacteroidota > Bacteroidia > Bacteroidales > UBA10428 > UBA5072. Next base: position 9,650 of record JBGSSA010000127.1, on the reverse strand, counting down.
AATGAATTCTGATAAATTAAACCCGATTTTACTTGTCGAGGATAATCCATCGGACCAGGATCTAACCCTGGTCAATTTCGAAAAATTCCTTGATGTGGCTGGTTATATTGACCTGTACTGGAGGATAATTAACAAAACACCGTAGATATAAGCAGCCCGGTAGCGATGGCAATGGCAAAGCTAAGCAGCGTGCCGGTAAGCAGGTATTCCGTTTTTAATGATTCATCGCTTTTAAACCGCATAATGGATTTTGCGGCCAGCAGAAATCCGATCGCTTCAAACTGGCTGATGAGAATAAAAACAACAATTAGCCACCTTTCCACAATGCCTATAAGTTTACCCGCATTAGGCAGATCAGTCTCTTCTGTACCTGTTTTTCTCACCCGGATATCGAATACACCCAATACTTCCTTAACGAGAATATTGGCAGGTTTTGAACAGAACAGAAATCCGGCAATGATGGCCGGGATCGTTGTATGTGCCGGAAAATCAAAAACAGGTTCCGTATTGAAAAATCGCTGGTAAAGGAGAACGACAATTCCGAGGATTGCCAGGTGCATGCCCTGGTCGATAAAAAAAGCATATTTACCGAGGCGCCTGCTTCGGTTGAGGTATATTTTCAACCCGTCTATAAGCCAATGACTTAAAGAGATGGCCAGGGCACCGGTTACAAAAAGCCACTGAAAGGATAATACCCATGAAAATAAAAATGACAGTAAAATATGCCATTTCAGAAATTTACTCCTGAATCCATATTCATTTTTTTCAAGAGCCTTCACGGAAGGCTGAAATGTATAATCCGTCAGCAAGTGGGCAATGAATTGCAGTATGAGCAGGTGTTCAGTTTTCATAATGCCTGGTTGTTTTTTATTACTTCGCCAAAACGGATTACCGCTTTTTCAATGGCATTCCATCCCACACTTGTTGAATGCTGATTAACAACCGGCTGGGCAATGTTCATTTTTGTGGCTATGGCTTCTTCATTAAGGTTCATCAGCTTCATGTACAATACCTCACATTGCCTGGAAGTGGCTTTCGACATCAACACATCGATCAGGGCAAGGAGAGGATCGAATTCCCTGTTCATGGCTTCATTTGCTGATACAAAAAATAACGTGTTTTTGATTACAATCCGCTCCTTGTTATAGGTCAGTTCTTCATTGATCCTTCTTCCGGAAAGATAGATGGCTTCCCCGTCAATAATTCCTTTAGCCGGTTCAAAGCGCGTTAATTCCCCATAACCGATTGCCAGCCGGATACCATGAATTTTAAAGAACTTAAAACGGTTATCGTCATGGGTTAATGTTTCATCGCCCGTGATGGATTTAATGAAAGCCTTAATGATCAGGGCCAGACGCAGGGCGTATTCCGGATCCGGAACCACACATTCGAGATAATCACCTTTGATCATCCTCCCATACATATTGTACCGGGCATGCAACTCCTCCAGCATTTTATTCAGCTTGTCTTCTATATAGGTTCTTCCTTCATCGGTCAGACTTGTTGATGCAACGATATCACCCGAAATTACTGCTTTGTTCATGCCGCTCGTATTTAAACCAAAAATAACCATTCTATTTGTAATTTAACCTATAAAATATATTTATATGCTTAAAATGCTATATTATACATTTATATGCTTTTATACCTATACTTTTACTCGTCTATCAAATATCAATTTTCTGCAGAAGGTATGATTGGCAATTTTGCAAATCAAATTTTTGAAAACATTCTCGATTCTTAAATGTATTTTTGAATTTTAAAATTCGAAGAACATACATAACATAATATGGGAGATCATACAATGAATAGTGTTGATAGGGTATCAACAGATGTTTTGATCATCGGGGGCGGACCCTCGGGCTTAGCTACCGCAATTCATTTAGCAGATACGTTAAAGCAAAATGGGCATAACCACAGAATATTGCTCATTGAAAAAGGAAGTTCGATAGGCAGCCATATTATTTCAGGGGCGGTTATAAAACCTGATGTTTTCAAAGAGCTGCTGCCCGGCGTGGATTTTTCTGAGATTCCATTTAATGCCAGGGTCAACAAAGACAGAACCGTTTGGCTCACTGAAAAGGGGTCCGTTACGATTCCCTTTCATGTTCCTTATATGAACAATATCGGAAACTATACTGCTTCCCTGGGCCAGCTTTGTAAATACCTGGCCGCCAAAGCCACTGAAAAAGGGGTGGAAATTTATACCGGATTTGCCGTGGATGAAATTTTATACAAAGACGGAAAGGTAAGCGGCGCAAAAACCAAAGATACGGGGGTGGATCACCACGGGCACGAATTGGAAAACTTTCAGCCGGGTACTTGTATAGACGCCAGGCTTACGGTATTTGCCGAGGGAACACGCGGCAGTCTGGCCAAAATGCTGATCAAAAAATTCAACCTGAACAAGGACCGGAATGAACAGGTATATTCATTGGGTGTTAAGGAACTCTGGTCAATTCCCCCGGGGAAACTGGAAGCTGGTGAAATATTTCATACAATGGGTTATCCGTTGAATATGGACGAATTTGGGGGCGGCTTCATTTATGGATTAAACGACAATAAGGTAGCCGTTGGTCTGGTGGTTGGTCTCGACTATAAGGATCCGTCCTTTGATGTACATGACGCATTCCAGATCTGGAAGACCAATCCATTCGTCTCTAAAATCCTGAAAGGTGGCAAAATGCTTGAATATGGCGCCAAAACACTTCCCGAAGGAGGCTATTACGCGATTCCAAAACTGTATGTTGACAATGCCATGATCGTTGGTGATAGTGCGGGAATGCTTACCATGCCTGCGTTGAAGGGTGTTCACCTGGCCATCAAATCCGGCATGCTTGCTGCCAGGGCCGCGGCCAAAGCCCTTGCTGCAAACGACACATCTGAGAAGAGCCTGCAGCTTTATGAAACACTCGTTAACGAAAGCTTTATTTACAGGGAAATGTATCCGGTCAGAAATTTCAGGCAGGCATTTGAGAAAGGATTAATTGCCGGGGGAATACAGTTTGGAACCCAGCTTATTACGGGTGGTGCCGGTTTTGCAGGAAGGCTGAGATCCCATGCAGATTATAAAACCACCCTGAAAGTGAGCGAGTACAAAAAGAAGCCATTCAAAGAACGTTTCAGGGGAAAACTGGAATTCGACAAGTCATTGACATTTGACAAGGCCACAAACGTGTACTTTTCCGGAGTTTACCATGATGAGCAGCAGGTGGTGCATCTCCATATCAATAACCCCGAAAAGTTCAATGCGGTTTCGATTGAAGAATACGGAGCCCCCGAACAATTCTTCTGTTCTTCTGAAGTATATGAATTGCATGTCAATAAAAACGGGAAGAAAGAACTTCGCATCCATGCCGAAAATTGTATGCACTGCAAAACCTGTGATATCAAGACACCTGAAGAAGGAATTACCTGGGTGGTCCCCAATGGTGGCAATGGACCTGATTTTCAAAATATGTAACATTTAAAGAATTCTGACAATGCCTTTGACAATTATAAGCTTAATCAAGCAAGTTCCGTTGCCCAGCGAAATGAGGATGGGAGAAGACGGCTTAATGGATCGCACAAAAGCCAAATCAATTATTAATATTGATTGCCAGTTTGGACTGGAAGCAGGATTGCAGCTCAGAAAACAAAATCCGGATGCCCGGTTGATCGTTTGTTCAATGGGTCCCGGTTCCTTTGAAACTTCACTGAGAACCGCCGTTTCAATGGGGTATGACGAAGCCTACCTGTTGTCGGACCGCAAACTCGGGGGCAGTGATACATATGCCACCGGACTGGCCATTTCAACAATGCTCAGGCATCTTGGTTTTACAAAAGACTCAAAAGACCCTTTCATAATATTAGCAGGCCGCCAGACCAGCGACGGGGATACAGCCCATGTGCCCTCCCAGGTAGCTGAAAGCATCGGAATTCCACAGGCTACTTTTGTGGAAAGTGTGAAAATGGATGGCCAGGGAAATGTAGTGGCAAAGAGGATAATCGAAGGCGGATTTCAAATGATGAAGCTGCCGGTTCCCTGTGTTATATCATTAACGCCCACGGGAATACCTCCCCGAAAACCCTCCCTGAGCGGGGCGATCAAAGCCCGCAATCTTAAAATTACAACATTCGGCATAGCGGATATCGGACTGGGAACCGAAAAGATTGGTATTGACGGCTCACCCACCATTGTCGCCAAAGTAGTGAACATAGTCAGCGAACGTCCCCCGATAACCATGTCCGAGGGCCACAGCGAAGCTGACCTGGTGCACAGCCTGATTGCCAACTATAAAAAAGGAGGAAATGTATTCGGAGAGAAAGAGGAGGCAGCAAAGAAAGAGATCGAGCGACCGGATTTTCCGCTGAAGGATTTCAGGGACGGATCGAAAGGAATCCTTACCTGGGCTGAAGTAACAAACGGCAATATATCCCGGCCGTCGCTGGAATTGTTGACACCCGCCAGGAACCTGGCAACACAATTGGGAAATGATACAAAGATCATGACCCTGGTTATTGGCAAAAGTGTGCGGCATTTGGCCCAAACCCTGATTGAACACGGTTCGGATGAAGTTATAATTGTTGAGGATGATAAACTGGAAGAATATCTTGTCCTTCCCTTCTCTTCCATTTTTGCCCAGGTCATCAGGGAAAGGAAACCTGAAATTGCTCTTTTTGCCGCTACTACCTCGGGACGTGAACTGGCTCCAAGGGTTGGAATGAAAACAAACAGCGGTGTTACTGCAGATTGCACGGGACTGGAAATCGGTGAATACATCGATAAAAAAGAGAAAGTAATTTACTCCCCTATCCTTGAATCGCGCCGGCCAACGTATGGTGAAAGCAAACTTGCGACAATCCTCGGTTTTGTCTGCCCGCAGGTTTCCACTGCACGGGCAGGCACATTCGAAGTTCCCAAACAGATTGAGGGACGTAAGGGCGTTGTTTCGGCTTTCAAACCCGTATTGAATGAAAAGGATTTCGTTGTTGAGATCATAAAAACCGTAAGAGGTGAAGGCGGCCTGCAAAATCTGTTCGATGCCGATATCATTATTTCAGGCGGCAGGGGCACTACAAATGACAGCCTGGGACTGATCAGGGCACTGGCTGAATCCCTCATTGAAAAGGGCATTAATGCGGAATGGGCTTGCAGCAGGCCCGTTGTTGACGAAGGAGTTACCGAATATCCGCGGCAGGTAGGTCAAACGGGTAAGACCATTCGGCCGAAGGTTTATGTGGCAGTTGGAATTTCAGGCGCAATTCAACATATTGCCGGCATGAAAGAAGCAGGTAAGGTGATTGCCATCGATCATAATCCGAAGGCTAATATTTTCAACCATGCCGACTTTGGAATTGTGGGCGAATACCAGGATATACTTCCCGAATTGATTGAACAGGTAAAGTCAGGGTTTACATTTGGAATTGAACCGAAAAAAGGGGCTTAGGGATTTGTTGATCTGTTGATCTGTTGATTTGTTGATTGGGCTGACGCGGCTGCGGTATTCCCCGCTGGCGGGGGCAGGGGGTGGATTTTGTGGCAATCTTCTACAATACCGTATGCGCTCCGCGCAATAAACTGCAAAACTGCAAAACTATTCCTCCGAATACTCCTGGTACCTGAAAACCGCTTTTCTCAGTAATTCTTCAAATATCTGCCCGTTTTCAAGTACATCTTCATCATCCTTTTCATAATGCCAGATTATGATAAACTCCTTTATGTTATTGTTTGCATCGAGGACCTTAAGCAATTCCAGAATTTTTTTTGCAGAAGCGCTATTAATGTATTCAAGGTTAATATCCATTTTAACTACTTCAGCAGTAAGCAAAGTGGCCCATTCTACCAAAGGCTGGTAAAACTTTGCCACATTTTCCGGCAATGAACGTCCCTCCATCAGCAATCTGCCATCGGTTCCGAATTTGACCGTTGGAGTGTTTATCGTTGATTCAACTATCAGGTTATTCATAACGTGTATTTATATATGAATATACGTAGTCAATGCAGTTTAGATCGTTTCTTGTGATGAATCGACGGTTGATTTTGACCACTGTACAGAACCAATGGATAAAAATAGCGCAATAAAAATTGTTAACTGGCACCTGTACGGATGTATACTTTATGATGCTGCCCTGTTCTCCTCCCGAATTCCGTTGCAGGCGGCTGACGGATAAAGTTTGACGGGGTTATGCTTTACAGTTTTTTAACATAAATTGTTGCATTCATATTAAACAGAAGAATATCTTTGGTCAACATTTCATTGATTTTTGTGTTTATACGATTAATGAAGAAGTTTTTTACCATACCGCTTGCGCTGCTGATACTCCTTTCAGGAATGCATTTTACCTTTGCCACACATTATTGTGGCGGTAAAATCGCTGCTACAAAGGTATCATTGTCTGGTGAAGAAGCTACCTGCGGAATGATACACGGTTCTGATAATTCCAGCGAGACCCGGATTTCAAGGCATTGCTGTGATGATGAACTTGTAGTTTATAAGATTGACAGCGATTACTCCCCTTCCTCATTTCAATTTAAAGAAATTACCCTGCCAATTTTGCTTGAATTTCATATTCCTGTAAAATTTTCTTTACACTCCGACTTATCCTCCGTCACAAATACTTTATTTGGTAGTCCGCCTGACTACAATCCGGCCAATGCCGTAAGCATGGCCGATATTTGTGTTTTCCGAATCTGATTATTTTCTGCACCCGCAATCTTCGCATGGGATTGATATATCCTGCGGCCTGATTGTGATTTTTCGGTTCGGGAGTCCTTCCGGGTATTAAAACCGTCGGGGGCTGCCGCTACCCCTGTCTTTACATTTTTAATTTCTTTTATTATTTACTAATCAATTCTAAACAAATGAAAACTATGAAGTTTATTGCTACCGCTGTTCTGGCGGTTACAGTTAGTGTGTCAGCTTTTACACAGGCTCCTTCAACAAAGACCGAAACCATTAAAGTTTCCGGCAATTGTGAAATGTGTAAAGCTACAATCGAGAAAGCCGCCAAAATTGACGGCGTTAGCAAAGCAGAATGGAATACGGATTCAAAAGTTCTGACCCTGGCCTATATTCCTTCGAAAGTCACAACTGACGCAGTACAAAAGAGTATTGCAGCTGTTGGGTATGACACTGAAAAATTCAAAGCAACAGACGCTGTATACAAAAGCCTGCCCTCTTGCTGCCAGTATGACAGAACCGGGTCAGCTTCAAAGGGTACTTCCGGAAGTTGCAAGTGAGATTTGGTGTTGTAAATTGAACGCATTTAAAATTTAACATTATGTTCTTTAACCGACTTGTAAAGTTTTTTCTTGATAACCGGTTAATTACATTTATTTTCCTGGTCACATTTGTGGTTTGTGGAGTTGTTTTCGCCCCATTTAACTGGAACACCGGATTATTTCCGCGTGACCCGGTGCCTGTGGACGCGATACCCGATATAGGTGAAAACCAGCAAATCGTTGCAACGGAATGGATGGGACGTTCCCCGAAGGACATCCAGGACCAGGTGACATATCCGCTCACCACGGCCTTACTGGGTATCCCCGGCGTTCAGTCTATCCGCAGCACTTCGATGATCGGAATGTCCTTTATTTATATCATTTTCAAGGACAATGTTGAATTTTACTGGAGTCGTTCCCGAATTCTTGAAAAGCTTAATTCCCTTCCCGCGGGCACTCTGCCCGCGGGAATCCAACCTTCGCTGGGACCCGACGCCACAGCCCTGGGACAGATATTCTGGTATACCCTGGAAGGGAGGGATCCGAAGACGGGTAGGCCGAATGGCGGCTGGAATCCGCAGGAACTCAGAAGCGTCCAGGATTTCTATGTTAAGTACGGATTGTCAGCAGCCGAAGGTGTTTCAGAGGTTGCCTCGGTGGGCGGGTTCATTAAGGAATACCAGGTTGACCTGAACCCCGAAGCACTCAGGGCATTTAACGTATCGGTAATGGATGTGATGAATGCCGTTCGTAAAAGCAACCTGGATATCGGGGCAGAAACTGTAGAACTTAATAATGTGGAATATATAATCCGGGGGTTGGGTTATGTTAAAAACCTTGATGACCTGGATCTTTCCGTGATTGCGGTAAGAAACAATGTTCCTGTGCGCATAAAGGATGTGGCGCATGTCGCATTTGGCCCGGCTACCCGGAGGGGCGGCCTTGACAAATCGGGTTCCGAAGCGGTGGGCGGAGTCGCGGTAGCACGTTATGGATCCAATCCGATGGAGGTTATTAATAATCTTAAGGTTAAGATAAAGGAGATCGATGCCGGCTTACCCCAGAAGACTTTGCCTGATGGCAGTATATCAAAGGTAAGTATTGTACCCTTTTATGACCGTACCGGGTTGATTAAAGAAACAGTAGGTACGCTGGAATCCGCGCTTTCTCATGAGATCCTCATCAGCATTATCGTAATCATCATACTGGTTCTGAATCTGCGGGCGTCGCTGATAGTCGCCGGACTCCTGCCCATTGGCGTTCTGATGACCTTTATCCTGATGCGGATGTTTGGTGTGGATGCGAATATTGTTGCCCTGTCGGGAATTGCAATCGCCATTGGCGTTATGGTGGATATAGGAATTGTTGACGTGGAAAATATCCTCCGGCACCTGGAGATGCCGGAAAACAAGGGCGTTCGTGGAAAGAAACTGTTGGAGGTAATTTATCTTGCCACAACGGAAGTCCGCGCTGCAGTAGTCACATCGATTGCCACCACAATTGTCAGTTTTCTTCCTGTCTTTGCCATGCAGGCCGCAGAAGGAAAGCTATTTCGCCCGCTGGCATTTACGAAAACATTTGCCCTGCTGTCGGCCTTTTTATTGGGGATTATAGTCCTGCCTACCCTTGTGCATATATTCTTCAATATCCGGATGGACACAAAGAAAATCCGGAAGATATGGAACGGATTGCTTATTGCAGCCGGCATCTTCTTTTTGGTTTTCTGGCATACCTGGCCCGCCCTCGCCCTGGTTGCGATAGGTATCAATAACCTGCTGGATTACCGCTGGCCTCCGGAAAGAAGGGAGTTTCCCAATTATATAAATATTGCCGTTACGGTGCTTGTTGCTGTTTACTTTCTTTCAAAAGAATGGTTGCCTCTTGGCGCCCACAACAGTGTTTTTATCAATTTTATTTTTGTTTCTGCCATCATCGCGGTCATCCTCTCATTGCTGCTGGCATTAGTGCATTTTTACGAGCCCATCATGCGCTGGTGCCTTGTCAACAAATGGAAATTCCTCATGGTTCCCGCTTTTACAATATTCTTTGGTATACTGGTATGGATAGGATTTGACAGAATTTTCGGTTTTATGGCTAATGGGTTCGAAAAGGCAGGATGGACCCGGATCAGGCAAACACATACCTGGGTTGGTGCGGCACATGCATTTCCCGGTATCGGAAAGGAATTCATGCCATCGCTGAATGAGGGTTCGTTCCTGTTGATGCCGACCAGCATGCCACATTCAAGTATTGAAAAGAATCTTGAATATATTGAAACCCTGGATAAAAGGCTGACCGCCATACCTGAAGTTGACGTGGCCGTAGGAAAATGGGGCCGGGTGAATTCAGCGCTCGATCCGGCACCGGTTCAGATGTTTGAAAATACGATCAACTACAGGCCCGAGTACATCCTGGATGAGAACGGCCATCGCATGCAGTTCAGTGT
>JBGSSA010000074.1:0-3899 GCA_041737295.1 Bacteroidales bacterium | reverse complement strand
CCACACGGATAAGCTCATTCAATTGATTCAGAGAATGGAAGGCGTGTTGCCTGCAACGGTCGGCCAGTATTTCCATCTGTAAGGTATCAAATACGCTGGGATGACCCTGGGCAAACACGTAAAGCTGGTAAGTCACCCTATGTATTCTGGCTAACCGGATGAGCTTTTCCGGATCGAATCGATCATCGGTCAATCCCTGATCAACCCGCCCCTTTAATATCTTCAGTAATATCCTTACTTCCCCTTCCATATCCACTTTCTGCCAATATCTGTTCCACTTACTCGTCCCTACTAGTCCCTCGTCCCTTGTCCCTAGTCCCTATAATACATAAGCATCATCAGGTAGGTATAAAACGCCCCGGGATTCAATGAGTTCAGATCCTCCTCTTCCCGTAAGACCATCTTTTCGTACCATTTTGGAAAGCGGGAAATATCGAATATCTCCTTTATTTTTTCATTCTCCTTGCCACCCCTGACAAGTGAAAGAATGCTTTCTTTTTCCCGGATCAGGCTGTAGTAAGACTGGGGAATTGTTGTTCCCGATTTATCATTTCGCTGACGGATGACTTCCGGAACAAATCCCGCAATGGATTCACGGAACAGGTAACGGTTAGTTCCCTGATGCTGTTTAAGCCGGGCAGGAAAAGCCAAACAGGCCAGTACCAGGTTGACATCCAGCAGGGGATAACGGTATTCGATCCCATATTGTGCAGCAGCCTCATAACAATACTCCATTCGCTGGGGAAGGTGGTCCATGCTGACCCGGTACAACTGCCGCATAGACAGGACATCCTGCTTCGGGAAACGGTATTTATCCCTGAAACGGTTTTCCAGGTTGTGTTGCTTTACGAAGGAAGGTTGAAGGGGCAGGTTCTGCAACCGCCTGGTCAGAAGCTCAGGAGTAAAAACCCCGGTGCTGTATTCTTTCCTTCTGAACCGGGAATATATAAACCTGGCTGTAATCAAACCGGGCTTCAACAGGGTTTTGGGTGTTATCCCTTTGGAAAAAAGTTCATCCTTCATGGCCGCCCACTGACGTTTCAGGATCATTTCATTCCACGGAAAGGCAGTCCGGGCCGACACCAGTTCGTCACCGCCGAAACCCGACAACAGGACATTCGAGCCTGCCTCGCCGGCAGCCTTATACAATCCGTGGTTCATCATATTGAAATTCTGCTGCACATAAGTTCCCTGGATATCCAGTGTGTGTTTCAGCAGTTCGGGAATTGTTTTTCCCAACCGATCAACCAGTATTCCTTTTAATCCCTTGAAAGAGATCATTTCCCGGATAAATTCCCGTTCGTCCTTGAATTCAAAGCCGGTGTTTTCAGGAAAGACGTTGGAAAGCGAAATAAAAGGGATACTCGCTGAAGAAGCAAAATCAGCGGCTATACCGGTGACGGCCGACGAGTCGAGTCCTCCGCTCAATTCGGATGCCAGGGAAGTTACTCCTTCACACCGCATGTTCACCGCATTCAGGAGCAGTTCCCTGAACATGTCAATATAATCCTTGTCCCTTATCAGATCGATGGTTGCCTTTGCATCCGGCATCCAGTAAGGGGTTAATTTGATTTCCCCGTTAATCCCTTCCATAAAATGCCCCGGGGCAAGCCTTGATATACCATCAAATGGCGTTTTATCCTTAACGGTTTTTACACCGACAAGAGAATCAAGTAAATATTCGGTTGATATTTCAGGTTGGGTATCCAGGGCTGCCAATACCAATCTTAATTCAGAGGCAAAAACAACACTGTCGTCAATCCGTGTATAAAACAAGGGGCGCACACCCAGCGGATCGCGTGCTCCAAAAGATTCGCCGGTTTGGGTATTAAAAATAATAAAGGCAAAATCCCCGTATAAAAAATTCACACACCGTTTGCCCCACTTCTCATAGGCCAGGAGAATAAGCCCCGCGTCTCCTGTACCCGGACCAGGAGTATCTGTTCCGAGACGGTGTGCCAGGGCGCTCCTGTTATATAAACTGGCATCTGCAACTACCACAAGATGATCTTTCTTAAACAGGGCTGTATGATCAGTACCAATTGAAATGCTATTTCGTAATGCTGAGGCGGCTAAAAGTCCAGGACCGTCAAATGTTGAAATGTGGCGTGGTACAATATATGTTGCAGCATCAGTCATGCGCCCCATCAGGATCGGATCGGGCTGTTTCAGGTTGGGTTGGAAAATTCCGAAAACCGGTGGCATGGAAGTTGGATTAAATCGCCCTAATATACAACCTTATACCAAAATAATCAATGTTTCCATATATTACTTGCCAACCACTTGTCACTTGTCACTCGTCCATTGTCCCTTTTTTTCCTACTTTTGTTCCATGCCCGATCAATTGACATATCCCTATAGTTATCATGCATATGGACTTGATATCATTTCCCAGTTACCGGTTACCGGATTTGAACCGGCGGTGGTTTCAGAGGCAGATGTGACAATCCGTATCGGAGCGGTTCCGGAATCCCTTCCGGATGCCATAAACAAGGGAGTGCTTTTCCAGTCGACTGAAACCGAATTTTTGCTTCAGATTGACCAGGTAGCCCGCTACCATGTGCGAAACGGCAATGATATTATAGTTCAGTTACTCGGCAAATCCTCTCCCGGAGATATTTCCGCGTTTATCAGCGGAACAGTCCTGGGCGCGCTGATGCACCAGCGTCATATGCTGCCGATCCATGCCAGCACGGTTATATACAAGGAAAAATGCCTTGTCTTTGCCGGCATTTCGGGATCAGGAAAATCCACCATGGCCGCTGCAGTGATCAAGGCCGGAGGATCGCTTGTGGCCGACGATATTTCGGTGATTGATTTCAGTGAAGATAAGCCCTCCGTATGCCCGGCGTTTCCGATGATCCGGATATGGGAGGACAGCCTGAAGCATCTTGAAATACCTTATGCGGGATTTGAACCGGTAAGAGGTGAACTCCGCAAGTTTTACATGCCGGTTTCCATGTTTCACCGTGCTCAAACTCCGATCAGCAGCATATTCATTCTTGCGTCCCATAACAGGGACACGATGGAAGCCAGGGAACTCCAGGGAGTCGATAAATTCAGGGTACTGAAAAAACATACGTACCTTTTCAGGGGTATCCCGAAAACGGGACTGGAACAGAATCATTTCATGCTTGTCAACCGGCTTGCCTCCCGGGTCCCTGTGACACTCATCACACGACCAAACGATGATTTTAATACCGGGCGGCTTCTTGATTATGTAACCGAGACTGTAATCCCCCGATAACATGGGACCCGATAAGATAGTCTGGCTGGCCTCTTACCCCAAATCAGGCAATACCTGGATGAGGGCATTTCTCACCGCCTTGCTTAATCCCGGAAAAGATGCGGTGGATATCAACAATATGGTTCCCTCTACCATTGCAAGCAGCCGGCAATTATTCGATGAACTGACCGGCGTGTCAGCCTCCGACCTGCTGCCGGATGAAATCGAGCGGCTGAGGCCTGCCATTTACAGGCAAAATGCAATGGAATCAGATGAGCTGATCTATCATAAAATTCACGATGCCTGGATCCGGTTGCCCGGGGGAGAACCCCTCGTCCCTGCCGATGTCACCCGGGCTGTGATCTATATTATCCGAAATCCGCTGGATGTTGCCTTATCCTTTGCCCATCACCTGCACACAGGCATTGACAAGACAATTGCCGTCATGAATAACCCGGAATATGCCTTTTGTGACAGGCGTGACCGGCTGGCCAATCAGCTCCGGCAAAAACTTCTGACCTGGAGCGGCCATGTAAGAAGCTGGGTGGATGAATCGGGACTGCCGGTTTTGGTAATGCGGTATGAAGACATGTCGGCACAGCCTGAAATTACATTTGCAAAAGCATTAGACTTTATCGGATTGCAGCATACTTCCGCTGAAATAAAGGCAGCC
>JBGSSA010000030.1:0-92035 GCA_041737295.1 Bacteroidales bacterium | reverse complement strand
TGAGTTTGCTGGCGTCGGACATGTTATTGAGTCTCATGATCTCGCTTTGGGTCGATCCCGGGTACTTTTTCACGATATCCCAGATCGTATCGCCTTGCTTTACCGTGTAGAGCACATATTCTCCTGAAGCGGTGACAGGTGGCGGCGGGGTTGCTTCGATTTGTCCCGAGATGGGTTTTCCAATGCGGTTTTGTTTTTCAGCAAATGTCATCTTGTTTATATCCTCGTAACGGCTGAGTTTATTGCGGGGAACATAAATAGTGAGCTTCTGGCCTGCCCTTATCGTATTGTGCCGGATATTATTCCAATACCGGATATCGGAGGTGCGCACGTTGTACCATGTCGAAATAAAGCCGAGGTTGTCCCCTGATTTGACAGTATAGGTGAGCTTTGCATAGTTTCCGGGAGGAGGTTCCTCAATACCGCGTGAATCAACTGTTGTGGGGTTAACCACTACTTTTTCGGGATTAAAGAATACGGAATCCTTATAGGCGAAAATTTCTTTTTCCAGGTCTATGAAACGGGCGGTCTGTTCGAGCGGCAGGCGCAACACCTGTTTACCTGAATTTGCCGGTATGATATCGGTGCGGAACTGAGGATTCATGTCGTGAAGCAGCGGGAGGGGAATACCAAGCACTTCCGATACCTGGGCCATATGGAGATTGCGAGTAATTACGATTGTATCGCTTGCAACCGGAAAGCTTACGGGCGCAGGCCTCAGGTTATGTTCCCTGTAATAGTTCATAACATACGTTGCTGCAATAAACGCGGGCACATGTCCACGGGTTTCACGCGGGAGAAAATAATAGATATCCCAGTAGTTTCTCTTTCCACCCGACCGCCTTATGGCCTTGTTTACATTTCCGGGTCCGCAATTGTATGCTGCAATGACAAGAGTCCAGTCGTTATAAATTGCATACAGGTCTTTCACATACCGGGCTGCAGCGTATGTTGATTTTATCGGGTCGCGCCGTTCATCCACGAGGGAATTAATGATGAGTCCGTATTGTCTTCCGGTGCCGTACATAAATTGCCACAGGCCGACTGCCCTTGTGCGGGAGTATGCCCTCGGATTCAGTGCGGATTCAATGATGGACATGTATTTCATTTCATTGGGGACATCATAATAATCATAGATGTCGTCAAAAATCGGGAAATAATATTGTGAAAGGCCGAGCATCACTTCGACTGACCCCCTTTTCTGGCGGGTATATACTTCGATATATCTTCTTACGATGGAATTATAGGTGAGGTCAACAACAGTTGGAATTTTCTTCAGCCGGTCAATATAAACCGAATCTGAAAAATTGGGTACCAGGCTGTCCGCCGCGGAATTCCAGAATTCCGGATTTTGCCCGATGGAATGCCCAACATAATACAGGTTCAGGAGGCTGTCTAGATTTTCATCGAAATTCTGGTCAATGATTGTTGTGTCGTCGGCAAAAGAGGGAGTACTTTCTTTTTGTGCAAACAGGGATGAGGAATATAGTAAGGTCAGGGATATTGCCAGTGTAAGCAATGAAATTTGTTTCCGCATAATTCAGTTTTTTCGCAAAAATAACTAAAATAACAAATTGATTTGAAGTCCAACCGATGATGTAGAACCAGGATTGTTAAATACAGCAGGCTGAATATGCATGGTCAGGTTGTCGGAAACATCGTAATAGAAAAAATGGGCGTCAATCATGGAATCCACAATGTTAAGAAAATAAATGGCTGAAATACCGAGTACGTTGAGATCGCGGTACCGCCTGTAAAAATTCTGCCCATTTTCCAGCTCTTTATATGAATAGGGTCTTCCGTCGATAACATATTCCTGATCCTCTTCCGCGATTGCATAGGCTGTTCTGAATTTTGAATATTTACCCTGGTAATAGGTAAGGTAATAAGCAAACGCTCCTCCAGCCCCATAAATTATAGGAACCTTCCAGTATTTTTTATTGTAGATCTGACCCAGTCCTGGAACAATGGCCGACATGATAACCGCTCTTTTCGGCAAGTGGGTTTTAACAACGGGTTGTATGGATAAAGTATCTGCATCCTGCGCTGAAACAGGGCAAATACCAAATAAACAAACACCTGCACAGAGAATGCAGGCAAAAATATTCCTGAATTTGAGCAACCGGTTTAGTCTTTTAACCGGTCAAATATACCGATAATTCTTTCGAGTTCATCATCGGAGGCAAAGGGGATGATTATTTTTCCTGTACCTTTCCCGTTGCGGCGGAACTCAATATCAGTATGAAAGAAGTCGGCCAGCTGGTTTTTCAGTTCCTCATAGGGTTGGGGAAGCTTAGGCTGAACAGGCTGGGGTTTTTCGCGGTGAATGGTACTTTCCTCCAGTTTCCGTGCGAGTTCTTCCGCTTTCCGCACGGATAATTCTTCTTCAATGATCCTGAAGAACAGGTTTATCTGGTCGTGGTGATCCTCAATAGAAACAAGTGCCCTGGCATGACCCATGGATATTTTACTTTCACGGAGCCCCACCTGGATTTCAGCAGGCAGTTTGAGCAGCCGGAGGTAATTCGCCACAGTGGCCCTTTTTTTGCCAACCCGGAGGCTGAGGTTTTCCTGGGTGAGGGAACATTCTTCCACAAGACGTTGATAGCTTATGGCGATATCCACTGCATTCAGGTCCTCGCGTTGTATATTTTCAACCAGCGCCATTTCGAGCATGCCCTGGTCATCTGCGGTGCGTATATAGGCAGGAATTTGGGTAAGCCCAGCCGCAGAAGCAGCCCTGAAACGCCGTTCCCCGGTGATCAGCTGGTACCGGCCGGTTTCCATTTCCCTGACAGTGATGGGCTGTATAACTCCAAGTTCTTTTATGGAAGCGGTCAACTCCTCCAGCGCTTCCTGGTCAAACACCGTACGGGGCTGAAAAGGATTGGCATCTACAAGGCTGATATCGACTTTGGTACCGCCTACCACCTTCTGCACTTCAGGTTCGGCTTCTTCTATCAGGGCACCGAGGCCTCTTCCAAGTGAATTTTTCTTTGTCATAATGGTTAATCAATGGTTTTTTGGTTCGCCGGAATCCGGGTATCACCGTTTTTCTGCAGCAATTCCCGTCCCAGGTTCAGGTAGTTTAACGAGCCCTTTGACTCGGCGTCATACATGATCACGGGTTTGCCAAAACTGGGGGCCTCACTGATCTTCACATTACGTTGAATAATCGTATCGAATACCATTTGCTGAAAATGGCGCCTGACCTCTTCTACCACCTGGTTTGACAACCGCAGGCGGGAGTCATACATGGTAAGGACAAATCCTTCGATTTCGAGATCAGGGTTCAGACGGCTCTGTATTATTTTTATCGTATTCAGCAGTTTTCCGAGTCCCTCCAGGGCAAAATATTCACATTGCACGGGGATCATAATCGAATTCGCCGCTGTAAGTGAATTCACCGTGATCAATCCAAGAGACGGCGAACAGTCGATGAGAATATAATCATACTTTTTCTCAATCTTTTCAATTACTGCCTTCAGCATCCTTTCCCGGTTGGGCATATTGAGCATTTCAATTTCCGCGCCCACCAGGTCGATATGGGAGGGTAACAGGTCGAGGCCTTCGATTTCACTGTTCAAAATAATATCATTGGGATTGACTTCATCAATCAGGCATTCGTAAAGGCTTGTTTTGATATTTTTCACATCAAATCCGGATCCTGAGGTTGCATTGGCCTGCGGGTCAGCATCGATCATCAATACTTTTTTTTCGAGAACGGCAAGACTCGCTGCGAGATTTATAGTAGTGGTGGTTTTACCCACTCCACCTTTTTGGTTGGCAATGGCAATTATTTTTCCCATGTAAAAATCGGTTGCTGTTTTGTGAATTGTCCGCAACTTGTGCGGATTCAAAAATACAATTTAATAAGCCAATGAAATTTTTTTTAATTCTCCCATTTGTAAACAATCAATTCGCATTTATGAACAAGTTATTAACAATACAGGCCAGATGCCTGACAGCGAACATCCTAGTGTAAAATGCTGCAAATCAGAATAATCAGAGGGCAGGACTTAAAGCAATTTCATATAAAACAGGCCAGCGCTTACCGGTAACATACAGATGACCTGTGAGTGAATTGTATGCGATGCCATTGAGAACCTGGTTCAGATCCCCTACGGATCCTTTCGGCATGAGTGCCTGGAGGTCGAGTTTCCCCAACACTTTTCCGGAACCCGGGTCAATCACCACAATATAACTTTCGCCATATACATTGGCCAGTATTTTTCCGCGGATATACTCCAGTTCATTCAGGGACGGGATCATTCCCTTGTTATCAAAGACGTCTATTTTGTTCACCTGTGTAAAAAATTCAGGTTCAATAAAATACAATTGTGATGAGCCGTCGCTCATCACAAGGAGTTCGCCGTCCGTAGTAAGTCCCCATCCTTCCCTGATCTGATAATCAAAGCTTCGGATATGTTCCAGTGTGTTCTTATCATATACAAAACCTACCTGGCTTTTATAAGTAACCTGGTAGATCTGGTCTTTAAAGAGTGCAATTCCCTCGCCGAAGAAATCTTTTGACAGCGGCATCATCTTTTCCGGCTTGCCTGTGCTGATATTTACGATCCGCACGGAGGAATGTTCTTCGAGTCCCGTGCTTTCATATAATTTGCCATTTTCAAAAACGAGCCCCTGCGTATAAGCCCCGGCATCATGGGGGTACTGGTTAACTACCCGGTAAGAATATTTTTGAGGAATAACATCCGACAGGATTACAAGGCTGGCAGCATGCGATTCCTGCAGAGAGTCATTATAATATACCTGTACCTTCAATGTCACCTGTCCCACCTTGCTTTTTCCTGAATGCCAGTAACCATCCGTTTTTTCTTTTAAGCGCAGTACAGCGTTCTGTCCGGAGGTGATCAACACCGAATCCACTTTGTTCCCGGAAGCTACAGGTGAAAGACTGATCTTAACCGAATCACCGCAGGTAATGATGGTCCCGTTTTTCGGACTGGTCACACGGGTGATGGATGGACGTGGGTTGGTTTCATGAGTGTTATTACCGGGGGCATGTTTGCGGCAGCAGCTTAACAGCAGGATCAGTATTACTGCCGGTGCAACATGGGCTATTCTAAGGGAGACAAGCATTTTTCAACCAGGGGAATTACTGGAAAAGTTTTTTCAGCCGGCTTCCCACCCGGGTATTTCCGCGGGTAAGGCTGCTGAGTTCATTATATTCCGAGTCTGCATAGTCGGGATTCAGCATCTGCCAGATTTCACTCCAGCCCGGAAATCCGCCCACATTCCTGTCATCGATAAATAAATCCACATCGATTTTCCGGCTGAAATGTTCCATTTCAAAAACTTCTTCGGGATAACTTTTATTCACTGCATAAAAAATAATGCCCTTTTTCTGGCAGTATTCTACAGCTTCATCCAGTTCCTTACCATGACGGAATGTCCACAGGATTAACTGGTGACCTAGTTTCTGCAATTGTTTCAATGTCTCAAATGCAAATAATTTTTCTTCGCCTATCTGGGGATAACGATGTTCAACGATGGTTCCATCAAAATCGACTGCAATTTTCATCCGTGTAAAGCTTAAATTAAATTAGTATGAAAACCTTCCTTTTGACAATTCGGGTGAAAAACAAAAGTAGGAAATTAACCTCAATTATGTACACACCTTTCAAAAACATCCTTAATTTAGGGATTCTTTTATATAACTGAGCCACATGAAAATTATTGCCAGGAGCCTGCCCAGTTTTTTTACAAGTCTATCCCTCATTTCCGGATGTATTTCCATTGTTATTACAACTACACAGGGAGACCTTACCCTTGCCGGATATTTTATCCTTGTCTCGGCAGTGCTTGATTTTGTTGATGGCATGGCAGCCCGATTGTTGAACGCCATGTCAGAATTCGGCAAGCAGCTTGATTCATTGGCCGACGTGATCAGTTTTGGTGTGGCCCCTGCCATGATCCTTTACCGGCTGATCCTGCATTCTTTTACCGGGGGTTCCCAGCCCGGTGCCGGGGAACTGCTTCCATGGCAGGTAGTTATTTTGTACAGTCCATTCCTGGTTGCCGCATTTTCAGCACTCAGACTTGCAAAATTCAATATCGACACGAAGCAGGTCAAAAATTTCAGGGGACTGGCAACACCGGCAAACGCCCTTTTTATTATTGCCCTTGGTTTTGCTTCTGAATCCGGGTTTTATTTTTTACGGGAAATTGTCCATAACCTGCCATTCCTACTTGTAACAATCGTTTTATCGTGTTTTTTGCTTATCTGCAACCTGCCTATGTTTTCACTCAAATTATCATCCACCGGTTTCAGGGAAAACAGCCTGCGGTACCTGCTTATTGCAGGATCCATAGTACTTCTTGCCTTTTACGGACTCCCATCACTGGCAGCCATTATCCTGCTTTATATCCTCTTGTCGCTTGCGGACAATTGGTTCGTGAAAATGCCGTGATTCTGATCAGCTGATCTGTCCCGACTGCGCCTTCTGTTTAGCTTCCTTTTTTTCATACTGGTCTATCACATAGCGTATGACGAACCATGAAACCAGGATGAGTACCGGCCAGCTGAGCAAAAATAATATGGATTGGGTATACATTTTATTTGTTGATTTGTTGATTTGCTGATTTGCTGATTTGATGATTTGCTTCGCCCGCTGAAACTTCAGCGAAGGCGGATGATTTAGTATTTATGGTGTTCGTTTTGCATTTCGCCTGCCGTAATTTTTACACGGGTCATCTGGCGCCATACATAGATGATATAGGCTAACACAACCGGTACAAAAAGTGACACCCAGCTCATGATCATCAGGGTGTATCGGCTTGATGAACTGTTGGCCAGGGTAAGAGAACTCTGGAGGTCGTGTGTGGACGGATAATAAGCGGTATTGTTATACCCGGCCAGGGCAAAGAGGCTGAATACTACAAATACGGTTCCGAATCCCCCGAACCAGATAGCCTTTGCCTGGATCCTGCTGAAGAGGCCAAGTGCAATGCCGCACAGTACCAGTACGGTACCGGCAAGGAACAACAATGCCACAGCAGGCATCTGCAGCAGGTTATGCAGGTATTTAAATGCTTCGTACTGAACAATCCCGGTATCAGGATCCACGGCAAATCCTTTACTGGTGAGCAACAGTGCAACAAATGTCAGAAAAACGACAAGGAAAGGGATCGTGTTCCTGAGAAGGGATTTTTTTGTTCGTTGAATGATCACTTCATGGTCGATTGTATGCATAAAGAACAAGGTGGCCAGTATGCGTGCCAGGAAGAAAACGGTAAGGCCAAGCATCAGGTTCTGTATGTTGAATGCAGCTTCCAGTCCCCTGAACGGGGATTCCCACCTTGATATGACCGGATCGCTTACCCTGGTAATGTTATTAAAATCAACGCTGAAGCTGGAGCCGGTAAAGAAGGTTGCCACTGCAGTGCCCAGCAGGATGGTACCTAATGCGCCATTGAAATAAAGGAACATTTCATACGTTCTTTGGCCGAACAGGTTCCTGGGTTTCGTACGGAATTCGTAGGCAACGGCCTGCACTATGAAACAGAAGAGGATCAATATCCATACCCAGTAAGCTCCTCCGAAGCTTGTTGAATAAAACAGGGGAAAGGATGCGAAAAATGCTCCGCCAAAAGTAACAAGGGTTGTAAACGTAATCTCCCATTTGCGGCCAAGGGCATTCACCAGCATTGTCCGTTCCTGTTCGTTTTTCCCCAGGGTATACAGGAGAGTCTGGCCGCCCTGTACAAAAAGCAGGAACACGAGGAGGGATCCCAGCAGGGAAATTATGGCCCACCAATACTGCTGCAGTGCAAAATATGTAAATGATCCGAACATAATTAATCCTCCTTATTTAGATCCGTTTTTTATCAGTCTGAACATAATACTCAGCTCGGCAACAAGCAGGGCTGTGAAAAGCACGGCAAACATCCAGAATGTTACCTGTACCGAGGTGGTAGAAATATGTGAGACGGCTGCCATGGTAGGGAGAAGGTCCTGGATAACCCATGGCTGACGCCCCATTTCAGCAACAATCCAGCCGGCCTGGCTGGCCAGGTAGGCAAGCGGAACTGTAAGCACTGCCAGCCGCAACAGGAACCTCCTGTTTTCGAGTTTGTCAGTGTATACATAATAAATGAGGATCATCATAAGCAACAGAAAATAAAACCCGAGGCCTACCATGATATGGAAACTGTAGAATGAAAGCGGCACATTGGGAATTACATCATTGGGATGATTCAAAAAGCCGTAGCCAAAATAGCGGAAGTAATTATTTTTGAAGTCAGGATCTTCAAATTTTGCTTTAACAAGGGCATATTGCACCGTATCTCCCTTATCCCGTGCAGTTTTGAGATCCGCGAGGGTTTCCCGCGCCACCTTGCCACGCTCCATCTTATCGCTGACAGGCATAATATTTCGATCAAAATTACCATCCACAAGGTCGTTTACCCCGGGCACAAATGCGTCGAATTTCCCATAAGCCATGTAGGAAAGGAAATTTGGAATTTCAATTTGGAATGTAAAATCCTTTACATTCCTTGAATTGGTATCGCCAGGTGCAGTTGACATGATTCCAAGGGCTACCAGTCCTGCCCCGGTCTGGCCATTGTAGAGTCCCTCAATAGCTGCAAACTTCATGGGTTGAATGTGTACAAGCTGCCGGGTGGAACCATCACCTGACCAGATCAGCATTACAGAGGAGATCAGTCCAAATACAGATGCAATCAGTATGCTGCGCTTGGCCATGAAAAGTTCTCGCTTTTTAAGCATGTACCAGGCGCTGATGCCGATTACAAAAATAGAGGCCAGGACAAAGCCGGATGTAATGGTATGAATAAATTTATGAATGGCAACGGGGGAGAGGAATACGTCCCAGAAATTCAGCATCTCATTGCGGGCAAGCTCTGGATTAAAATGCATACCCACAGGGCTCTGCATCCAGGCATTGGCGACAAGTATCCATAAGGCAGACAGGTTAGCACCGAATGCCACCAGCCATGTTGAGGTGAGGTGGAATCGCTTGCTCACCTTATTCCATCCAAAAAACATGACTGCAACAAACGTTGTTTCGAGAAAAAAGGCCATGATCCCTTCAATGGCCAGTGGCGCCCCAAAAATATCGCCTACAAACCAGGAATAATTCGACCAGTTTGTTCCAAACTCAAATTCAAGGATAATGCCGGTGGCCACACCAATGGCAAAGTTTACCCCGAAAAGCGTCATCCAGAACTGCGTAATTTTCTTCCATTCTTCCCTGCCCGTGCGAACATATATCGTTTCCATCATGGCAATAATGAAAGACAGTCCGAGCGTAAGCGGTACAAAGATCCAGTGGTAGATTGCCGTAAGGGCAAATTGTCCTCGGGACCAGTTTACTAATGAGAGGTCAATGTTTTCTAACATATTTATCTGGGTTTTGATAGCTGTTCAATGACATAATCGCCCCGCTCCCGGTCATTGTTAAACCGGGTTTTCAGTAAATCGGGGAAAAAGAAGACTTTCAGGATGGCAAACAGGATGAATAGCTTTATAAAGATGATGATCCAAAGCTTTTTACCGACGGTCATGCTTGTGAATCCATCGTAATAGAAATAGAATATCCGTTTGAGAAGTGAGATATGCAATGAATTTAAATATCAATCTATGTAAAGATAGAAATTCCTTTGAATCGTCCAAAACCTATTAAAAAAAAATCATCCTAATCCCTGGCTTAAAGTAAATCTTTATAAATTTGAGGCTTGCAATTAAAAACAAAAGGAATGGCTGATTTTGAACTGTTAAAGGTAACACCGGATGTAAGCTGGATTGGGGTACCGGACAAAAATATTGTGACGTTCGACATTGTGATGGAAACCAAGTACGGAACCACCTATAATTCCTATTTTATTGACGCGGAGAAGAAGGTTGTGATCGATACGGTAAAGGAAAGCCACAAGTTTTTGTTTCTTAAAAAACTCAATGAAGTAACGAATCCCGCCGAAATCGATTATATAGTTGTAACCCATACTGAACCCGACCATTCGGGATGTTTAAAGCATTTACTTGAGCTTGCTCCCAAAGCGGTTGTTTATGGCAGCCGCCAGGCAATCACCTATTTGCAGGATATGGTTGGCAAGCCTTTTGAATTTTGCTATGTAAAAGACGGGGATACCCTGGACCTGGGGAACAAGACCCTGAAATTTATTTCGGCACCGAACCTGCATTGGCCCGATACTATTTATGCTTACCTGGATCAGGATAAACTGTTGTTTACCTGTGATTCATTTGGTGCGCATTTTTGTCACGATGCCATGTTTGATGATCTCACCCCGGATTACAAGGAGGCATTTAAGTATTATTTTGATGTGATCCTGCGGCCTTTCAGCAATTTCATGATTAAGGCCATTGAAAAGATCAGGCCGCTCGACATAGCCATGATCTGTCCTGGTCATGGGCCTATTCTGCGCAGTACATGGCGGGAAAAAGTGAAGCTGACGGAACAATATGCCGAGACCTATATTGCGGATTCGCTGTGTGTCGACAACCGCATACTGATCACCTATGTTTCGGCTTACGGGTATACAAGGCAAATGGCGGAAGCCATTAAAGAGGGAATCCATCAGGTGGTTGACTACAAAGTGGTGATTGTGGATATCGAAAATATCCTGCTGGGCGAACTGGAAGAACTGATCGTGCGAAGCAAGTCCATCCTGGTTGGTTCACCAACAATCAATCAGAATACCCTTTTGCCTGTTTACCGGTTGTTCTCAGTCATCAATCCGCTGCGTGACCGCGGAAAGAAGGCGGCCGCATTCGGATCATATGGCTGGAGCGGCGAAGCGGTGAAACTCATTGAAGGACAATTGAAGGCCCTTAAATTGAACATACCGGTGGAAGGCATTGCCGCTAAATTTTCACCCGATGAAAAGAAACATGAGCAGATAGTTGAATTCGGCCGGGAATTTGCCCGTCACCTTAATGACTGATATTCAGTTTTTGCACACCCAATAATGAAGTCCCCGATACAGCACGGATAATGTACATGCCATCAGGGAACTGGGAAGTGGAGATTTCCTTTTCGTCTGATGTTCCGGGAACCTCAACGCATTTCACCAGGGCACCCAGATTATTGTAAAAATCCAGTCTGACAAAACCGTTAACGGGTTTGTCAAGTTTCACAAATACCTTGTCAGATGCGGGATTAGGATAAGTAAAAAGTGTATTATCGGACGAATATGAATTCCGTATACCTGTGATCAGGTCAATATTGTTCAGTGCGACCTGGTATACTTCATTTGTAGATTCATCCTGGATAAATGCAAATACCTTGAGTTCATTGAGGTTATATACATTTTGCGGATACCAGTAATTATCTACCGTATCCATATCATTTGTATTCCATGACCTGTAGAGCGTGGTGCCGGCAGGGTCGGGCAGGAATGTCTTTACCACATTTTCAAATACAGTTTCCCCGTTGGTCCCAGTCTCCTCAGTGATCTTTCGTTCAATCACACCAACATGTACCGTGTATTCACCGGAAGGCATATCATCCATGGCAGTGACCCATGTATTTATATAAAGGGCGTTGTTATTTTCAAGTTTGGAATATACCTGTACCTTGAATTTTGTATCTTCAAGGGATTCATACCGCAAGGGTTTCCCGGTCAGCTTTCTCTCTCTGTAATCAATCCGGTTAGAAATTTCGGTTCCCCCGTTGAGGATTGTATAAGGTACATCCACAAGACCGTAATACAGTAACCTGGAGTTGGAAACATAGGGATCCTGTGCATTGAACGGATCATGGCCGGGAAATGAGGTATGGTATTGAAGGTCAACCAGGTTTGTTGAGTCGGCACCCACCATAGTATTGATAAAGCCATTGGCTATTCTGGATGCTGAATCGGATGAATTTGTAAAATGCTCAAGGAGGACATTCCGGTTTCTTTCCGTAATAATGAAATTATCAAACGCTATCCCGTCTGAATTCAGGGCAGTGCCATCCGATCCGTAGATCATCCGGAACTGAACCCTTTTCTTGCCTTTCAGCATATCCAGGTCATGGCGGGATTCCATCCATTCGTTTTCCTGGAATCCGGCCCATCCGACATGCTGATTCCCCAGGTTCCCCCTGATCTCATAACTGTTGAACCAGTTTATGCCATCATCAAGTAGTCCGATATTAGTCCATGTTTTGCCACTGTCGGAAGTAGCCTGGAGGGCGGCTCCGTTCCTCAGGTTGTTGAACCGCTGCCAGATATCCAGTATGACCATAGGTTTATCGGTGCCCGAAAAATCGAAGCAGGGGCTTGTAACCCAGGATTCTTCAACGGGACCAATCTGGGAAGGAATATAGGTATGCCAGAAAAGGCGTCCCTCTTCCGTATGAGTAAATCCTTTGGATATGCCGCTTAGTGTCCAGCTGTTCACCGTGTTTGAATGCAGGGTATTGGAATGCCAGGTCAGGGTAGAATCTTCAAAATCTTCATGGAAATACCGGCCTGCCAGCTCAATGGGCAAACTTAAACCCAGTGTTTTGGAAACCTCGCCTGTACATCCGTTTGTAGTATTAACGGTCAGGTTTATAACATACCGTCCTTCGTCCGCAAACGCGAATTCTATATTTTCAGTGGTAAAGGTATCTATCCGGCCTTCAGCCGAGACTGTCCACACAAATTCTTCCAGGCTGCCAAAAGTAGTTGCAGAAGTATTTCTAAAACTAATGGACTGTCCCGGCTCAAAGCATTCGGATTCCCATTTAAAATCAGCCACCGGCGCATTTCCGATCTCAAAGGTCCTTTTTACTGAAAAGGTTGTAACATCGGTATAGGTATAGGTAATTGTATAATTGCCGGCACCAAGTCCACGCGGGTCAATTGTTGCCGTGTTATCACCGTTATTTATAAGCCCGATCCCGCCGGCTATTGTAAAATTACCGATGCTGTTATTCAGGTTGACTGCCCTGATGGTGAATGGTTCTTCGTTCCGGCAAATGTTGGTGCGGTTTTGAGGAAAATCAATCACCGCGCTTGCCTCCAATATTCTGACGACTACCGTATCATATCCAAAGCAGGATGTGGGTGATTGGCGATACGCATAAACAATGTGATGGGTTCCTGCCGGGGGAAGGGAAGTAAGGAAATACCATTCATTATTGTAGGGTATCACTCCGGGGCCGGAGAATATGCCCCCTGCAGGTGAACCAAACAGAGGAACCAGTTCAGAAGAGTCCTTGTTATAGGCAGATGCCAGTCCCGATAAAGTTACATCCGGGGCAGGTTGTATCTGGATCCTCGCTGAACCGGATACTGTACCTTTACAATTTTTATCATAAACTTCAAAAAGGGTATAATATCCTGCCTGGTTAACGGCAACCGTCTTTGGGCTCGCATTTACATCCTGAACGATAACCGGTGTTCCGTTGTCCTTTTTGTAGCTGAAACGCCATGGTGCAGTACCGGTAAGACTAACACTTAATGCTGCGGATGCGTTTTCACATATGGAAACGTCACCTGAAAGTAGCGCCGTGGCTGCCGGGAGTTGTATCACCGATGCACTTCCCGAGATCTTTCCATTGGTACATAAGGCATCTGTCACGGCTGACAGGGTATAAATTCCGGACGAAGTGATCCTTAATTTGTAATTCGGGGTATTGATGTTATTGATAACGGTTGGATTTGAACCATTGCGGTTATAAGTTAAATTCCAGGGTGCTTTGCCGGTCAGAAGGACGGAAAGCTCTGCGGTTCCGCCCTGGCAGATAGTGTCGCCGCCTGACAGGACAGCAGTGGGCGGGGTATTGAATGTAATTTTAACGGAACCTGATCCGGTTGTATCCCCTGTACAATTGGCATCTGATATTGATTTGATCCGGTATGTGCCCTGCTGGTTTACATTAAAACTATAGGGATTTTCACTGATCCTGTCATAGTTCCTTTCGTTTCCGTTATTCCTTGTAATTGTAAATTTCCAGGGGGGTGTTCCCTGAAATTTAACTTCAAGCGGTATGGAGGCCGATTCATCACCGCACAGGGTGGCATTCCCATTCAGTACAGCACTCACCGGGCCGTTCACATAAATGCCCCGACTGACTGAATTTCCATATACCGTTCCGTCATTCACTACAAAAGATACTGTATGAACTCCGGTTTCAGGGTTTTCGGAATTTGTATTTTCATAGCGGATGCTCCTCAGGGCCTGCTGGTAATCGGCCTTGGAGGCAATGCCTGTGAGAGTAAGGATTCCATCGGATGCATCCCACGACGCGGTAATTCCATTGCGATTGGTAAACCGGAGGAAATCCTCATTTCGGGTATAGTTACTGGTAATCTGAATTTTGGCCGAGCTGAGGTTTTGGTTATTTCCATCCGAAACCGATATCGAGGATGTAACCGGAATCTCACCGGAATTCACACAATAAACAATTTGCGAAGTTTCAATATTTCCCAGCACGGGGGCATCGTTTGGAATATAAATAGTGATATACCTGTAAACCGTATTGCTGCTTGTAAGGCCGTCATTAACGGTAAATGTCACCTTTCGCCTGTCATTGGAAGGATTGACAGCATTAGTATTTTCGTATTGTATACTCCTTAGTGCAGACCTGTAGTTCGATAGTGAGGCACTGCCCGCAAGTGTAAGGATTCCCGTGTTTTTATTCCAGAATCCGATAATTCCGTTTTGATTTTTAAAATTCAGGATATCTTCATTGGCATGGTAGCCCTCGGTAATTCGTATGGTTGCAGACCGGAGATTTTTGCTGTCCGTGTCAGATATGGTAATTGAGTTTGTTATATCGGCTCTTCCGCTTCCTGTTTCATAAAGCAGGTCAGCAGATTCAATTCTGTTCAAAATGGGGGCTGCATGTATATCCTTATACAATATGTACAACTCACCTTCCGCCGGCAGAACTGTAGACAGGGCCAGCCAAAACAGTCCAGCCAGGAGAGTTAGGGCACGGCAGAGATAATTTCCAGTATTCATAACTGCGAAATTTTTCAGGCTGGTAGGGCCGGATATGTCCTAGCATAACAATATCACACGATAACTTGTTCAACCGGTTGATCCGGATAAATCCAACAAGGTGCTTATCTTGTAATATTCAGTTTAGTAACTCCCAAAATTTCATTTCCTGCGATTATCCTGATAATGTATAATCCATCGGGATATCTATCTGTCATTATTTCGGTATCGGTGTCAGTCTGTGAAATATTTTCAGTATACACAAGGCTTCCCAGGTTATTGAACATTTCAATTCTCACATCGCCTTTCACCGGTTTGTCAAAACGGACAAATGCCTGATCCCTGGCCGGATTGGGGAATACAATGAACTTCACGCGTGATGTTCCGGGCAATACCCCGGGTATTTCTGTTGAAAAACCGATGTTAACCCAATTAACCTGGTATACTTCAGAGGTTGCTTCATCCTGTATAAAGGCAAAGGCCATAAGCCCGCCCGGGTTAATACCTTCAGGAATACTCCAGGAGTAGTCCTGCGTTCTGCCGTCAATCGCCTTCCAATCCTCAAAAATGGTAATACCTGCAGGATCAGGCAGAAAGGCCCTTACCACGTTTTCATAAATTGTATCCCCATTGATGCCTGCTCCCATTACCTTTCTTTCAAAAATACCGGCATGAAGAGTATATTCATGGGCAGTCAAATCATGTTTGGGTCCGAACTGAATTTGAAATATCGCATTATTATTTGAAAAATGGGATTCGGTAATATCGATAGTAAACAGGGCATCATTCAAAGATTCCAGGCGGATGGTGTTTGCATCCAGATCCTTGCTGTCATAGTCGAACCGGTAACCCTGTTTGTAACCACCGTTCAGGATGGCATAGGGAACATTCGAAATTCCATAATACAGAACTCTTGAACTGGGTGCAAAGGGTTCCTGTTCATTGAACGGATCATTACCCGGGAAAGAAGTATGATACTGCAGATCGATCGTATTGATTGAATCCTCATTCACAATGGCATTCAGTTTGTCATTCGCATCCTGACTGGCCGCATCGAATGTATTGGTAAAATGTTCGATCAGCACCCTTCTGTTACGCTCACCGATCCAGAAGTCGTCAAATGCAAAACCGTTGGTATTCAGCACGGTGCCGTCGGAACCATACGCTATCCTGAATTGCACCCTGGTTTTTCCTTTAAGCATATCGAGTGCATGCCGGGATTCAATCCAGCCGGCATCCTGTATATTAGACCAGCCAACCTGCTGCCCACCCGGATTTCCGAGGATTGTGTATTCGTTGAACCAGTTCTGCCCGTCCCCAATTTGGCCGATGTTAAACCAGGATCTTGCGCTATCTGTTGTTGCCTGTAAAACTGCACCATCCCGGCGGCCATTGAAATCACGCCATATGTTTATTTTCACCATTGGCCTGTTCATGCCCGTAAAATCATAGCATGGACTTGAGACCCATGATTTTTCGGAAGCGTAATTTGATTCTGCAAGGTCGGTATACCAGCTGTTAATCCCGCTATAGGCTCCGTGAATCCCGGATGGATCATCCGGAGTGCCCAGTGTCCAGCTGTTGGTTGCCGGTGCAGCGAGGTTACTGCTTCGCCAGCTGAGGGGGCCCTCCTCAAATGTTTCGGTTCTGAAACCATCTGCTTTCGGAGTAATAATAGGCCTCAATCCAAATACTTTCGACACACTTGCAGAGCATCCATTGGAGGTCTCTACCTGCAATTCAATGATGTGATTGCCGGCCTTAGGGAATGTATAGCTGATATCCTTTGTAGAATCCGTATCAAAGCCGGTGGATGTGTATATTTTCCAATTAAAGGCTGTTATATTTCCGAAGTTTGCCACGGAAGCATCCATAAACTGAATGGACTGTCCGGGTTCATAGCATTCGGATTCCCATCTGAAATCTGCCTGGGGAGGTCTGCCCATTTCAAACGTACTTTCTACATTCAGCGTGGTGCCGTCAAAGTAGGTATATGTGATTGTATAATCCCTTACACTCAACAGGGCCGGATTTACCGTAGCCGTATTGTCGCCGTGGTCTGTCAGACCAACTCCGCCGCTGATTGTAAAGCTTCCTATGTCGTTGGCAATATTCCATCCCGTGACCGCAAAAGGCTCTTCGTTCTGGCAGTATTTCACACGTTCTTCAGGAAAATCGATACTTGCATCGGCTTCAAGCACCCTCACAACTGCCGTATCATAACCGTAGCAGGATGTGGGCGTTTGGCGATAGGAATACACGATATCATGTGTTCCAGCGGGAGCAAAGGAAGGTAAAAAATACCAATCATCAAGGTAAAATATCACGCCGGGACCCAAGAATGTACCCCCCGAAGGTGTACCGGTAAGGAGAAACCTTTCCGTTGAATTTTTATTATAGGCAGGGTCCAGTCCCGACAGGCTAACCACCGGCGCCGGGGTCATTGTAACACCTACGGAGCCGGATATTGTACCTTTGCAGTTTTTATCAAAAACTTCAACCAGCGTATAGGTCCCTGCTTTGTTGATTGACAATGTTTTCGGACTTGAGGAAACATTCAGCACCTCTATGGGGGATTCGGAATTAAGCTTATACTTGAACTTCCATGGTGAATTGCCGGTGAGGGTAACGTTCAGGTTAGCAGAGGTATATTGGCAAAAGGTTAAATTACCTGATATTGAAGCTGTGGGCACCACATGAGAAACAATCCTTCCTGTGCCGCTCACCCTGCCCGTACAGCCGTCGGCAATAGTCTGCTCGACTTTTGAAAGGGTAAAATTCCCTGTTCCCGTTACCGGAAATGTGTGGGGTGAAACGGTAATATTGGAGATAGTGGTCGGATTGGCGCCATCCCTGAGATAGGTAATGTCCCAGGGACCTGCAGCACCCGTGATGGTTACCTTAAGATTCCCGGTACCTCCCGGGCATATCGTATCCTGACCCGAAATTACAGCTGCAGGAGAGGGCAGATAAGTGACCCTTACTGTACCTGAACCGATTGTATCCCCTGTGCAATGGGCATCGGAAATGGCAATCAACCGGACGGTCATGGGCGAAGAAGTGACCCGGGTACTAAATGGATACGGATCAGAAGTGGCACCTGTAATGGTGGTATCATAAATGGCGTTGCCCCTCCGGATCGTGAAATTCCAGGGAGATGTTCCAGTCAGGTTCAGGGAAAGCTGAACCGGCTGTCCGTCATTACAAACTGTCGATGGGCCTGATAATACTCCCCTTGGTTTGGGAAATGCAGCCAGGACAACCGGAGTTGCGGTTACAATCGCTTCTTCATTGAGTGCATCGGTAAGTTTTTTTAATACATAGCTTCCCGTAAGCTTCACATTAATGGTATAAGGTGAGGCAGCAATGCCTGTGATCACTGTATCCCTGTTCAGCACGCTACCTGTGCGGGTAAGTGTTGCAGTAAAAGGGGATGTACCATCGATAACTGTCAGAACAATTGGCATTACTGCGGAAGGGCAATAACTTGCTGAACCTGCAATGCTGCTGCTGAATACCCCGGTCCGGGTGATTTTAATATTCCGGTTCACCACGTTGCTTAGTGTACCATCGCTCACCTGGAATGAAACGGTGCGGTCGGTGATATTCGGATTGCCGCTTGTATTCGTATATTTTACTGCGCGCAGGGCGGTCTGGTAGTTCGCCGGACTTACGTTACCCGTAAGGGTAAGAACCCCGGATGTGCCATTCCACGAACCTGTAATTCCATTTGCAGTTGCATAGGACAGAATATCCTCGGTATTCCTGTAATTGGCAGATATTGATACTGTTGCCGACTGCAGGGTAAGATTATCAGCGTCTGTTACCGAAATCGTACCCGAAACGGAAACCGGGCCATCCCCTTCCGTATAGTTAAGATCGGCGCTTTCGATACTTCCAAGCACAGGTGGATTGTTCACAGCAGTTATGATGATATTCCTGCTCTGCAGGTTGCTGACATCGGTGCCGTCACTTACCCTGAAAGTAATATTCCTTGTGGCAGTATTCGGGTTGGAACTTGTATTGGCATATTTAACTGATCGCAATGCGGCCTGGTAAACGGCAACGGTTGCACTTCCGGAAAGGGTTAGCTGGCCAGACCCGGCATTCCAGGAGGATGTGATCCCATTGGCATTGGTAAATGAAAGGAAATCCTCGCCGTTTTGATAATTTCCTGAAACGGTGATAGTGGCAGATGCCAGGTTAATATCATCTGCATCCGTTGCCGTTAAGGTTGCCGTGATGTTGACCGGCCCGGCTCCCTCTGTGTAAGACAGAGCGGATGTTTCGATGCTGCCAAGTACCGGTACGCTGTTAAACGCGTTCACACTAATGTTCCTGGTCTGGGTATTGCTGTTGTCGGTTCCATCGTTCACCCTGAATGTGACCGTACGGGTCAGGTTGCTCGGGGTGGCGCTGTTGTTGGTATAGCGAACCGCCCGCAGGGCAGTTCGATAAGCGGCAATGCTTGCACTTCCTGAAAGGGTAAGCTGGCCGGTTGAGGAATTCCATGAACCGGTAATACTGGCGGTATTTGTGAACGACAGCACATCCTCACCGTTTTGATAATTGGAAGAAATGGTAATCACTGCGGATGCCATGTTGGTATTGTCAACATCCGTTACTGTAATTGAGCCGGTGATGTTCACAGGTCCGTCTCCTTCCGTGTAGCCAAGCGTATTGCTTTCAATAGCTGCCAGTACGGGCGCGGTGTTTGAACCGGCTACACTGATGTTCCTGGTCTGGGTATTGCTGTTGTCGGTTCCATCATTCACCCTGAAGGAGATCGTCCGGGTCAGGGTACTAGGCGTAGCACTGCTGTTGGTGTATGTTACTGCGCGGAGGGCGTTTCTGTAATTTAACAGGGATGTATTTCCGCTGAGGGTAAGCTGGCCGGTTGAGGAATTCCATGAACCGGTAATACTTGCGGTATTTGTAAAGGACAGCACATCCTCACCGTTTTGATAATTGCCAGAAATGGTGATCACAGCGGATGCCAGGTTTGTATTGTCTGCATCCGTTACCGTAATTGTGGCGGTGACGTTCACGGGTCCGTCACCTTCGGTGAAGGCAAGCGTGCTGCCTTCAATAGCCGCCAGTACGGGCGCACTGTTTAAAGCGGTCACACTGATGTTGCGGCTAAGGGTGTTGCTGTTATCTGTTCCGTCATTCACCCTGAAGGTGACCGTACGAGTCAGGTTGCTCGGTGTAGCGCTGTTGTTGGTATATCTTACCGCCCTCAGGGCTGACCTGTAATCAGCCACAGATGCGCTTCCCATGAGCGTCATCTGGCCGGAAGTGGAATTCCATGAACCGGTAATACTTGCGGTATTTGTAAAGGACAGCACATCCTCACCGTTTTGATAATTGTTAGAAATGGTGATCACTGCGGATGCCAGGTTTGTATTGTCTGCATCCGTTACCGTAATTGTGGCGGTGACGTTCACGGGTCCGTCCCCTTCGGTGAAGGCAAGCGTGCTGCCTTCAATAGCCGCCAGTACGGGCGCACTGTTTAAAGCGGTCACACTTATGTTGCGGCTTTGGGTATTGCTGTTGTCGGTCCCGTCATTCACCCTGAAGGTGACCGTGCGGGTCAGGGTGCTCGGGGTAGCGCTGCTGTTTGTATATCTGACTGCCCTCAGGGCCGACCTGTAATCGGCCACAGATGCGTTTCCGGTGAGCGTCATCTGGCCGGAAGTGGAATTCCATGAACCGGATATGCCGTTGGCATTCGTGAATGACAGCACATCCTCACCGTTCTGGTAATTTCCAGAAATGGTAATCACTGCGGAAGCCAGGTTCGCATTGTCGGCATCGGTTATTATAATAGAGCCGGTGACGCTTACGGGTCCGTCTCCTTCGGTATAGTCAAGCGCTGATCCTTCAATTCCTCCCAGCACCGGGGGAACATTAACCAGGGTGATGTCTATGGTCACCGTTACAACATTGCTTTCGGTTGTACCATCGCTTGCCTTGTAGGTAAAGGCATCGGTTGTGGAAGCGGTACCGTCGTGTGCATAACTGAAGGATCCATCGCTGTTTAGCGTCACGGTGCCGTGTGAGGGATCGGTCACTTTTATGGCAGTGAGGGGATCAAGGTCCAGATCCGTATCATTCGACAATACCCCGGGTGCAGCAATATTCAGGGTAGCTCCCTGGGTAGTTGCATAATTGTCGTCGACAGCTACAGGAGCAGCATTGATGGCCATAGCCTCAAATGTTGCATCATCAGAATCGCCGGAATTGGAGGGATCTTTAACCTCAAAGGTAAGTACTTCAGAACCGCTCCAGTTTGAAGGCATATTAATCGAGGCTATGCGGGATTCATCCACAGACGGCATCAGGTCGGTATTGCCCGTAATTGTCCATGATAATTCCGAATTTAAATTGTCCACGTCGGATACATAATCATCCAGCGCGATTGTATTGAACAGCTCATCAGAATTTATTGTCTCGCCGGGAATATCACTCATGACCGGTGCATCATTGACCGGTGTAAGGGAAAAGGTTGCCTGGTCCTCCGAAGATTCGGATTCAGGGTCGGTAGCTTTAAATACGATTGTTTCAGAACCGTTCCAGTCGGCATTGGGCACATCAATTATGGCTGTATGGGTATCCGGGTCTATATTTACCGAGAGCGCTGAATTGCCCGAAGTACTCCAGGTTAATTCTGCAGCACTATGATCAGGGTCTGTAACATAGTTATCGAGGTTAAAAGCTTGAAATCCTTCACCTTCTTCGTATTGCTGGTCGGGAATATCGATTACGACCGGGGCAGCGTTCACTGCCTGCAGAATAGTGAACATGGCGGCATCACTACCGGTATTCAGGTCGGTGTCCATTGCATGGAAAGTGATAGTCTCTGAACCTGTCCATGTCTCTGAAAGGGGCACCACACTGGCGTTTCTGTCATTGTCAATATTAACTGAAAGCTGATTTTCCCCTGATGTCGTCCATTCAATGTTATGGCGTTCATTTGGGCGAACATCTATGTAATCATCAAGGCTGATTGTCGAAAATGACTGGCCCCGATCAATGGTCTGGTCAGGTATATCAGTTACGGGTAAAGTTTGTCCGGTAGCTCCGTTAAAATGAGTAATAAGCGAAAAACAAATGAGAGAAAGGACAAAACGATTCACCAGGGTACCGGTTTTCATAATGGAATTTTTAGATAATAAACGTGTTCACAGGTTGGGGTTGAAGGCTGTTTCCCACAATAGCTACAAAAATACAAATTTACCGGTAATATATGCCGATAATTTGATAAACCGCACTAAATGGGGTTCGGGAGAACGGAATTATGTGTTGATCTTAAAATTCTACCAGAGAGTGGCGTTGGGTTTTAGCTTGATAAGAGCCATTGACTGATCATTCTCCGAATGCTTGTTAGTGCCGGCAATAATAAATCCAGTATCAGTTGTTTTCTGAAATGAGGAAGCGCTCAGTTGTGTACCTTCACCGATTTCGGAATAAACTGCACCATTTCCTTCCAAATCAGTTGTAATCAGTGAGATGGTTGTATTGATACCTGTGGAAGATGTTGTTGCAAGCATACGCAGATTATTCTCATCCAGGATCAGGGAAACCCCTGCATCGGTTCCATCACCATATTTCTTATCGAACTCGAATTGCACACCCGTAGATGTATAAATTACCTTTTTCATCATGATGTTGCTTGTTGAAGTGGAGGTATGGGTGGTACCGCCTAAAATAAAGGTATTCTCATCTATACTTTGAATACAGGTCGCTTCTTCATTTACAGGGGAATCAAGCGAAAACAGGCTCCCTCCGAGACCAAGAGTTCCTGTCCTCATAATAAACGCATGTTTTACGTTTTGAGAATTATAAGTGGATCCGGTTATGACCATCCTTCCATCGGGTAGTAACGCCAGGTCATTGCCCTCATCATCAAAAGGCAGACCCAGATATCGCTGCGGCCAAAGAGCCTGGCCTTGCTGATTAAGCGCATAGAGCCAAATATCCTTGTTCAATGCCGCACCTCCCCTTGTAGACAGTCCGTATCCCACTAAAAAAAACGAGCCGGACGAATTTACCTTCATGTTTTTAGGCACAATGTCATACGTCCCACTGATAATACTCTCAAACAGCACATTACCAACACTGTCGGTCCTGATAAAATAGGCAGCTTTTTTATTATTTTCATCTACAGTTTTACCCAGGATGGCAAATCCCTTATCGCTCAGGACTTCAATTCGACAAGCTTCCTGATCAAATTGTCCTCCGTAATATCTTGCCGAGTCCACTGAATTTCCATACAGGTCGGTACGAATAAGGCAAATCAGATTCCCTTCAGTAATGGATGTCACTGTACCCAGGATAACATATCCCTTACCCGGTATTTCTTTTACATCGGAACCTGTAAAGACGGGAAACGTATTGTAAAACTTGATAAAGGATTCGGACTGTACAGGTGAAATATCCATTTTATCACAGGAGGCCAGCAATACCAGCCATATGGAAATAATAATGCTACGGCTCATATATCGACTTGTTTCTTGGGCTTATAAAAGGAAAAATAATATCCTGCGGAAAAAGAAAAGGTATTAATCGCAAAATTATCATCCAGCTGATAGGATTTCATGATCTGCTGCATGTTTTCAAACCGTCTGTCGGATCTGACTATACTATTTATACCTATGCTGGCCCTGATCTCCGCGGTTAAAACTCCATGCGGGACTTTATACCGGATGCCCGACCCCACAACTCCGGCATACATAATATTATTCCTGAACCTGGCAATATCCGTAGTTTCACCCGGTACAGGGGGAATCTCCTCTGTAAACTGGCGTGTGGCGTTTCCGGTAACCCCGGTGATGCTGGCAACCGAAAAACCTCCGCGTAGAAAATAGTGGAATTTTTTGGCACTAAACTCATAGGAAACGGTAATAGGCAGGATCAACTTGTATAATTTTTCGGAGTATGTGACTGAGGAGATCCCGTTTAAGCCGGGTAAAGTTGTAATTAATTCTTCTTTAAACCCATACCTGTTTTCTGAGAATTTGAGTTCCAGGTTAATGAACATTTTCCGGCTGATGTACCGGCCAACACCAACTCCAACCTGGAAACCGGGCTTCATTGAATTTTTCAGCGAAACACCCCGGTTGTCATAAACGCTGTAGGATTCAATAATCCGGGGGTCAGTAACATTAAAGCCGGCCGTGAATCCAAACGAGAATATCGAAGTTGTGCGGTATGATTCGAACAGGTAGACAAATTCCACCGGGTCATTTGGCATAATTTCATACTCCGGGAATTTTTTCAGGAATTCAACCATGGTTTTTTCTGCTTCAAACTGGTTGTCATCAAACAGATACGAAAGTATAATAAGTTTATAAGCTTCAATTACCTGTGGGCGTGTAAACCCGTCCTGCATGCAGGCAGCCAGCATTTGGGGTATTTCCTCGATCATTCCCTGATCATATAATTTACGGGCATCCTGGATCTTTGTACTGCAATCATTCTGAGCCAGTACATCCGGGCTGAAAACGATCAGTATCAGCATTAAGCTGATCAGCCAATACCGGGGGTTGAGGGTTACACTGGAGGGCATTCTAGATTATTTATTTGCACAGGTTTTTTGATAGGGAATATCGTAACTGATATAAGTCTCCCACTCCCGCTGGGAAAAATTGCGTCCCAGTTTGCCGCACATCTGCTCTGCCATGAGAGAGGAATGGGCAAGCCAGTAATAAATGTAATCGCCATCCTCACTTGAAGACACCAGGTATTTGCCGTCCGGGCTGAAGGCAATGGACAGGACCCAGGCATTATGTTTCGATATGACAATGGGTTTGTTTCCCAGGTTATTGGCATCCCATATTTTTACTGTTTTGTCCATGCTTGTAGTAGCGATCTGGCGGTCATCCGGACTGAATTTCACATCGAGGCTGCGGGCGGAATGAGCGGGAACAACTTTCAGAATTCCGTTTGTTCTTGTGTCGGCAACTCGAAGAGCCCCGTTTTTATCCACGAATGCAATTCGGGAGCCGCTTGAATTAATAGATACGGCATATATTGAATTATTCTCTGATCTGAATACAACGGTGGCTTCTTTCGTATCCAGATTCCATCTTATGAGCTGACCGTCATCGGTACCGCCATACATAAAGCGACCGGCAGGGGCAACAGCAAGACATCTTACCCTTGTGCTTTCCATGGAGAGAAATACTGTATTCGTCCCTGAAATCAGGTCCCAGTAAATAATGCTTTTGTCGGTACTCGCGGAAAACAATCCCTTGCTGTCCGGTGTAAAAATGAGAGACTCCACCCAGCCCTTATGTCCCTGCAATATAGAAGGCGGACTATTTTGGGCATTCAGGTTAAAAAGTTGTATTCCGGAAGTGGTGGTTCCGCATGCAAGCCAACGGCCATTTGGACTGACCGACAGGCTCCGGTTAATAAAGTTGTTGTCGATGAGTGTGCGGTATGATTTGGTATTGCCATTCAGATCCCAGCGCAGGATCTTTCCATCGCCACCTGAGCTGAAGAACGCACTGGTACCGGGCAGGAATGCCAGTGATCTCACAGCGCCCTCGTGCCCCTGTAAGCCATTGAATTTGTCGCCGTTGAAACCGGTAAGGGCATTATACAATGCATTAAAAATATCCGGCTGGTCAACCTGTCCATCATAATCACGATTAAAGAGATAAGCCTGGTAGGCCAGCAATCCTTTCAGGTTTTTATCCTCCACCTGAGAGGCTTTGCCTGCCATAGTCTGGGCAATGGCCAGAATGCGTTTGGTAAACTCCAGGTTCTTTTCTTTTTCCGTCACATTCTGCTCCTCAATGGCTTTTTCAGCAGTCTTTTGTGATTCTTCCTTTTCTTTTTTGAAGGTCTCACTTTTTTTAGTTGCCTCCGCGGCCTGCTGAATAGCCAGCAATTTCTGTTGCTCAGAAATCTGGGACTTGAACAAGGCCACTACCCTGTTTTTTTCGGCTGAATCGGCATCAATTTGTGCAAGCATACGCTCTACGTCAGCCCTGTCGGCTTTTCCCTCTGCAACTGTCCGTAAACTGTCGGATTCCTTTTTACGGAATTCTGCTTCTGCCCGTGAATTGTCCGCTTCCTTTGCCTTTTTCATGGCTTCACCACGCTGCTGGAAGCCCCATACCGAGATAAACAGGAAAGCAACGGCTGCAGAAAGCATGGCTACTGCAAATTTGCGGGTACGGTTAAGTTCCATGCGCTGAAGCCGCACCTTGTTCTGTTCTTCCTGCAGGTATTTTTTTTCACTGGCATCAAGAAATACCATAACCTTTTCAAAGGCCGGGTTGTACTTTTTAGCCCATGCCAGCGAGGGCTGCTGCGTTTTTTTCCAGTTAAGGGCCAACTGCAGGTCAGGCGGCCTCCATAATCCGGTTTTTCCTACCTGGTATTGCGAAGCAGCTTCTGCCAGGCGCAGGTACATCTGCACGGATGAAAATTCTTCGTCCACCCACAATCTCAGCCTGTCCCATATTCGCATAAGGCTTTCATGGGAAATATCAATAATTGTATCGCTGTCGATTGGAATTCCTTCCCCGGGTGTCAGAAATGAACGGCCCTTTGCCCTGAACTTGCTCACCACATCAATCACCATCTGGTCAGGTGCCTGTGCAATCTCAGCAATATGTTTTATAGTGGCCGGATGGCGGGTTCCCTTATTATCGGTCCCTTTTTCTGTGAGGCATTTGAACATGGCGCGGCAAATGGCCTTGCCCTCGTCGGTAAGTTCATCAAAAGCCTCGTTGGCATGCATCGACAGGGCATTCTCAATCTTGCCGGCTGCCTCGTAGTCCCTTGTCCGCAAAGGAATGCCGTTTTCATTGTTACGGGTCCAGAATTCCCAGGTCCGCATCATTACATGCTGCAATACCGGAAGCTGGTCATTCTTATCTTCAATAGCATTCAGCAGATGCTGCAGCAATTGGGGATCTATATTGGCACCTCCTACCGCAAGGGGACCCATGATGGCATCCTTAAAATCATCCCTGGTCATCTGGGGGATCAGGAAATTGCTCTTGTTGATCAGCCGGGTGAGTTCCTGGAACTGTGAACATTCACCTATAAAATCGGAGCGCATGGTAAGCACCACGTAAATGGGCTGATCGGTTTGTTTCAAAGCATTGACAAGCAGTTTGATATATGCTTCCGTTTCATTGAATACAGTGCTGTCTTTCCGGCTTTCCTTATACCGGAACAGTTCCTCAAACTGGTCAAGGATCAGCAGTATATTTTCGCCCTCGGCAAGCCGGGTTTGTTTTACAGCGTTTACAAGCCCGAAAGAGCTCCGCCTTAATATTGTATACAGGATCTGCTTGTTTAACGACAGTTCCTCGGATGTGGTACCATTTTTTTCACTGACGGCAATGGCTTCCGCCAGGTTTTCGACAGGACTGTTACCGGGCCTTGTGGCGATAATCCTCCATTTCGATCCGGCTTCTGTAATAAATCCACCGTATAATGCAGGGATAAGTCCGCAATAAATGAGGGAGGATTTTCCGCTTCCCGAAGCCCCTGTTACAGCAGCGAACCGATTACGGGTAAGATATCTGAGGACCGTTTCACATTGCCCCTCACGCCCGAAAAACAGGTGACTTTCTTCCACACTGAAAGGGCGCAATCCGGGGAACGGATTTGCCAGGGTAAGGGTGCTCTTTTTAATATGCCGGGGAGGATTTTCGGTCATTTCTTTGCCAAATGATCTAAAAAATGAGTAATCACTTCGGTATTCATTTCGTCATCCCATATAACGGGAACATTATTTAAAAACAACAATGACTTATCAGCAGTTTTCTGTTTTGAAATGATCTCTATTGCCCTGAATGGTTTGCTTTTTCCATATCCGGGTGCCTTTACAAGGTCCCGTATTTTGCTGTTCAGCCAATCCATCGGACAATCACCTTTATATATAAGCACTGCATCGGCGATGAGCATGTTATTGATATGCTTTGTAAGGGGATAGTAATTTCCGTTATCCCCGTGTGATTCCATGATTTCAAAACCTTTCGCCCGGATCTGCTGCAGGTATTCTGCAATGATATCCTTGCTTTCTTTTTCATAGATCACATACAACTTGTTTTTTTCTGCCCGGGGAACAATTGTGGGATTCGTAAGTTCGCTCAGCCGGGCGTTGAGGATTGTTTTAAATACCTCGAACGGGGTCTCGATAATTTCTGTACTATACTGGGCCTCGTCTCTTTTAAGCCTCTTCAGGTAAAGCGCCTGCCGCTGATCTGTGGGTTTGATATCATTAGGTATCCATATCAGCTGGTTGAAAGCAGAGGGATCTTTTCGTATAGTCAGATAATCCTTGACAG
This sequence comes from Bacteroidales bacterium, assembly GCA_041737295.1. Classification (GTDB taxonomy): domain Bacteria; phylum Bacteroidota; class Bacteroidia; order Bacteroidales; family UBA10428; genus UBA5072. The sequence goes on along the minus strand of JBGSSA010000030.1, from coordinate 63,796 downwards.
TTTTTATCTGGAAATCAATAAAGGAATATTTCGAATTTTTGATGAAATCTCCATACCAGGCACCCAGCAAATGAATAGCCATAATGGACTGATCGAGGCTGCATTCAATAGCGGCACGGGCTTTCTCGGCATCATCCGGAATCTGGGTAAAGGGAAGTACACGGAAACCGAGGTGTTGCAATTCACGTTTCAGCATGTCCCTGTTTTCAACCTGGTCAAAACTTGTTTCTGCCAGAAATACACCGGGACGTTCCTTTCCCGGAATATTATCCGCCTTGTCACCTGAAAGATCGGATACTGCATCGGCAATATCATAGGCTAAATCAACCAGTTTCGACCAGAATTTCGGATCGGGTTCATTCTTTCCGCTCAGATCATAAGTTATGGGCTTTTTATTATACCGGTTGATCTCAAAGAAATTGTAATTCAGTTCTTTTTTCAGAAATGAAGGCTGTTCCTCCTGGGTGACAGGCTGCTTGATCACTTTGAATATGCGGTGCCGGATACCTGTTTCCGATTCGTGTTTATGCAGGGTACTGAAAATATCCTCCAGCTCCTTCATATAGGTGGTGGATTGAATATAGTCGGGGGAGAGAATGACCACGATCACGGCGGTTCCCGAAATTATACCCTGGTAACTTTCCCCGAGCATGGATTGCCTCATCCTTAGGTCATCGTGGAGCATGATCACAGGCTTTTTATCAAATAGCCTGGTCATCAGGGCTCCCAGGTAATCACAAAATTTCAACGACCATTCCGATACGGCATTGTTCTCCGATCCTGCCGCAGGGGCGTAACTGATAAATATGTCGTGTTCAAATTTCATTTCCCGGTCTTAAGCTTCTTCAACTATATCGAGTATGGCATTCCTGAAATCGATGTAATCGAACATTAATGAATTCAGGGCCTCCTGTTCCAGACTATACATGCGGAGGTCGGTAAGCGCACGCAATGAAAATGTATTATCCTCAACAAAAATGTCGCTGTAAATTATATCATTTTTGTCAAAGGTAAATACTTTACCCGAAGAAATCTTTATTTGCGCAGTTCCTTCAATAATAATCATGAAGGCATAATGCACATCATCACGTTTGATCAGAAATTCTTCATCCTGCTTTAAAATATTAACATCCAGCACTTTGGTTATTTCAAGCAGGATATCTTCCGAAATGGACTTCATCTGCCGGCAGGCCTTGATAAACCTTATACGGTGAAGCAGCAGGTATGGGATGCCGTTTCCGGCATGCGAAAGGCTGGATTTAATTTCATTTACCCAAACCGGGTCGAGTCTTGATAAAACCGATTCCAGTTTCATGGGTTCAATCTGTTCCATCACATACGCGGCCGTTTCGCGGATCAGCTGGTTGGGATGAAACACGCTGGCAACCAGTTCCTGGCTTGCTTCCTGTTTGTTGAGGATAGGAAGGCAATAGAGAGCGCAGCTCTTTGCATACAGCGAAAGCATGTTAAAATCGCGATTGATGATATCCTGGATCAATTCATCCGGCAATTCGCGCACAGCCTGGAAGAAATACTGAAGTTGCTTGAAGCGTTCCTTTACGGAAATATTTTCAACGATCGGGAAAAATACCTGTTTGATTTCTTCATTTACAATCTGGTCAAGAAGCTCAATGGCAAAGCTGATATCGGTATCACTTCCTTCGAGAAGCAAATTCTTTATATTTCCTATGGAAGTGGGATTGTAGGCCAATGATAGAAGGTGATACAAGGTATTATAGTTATCCGCAATTTCCGATTCAAGGGCTTCCACGAGCAGGGAAAACCGGGGCGATGTATTAATGCTTGAATAGGCCGCAAAGTTCCATGACATTACGTTGATCAGCCGCACAATGTCATTGAGTATACGGTTGATGTTTCCCGGGGTGGCCTGAAATTTAGCCTCGCGCAATGCCAGGAGGGTTTGCCTGACAACAGTACGGTTCTGGTTTTCTATTTTTCCGAGAAGGTGGTCAATGGCAGCCTGGGTGCCTATCTTACCATATATTCTTACAATTCTTGAAAGCAGGATATTATCCGCATCCGGCAAAAGGAATGCCTGTTCCATATATGGAACTGCCGGATCACCAATACGTACCAATGATTCAAAGGCATAGGAATAATAAACCGGGGTGGTGAGGTAACCGATAAGGATATAGCTGTGATCGGGATGGGCCATACGGGCCATGGCTTTCACGGCAGCCAGTTTTACGTCGGGTTCGATGTCGCGATGTAGAAAAAGCAGGAGGTCACCATATTCCTTGTTTCCCGAATTTCCGATCAGTTCGGCAGCCAGTATGCGGTCAGTAAGAATTTTGGAATTTGTGAGACGGCATATGGATTCATAATCAATACCCACGCTGAATTTCAACTCAAATCGGTTCACAAGTTTGGGCAGATGGTTCCCCGGGTGCTTATGATGTATGGCTTGAAGCTCCTTGAGCCTGGTGAACGAACTCAGCAAGGCATTTTCCTCGATCCGTTCAAGCAGGTATTTTCTCAGCTCCGGAGAATCAGTTCCCAGCAATGATAGCAGGTGTTTCTCATGGGTGAGGGGCTCAAGTTTTTCAACCAGCGACAGTGTATTGATAGATTTTACCGGGTTCGGGTCGTTGATCAGGTGATGGGTTTTTTCGTCTGTATTTAAAAGTTCCGCCTGTATAGCCTTTTTACTTGTCTTGAGGCGCCGTATGGTTTCCCGCAGGGCATTCTGATATCCCTTAACCAGAAATATACTCACCGGGAGCCAGATCAGGCTAAATACAAGAACAGCGAGGTTCAAAAACAGGCTGCCCGTAAGGTTGAAAAACATCAGTGCAGAAAGAACCAGTCCGGCCAATAACAGGGCCAGCATACGGAAAGAGCCTTCAAACCGGGGGATAAGCGCATTGCTGAAGCGCAGGTCCATGGTGCGGAACAATACCCTCAGGGAAGGAAGTTCAATTGATTCCAGCGTGGTTTCATAGCCGGTTTTCAGCATGGCTACCATCATAAAACCAAAAGAAAACCGCGCAATGAGCGTGGTGGTTCCGAATAACAGGTCAATGGCCAGGGTGGCCAGCGAGGTCAGTATGAGGACAACAGGGATCAGGACAAGACTGTAAGGTGAATCGTAGGAGTAAAGAATTTTCCTGACAAGGAATTTTTCAACACCATATACAAAAAGAAACATGGTGCCCATGAAAAAGCCGAAGAATTTTGCCAGTCCGATTGTATTTGAGTAGTACGCCCTTGTTTCAGCCACGAAATGAAAATGGAGTATAAATCCCGTTATGGCGGATAGCAGAACGAAAGCAACTAATAAAAAGGTATACCGGGTATAGAATAATTCATAAAAACGTGAACGAAGCTGGTTTGAACGCTTCACCACCGGCTGGAACCGGGGTGAATAACGGTAAATAAGGCTTAGCGGCAGCTGGAGCAAAATTGCAAGAGCGATAAAAATTGCACTGAATGCAATGATCATGAGCATATCCCAGGCGATAAACAGGGAGCCAACCAGGGCATAGCTTGAAAGTATGATTCCCGCCATCTGCGCGGTACGAATAAACGGATTCAATCTTCGGTGCTGTTCGGGTGATAACTGGTACCGCAGCGATTTTCTGAAGACAACCATGACAACAATCGGCAGGGGGATGGCCAATACAAAAGGGAACATCATGGGTATGCCCGAAATGTTGTAATTTATTACGTCGTCATAAAAGAAAAAACAAAAGAGGTTCAGCAACAGGGCAACCAGCATTACAAGGGGTGCAAAAAGAGTTATGTTGACCCGGTTTGTAAATGCGGAATAGAATGTAAACAGCAGAATTCCCCAAACACCTGAAAATACAAAAGCCTGTGGCATTATAGCGGGTTCCCACGACTGGAGGAAAAGCACATGCGAACCTATAGCGAATAATGCCGTGAATGCGCCAATAGAAAAGGCCTGAAGGGAGGCAAATGTTAACATGATCCCCTCGCGGCGGTTATGAATGGGTATTCCCAGAAAGGTATTCTTCATAACGTTCCTTAAAGCCTGCCGGGCAGGCATGGCAGATTCAGATAGTAAAATTGTAAAAATACTAAAATATCATAATGAAACCAAGATTTTGCATGGACTTGCGCATTTCTTGACAAAAATCGCGGATGACCCTGAATTTAAAAACGGGTAATTTAGTTTTTCATTGTGAAGAAGTTCCGGAATAATTGTACTTTTAGTTTTCATTTAAAAAACAAAAAAAGATAATTGGCAATGGCACAAGAATTAACCGGGAAAGTACTGCAAGTGCTTCCCGAGCAAACCGGAACAGGGCGCAATGGTCAATGGTCGCGCCAGGATTTCATCGTGGAAACCCAGGAGCAGTATCCGAAAAAAGTCTGTTTTTCGGCCTGGGGCGATAAGGTGTCTTTACTGAAATCGTTCAAAACCGAAGACACCGTTAAAATATCGTTTAATATTGAATCACGCGAATTTAATGGCCGCTGGTATACGGACCTGCGTGTGTGGAAGATTGAAACCGGCCTCCAGGAAAAAGTTCAGGGAGGAGACAGGAATGATCCCGGTCTTCCCACTGATTTGCAGCCCCTGACGGCTGATGACGTTAACGGAGATAAGGACGATTTACCTTTTTGATCCCGGCGGTGGGGTCATCCTGTTCAGCAGGGCAGGAAGGTTAATATTTTCGCCATCAACAATGTATTTAGCCCTTTTATAATGGTGCTCGCAGCGGCTCCTCAGATCTGCTATGTATGAACGCAGTTCCTGCTCGGTCTTGCCCTTCACAATGGGCCTGTCATGCACCGCCCGTTTAAGCCGATTTACAAGGGTCTCATCCGGTACATTGAGATAAATGACCTCTCCGAATTTTTCCATCAGGGTCATGTTATCGCAATGACAGGGTACGCCGCCGCCGGTAGATACCACTATGTTATCTTTTCGGACAAGCTCTTTCAGCGACTTCCATTCCAGTGTACGAAATGTTTCATCCCCCACGGAAGTATAAATTTCGGGTATGGACCTGCCTTCCTTTTCCTCGATGTATTCGTCAAGGTCAATAAACTCAAGGTTCAGCAGCCGGGCAAGTTTCCGGCCAAGAGTTGTTTTTCCGCTGTTTTTGAATCCGATGATGAAATAGCGCACGGGTCGATTTTTTGCAAAGATATTTAATTACAGATTATCTGTAATTCGATTTTAAACGGATGTCGAGGCGTCAGGAACGCCTTGCGGCGTTTTTAAGAATTTAACCGCAGAGACCGCTAAGTTTTTGTTTACCAGGCTTAAAGAGGGCGCAGAAATCTCATTGAATTCTATCAACCGATTTCAGACTTCAGATATTGCTAATCTGCGAAATTTGCGAAATCTGCGAGAATAAAAGCCCCGCAAACACAAATTATCCTGCGAAATAGTAAAAAACGACTTCTTATATTGCCATGCCCAAAAATATTATATTTGTGCCAAATTATAGGCGAACCCATGAATAACAGCGATCTGAGTGAACAGGAAATTATCAGGAGACAGGCATTGACCGAATTAAGGAATCTTGGAATAGATCCTTATCCCGCGGCCATGTTTCCTGTTAATTGCACAACCCGGCAAATCAATACTTTTTCAGAAGACGAAAATAAACGCCCGGATAAGACCATTGATTTTACAAGCGTTTGCATTGCCGGCCGCCTGATGAACAAACGGATCATGGGAAGTGCATCTTTCGCGGAATTACAGGATGAAAAGGGACGCGTACAATTGTATCTCAAGCGCGATGATCTGTGTCCGGGAGAAGATAAAACCCTGTATAATTCGGTTTTTAAAAAATTGCTTGATATCGGTGATTTTATCGGGGTGAAGGGATTTGTTTTCATAACCCAGATGGGCGAAATCTCCATTCATGTTAAGGAACTCACCCTGCTGGGAAAATCACTCAAACCGCTGCCCGTTGTAAAGGAAAAGGATGGTGTAATCTACGACGCGGTGACGGATCCTGAATTCAGGTACAGGCAGCGGTATGTCGACCTTGTAGTGAATCCCGCGGTTCGCGAGGTCTTCATCAAACGTTCACAGATTATTAATTCGCTTCGTGACCTGTTTAATTCCCGCGGATACCTCGAGGTGGAAACGCCTGTCCTGCAGCCTATTCCCGGGGGAGCAACAGCACGTCCCTTCATTACGCATCATAATTCGCTGGATATTCCGTTATATCTGAGAATAGCAAACGAATTATACCTGAAGCGACTTCTTGTGGGGGGGTTTGAAGGGGTTTATGAATTTTCGAAGGATTTCAGGAATGAGGGTATGGACCGCACACACAACCCCGAGTTCACTGTAATGGAAATATATATAGCCTATAAGGATTACCTGTGGATGATGGATTTTGTGGAGGAGATGATTGAAAAAGTAGCCCTCGACCTTCATGGTACAACTAAGGTCCCTTACGGGGAGGCTGTAATTGATTTCAAGCGGCCGTTTACCCGGCTTACTATGGCGGATGCCATTAAACAATATGCAGGAATTGATATATCCGTCATGGATGAGGAACAGTTGCGGGATGCATGCCGGAAACTGGAAATTGATACTGATCCTACCATGGGAAAAGGAAAACTGATTGACGAAATTTTCGGGGCCAAGGTTGAAAAGCAACTATTACAACCTACCTTTATCATGGACTATCCGGTTGAAATGTCGCCTTTATGTAAAAAACACCGGTCGAACCCGGCGCTTACAGAACGTTTCGAGCTCATTGTTAATACAAAGGAATTGTGCAATGCCTATTCGGAGCTGAACGACCCGATCGACCAGCGCGAAAGATTCCAGGAACAGCTGAAGCTTTCGGAAAAGGGGGACAATGAGGCCATGTTTATAGACCAGGATTTTCTCCGGGCACTGGAATACGGGATGCCGCCGGCTTCCGGACTGGGGATCGGAATTGACCGTCTGACAATGATCATGACCGGCCAGCCTAGCATACAGGATGTACTGCTTTTCCCGCAGATGAAACCGGAAGTGGGACAAGTGACAAGGGAGGAGGGACAGGAAAAATACCTGGAAATTGGAGTTCCTGAGGTTTGGGTGGATGTATTAAAGAAGCTTGGGTTTTCAACTGTTGATAAACTGAAAGAAGCGAAGGCAGGCAAGCTTGCCAATGATCTGAACGGGTATAATAAAAAAAATAAACTGGGATTGAAAGGGTTGAGTCCCCAGGAGGTGGAGGAGTGGCTGAAGAAGTGACGAGTGACAAGGGACTAGGGACTAGGAAGAATAATCCCGGAGATGAAAGAATCCCGGAGGGATTGCCTGTCGGTAGAAAATGATGGACCGCGATCCCCCCGGGCTATTTTTCAACAACGAATCAATTTGCCACCGGGGTTATGCACCGGTTAATAATATGTATGTCAGCTCTGATGCCTGAATATAGTGCTTTTGATGTTATCAGCATGTTAATAAAGAAATGATTGTAACTGGCATCTTTATCTTATTTTTGCGCTAAATCTGGTTGTTTTATGACCCCTGTTACCTATACGGAAGATACAATACGTACGCTCGACTGGAAAGAACATATCCGGAAACGTCCCGGTATGTACATCGGAAAACTGGGGGATGGTTCTTCACAGGATGACGGTATTTATGTTCTTCTGAAAGAAGTTCTTGATAATGCCATCGATGAATTTATGATGGGTTTTGGCAACCGGATCGATATTACCATCAACGAGGATGTGGTTCAGGTTCGCGATTACGGCCGGGGTATTCCGCTCGGAAAGGTGCTTGATGTAGCGTCGCGAATGAATACAGGCGCGAAGTACGATTCCAAGGTATTCAAAAAATCAGTCGGGTTGAATGGGGTGGGAATCAAGGCTGTGAATGCATTATCCTCCTACTTCGAAATCCGTTCTTTCCGTGAGGGAATGGTGAAAGCCATAACTTTCAGCGAGGGCAACATACAGGTTGACGCACCTGAAGAGAAGGGTGACTTCCGGAACGGCACACTTGTATCTTTCGTGCCGGATCACAAGATGTTTGGCAACTTCACGTACATTCAGGATTACCTGGAGTCCATGATCAAGAATTATATCTACCTGAATTCGGGTCTCACGATTTATCTCAACGGAACCCCTTTTTTCTCAAAAGATGGTTTAATTGACCTGTTGCGCGATAATGTCAACGGCGACAGCATGTATCCGATCATCCAGATCAAGGATGAAGACATAGAACTGGCCCTTACCCACGGAACACAGTACGGCGAAATATACTACACCTTTGTTAACGGCCAGCATACAACCCAGGGAGGCACTCACCTCACTGCGTTCAAGGAGGCTCTTGTAAAGACGGTCCGGGAATTCTACAAAAAGGATTTTGATCCCTCCGATATCCGCACTTCAATGGTGACTGCATTAAGCCTGAAAGTGGAAGAGCCGGTATTTGAATCACAGACAAAAACAAAGCTGGGGTCCAAGGAAATGACACCGGATGGCGTTTCTATCCGTAATTTCATCGGTGATTTCCTGAAAAAGCACCTGGATAATTACCTGCATAAACATGGGGAAACTGCCGATATCCTGCTTAAAAAGATTATCGAATCGGAAAAGGAGCGCAAGGCGATTTCAGGTATTCAAAAACTGGCCAGGGAAAGGGCAAAAAAATCGAATCTTCACAATAAAAAACTGCGCGACTGCAAGATTCATTTAACGGATAACGATGAACGGAGACTTGATTCAACGATTTTCATTACGGAAGGGGATTCGGCAAGCGGTTCCATCACCACCACCCGTGATGTGGCCACACAGGCTGTATTCAGCTTAAAGGGCAAACCATTGAATTGTTTCGGTCTCACTAAGAAGATTGTTTACGAGAACGAGGAGTTCAATTTGCTGCAAGCGGCTTTGAACATTGAGGACGGATACGAATATCTTCGTTATAACAACATTATTGTTGCAACGGATGCCGATGTGGATGGCATGCATATCCGGATGCTGCTGATGACGTTCTTCCTGCAGTTCTTTCCTGAGCTGGTACGACAGGGGCATCTGTATATTTTACAAACTCCCCTGTTCAGGGTAAGAAACAAAAAGACCACCCATTATTGCTACACCCCCGAGGAGAAAGAAACAGCACTGAAAAAAATAGGTGCTAACCCTGAAATAACTCGTTTCAAAGGGTTGGGCGAAATATCACCGGAAGAATTCAAGCATTTTATCGGAAAGGATATGCGCCTTGACCCTGTGCGGGTAAAAAAAGGCGAGCACATTCAGGAAATTCTTCCTTTCTATATGGGAAAGAATTCTCCTGAAAGACAGGATTTTATTATTGACAATCTCCGGATCGAGGAAGACCTGGTTGAAGAAGTCCGGTAAAAAGAAGCACATTCAGTATAATAATTTGAATACTCCCATGGATCCTGAGGATTTAAGCATTAAGGATGAAAATACCGAAGGGGAGGCCCCTTTGATTCCGGAGCGTGACCCTGAAGATAATGATTTGATTCCGGATCCGGATCCTGAGGAAGGCCTTGATGAGCACCATATCGGCACCGGGAATGTTACTGAGCTGGCCGGTAAGTATAAAGACTGGTTTCTCGATTATGCTTCCTATGTGATCCTTGAGAGGGCCGTTCCCCATCTCGATGATGGCCTTAAGCCGGTTCAACGAAGGATATTGCACGCGATGCGCCAGATTGAGGACGGGCGGTATAACAAGGTGGCCAATATCATCGGTCAGACCATGCAGTACCATCCCCATGGGGATGCTTCTATAGGCGATGCGCTGGTGCAGTTGGGGCAGAAGAACCTGCTGATCGATACCCAGGGAAACTGGGGTAATATTCTAACCGGTGACGGGGCTGCCGCACCCCGCTACATTGAGGCCCGTCTTTCCAAATTTGCCCAGGAAGTGGTGTTCAATCCCCGTACTACCAACTGGAAGCTTTCCTATGACGGCCGTAACCGGGAACCTGTAACACTTCCCGTTAAATTTCCCCTTTTGCTGGCCCAGGGTGTGGAAGGAATTGCCGTTGGCCTGGCCTCAAAAATACTGCCGCATAATTTTATCGAGCTGATTGATGCTTCGATTGCCTGCCTTCAGGGTAAGCCCTACGAAATATTTCCTGATTTTCCCACCGGAGGATCTATCGACGTAGCCCGGTATAATGACGGGTTACGCGGCGGACAGGTGAAAATAAGGGCGAAGATCAGCAAGCAGGACCGGAAATCCATAATCATTACGGAACTTCCTTTTGGGCAGACAACAACCTCGTTGATTGAATCCATCCTGAAGGCCAATGAAAAAGGCAAGATCAAAATCAGAAAAATTGATGACAATACGGCAGGTCATGTGGAAATCGTCATTCACCTGGTTCCCGGGATCGATCCGGATGTAACCATCGATGCCCTGTATGCCTTTACCGATTGCGAAATACCCATTTCACCCAATGTTTGCATTATCCGGGAGGACAAGCCCGTTTTCATCGGAGTAAGTGAAATGCTGCGCCTGGCCACAGATAATACGGTGACCCTTCTTAAACTCGAATTGCAGATCCGGCTCGATGAACTGGGGGAGCTATGGCATTATGCCTCCCTTGAAAAGATATTTATCGAAAATGAGCTGTACGAGCCCATCAAGGAGTGTAAAACGGAAGAATCTATTTTAGAGGTGATTGACCTGGGGCTGGCACCATTCAAAAAACTGTTGCGAAGGCAGGTTAACCGGGACGATCTTGTACGGTTGTCCAATATCCCCATTAAAAGGATATCGAAATTCAGCGCATTCAAGGCAGATGAATATATCCGTCAGACAGAAGCGGAGATGGAGGTAGTTAAAAACAACCTCGAAAACATCATTCCCTATGCCATCAATTATTACAGGCAGATCAAAAAGAAATATGGTACTGGGCGTGAACGCAGGACAGAAATCCGGAATTTTGATACAATCATGGCCGCCGAAGTAGCCGTGGCTAATGAAAAACTGTATATAAACCGGGCGGAAGGATTTATCGGAACGGGACTGAAAAAAGACGAGTACATCAGTGACTGTTCGGACATTGATGAATTCATCATTATCCGGAAGGATGGAAAATTCCTTATAAACAAGGTAAGTGACAAGCAATTTGTGGGTAAGGACATTGAGTATGCAGGCGTATTCAAAAAGAACGACGAACGGACTATATATAATATTATATACAGGGATGGCCCTGCCGGCCCTGCTTATTATAAAAGGTGCGCCATTACCGGGCTCACCCGTGGAAAAGAGTATAACCTCACCCGGGGCGAAGCCGGGTCAAGGCTGTTGTATTTGTCGGTAAATCCGAACGGGGAAGCTGAAAGAGTGCGGGTTACATTAAAACCAAGGCCAAGGGTAAAAAACCTTGTATTTGATGCCAGTTTCAGCGGCCTTGACATCAAGGGCAGATCATCGGTGGGCAACATACTCACAAAGTACCCTGTGCATAAGATCGAACTAAAGGAAAAAGGAAGTTCCACACTCGGCGGCAAAAAAATATGGTGGGATGAAACTGTGCAACGGCTTAACCTGGAAGGGAAAGGCAAATACCTGGGTAATTTTGCACCCAGCGACAAGGTGCTTGTCATGACAAAATCAGGTGAAATGCGGTTATCCGGTCATGAGCTTACGGCCCATTTTGAAGAAGACTGGATACTGATCCGGAAATACGAACAGGATATGGTGTTCACGGTTGTTTATTATGACGGTGAACAAAAGTATTATTATATCAAACGGTTCCAGGCGGAAGTGACTGAAAAACCCGCCCGGTATTTTGAAGAGCATCCGAAGTCGAGGTTTACGCTGCTTTCGGAGAATGATTACCCCAGGCTCGAGATAAAATTTGGAGGAAAACATAAGAAGCGCGATCCGGAAGTTATCGAAGCTGCTGATTTTATTGCCGAAAAAAGTTTCAAGGCCAAAGGGAAAAGGCTTACTGTACTCGAGGTTGCCTCTGTCACCGAACTGAAACCTTTGCGGTTTAAAGAGGATAAGCCGGGTGTGCCGGAGGCCGATATTGTACAGGGAACAATTTCGGAATCAGTATCAGAATCAGAATCAGTATCAGTATCAGAATCGGGACCGGAAATCATTCCTCAGGTCCAGCTGGAGATACAACCCGATGAAGATCCGCGGGTTAAACCGGAGATTTCTGAAATCAAGCCCGAAATCAAGCCTGAAATTCCGGGGGTAAAGCCGGATATTAATCGCAAGTTTAATCCCGAAAATAGACCTGAGAGTAAACCTGAGATTAAGCCGGAAGTTGTACCCACAAAAAAGCCGGAAGTTATTCCCGGAAAGAAGCCGGAAGGTATACCCGGGAAGAAACCGGAGGTCCTGCCCGGGAAAGAACCCGGGAAGGAACCGGAGAAAAAACCGGAACCCAAACCGAAAAGCAAGCCGGATAAGCCTTCATCGCATGAGGGTGGGGCTGGTGGCGAACAGATGTCATTATTTTAGGCTCACGGCGGTTCAATTTGCATTCATCCGCCCCATTCATTATCTTCGTTGCAACTGACTTAAACTTGAATCTGTGAAACTGAAATCCATGGCTTCGCGGTTGCAGGGAGAAATTTACGTTCCTGCTTCAAAATCCCATACAATCCGTGCTGTTGCCATTGCAGCCATGGCTCATGGAACTACGGTACTCAATAATCCGCTGATATCAGATGATGCCCGGTCGGCCATTTCCGCAGCGCGGGAAATGGGCGCATCGGTTGAATTGGGAAATTCCTGGATCATCCGTGGAACGGGGGGACTACCCGGCAAAAACTGCAGCCACATCGATACAGGAAATTCAGGAACATCGCTTCGCATTTTTACCGCACTTTGTGCACTGGGTAGCCATCCGGTTTCTTTTGACGGCGACAATTCCATTCGCCAGCGGCCCATGATGCCCCTGCTTTCCGCCCTTGAAAACCTGGGCGTTCAGGTGGTGGAATCCACAGGTGGAAAATGTCCGTTTACAATTTCCGGTCCCCTGCTGGGTGGGAAAACCCGGGTAAACGGCATCAGCTCCCAGTTTCTCACTGCCCTGCTCATTGCCTGTCCACTGGCACCTGAGGATACCGAAATTACAGTAGACAATCTGAATGAGAGGCCGTATGTTGAAATAACCCTCGACTGGCTTCGCAACATGGGGATACGGTTTGAGCAGAAGGGTCTCGACTGGTTCAGGATATATGGCGGACAGAAGTATACAGCTTTTGAGCGAGCGATCCCTGCTGATTTTTCATCCGCCACTTTTCCGCTTTGTGCAGCAGCAATTACCGGTTCAGAACTGCTTATCACGGGGCTTGATTTTAATGACCACCAGGGCGATAAGGCAGTTTTTAGTTATTTTGAAAATATGGGCATCCGGATGAAATATACACCGAAGGGAGTATTGGTTTCCGGCGGGCCCATGCATGGAATCGACATCGATATGAATGCCACGCCCGATGCACTGCCTGCCATGGCCGTAGCCGCCTGTTTTGCCTCGGGAACCACCCGTCTTCTGAACGTTCCCCAGGCCCGCCTGAAGGAATGCGACCGTATTGCAGCATCTGTGAAGGAATTGCGGAAAATGGGGGCCAATCTTGAAGAACTTGAAGATGGCATTGTCATTCATCAAAGCCTGCTTAACGGTTGCGAGGTGCATGGGTATGAAGATCATCGTATGGTAATGGCACTGGCCATTGCCGGTATGGCCGCCCGGGGTGTTACCACCGTTGATACGGCAGAATCCGCCAGCGTTACATATCCCTCCTTTCTTTCGGATATGCAACGATTGGGCGGGAATTTAGAGCTTATAAACCAGATAACAGTTTAACCAAATATTCTTTCATTATGCTTGGATGTACATACGGGAATTTATTCAAGGTCACCGTGGCAGGAGGATCTTACCAGGAAGGATTATCTATTAATATCCAGGGTATTCCTCCCGGATATTACTTTACAGAAGAAGAGATCTATGTGGAACTGATGTTGCGCAAACCCGGCCAGGGTGAACTTACCTCTCCGAGGCGTGAGGCCGATGTGCCCATTATTTTCAGCGGGGTGAATGCGGCCGATACAATGCCGGGCTTCCGGAATGCCGGTTATTCAAACGGTACGCCCATGGTGATCCTGATCCCCAATGTGGACCGCCACCTTGAGCATATTGCACAATACCAGTCCACAAACCGCACGCCCAGGCCAGGCCATGCATCGTACGCGTCGTTTATGAAATATGGATCCTGGGATGATTCCATCGGAGCCGGTTTTTTCAGCGGCCGCTATACATCTACAATTGTAGCTGCAGGATGCATTGCCAAAAAAATTCTGAAAGATCATGGTATTGAGGTAGTTTCTTTTGTAAGAGAGGCGGCAGGGATCCGAATGAATGACATGCCCATAGAAGAAATCAAGAAGAAGGCTGCAGCGTATCGTGAAGTCAGGAAACAATACGACCCGATCTATCTTGACCTGTTTGCTTCGGGCAGAATGAGCCCTTCCATGCGGTTTTTTGAACGGGCTGCCATGTTGGCTGACCTGGAAAAAAGGATTCCTGAAATAAAAAAACCGGTGTATAAAGAAGAGGAAGTCAGGAAACAATTTGGAATTAACCCCAAATTGTTTTGCCCGGATGCTGAGGTGGCCGATAAGATGTATGGCGAGATCCTTCGGATTATGCGGGAAGGGGACTCATCCGGAGGGGTGGTGGAAGTGGTTGTAACAGGTGTTCCGGCAGGTATGGGCGAACCCGTATTTAACAAACTCGATGGTGAGCTGGGACGGCTTATGAGCATCGGTACGGTAAAGGCGGTTGAAATCGGATGCGGGGTGGAAGCATCCCGGATGACCGGATCACAGTGCAATGATTCCATGCGGGTAGTAGACGGAAAGGTTGTTTTTGATTCCAACAACGCGGGAGGCATTACCGGCGGGCTCACAACGGGCCAGGACATAGTGGCCAGGGTGACAGTCAAACCTACTCCCACAATAGCCAAGCCACAGCACACAATTGATAAGGTAAGCCTCGAAAACACGGAACTTGCAGCCGTCACCCGTCGCGACCCGACTATAGTTGCCCGGATGTGGCCCGTGGTAGAGGCATTTACTGCCATGATCATGCTTGATTCCTATATGCAGCATGTTGGTTACCAGGCCATGCGTCCGAAATAATCAACCCGCCTTCGATGAAGCTATGGCGGGCGTAGCAAATCAACAAATCAACAAATCAACAAATCATCAAATGAATATGTCTAACAATCAAAGATCAGCATGGCATCCCCTTTCAGTTGCCATGTTTCTGCTTTTCCTGCTTCAGACGGGAGGAATTCAGGCAGAAATCACGCTTCCCTATATCCTGTCTGACAATATGGTATTGCAGCGGGATATTCCGGTCAATATATGGGGTTGGGCGAACCCCGGCGAAAAGGTGACCGTTGCTGTTTCAAGCCAAAAACTTTCGGTCAGAACCGATGCAAAAGGAGAATGGAAGGTTACCCTAACTCCACTGCCGGCAGGGGGCCCATATGAAATTACAATCACGGGAAAAAACACAATCGTGCTGAAAAATATTCTGGCAGGCGATGTGTGGGTATGCAGCGGGCAGAGCAATATGGAATTTCCGCTTTCCCAGTCGAGGAATTGGGGCAAGGACAGGGCTACCACAGAAAACAGCCAGGTGAGGTTGTTTTACGTCCCCAAACGTATCAGTAGCAAGCCATTGCAAAATACCGATGAGGCGAAATGGGAGGTATGCAACGAAAAAAGCGCAGCGGTGTTTTCTGCCGTGGGTTATTATTTCGGGGTGGACCTGAACAAACAGATCGGCGTTCCAATCGGACTTATCAACAGCAACTGGGGCGGCACTGACATTGAAACGTGGACCAGCCTTGAAACCATGTATGCCGATAAGGACTATACCGCCGTAATTGAAAAAATGAAATCGGCCAATTTGGAAGAGCTGAGCAGGCAGGCTGAAAAGCAGCAGCAGGAATGGAAGGATAAAATTAACCAGGAGGATCCCGGCATAAAGGAAAAGTGGTATATGCCCGGTGCCGGTGCAGGCGGATGGAAAGAAATGAAGCTTCCCCAGGCATGGGAAGGTGCAGGTCTGCCCACCCTTGACGGGGTAGTGTGGTTCACGAAGGAAATTGTACTTACAGCTGCCGATGCCGGCAAAGAAGCGAAGCTAAGTCTGGGACCGATTGATGACAGCGATGTGACTTTTGTGAATGGAACCCGGGTAGGAGAAACAATAGACCGTTATAATCTGCCCCGTGAATATATCATTAAACCCGGTATATTAAAAGAAGGAAAGAACCTGATCGCCATCAAGGTAATTGATACGGGCGGTGGCGGGGGTATAAACGGGGATGCAGCTCAGATGAAAATTGAAGTGAACGGCAATACCCAGTCCCTTGCCGGCGAATGGTCATTTAAGGTGGGGCTTGACCTGCCCTCACCCCGCAGTGCATCCGGTCCGAACAGTTATCCTTCATTGCTTTATAATGGAATGATCAATCCGCTGATCAATTTCCCCATCCGGGGAGTTATCTGGTACCAGGGTGAAAACAACGCGGGGAATTATGTCAAGTACCGCACGTTGTTTCCGGCGATGATCAATGATTGGCGTACAAAGTGGAAGAATGCGGATCTCACGTTCCTGTTCGTACAACTGGCCAATTATATGGAGCCGGTTGCACAGCCGCAGGAAAGCAGCTGGGCAGGACTCCGTGAAGCGCAGACCATGGCTCTTTCACTTCCTAAAACGGGGATGGCAGTCATCATAGATATTGGAGAAGCAAAGGATATTCATCCAAAGGACAAGGATAATGTCGGATATCGCTTGTCGCTTGCAGCTCAAAAGGTTACCTACGGAAAAGACGTTGTATATTCAGGACCAATGTACAAATCCATGGAAATCAACGGAAACAGCATCACGCTGGAATTCAACAACACAGGATCGGGATTGGTGGTGAAGGATAAATATGGGTATCTCAAGTCGTTTATGATCGCCGGTGCCGACAGGAAATTTGTTTGGGCAACCGCCACACTTGCTCCCGGCAATAAGGTGATCGTTTCATCAGGTGATGTAAAAAACCCTGTCGCTGTGCGCTATGCATGGGCAGACAATCCGGATGATGCCAATCTCTATAATAAGGAAGGACTCCCGGCATCCCCATTCCGGACGGATAATTGGTGACAACACAGAGCATACACCCCAAAGGTTTCACACTTCTTTGGGGTGTTTTTCCAATAAATTCACTATATTTCAATTCTAAAACAACCAATCATGATACCTGAACGGTTTGTCGATTATGTAGAAAGCAGCATCAAAAAAAACTGGAACCTTCCCGCTCTTTCGGATTACAATGGAGAAAAGCTTACCTATGCTGAAGTCGGAAATTATGTCCTGAAATTTCATTTACTGTTTAACAAGTTAGGTATCAATAAGGGGGATAAAGTCGCCCTGGTAGGGAAGAATTCCGCCCGGTGGTGTTGTATTTATCTTTCCGCAGTTTCTTACGGAGCGGTGATTGTGCCGATATTGCCCGATTTTAAGCCGGATGATATTCAATCCATCATCAATCATTCCGATTCCGTTTTATTGTTCAGCTCGGATGCTATTTTCCAGACGGTTGATCCATGGCGGATGCCGGCACTGGTGGGAATTATATCGCTCAATAGTTTTGAAACATTGCATGCCGGTTCCGACAAATTTTCATCGGTAATGGAAATTCTCGATGCTGAATTTGTGAAACAATACCCGGTTGGCCTGGTGGCAGATAAGTTTGCCCTTCCCGACACGGGCAATGAGGAACTTGCCGTGATCAGCTATACATCCGGTACAACAGGATTTTCGAAAGGGGTGATGCTTCAGCACAACAGCCTGGCGGCCAATGTACGGTATGCACAGCATAATATGCCCTTAAAGTCAGGGGATCCCATTGTTTCTTTTTTGCCGCTGGCTCATTCATATGGCTGTGCCTTTGAATTCCTGTTTCCGTTTTCGATTGGTTGCAACATCACCATCCTGACAAAAACACCTTCGCCGCAGATTGTTATCCAGGCTTTCCAGGAGATCAGGCCCCGGCTTATTCTTTCAGTACCCCTTGTAATTGAGAAAATATACAAAACGCGTATTCTGCCCTCCATTTCAAAGTTCCCGGTCGGAATTATGCTTCATGTTCCGCTGCTCAAAAAAATGATCCATAAAAAGATCCGGAAGAGCCTCATGGATGTGTTCGGTGGTAATTTTGAAGAAATTGTGATTGGCGGGGCTGCTTTCAACCTGGAAGCGGAATCCTTTTTTAAGAAAATAGGCCTGCCATTCGCCGTGGGTTACGGAATGACGGAATGCGGCCCGCTTATCAGCTATGCCTCATGGAAGATAAACCCGCTGGCAGCTTCAGGCAAGGCCGTAGATACCCTGGAGGTTAAAATTGACTCACCTGAGCCTCATCGGCTGGTTGGTGAAATTCTACTACGGGGAGAGAATGCCATGACGGGCTATTATAAAAACCCGGAGGCCACGGCAGAGATCATCGATGAAGAAGGGTGGCTGCATACGGGCGACCTGGGACTGATTGACAAAGATGGATTTATTTATATCAAAGGAAGATGCAAGAGCCTTATCCTTGGGTCGAACGGAAAGAACATTTACCCTGAGGAAATAGAAGCCACCATCAACAACAAATTCTGTGTCGGCGAATCCCTCGTGGTTCATCGCGATGAAAAACTTATCGCGCTGATCTATCCTGATAATGATGCCATGACAGCCAATCATATTTCAAAGGAAGATCTGGTCCGTATCCTGGAGCAGCACAGGAAAGAGTTGAATGCCAGCATTCCGGCCTATATGGCCATATCCCGGTTTGAACTACACCCCGAAGAATTTGCCAAAACCCCGAAAAGAAGCATTAAGCGGTTTTTGTATAATTAATCATGATCTTGCGAGGTTCGACTTAGGCTCTGCCTGAGTCGAACATATGATTTCAGGCTCCAGCCTGATTGTGAATTTGGTGTTTATCACAATTCAATCACTACATTTCCAATCTTGTGCCCTTGTTCAACATATGTATGAGCTTCCCGTATTTTTTCAATCGGATATTGCCTGTCAATTATTGTATGCAATTTACCTTCTTCAATAAGTGTCCGGATAAAGTTCAGGGATGCAGTTTTATTAACGGACATCGCATAAATTACTTTCTTTTTGTTTCCAAATTTCGAGAGCAAGGATTGAAGAACTCCCCTTAAAGTCAGGGTTGTTACAATGTATTTGCCTTGACTTTTCAGAATATTCCTGCACCGTGCAAAGGAACTCTTGCCAACTGTATCAAAGACTATATCATACGATTCATCGGTTTTTGTAAAATCCTCTTTGGTGTAATCCACAACTTTATCGGTTCCTAAGGATCGAACCATTTCTATATTCTTAGAACTGCAAACGCTTGTTACTTCAGCGCCGAAATATTTTGCCAATTGTACGGCAAAAGTTCCAATACTGCCGGATGCACCATTTACAAGTACTTTCTGGCCTTTTTGAATATTGGCCTTTTCTTTAAGAAAGAAAAGGGCGGTTGTGGCACCGTCAACTACGGACGCGGCTTCGGAGAAATTCATATTCCCGGGTTTTATGGCCAGCGATCCATTTTCGTTCATGCATTTATACGGTGCATAACAACCGGTTCCAAAGCCTCTGAAGGCATATACCTCATCACCTGTTTTAAACTTTTTTACGTTGCTGCCGGCAGCTTCAATCCTGCCTGAAAATTCAGTTCCCAGGATCTGATATTTTTTCTTTGGTTTTATAAGCCCCAACAATACTCTTGCCAGGAAAGTATCGCCTCTTCGCATCATACAATCGGCTGTTGTAACTGTTGTTGCATGTACTCTGATCAATACTTCGTCAGCATCAGGGATTGGCTTTTCAATTTCTAATGGCTCAAGCACACCTGGCGAACCATACTTTTTGTAAACTATTGCTTTCATCCGGTAAACTATAAATTAATTGGTTGACATTGAGCGGCAATTGGAGGGATGTTCAATTTTATACCCTTGCATAAAAGCCACAGTCCAGTGAATATTTGAAAAATGCAAACCGGTGCACTCCCGATTATTTGAACTGGCAGTATTATTGCATAGCCGGGTAAAAGAACCATTAAGGAATCGAAGACTGCAACAAGAAAATAGGAGATGATTCCGAAAGCGGCCAATATGACAGGCACGTATCCCGATTTAAGCAACAGGTATGAAAAAATCATCATACCTAACCCGAAAAATATTCCGGGAATTGCTGTAAAAAAAATGTAATTGTTAATCAACAGGTTAATTACCTTTTGTATTTCAGTGTTATGAGGTGCTGACTTTAAAACCAATAAAGAAATAAAATATCCCAAAGTCAGGGTAGCTGTTAAAACTGCTTCAATTATTTTCAGGGAGAATGCTCCTAAAGCAATGTTTTGGTTTACGGTTCTGAGAATGATATACAGGCATAAGGCAAGCGCCATAATTATTACAGTGGTAAATATTCCGTTAATAATATTAAAACGAAACAATAGCTCTTCATTCAAAATATTCAATGATGCACTGCCTTCGTTTGAAATAAACCGCGAAAGTAAATACCTCCAGTTTAGTGTTGGCACTACTAAACTTAACAGGAATAACACTCCTGCAACTCTTGATATTTTAAGAGTTGAATCGTAATTAAGAATTTGCATATTAAGTGGTTATATCTTTATCCGAGTCTGAATACGGTTGGTGAAACACCCGCATTTTTTTTAAAGAATTTGCTGAAACTCTGAGGGTATTCAAATCCCAGTTCGTAAGCGATTTCATTAATGTTCCTATCGGAGCCAATCAACCTGGTCTTTGCTTTCTCCAATAAATGAAAATGAATATGTTCCTGTGTGTTTTTTCCTGTTTCGCTTTTTAGCAGGTCGCTGAAATAATTTGGTGAAAGGTTCATTTTTTCCGCACAATATTTCACTGAAGGGATGCCATTATTTTTTAGTCTGTCTGAGTTGAAGTAATCTACTATGAATTCTTCAAACCGAACGATGACATCTTTATTTTGATTTGTGCGGGTAATAAATTGTCGGCCATAGTAGCGTCTGCAATAATTCAGCAGCAGTTCGATATTCGATATGATCAGATCGTGGGAATAATGGTCAATATTGGTATTGTATTCTTTTTCCATTTGTTTTAGTATGGAAAGCAAGGTTTCCTTTTCGTGTTCTGAAAGGTGTAATGCCTCATTTTCAGCATAAGAAAAAAATGAATATTCATTTATTCTTTTCCCCAACGAGGTATTTCTTATTAGCTCAGGATGAAAATATAAGCCCCAGCCTGTGGAACTATTTGCCTGGTTACTCCGGTTGAATGTGATTACCTGTTCGGGAGCGGTACAATGCAACGTACCTTCTTTATGATCAAACGCATTTCTGCCATATATAAAATCACAATGGCTCTTAAAATTAACGGAATAAAAACTGCATACAAAACTACCCGATTCGGGAGCGTTATTAATATTTACTTTTGAGTAGTCTATAACCGTAACAAGCGGGTGTTTAGGCTTTTCAAATCCTGCTATTTCATGCAGTTCACTAATTGTATGAACCCTGTAAACTATATTTTTCATCATTGTATTAAGTCTTCCGGATACAAAGTAAATCAACTCTGAGGAATACGTAAGCAACCAAATTACTGGTTATTGTATCCAATTTACGGATTATTTTAACACCCTGACTATGCAGATTTCTTTCCCCGGGCCAGTGATGCAAAAACACCGGCGATACAAAGAACGGTGAAGACTGTAAAAATGACTTTTACACTGTTCATGAAGCCCGGGATTGTGGCAGTATTGATTTGTGCTTCGCCTATGAACAAATGGATCGACATGGCTGCTATGGCCATGCTGAACATCATTCCCGTGACACGCATAGTGCCCAGTGTGGCCGATGCCGTACCCAGAAACTTCTTTTCAACCGAGCTCATTACCGAATTTGTATTGGGGGAGGAAAACAATCCGAAACCCAGTCCCAGCAAGGCCAGGGTACCAATAAGGTATTTCAGGGAGGTATCCGCTGTAAGAAAAACAAGCAGGATCAATCCGACTGATATAATCCCCATTCCAAGGGATGAAAGGATCTTTGAATCAATCCGGTCCGACAGTCTGCCGGATATTGACGCCACGATGGCCATAAGCACAGGCTGGGTTACCAGTACCATTCCGGCCTCCATGGGCGCCAGGCCCCTTACATTTTGAAGGTAAAGGCTGAGTACAAATGTGATTGCAAATGTAGCGGCGTAGTTGATCAGGGCGGCCAGGTTTGAAAAGGCAAAGATCCTGTTATTCCTGAAAAGATTGATATTCAGCACGGGCACGGGAACCCTCAATTCCACCATCACAAAAATGATCATGCCTGCCAGACCAATGATTGTGAGTATTGTGCCTGCTTTTCCGGGCATTTTTGAAAAACCATACATCAGGGATGTCATGGCCACCATATAAACCAGCGATCCCTTCCAGTCGAAGCGGTCGTTTTTGGCTTCCGCCCATTCCGCCTTTACACCATATACAATTCCAACTATGATCAGGAGACCTACAAAAGCATTAATATAAAACAGGCTTTGCCAACCCAGGTGCTGCGTGAGAAATCCTCCGAGTAATGGAGCTGCGGAAAGCCCGACATACACAGCAGATGTATTAAGCCCTATAATCCGGCCCCTCCGTTCGGCCGAAAATGCGGAAATTATGAGGGCCATACCCGAACTCGCGATCATGGCGCTTCCGACACCCTGCAGCACCCGGGAAAAGATCAGCATTTCCCCGGAAACCGAAAGGCCGCAGGTAAACGTAAAAATGGTAAACAGGATATTTCCGGCCAGCAGCATTTTTTTTCTTCCCAGTATATCGGCCAGTTTGCCGAAGGGAACCAGCAGTACGGCAGATGACAGAAGGAATGCCATGGCAATCCAGCTCAGCTCAACCGCATTCATTGATAATTCCTCGCTGATGCGAGGAAGCGCAATATTAACGGCCGCACTCATAAAGGGATTGAAGAAGGAGGAGATCATTATTACCGCAAGCAGAATACCCCGGTTGTATTGCGTATCCGGACTATCTTGCATGGGTTTTATCTTTTCTGAATTTCAACTTTTGACCGGTTGTCATTTTTTCTGTCGCATATTGTATGATCAGCCGGGGAGCGGTATTTTTCCATTTCAGCAGGAAAGCTTCAATCGTTGCTGCATCTTTTTTCCATACTTCGCGCAGGAACCATCCCATCCCCTGGTGAACCTCCCTGTCGGGGTCTTCCATCAGCGGCTCCACAAACCTGATTATAGAGGAATAATCCTTTTGCGTTTTCAATAATTTGATCATAGTAACAGGAACACTCCTGCGCTTGAATTTATACCCCGACTTCAGCCAGTCCCTGAAATCTTCCATCACGACAATTTCTTTTTTCAGAAACAAAGGAAGGATAGTCATCCCCAGGGTATCGGCGTGTGCCCAGTTGCGGATACCTATCCGGTACCATCCTGAAATGGTGTCAAACGTATCCCTGGTGTACTGTTTATGGAACCCTTTAACAAGCTGTAAGACCAGTCCGGTTTCCTCATACTTCGCACTTTTCAATAATTCCGGTGCAGCCTCCAACACCACGTCCAGGTTCATTCCGGGCATTTTCAACATATCCTTTGCACCGGCATCCATGGTGGGTTGGGAAAGTCCATAGGCGTCATACCCGCTTTTGAAATAATAGCTGTATTTGATCACATTGGCTTCGCTGGCATTTTGCAGGCAATAAGCTCTTATCGTTTCCGTCAACTGACGTGCATTCATCATATCCCGGGCAGGTTTTAAGGGTTCAAAGATAAGAATATCAGGAAATGAATCCACTTCATCCATCCATCTTTCATTTTATACATTTCATCCGGTAAATTCTTCAGTCCGGTAACCTTTATTTGTTTCAAAGCCCGCAACCAATCATCTTTATATCAGCAAAATAGTAAATCCAGTCTACATGAAAACAACAACCTGCCTTTTGATTATGGCTCTGCTTACCGGATCCCTTCATTCACAGATTATAATAAAAGGAAGAGTAACCGATAATGAAGGCATGTCCATGCCGGGCGCAAATGTATCCATTCGGGAAACTTATGACGGGGCTTCTGCTGATACTTCGGGGTATTACAGTTTCAAAACAACCGAAACCGGGAAACAGGTACTTGTGGTAAGTTTTATAGGGTACAGGACCATTGAAAAGGAGATCGATCTGTCCGCCCCGGTAAACCATGACGAGATAATTCTCACCCCCATGGCCGGGGAGATCAGTTCTGCAATAGTCACTGCAGGTGCCTTTGAAACCGGTGACCTGAAACGCCCAATCGTGCTCAAACCCATGGATATTGCAACAACACCAAGCGCTATGGGTGATATTTACGGGGCACTAACCACACTGCCCGGAACCCAGATGGTAGGGAATGAAGGGGGATTATATGTACGCGGAGGTGAGGGATATGAAACCAAAACATATATCGACGGCATGCAGGTTGTGAGCCCCTACCAGGCAAAAATGCCGGATCTTCCCACCCGCAGCCGGTTTTCGCCTATTTTGTTCAAAGGCACCGTGTTTAGTACGGGAGGATATACGGCTGAATACGGTGAGGCATTATCATCTGCCATCAATCTGAATACGATCGGGTTGGCGGATAAAACGCAAAGCGGTGCCACAATCATGTCGGTTGGAATGAACGGTTCCCACTCGCGGCGCTGGGAAAGAGGATCTGTGGCAGGCAACCTGCAGTATCTTAATATGACGCCTTATTATAGTTTGTTTAAGACAAACATGGAATGGGAAAAGGCACCGGTTCAGGCCGACGGAAGTGTGCTTTTCAGGCAGCAATATGGCAAATACGGACTGCTCAAAGTTTTCGGAACATTTAATATCAATAAAAGCACGTTAAATTATAGCGAAACCGGTAATCCTGAGTCTGCCTCCCGCGTTGCCATGCAGAACAATAATTACTATCTGAATGCTGTATACAATGATGTTCTGTCAAAAAAATGGAAGTACAAGGCAGGTTTTGCAGCTACCTACGATAATACCGGTACCGATATTGAGTCCGACAAGCTGGATGAGACAGTTCATGCCTACCATCAGCGACTTACCTTTACCCACGATTACAATGAAAACATATCCGTTAAATTGGGGGAGGAAGGTTCGTGGTATACCTATGACCAGGGATATCGGATGGCTGGCGCGGAACAGGATTATGCCTGGAACTTCCGGATCGGCGACTATGCTGTTTATGCCGAACCGGAAGTCAGGCTAAATGAACGTTTTGTATTCAGGGCCGGAATGAGAAGCGAATATGTGTCAATGCTTCATGAATGGAGCCTGATGCCGCGATTGTCATTTGCCTGCAAGCCGGGTGACTATTCACAGTTTTCGCTGGCCTATGGGTTGTTTCGTCAGCGTCCTGAAAATGAATACCTGATCTGGAAAAACGACCTGCATTCCGAAAAGGCGACGCACCTTATCCTGAATTACCAGTATGAAATTGAAAACCGCATTTTCAGGGTTGAACTTTATAAAAAATGGTACAGTAACCTTGTAAAATATGCCAGTGAAAATAATCCGGATCCTGCCACATACAATAACACGGGAAGCGGATCCGCACAGGGAATTGACCTGTTCTGGCGCGACAGCAAGACGATCAGGGACCTGGATTACTGGATTTCCTATTCCTATATTCAAACCAAACGCAATTACAGAAACTACCAGAAGGCATTGGTGCCTTCCTTTATATCGCCCCATTCCGTGTCTGTTGTGATGAAATATTTCTTCCGCCGGGCAAATACTTACACCGGTCTTACCTATATGTATTCAAGTCCGAAGACCTGGTACAATCCTTCCCTGGCTGCCACCAAGGGCGATCCGACCCTGCCATTCAATGACTTAAGCATGAACGTACTGATAATCAGGCCGTTCCTTAAAAGTTACTGCGGTATCCTTTTCAATGTAAGCAATGTGCTGGGATTCAATAACGTATTCGGCTATAATTACGCTGCAACACCGGATGCAGAAGGTATCTACGAACAATATCCCATTAAGCCGCAGTCAAAGCGATTCTTTATTCTTGGTCTGTTCATTAATCTGTAATTTTAAAAACCACACTTATGAAAACAACAATTTTTATCGCAGTCATCGTTCTGTCTTCTATCCAGTTAAGGGCACAAAACGAAAAATTTACAAGGGCCATGATGGCCAGTATTGAAAAAGCAAAGACGGCAAATACAGCCGCTGACTTACAGGAACTAGCCAACAATTTTGAGCGGATTGCCACGGCTGAAAAGAGTGAATGGACTCCCTGGTATTATGCCGCCTTTTACAACCTGGTGCTCAACTTCCAGGAACCGGATGAATCGAAAAAGACGAAGTACCTGTCCCTTGCCCAGCGGCAGATTGAATCCGGACTGCAAATCAACCCCGAAGAAACTGAATTAATGGTATTGAAGGTCATGTCGTATTATGGTGAAATGGCCATTGATCCCACGAAAGGAATGTCCTTGCTGGGTGAGGCGAATGCTTTAATGGACAGGGCCAGGGCAATTAATCCAGGCAACCCGAGAATTTATCTTGAACAGGCGGAAGCCATTTACAACATGCCTGTTGAATTCGGAGGAGGTAAGGACAAGGCTATGCCCCTTCTTTTGGTAGCTAAGGAAAAATTCGACACATTTGTTCCGGTTAATCAATTGGTACCCAACTGGGGAAAAGATCGTTGCGAATTATTGATCAGCCAGTAAAAAGTGATGTATCTTACGGTAGAATTGTATGAGCACTTTTCCTATGAATAAAAAATTAAGAAGTTTCCTGCTTACTCTTTTGCTTCTCATGTTTCTAGGAAACCTGATGGCTTTTATCCTTGAGCCTTCATTTATTCATAATCCGAAAACCTGGCTGATCAATTGTCTTTTTTCTGTTGGACTGGGTTATCCGATGATGCTGGTTAGCAAAATGGTTTCACGCCGTTTCGGGGACAGGATCGCCTGGGAAAGAAATCCCGGTAAAAAAATTGCTTCCACGCTGGGAGTAGTGATCATCCTATCCATTGGCATCACAATTTTTCTAAATTATGTTTTTATCTATCGGATACAGAATGTGCCTATTTCTCAGTACCTGAGAACAACTGTGCTGCTTTTGATTCTGCAGATCCTGGTTATTATTTATATTTTCAGCGTAATAACCGGGATCGAATTTTTCAGGAAATGGAAGGAGGGGCTGATCAGGCAGGAATCAATGCAACGAAAAGCAATGGAATTGCAACTGGAGACGCTAAAAAACCAGGTAAATCCGCATTTTCTGTTTAATAGCCTGAATACGCTGACGTCTCTCGTTCACAAGGATGCGGATAAGGCAGTTCAGTTTATTATTCAGTTGTCTGATATCTATAGATATGCACTTGAAAACAAGAATATGCCGACGGTTTTCTGGCCGGCTGAGAAAAAGTTCGTTGAAAATTATCTGAACCTTCAGCAAATCAGGTTTTCCACTAATATTGCAGTTTCGATGGATACGGGTATGGATGAGAAATTTCAGGTGGTGCCCCTTTCAGTTCAAATGCTTGTTGAGAATGCCATTAAGCATAATATTGTTACGGCGGAAGATCCCCTGGAGATTATGATCTTCAGAGAAAACAATTTCCTTGTTGTGAGAAATAAGCTGCAGTTAAAGTCTTCGGTGGAATATTCCGAAAACATTGGTCTGGAAAACATAAAGCAGCAATATGAGATACTGGCCGGGCAAAAAGTAGAGATATCCAGGGAAGGTGGATATTTTACCGTAAAGTTGCCGCTCATAACAAATCAATAACCCGTGTATGAGAATCGTGATCATTGAAGACGAACCCATGGCGGCCGAAAGGCTGGAGAATATGATCCTTCAGCTTGATCCTCAGATTGAAATCACCGGCCGCTGCGATTCTGTGCAAAAGTCAGTGAAATGGTTCCGTGAAAACAGTCCGCCTGACTTGCTCTTTCTGGACATCCAGCTTGGGGACGGACTGTGTTTTGAAATCTTTGAACTGGTGGAAACCGGCTGCCCAGTTATTTTTACCACCGCTTATGATACGTATGCCATTGAAGCCTTCAGGTTAAACAGCATTGCATACCTGCTGAAACCTGTCAAAAAGGAGGAATTGTTGGCATCGATTGAGAAATTCAAGGCGTCGCCCTATTTTGAAGGGAACCGGTTTGCCCAGGAACAGCGGTTCGCGCTTGACCAGGTACAACAGATTCTTACAAAGCAATATAAAAAGCGTTTCCTCATCAAGAGTGGATTGCATATCCGCACGATTCCCGTAGAAGATATCTTATATTTTTACAGCCTTGACAAGGCTACCTATGCTGTGGGTACAACAGGCAAAACCCACCTGTTTGATCACACTCTGGAACAACTGGAAAAATTGCTTGATCCGGGGCAGTTTTTCAGGATCAACCGGAAGTATATTGTATCAGTTCCTGCTCTTGCGGATATTATAACGTATTCAAATTACCGCCTTAAGCTTATTTTAAAGAATTGTACCGATGGGGATATCCTTGTAAGCCGGGAAAAGATGCAGGGGTTTAAGGAATGGCTTGACAGGTAATTTGTTGATTTGTTGATGTGAAGATTTGATGATTGGCTGACGTGGCGGGATAATTATTGATTTGTTGATTGGAAGACCAGAAGCCAGAAGCCTAGAAGCCTAGAAGCCTAGTAAACTGCATAACTGCAAAACCGCAAAACTTTTATTTCCCTGCCACAATCAAAAACACGGGAAAGTTTTTCACAGTACCCTGTTCCGTAATTTTTTGGATTGTAAAACAGGTCTGATGTGTGATATTTTTAAATCCATATTCCGCCAGTTCTTTTGAAAGCACCTCCGGTTCAAAGCCTTTGTGACCGGTAAAACCGTCCCCATGAAATGAGCCATCCTCAGAATACAGATCGGCAATAGCCAGGTATCCGCCAGGGTTGGTCATATGGTAGAATTTTTTCAGGATAACCGAAACATTGTCCACATGATGCATAACCATCTGGGTAAAAATAATATCGAATTGTTCAGGATAATCTTCCAGTTCAAGGTTAAACAAAACCGGCTTCAAATGATGCGCTTCCTGTGCCCGGATCTTTCCTTTAGTCACATTGATCATTTCTGTTGAATTATCCATAAGGGTGATTTCCCCAAGCCGGTCCGCCAGAAGGAAACTCAGGAGTCCGGTTCCGGCGCCAAATTCTAGCGCCTTCATATGCCTGTTCAGGGGGATAAGTCTTTCCATTGTATGGGCAATGGCTTCAGAACGTTCAACATGTACCTGGTTTTTATCCCATTCCCGGGCCTTAAGATCGAATTCATTTGTCATGCGGCAAAACTAATTATTTTCTTTCCATTGAACGGTTTCATCTTCCAGAATAATCTTTCCCCAGATGGGCAGTTCCGATTTTACCCGTTCCACTATGTTGCTGCATGCCGCTATCGCATCTGTCCGGTGGGTTGATACTGCCAGTACAAAAAAGCAAATTTCACCTGCCTTCACTGTTCCGATGCTGTGATAGACTTTTAAACCGGTCAATTGATATTTTTCCAGGAGTGATATCTGGATTTCATGAAACGTGTCAAGCGCTATTTCAGCATGGGTTGTGTATTCAATAGCAGCCACCCTGGAACCGTCGCTTTCATCGCTGCGGACCTGTCCGAGGAAAATACTATGTGCACCGATGGCGGTGTTAATGCCATATTGCTGTATGATCCCGGCGATGAATTCACCGGAGATCGGGCCTTTCAGGAAAATATTATTTACAAGTTTATCGCTCATGTTCCTTTTTCCGGTTGGTTAAATTCCAATAATACAATCCGTGCTTCAGGCTGTACACTTTTTGCTCCTGCCCGAAAGCATCTTTGAGCATTTTCGCTGCATGGAGACTCAGGATCCCTCTTTCGCAAAAGGTGACAATCATATCGCCTGAAATAACCGGCAGATTTGCCTGCAATTCAGAAAGCGGAATACAAATATGTTGAAAATCTGCCGGAGACAGCCTGTGATTGTTCTCTCTCACATCAATTACAGTGATATTCCGTTGGGTAAGCATCTCATCAAACTCCGCCGGTTCTATTTCAAGGGCAGATTCATTTGGTGTGGTACCCACCCCGGAGAGGGGGACCCCAATTGAAAATTCATTCACCTGGTTTGTAAGTGCATTATAGATCAATATCCGGTTAACGAGGGGTTTCCCGATTCCGGTAATGAGTTTGATCGTTTCATTGCATTGCATGCATCCGATAATGCCCGGTAATACGCCCAGCACCCCGGCTTCCTGGCAGGAAGGCTGCATTGATGAAGCATCCGGGAATACATCCCTGTAATTGGCTGCGTCCGGTGAGCCGGGCGGGTAATTGAATATGGCCAGCTGACCTTCGTACTCTGAAATGGCGGCAAATACAAGGGGCTTTCCTGCTGAAACGCAGGCATCATTGATCAGGTATTTTGATTCACGGTTATCAGTTCCGTCCAGGATAACATCATAATCAGCAATGATGTCATTAATATTATCAATAGTCAGCCGTACCGGGTAAACATGAATCTCAGTTTCAGGATTCATTTTCATGAGCCACGCGGCTGCCGTATCGGCCTTTAATAAACCTACGTCCTGCATAGTATATAATACCTGCCGGTGAAGATTTCCGACCTGTACCACATCATCGTCTGCAATTCCGATAGTGCCAATGCCTGCAGCAGCCAGGTATTGCAAGGCAGCACATCCCAGGCCCCCGGCGCCGGCCACAAATACCCTGGCATGTTTCAGCTTCAGCTGCGCCGTCTCGCCGAATCCATTCAGGATCATTTGCGGGTGGTACCTGGCATAAGGATTGAATTCATTCATCTCTCAGCCTCCTGAAAAGGGTGGAAGCAGCGAAACATGATCTTCTTTATGCAGTGGATGGGTTCCCCGCACAATCTGATTATTTACGGCGATTGCATAATCAATGCCTGATAATCCGGGGTAGAGGAGAAGCAATTGCTGTCTGAGCTGGTCGGTATTTTCAACTCCCTGCTGATCAAACGCTGCATTTCCCATAATATCTGTCAGCCTGCCATATACCTGAACTTCCATTTTCTCTCGATTTTGTTCCGGATTGTTTAGCCGCCAATGGAGATCATTGTCCTGTTCTTCAGTTCACCGGAATTCACAAGGCTGTATTCCCCGGAAAACTGTCCTCCGAGTTTTTCATGCTTGCTGTGAAGCGATTCATGGATGAGGGAAATAATATCCTGGCCGTTTCGTAACGGAGTGAGCAGATCTGTTTCACCGGTTGAGAAAAGGCAGTTTTTCATTTTTCCGTCGGATGTAAGCCTAAGCCGGTTGCAATCCCCGCAAAATGGGGCGCTCATGGGGCTAATCACTGCAAATGTGCCGGCATGGCCGGGAATGCTGTATTTTTTGTCCGTATCATGTACTTTACCGGGAATTGGCACATAGTCAAATTGCTGCTGTATCTTCGACAAGATCTGCTGCCAGGTGATCACTTTATTGCTTGTCCACCGGTTTCCGCTGAATGGCATGAATTCGATAAACCGCACATGAACGGGAACATCGCGGGTCCAGCGCACGAAATCATTGATTTCGCTATCGTTGATCCCATTCATGACTACCATGTTTATTTTTATGCGCATGCCTTTTGCGAGGGCCAGGTATATATAATCCAGCACACGCGAATGCTGGTCACGTCGGGTGATCAGGTTAAAAGTCACGGGCATGAGGGTATCCAGGGAAATGTTGATTGACCGTACACCGGAATCATGCAGTAAATCAAGATATTCCGGAAGCCGTGTCCCGTTTGTTGTTAAGGTGAGGGTAACCGGCATTTTCGCAAGCGATGAAATAATTTTTCCGGCATCGCTCCGTAACAGGGGCTCTCCACCGGTAAGCCTGATCTTTTTCACGCCAAGATCCACAAATATCCGGGCCAGCTTTTCGATTTCGTCTGCCTGCATCATCCTTGATGATGGGGTATGTATATAGTTTTCCTCGGGCATGCAATAAAAGCAGCGGAGGTTACAGTTATCCGTTATGGATATCCGCAGATAGTCGTGAACCCGGTTAAAAGTATCTTTCAGCATTTATATCAGTTCATTTTGCAGATCAGCATAGTCCTGCAGGGTATCCACATCATAAATTCCCAGGGGGAATGGCACAGCTTCAACGGATTCAGCATGTGTTTGTATTATTTTTCGTGCTCCCTCATTATCCTTCAGCGCCAGTAACATTTCAAAATATTCTTTTTTAAAAAGGACCGGAGTACCCAAAATCGTATTATAGCGGCAGGCCACTATGGGTTTTTGCGTTTTGTCGCCGGCAGAGATCATTTCACGAAACAAATCAGGGGTAATATAAGGTTGATCGCAAACGGCAAACAGGGCAGCTTCCGTGTCAGGTGAATAATACAGCAAGGCCATAAGACCTTTTCGTATGGATGAGGCAATTCCCTCCGGCCAGTCAGGATTGAAAACAATGTGAACAGGCAGGTGGGTGAGTTGGTTTTTGATCAAACTGCAATTGGCCCCAAGGATAATCACCACAGGGGTATTAACCGCATCGACAGCAGACTGCGTAATACGCCGTATCAGGGTAGTCCCCTGAAACTCCAGCAATTGCTTGGGCTGGCCGAGCCGTGAGGATGAGCCGGCTGCAAGAATGACAATTCCGGGTAAGTGCATGTTGTCAGTTAATTATACTTTTTAACCAGACTAAAATTCAGCCTGTATTTTATTATCGGCCATCTCTGTTTCAGGCAGTGGCTTGTGAATGGGATCAGATTTATCTCTCAATGAATTTCCCGGTTTCCCGGACAGTACGGCTTTTATTTCTCCCATCACGGACAATGCGATCTCCTCCGCTGTTTCAGCGCCTATATCAAGGCCAACCGGACTATACAGGTTATCCATGCGTATATCGCCCTGATCGGCTTGCCGGACCAAATCCTCCAGGAGGCGGTTGAATTTCTTTTTGGGGCCAAGAATTCCGATATAGGGTACTTCCTTTTTAACCAATTGTAAAAGCAGGGCAAGGTCATAATTGTAATTGTGCGTCATCAGCACGAATGCCGTATTCTCATCCATTGTAATTTTCGACAATGCCTCCGATGCATCGGTAACAAGTACCTGGTGAACATCAGGAAAACGGGCACAGGTAGCATAAAAAGGTCTTCCATCCAGGACCGTAACCTGCCAGCCCAATACTCCGGCCATTTTCGTTACCGGTATGATGTCATTGCCGGCCCCGGCGATAACAAGGTGAACTGCCGGACTGATAACATCCATCAGCACGGATATACCGGGAATTTTCCCGGTTTCATGATGAATGACAGATCCTTTTTCAGATAAAGCCTGTTTCATGGCGGAAAACACTTCCTGTTTTTTAATCAGGGCGGGTATTGAGCCTGAGATCTGTCCATTTTGTGCGTACCCCACGCAGGTTCCGAATTGAAGTTCCTGCTGTTCACCTGCAGTAAAAAAAGTGGAAAGCACACATTTCTGTCTTTTGCTGACGATAGTTTCGAGCAACCGGATGGGATTTTCAGGATTTTCATCCTCAACCGGTTCAATCAAAATTTGAATGATGCCGCTGCATCCCAGGCCGATCCCCAGTGTGGCATCATCTTCATCCGTTGTATCATAGGTAACGAGCATGGGTTTGCCTCGTGCAATCACGAGCAGTGCTTTACGCAAGGCATCTCCTTCGAGGCACCCGCCGCTGATGGCACCTGTAAGGCCACCCTCATCGCTGATCAGCATCCTGGCACCCGGCTGTCTGTATGAAGATCCTTCAACACGCACAACAGTGGCCAGTGCAGCCTTTCGGCCGGCTGACCTGATCTTATTATATTCTGCCAGTATATCAGAAATCTCTTTCATACATTTTCATCAGGTAATGGCCGGTTTAGCGGAAAGAAGTATTCAGTTTCGCTTCGATTTGACCTGTGCCGGCGTAACTGCATCAAACTGGTTTCCCCAGCTGCGGCCCACATAATTAAGGACATCGGCAATCTGTTGATCGGTCAGTGAATTCATGGCTGCCATTGGTACGGAATATTTTATTCCATTTACAGTAATCTCTTCATTCTGACCTGTCAGAAGGATTTTAATCGATTTATCCTGGTTTTTAGTAAGATGGTCGGAACCGGCAAGTGGAGGGTAAACACCGGTAAGTCCTTCACCGTTTGCCATATGGCAACTCATACATTGGGCTGTATAAACTTCCTTTCCCCTCTCAATGCTTTTAGATACTTCATCCTGCGGAGGAATAAGCGGCGGGTGAACGGTGGCATTGAAAGCAACCGGAAAGGTCAGAACTAATAATATAAGGAAATATTTCATTTTTCAGGTTTTGATTATGTTTTTAAGATCTACCGGCAATCGTCTGATCCGGGTTCCTGTTGCATCAAAAATGGCATTGCACAGTGCAGGTGCCACCGGCGGAAGTCCGGGTTCGCCCACTCCTTTGATCACAGGTCCTCCTTCTGCCAGGATAAGTACTTCTACCTTTGGCATTTCGTTGATCCGAAGGATAGGGCTATTATGAAAATTGGTCTGTTTTGACATGCCGTTTTCAAAAGTGATCCCGTCTTTAACGGCTGCTGTTATTCCCATTACGATAGAACCTTCAACCTGGGCATTTGTATTATCGGGATTCACCACTGTACCCAGGTCAATTACGCAATATACCTTTTCCACCTTTATGCCGTTTCCGGGTTGTTTTGATACTTCCACAACATGGGCGGCCAGTCCGGCAAAAAATTCATATTGAGCAACACCCCGGCCCCATCCCTCGGGCAGCGGTTTGTCCCAGCCTGAAAACTCACGGAGGCGGGTCAGTACGCGTTTCGCGTCAGAATCCTTCGTCATGTGTTCAAGCCTGAAGTTCAGCGGATTCTTTTTAGCCTTGATGGCCATTTCATCGATAAAGCACTCGTGGGCAAAGGCCAGCGTGGTGCTTGTCACAGCACGCCAGTAATATAACGGTATATAGATGTCGGCGTAGATATATGAATTCTTCATATTGGGGAACTCATATTTCTGTTCGTTGATTCCCTCCACCATAGTGCCGTCTGCTTTTGATTTGTCATAGGATTCATTCATTGTAGCCTCAATGGAGGGGGATATCACCTTATGCTGAAAGGCGATGACTTTGCCATCCGGCGAGAGAGCCCCTTTCATAGCAGAAAAGGTCATCGGCCTGAAGGGCCCCAGTTGTGTATCATCTTCACGGGTCCATATTACTTTCACCGGTTTGCCGACTGCATGTGAAATCATAGCGGCTTCCGATGCAAAATCTGACAGGAGTCTTCTGCCAAATGAACCTCCGCTGAAAAGAACATGCGGGATGATTCGGTCTTCAGGGATATTCAAAGCCTCTGAAACCTGGTTTTTGATCAGGTCGGCACCCTGAGATGATGTCCAGATCTCAACTTTATCATCCTCGCGCCAGTGCGCCAGCCCATTCATGGGTTCTATCGGTGAGTGCGATACAACGGGGGTTTCATAAAAAGCTTCCAGTTTCTGGTCCGATGCGTTGAACGCTTTTTCAAAGTCACCCTCGTTGTGTACCGTGATGCCATCTGTTTTGGATAATTCCCTGAGATGTTTCTCGTAATCTGTTGTATTGAATTTGTCATTCCCCAGGTAATCCCATTTAACTTTCAGCTTCTTCCTGCCCTGAAGTGCGGACCAATAGTTATCTGCCACAACGGCAACTGCATCATGACGGTTTTTGGCCATCACGCGTTGTATTTTTACAACCTTCTGTACTCCTTTTACTTTGAGGGTTTCGGTTTCATCAAAGCTCAAAAGCTTGCTGCCAAAAACAGGACAATGTTCAACCGAGGCATACACCATACCCGGGACTTCCGCGTCAATTCCAAATACCGCTTTGCCCGATACTTTCATTGGAATATCGAGCCTGGGATCGGGTTTCCCCAAAATTTTAAAATCCTTCGGATCCTTTAATGCCGGGTTATCAGGCACCTTCAGTTTAGCTGCTGCTTCTGCCAGCTCACCATAACCCAGGCTTTTACCTGTGGGTTTATGGATAATCCGGGCATTATCCGCATAGCATTCTGAAGCGGGTACCTTTAAAGAACCGGCCGCAGCCTGGATAAGCATGTATCGGGCAGAAGCGCCCACTTTTCGCAGCGTCTCATAGTTTCCCCTAACCGAGGAGCTTCCTCCGACCGATTGATCGATATATCCCTTCTCACCGGATGTCGACTGTATGGTAACCTGATCAAGTGAAACTTCAAGTTCTTCAGCAATGAGGGCCGGGATGGACTGGTAAGTTCCCTGACCTATTTCCGGTTTGGGGTTCATGATGGTGATCAGTCCCGATTTTTCGATAATGATATAGGGGGTCAGCTGATACAGGTCGGCCCGTCCGCTCAGGTTGAGAATGGCAGGCATTCCATTGGATATTGCCGGTTTAAAACCAAGAATAAATGCAGTGCCTGTAATACCTGTTAAACGGAGGAAATTTCGACGGCCAATGGAGTTCGTGTTTTGCATAGCGCCTGGTTATTTCGGATTCATTTATCAGAAGTTTGCATCAAACCGGAAGCCGTATGGATGGCAGCCCGGATTCGTTTATAAGTACCGCAACGGCAAAGATTACCCATCATGGCAGTATCAATTTCGAGATCGGTGGGTTTGGGATTCTGTTTCAGGAAAGCGGAGGCTGTCATAATCTGCCCTGAATGGCAATATCCGCATTGCGGCACCTGTTCTTTAATCCATGCTTGTTGCACGGGATGGTCAATATTTTCAGACAATCCTTCAATTGTTGTAATTTTCTTGCCTGTTACGGCGGAAACGGGCAACTGGCAGGAACGCACAGCCACGCCGTCGAGATGGATGGTGCAGGCACCACATTGTGAAATGCCACACCCGTATTTTGTGCCTTTCAATCCTGCATAATCACGTATCACCCAAAGCAGGGGCATTTGGGGATCTACGTCTAAGTCATATGCCTTTTTGTTAATTGTAAGCTGAATGGACATGTTTCGACAGATTTAAATTAGTATTCAGAAAGAATCTGCGGTTTCGGAATAAGCTGAAGATGAAACGTATAAGCTGTATTCATTTATCAAGGAGATGTGTTTAAAGGGATAAACAATTGAATTTTTGATTTGTTTCATACCAAAAGGAAATAGCTGATGAAGCAGCCGGTTTATTTCGACAATAGTGCCACAACTGCCTGTGATGAGCGGGTGATTGAATCCATGCTTCCCTTTTTCGGACAGCATTTTGGCAACCCGGCAAGCCATTTTCATCGCTATGGATGGGAAGCGGAGGAAGCAGTGGAAAAGGCAAGAACCCATATTGGGCGTTTGATCGGTTCGAAGCCGGCAGAAATCATTTTTACAAGTGGGGCAACTGAATCGTGCAATCTCGCGCTAAAAGGAGTAATAGATAATTCCCCGGTACCCCATCCTCATATTATCACCCTGGGCACTGAACATAAGGCAGTGCTTGAGACAGTGAAGCTATTGCAGGAGAGAGGCTGCCTGGTTACCATGCTGGGTGTAAACAGCAGGGGGTTGCCGGATCTGAATGAACTGGAGGATTCCATCAGGCCGGCCACCCAGGTCATTGCGGCAATGTATGCGAACAATGAGACAGGGGTAATAAATCCTGTTAAAGAAATATCGGCTATTGCCCACTTGCATGGAATTGTGTTCTTTTCAGATGCCACACAGGCTGTGGGTAAGATCCCACTCAGCGTGGTGGAAGACGGGATTGACCTGATGGCCTTTACTGCCCATAAGATGTATGGTCCCAAAGGGATCGGGGCATTTTACAAAAACAGCCGAAACCGTCGTATGAAGGTCAGTGCGCAAATCAGTGGCGGGAAACAGGAAAGGGGTTACCGGGGCGGAACATTGAATGTGCCCGGCATTGTTGGCTTTGGAAAAGCCGCACAGCTGGCTGCGGAAGAGACCGAAGCGCCCGGCAGGAACCTGGTTATATGGCGAAACCGGCTTGAAAAAGCAATCCTTGAATTAGGGGGTGTGTTTCTGAACGGAGATCCTGAAAACCGTCTTCCCCATATTACGAATGTCTCTATTGAAGGAGTGGACAGTGAGCTTTTGCTGTACCGTCTCAGCAGTAAACTCGCTTTGAGTTCAGGGGCAGCCTGTTCTTCCTCAACGCGTGAGCCTTCGCATGTATTGCAGGCAATGGGAATTAGGCCAGATCTGCTTCACAACACGGTGAGACTGAGCCAGGGGCGCTATACCACTGAAGGAGAGATCGATTACGCCATCGAAGAGCTTACCGGTGCAATTACCGGTTTACGGTCTGGTATATCGGGGTCGGACCAAGCTAAATAATTGTATTTTAATTTATTAAATAATAAAAACGGTCATTTTTTGACCTTAGAGCTTCATTTTTGGTATGGAAAATGGCCTTCTAAGATATTTTTGAATCAGAAAGTATAAAATCACATTCTGATTCATAATGTTAAGATCTATTAGAAGGTCAAAAAAAGGGTTAAAAACAGGGCTCTAAGACTAAAAATAGGCAAAAAATTGTAATCAAAATATTGTATATAAATTATTTAGCTCGGTCCGACCCCAAGTACTAGCAACCGCCTGCAGCTTTCTTCTTTTTCGGAATGGCCTTGATGGCGGGCCTGGGAGCAGGGACTGCATTGCCTTCAGCAGGGAGGGTACTTACTGTTCCCCCGCCAAGAGCCTGTGCAGCGGCTTTCCTGAAATCATATTTTGCGAATTCCTCATCTGAGCTTAGCGATGAAGGTTTACCCGGGTTAAGAATAGCTTCGAACCAGTAATTCATTCCACCTTCCAGGACATAAATGTTTGAATAACCCAGTTGCCGGATTATCATCCAGGCCTCGTTGGCCACCACTGTGCTGTTTGCATAAAAAACGTTCATTTTCACATCCTGATCGAATTGTGACAGGTTCGTTTCAGATAAAAGATCGGTGATGGGAATATTTATGG
This sequence comes from Bacteroidales bacterium, assembly GCA_041737295.1. Lineage (GTDB taxonomy): Bacteria > Bacteroidota > Bacteroidia > Bacteroidales > UBA10428 > UBA5072. Next base: position 24,798 of record JBGSSA010000030.1, on the reverse strand, counting down.
CGCCGGGAAGACTGAATTTCTCAAATTCATCCTGGCTTCTGACATCAATCAGCTGGAGGGTGGGATCCTTTTTCACGATCATATCGGCCACGGTTTCGGGAGCAATAAATTGTGTCCGCGCGTTGGCCTCATTCAGCAGTTCAGAAGCCGAGAGCTTATAGGGATGTGTTGTATTCTGCGGTACAGCTGCAATGATCAATCCCAGTGGGATTACGAATATAGCGAGCCAGAATAAGGGTTTCATACTATTTTTTTTTTAAAGTTAACGATAATCAATAATCTGCACGGGGAAATTTCTTTTCTGCCCATTCAGCACCCCGGAACATACCCAGGGCAATTATAATGAGAATGAGGGCAAATACTCCGTCAGTCAGGCCAAGCGAGGTGCTTATCTTTGGGGATCCCAGGAATTTAGCCATATACAGGCCTTCCCACCAGTTGTAGCCTGCGCCGAATATTCCAACCCCGATAAACAGTCCGATGATAAAAACAAGTGCATCGAGTTTGCCGATTGAAAGACCGCAGAAGCTGGTTCCAGGGCAATATCCGCCAATGATGAAGCCGACACCCATGATTACGCCGCCGATGATGGCGGAGGTGAGATAGGTGGGATTTACATACACAAGGTTAAGATCGACCCAGCCGAAAAGACTGAAAAACAAGAGTCCGAGCATGGCTGTTATGGCTCCGGTGAAGAAGACTTTTAATACAACCATATCATATCCGTAAAACACGCCGGCCAGTTTACGGCTTGAAGAAAAACCGCTCGATTCGAGCACAAAACCGAATCCGATTCCTATAATAAAGGCAAGGAACAGGTTTGTATTTTCAGATATTATTTCATTTATCGCTAAGGGTCCCATGATATCGTTGTTTATATATTAAATCCAGTTTTTTCTGAAGAAATAGGCCAATGCATAAGCTGTGCCGAAGATAGCCATCATGGTCACAAAGCCTCCCAAAGAAAGCACTGCCATGCCGCTCAGAGCGGATCCGCTTGTGCAGCCGCGGCCAAGCTGGCTGCCGAAACCAAAAAGGATACCGCCGGTGAGGGCCAGGAAGAGCCGTTTGTTGGAGGTGATTTTCGGCGAATGCTCCACCTGCAGTTTTAACCGTCCGGCGAGTGCTCCTGATAAAAAACCGCCCACCAGTACGCCCAGCATTTCAAATACGAGCCAGTTTTTCATAGGGCTGCCACTATGAGCTTCCGTGTATTCTTTAATAAAGGAAGATTTCTCGGCTGCCGCAGGATTTACTGCAGTAACAGCAGTTACTACCCCGCTTTTGATCGCTCCGCTGGCACCCAATCCTCTTCCTGACACAAAATTTGCGGCCAGCAGGATGAGTCCTAATAATACACCGCCCAGGTAGGGATTCAGGTATTTGGTCTTTACGGATGTTGATTTATGCATACTCTATTCTTTTTAGATTTTTGAATTTCAATAAAGCCATCTGCTTGCCTGGCCGGCATACACAAAAATGAACCGGAGCATAATACTGCCGAACAGCACCAGGAGAGCCGGAAGGAACGAGGGGATATGAAATTTCCGAAGTTCCATGATTTCAAGTACGGCAGGCAGGATCATTCCGATGATCACCACAAATATCCAGAACGACATTGTATAAGGACCTCCCAGGAAAAGGTTTGCGGCATCGATCTGCACTTGTGTGCTTGCCATGAAACCCATAAACATGTGAATGATCAGGAACAGTTCGATACCAATAAGGATCAAGTCGATGCGGGCAAACAGTTTCCTTTCGGCCGCCGATTTTGAAAGGATAAGAATGGTGGCTGCCCCGGCTGATAATCCGGAAGTCAGGAATAAAGGACCAAGAATCGAGGTATTCCAAAGGGGCCTGGCATTGAAGGCGGAAAGCAGGATACCCGTGTAAATTCCCAGGATCACAGAATAGATGAGCATAATCCAGGCAATAGTCTTCTTGTTTCGATTAAAAAATGATTCCAGATCCTTTATCCTGTCATACTTCCAATCCCATTTAGGGAAAAGATCCCGGATATGCAGTGCGCACCAGATGAATGACACCGGGGTGATTACCATCAGGGTCCATGCACCCCATGACATGGGTGACTGCAATTTGATCGTTGTATACAGCTGCCAGAAATACATTTTATGGCGTAGGTCAATGAACAAGGCAATCAGTCCAAATACAAGCAGAAGCGGAGTAATAAAAGGAGCGAGCCGCACAGCAGAGGGATATTCCTTCTCCTTGCCTTTAAGAAAGTACAGTGCGGCAAAAAACAGGATGCCGGCCGCAAGTCCGCCCAGAAAAAGATACAGCGGTATCTGCCAGTGCCAGATATGGAGATGTGGATCCACCATGGGATTCATCCGCCCGCTGACTATTATTTCTTCTCTCATATTGAATTTACAGTTGAAAATTATATCAGAAAATGCAATTGGGGCTTGGTTCCTGCTTCGGGAATCAGGGTCTTCGATTTCCTTTTTTTCAGCACGACGGAAACATCGCTGTTCGGATCATCAAGGTCACCGAAATAAATGCATTTCGTTGGGCAAACCGCTGCACAAGCCGGTTTCTGGCCGGTTTTGATGCGGTGCTCACAAAAGGTGCATTTGTCGACATATCCATCGGGATGGGGAAAGCGGGCATCATAGGGGCAGGAAGCAATACATGCACCGCAACCGATGCATTTATGGCGGGTGACAAGTACAATTCCGCCTTCAGCAATATGACTTGCCCCCGTAGGGCAGCAACGTACACAGGGAGCATTTTCACAGTGGTTGCACCGTTCCGACCTGATTTCCATTTCAAGCTGGGGATAGGTTCCGTCGGTCACCTCGGTAACCCATTCACGGCAGTATCCGATGGGAACGTTGTTTTCGGTCTGGCAGGCAACCACGCAATCACTGCAGCCTACGCACTTCTTGGTATCAACAGCCATGGCGTATCTCATGAGGCTACCGTATTTTCAGTTAAAAAGGTGACAAAATTCCCGCGCATGCCAGTCCCTCCCACAAGGGGGTCGGTCATCACCCGGGAAATCAGTTGTGTATCGCTGGCACCCCTGCCAAAACATCTTTTCATTTGCTTTTGTGCATGACCGAATCCATGGACCATATATACCGAATCCCAGCGTATGCGCTCCGTAATACGGACTTTGATTGAAAATTCAGATACGATGCCATCCTGGTTTTGCAGCCGGATGTACTGGTCATTGGATAAGCCCCAGGCTTTGGCTACCCTGGGATTGATCCACACCGAATTCTCATCCATCAGGTCGGTGAGGTTGGGATTATTGGCCGTGCGGCTGAAGGTATGCATGGGCGCCCGTCCGTAAATGAGACGGTAAAAGCCTTCCGGAGGTTCCTCATGCGGGGTATATTTTGGCAGCGGGTCAAAACCCATCAATTCAAGTGCGGGGGAATACAATTCAATCTTGCCGCTGTCCGTGGCAAAAGAGACTATCTCATCCGCCGCGAAATACAAGTCATCTGCTTCCCGTTCAAATGTTTTTACACCCTGCTTTTTCATTTCTTCAAGCGAAGAGCCGACCTGCTTTAATTGCCAGTCGAGCAGGTTTTCCTGTTTTTCAATTGGGAAATATGCTGAGAGTCCAAGTTTCTTTGACAGTTCCCGTGCAATCCAATATCCCGGTTTTGAATCATACAGGGGCTCAGAGGCAGGGGCTCTAAGTGCCAGGGCTGGTTTACGGTGAGGACTGACCCGGATGGCATCATACCGTTCAAGGTAGGTGCATTCAGGTAATATCACATCTGCCCATCCGGTGATTTCCATGGGCATCGTGTCGATGGCTACGAGGAGGTCAAGGTTCTGGATGGCGTTAAGGGTATTGGCCTGATCGGGAATTGTATTGATGAGATTGGTTCCGTTCACGATCCATCCTTTTATCGGGTAAGCCGGGTTATTGGCGGGAACCGAGCCATCGATGAGCATATTCGAAACAACGCCGCTGGCTGCACTGTATTTGCCGGGGAACAGATCCTGCGATGTTTTTGCAGGCGCCTTAAATTCGGGAATGGGGTAACCGGGAACTGATTTTTTGGCCGGACGGTAAAATCCGCCACGCCTGCCCCAGGAACCCAGCAGGGCATTCAGGATGGCAACCGCCCTGATCCGCTGGGTATCATCACCATACCAGGTAACGTGCCGGCCCGGATGAACAATAACAGCGGGAGAGGCATTGGCCATTTCCTTAGCTGTTTTACGGATCATATCCGGGGCAAGGGTTGTAATGCCATACGCCCATTCGGGTGTAAAATCACGCACGTGTGCTTTCAGCTGTTCAAATCCGGAACAATACTGTTCAACATATTTCTTGTCGTAATATTCATTATAAATGATCTCATGAATCCATGCAAGAAGGAGGGACATATCTGTGGAAGGCTTAATTGGCAGCCAGTATTTTGATTTGCTTGCCGCAGTGGAAAAACGGGGGTCCACGGTGATGATTGTCGCTCCTTTATCTATGGCATCCGACATTTCCTGTACCTGGCCGTTGTGCATGTTTTCACCGATATGAGATCCTATCAGCACCAGGCATTTTGTATCACGAATGTCTGTGACCTCGGGTGAATATACCTCCTCACCGAAAGTCCACATAAATGCCTCGTCACGGGGCCCGCGGCATTGGGCATACGACGGCTCAGCAGCATTAACCGAGCCAAAAGCCTTCAATAATGTGGTAAAATAACTGCTTCCTGAACCATGGGTAAAGAGCGCCATGGATTCCGGACCAAACTTATTTCCAATTTCTTTCATCCGTGAGGCAATGTATTCAAAAGCTTCATCCCAGCTTGCTTCCCTGAATACCTGCTGACCCCTTTCTTTCACCCGGATAAGGGGTGTTTTCAGACGGTCTTCGTCATAATACATGCCAACACCGCCGGTGCCACGGGGACAGAACCTACCGTTGCAATGCTGGTCTTCTTCGTTCCCGACTATTTTCCAGATTTTGCCCTCCGGGTTTTTATAAACCCAGCCGGCACATTTCCAAAAGCAAACCTCACAGTAAGTGGCCGTGCGGGTGAGATCTACCTTGAGTGCAGCACCCTGCGCCGGTTTTGAGAATGCCCTGGAAGCTCCCAGGAAGCCTCCGCCAACAGCCAGTACTCCTGCGCCTAACGTGGTAATCCTGATGAAATCCCTGCGGTTCGTCATGCGTTAAATAAGTTATAATATTACAAATTAAGAAAAAAAAGAAACAGAAAATATCTAAAAATCTACATTATTATATGTATAGTGGATATAAAGACAATGCACCTGTATTAAATTTAAGATTCACAATATATTACATATTGTTTAGAATGAAAATAAATTACGTGTTCAGGGGGATTGAAGTTTTGCAGTTCGGCAGTTTTGCAGTTATGCAGTTATACAGTTTTGCAGTTCTCCCTCTAAAAGTTACGGGAGAAATCAATCCGGATAACTATGGGAGATGGCCAAAAATTTAAACGCGGAGAGCGCTATGTTTTTGTTTACCAGGCTGGAGGAGGACGCAGAGGAATCTCATTGCATTCGATTAGCCGGTTTCAGAAAATAGATTTGTTAATCTGAGAAAACATAAGCCCCGCAAACACAAATTAATCCGCGAGATCCACAACAAAAATTATCTATCCTTTCATACCTTTGGGCAAATGTCCATTCAATGATACTCCCCCTCAGGCAATATCATGTATGCATCCTCTTGCTGTTGGTTTCCGGCTGTATGCCTGTCGTGGCCCAATCAGGGGTATTAACAGGCACTATCCTGGATAACATTACCGGCCGAGGAATAGACAATGCCCTTGTACTGAACTACAGCACACGCCATAATGCATATACCGGCATCCATGGGGATTTTACACTGGATGTCAGGCTGGGTGATACCGTGGTACTTTCAGCTGTAGGATATTATTACAAAAGGCTTGTTGTTAATGATTCTATTTGGAGTGCCTCTGCACCGGTTAAATTCTATTTTACCCCCAGGGCATATGAAATTACTGAAGCCAGGATAATCGGACTGGGCAGCTACCAGGATTTCAAAAGCAACTTCATTGAACTTAAGCGTCCTAAAACCCAAATTGAGAAATTGATTGAAAACCTTGGTGACATTGCCAGGATTGAAGGAAAGGAAGCTTATGACCAGGCCCTGGCCACCGGAAGGCTGGAACCGCCGCGCGCGGGAATACCCATACGCTCCCCGGAAGAAAAGGAGCGGATAGCGCTGGCCAAGATCCTTGAAAAGGAGCAGATCCGGGAACAGGGTTACCTGAAATTTAATCCGGAAGTGATAAAAAAGGTGACCAGTCTGACAGAAGATCGTGATATCCTGGATTTCATGACTTTTTGCAATTTTTCGGATGATTACCTGATGGAGATCAGCGAATATGACCTGGCTGCCCGGATTGTGGAAAAGTTTGAAGAATATAAAACCAACCGGGTTAACATTTTTTAACCTGGACCTTTCTGTTTTTGAAAACCGGATTCATACCTTTGATGGAAACGCCAGGGTGTGAAGCAATTTTACCGGGTCTTTCTTCTTCTTGCAGCTTTTTCTCCTGCAACTATTGATATGATTCATGCTCAGCAGGGTCCATTGAGGGGACAAATAGTTGATGATGCTACCGGAAGACCTGTGGATTATGGGATTGTGCTGAATTATAGCCGTCATATCACCATGTACAGCAGTTCATCCGGGGAATTTTTTCTCCAGGCCCACCGCGGAGATACCCTGGTGCTTTCCGCCATCGGGTATTATTACCGGAAGGTGGTTGTTACCGATTCCCTGCTGACATCATCTATGCCAGTAACATTCAGGATCAGTCCCAGGGCGTTTGAAATCGGCGAAGCAAAAATTGTTGCCCTCGGAACGTACGATCAGTTCAGGCAGAATTTCGTGAACCTCCATACCCCAAAAACCAAAACCGAGGAGCTTAAAGGACAGATTGCCGACTGGGCGCTGAAGGCAGCTGCTGAAGGGTATGAAAGGTACCAGCAAAACAGGGTGCACGACGGGGTTACCTTGCTCACCGTTCCCATTCGGAGCCGGGATGAAAAGGAAAGGATTGCACTGGCAAAAATCATGGAAAAGGAAACTATAAGGAACCGCATTTATGAAAAATTCAATCCGGAAGTGATCAAAAAAGTAACCGGCATCACAGAAGATCATGAAATTATTGAGTTTATGGTATTTTGTGACTTTGCCGATCAGTATATTCTCGACATAAACCAGTATACCCTGATGGAACAAATCGCTCTCAGGTATGAACTGTTCAGAAAAAAGAAAAGAGCCGAACAATCCGGTGAAAATCCGATGAATCTGAATAATGACCACGGCGATCCCAATGCATGACATATTGTAATTATGGAAACACTGACAAAACCATCTTATAAAGACATAGAGAGAGCGGCATTGCGTATGGCCGGACTGGTGCATCATACGCCGGTGCTTACGTCCTCCGCCATCAATGAAATGACGGGACTGGAAGCCTATTTCAAATGTGAAAACTTTCAGAAAGTAGGGGCTTTTAAGTACCGTGGCGCTACCAACGCCGTGCTTTCACTTACTGATGAACAAGCATCCAGGGGTGTTGCCACCCATTCGTCGGGAAATCACGCAGCCGCCCTGGCACTGGCCGCCAGGAAAAAGGGTATACCATGCTATGTAGCTATGCCGGAAAATGCGCCGACGGTAAAGATCGAAGCTGTAAAACATTACGGGGCGGAAATTACATTTTGTGAACCCACTTTGCAGAGCAGGGAGGATACACTGAAAGAAATCCTCCGGAAAACAGGTGCGGTATTTATTCATCCTTTTGACAATTTTGACGTGATCAGCGGACAGGGAACGGCAGCCAAAGAGTTTCTCGAGGAAGTCCCGGACCTGGATATATTGCTTGTGCCGGTAGGCGGGGGAGGACTGTTATCAGGCAGCAGCATAGCGGCAAAATCGATGAAGCCGGGAATCCTTGTATATGGCTGTGAACCGGCTAATGCGGATGACGCGCACAGGTCATTTCATTCCGGAATGATCCATCCGTCGGTTAAGCCTCAAACGATGGCCGACGGATTACTCACTTCATTGAGCGAACTTACTTTTTCTATAATCCGGGAAAATACCGATGATATCTATACCGTCTCCGAGGCTTCTATTCTGTATGCGATGAGACTGGTCTGGCAACGCATGAAAATAATCATCGAACCTTCATCCGCAGTTCCGGTTGCCGTCATGCTGGAACATAAAAGTCAGTTTGCCGGCAAAAAAACAGGCATCATTATTTCAGGCGGAAATTGTGACCTGTCTAATCTGCCTTTTCATGAATCGTAAAGTCCACTGTTAACGGGTAATGATCTGACCAATGGATTTTTTTTGTCCGGTAAAGACGGGCATGCAGCGGGGCATTGTAAAAAACATAATCAATTCTCACATACGGCAGGTTGCCGCGGAATGTATTGCCTGTCCCGGATCCGGCTTCAATAAAGGCATCTTCAAGTTTATTTCCTATCGTATTATAGGTATATGAGACAGGGGTATCATTAAAATCGCCGCATACGATCACCGGATAAGGGGAGGAGCGTATTTCACCTGCAAGAATATCCACCTGTGAGGCCCTCTGGATAAAAGCCTGTTTCATCCTTAAAGACACATCTTTCAAATTGTCAAGCTGTTTCTCACTGTAATTGAAAATCAGGCTGTCGAGCACGTCATTATAATCATTCCGGAGCCGAATGGACTGCAGGTGGCAATTATAAAGCCTGAAGGTATCCTGGTCAACGACTATATCCGTGGCAATGCTGCCGTTTATTGAATTTTTGAACTCAATCATCTTCTTATTTACCATGGGGAACTTGCTGAAAGTTGCCATGCCAAAGTTGATTTTGCGGGGCACCTGATCCGTATAATAAACATGCGAATACGAAAGCGGTGCCATTCTTTTTTTGAGGTTTTCCAGGTTATGTTTACTATTGGGAATTGTGATAAATTCCTGGAAACAGACTATGTCCGGATCTTCCTGGTGGATATAATTGATAATTTTAGTCCAGGTTGAGGTATCCTTGTCCCATTGATAATAATTAAACAATCGCACGTTATAAGTAAGGAGGCGTATTTTTTTTTCATGGATTGCCGTTTCCTTACTCCCGGGCTGAAATTGGAAGTATTCTCTGAAAATATTCCATCCTCCGAGAATTGAGAGAAGGGATATCAGGATGTACCATTTTCTGAAAATCAGCCAGAGCACAATAAAAAGCAAATTGATTATGAGGATGAACGGATAGCTCATCCCTATGAATGCGAATATCCAGAAAGTGGCCGGACTGATATGTACCGACAGATATGTGGCGATCAGTGAGAACGCAGCCAGGATATTGGCAATAAGTAATATTTTAGTGATAAAGTTCTTCAAAATGATGCTTTAAGATCGGACGGCAGGAGGATGGCGGGTCTCTTATTTGTTTTTATCGCTCATTGAGAACAGTATTTCCTTTTCCTGTTTGGAAAGACTTTCATATCCTGCCCGGGCAATTTTATCGAGAATGCGGTCAATTTCCTTCTGTTGTGCAATTTTATTTTTATTATAATCAAAATCAGAAATATGCGGTGTATTTTTTCTGTATGTAACATTCAATTTCGGTCTGCGTCTGAATAGGTTGAAAACAAAATCCATGAACCGGTTCAGCCACTTTCCGGTATCCCAGCCTTTTTTATACTGACTGGTAAACCAAAATCCATACAATGCACCACCAAGATGGGATATATTTCCGCCGGCGTTATCCGAGGCAATCATCAGTACATCGAGAATGATATAGAACAGGGCGATATACTTCAATTTTACCGGACCGATGAAGAGAAGGTTCAGTGTATAATCAGGGGCATAGGCCGATATCGCTATTACAATGGCCATGATGGCGGCTGAAGCACCCAGCATGGCAGCCCCAAGCGGAAGGCGGAGTCCGGGAAAACTGTTCAGGAAAATTATGTACAAAATAGCGCCTGCGAGACCGCCGATCAGGTAAGTTGTCAATAATTGCCGTCCGGTGAGGTATTGCAGGAATATCCTGCCAAACCAGTAAAGGATTAGCAAATTGAACAAAATATGCATAAAGCCGAAATGCGTGAACATATAGGTTACCAATGTCCAGGGCCGCATAAGCAATTCATCCGGCCTGCTGGGCACCATCAGGTATTTCAGTATAGTATCCGTAAAAAAGTCCTGAGTTACACCCGGAATAGCCAGGCGATAAACAACGAATCCCAGTCTGATCAGAATGAACAGGGCAATATTGATAAAAATGAGTCTGAACAGGATGTCTCCTTTGCGGTAGGCCTGTTTTATTTCACCAGCCAGATTCATGATAAATTCGTGCTTTTATGCACAAATTTATCAATTAATTCTGAATTGATTTCTTTTCCAGAGCATGATGAGAATAAATCCAAAAAGGGCCCCTCCGAGGTGTGCAAAGTGCGCAACATTATCCCAGCTGAAGTTGGCTACCCCGAAGAACAGTTCTGCAAGGGCATAAAATGGTATAAAATATTTGGCCTTAATCGGAATAGGAAGGAAAATCAACATGAGTTCCACATCGGGGAAAGTCATGCCAAAGGCAATGAGGAGGCCAAAAACAGCTCCGGATGCACCCACCGTGGGCATTGAAATATATCTTTCGGATATCTGTGTAAGAACTTCTTTAGCCTGGGGGACATAAGATGTATCGTCGGGCTTATAAAACCATTCCTGTGTAAAATTGGTCAGCCATTCACTCGGTCGGCCCATAAGGTATTTATCAACGATCTGATCAAAGAGGTTATAATTGGGAGAACGATTGAACTGGTCAATCAGGTCCATCATATGGTTAATCTGGAAATAATTTACGGTCAGGTGGACAAATGCAGCGCCAAGACCTGTGACAGTATAAAAAATCAGCAGTTTTTTGCTTCCCCATAATTGTTCGAGTATACGGCCAAACATAAATACGGCAAACATGTTGAAGAAAATATGGGTAAAACCGCCATGCATGAACATGTGGGTGATTACCTGGTGCGGCTCAAATAATGGGGACTGGAAAGGATGCAGGGCCAGGTGGCGCATCATGAATCCATCGGGTTGCATTCCAAAAAGGAGGGTAGCAACAAAAACGATGGCATTGATAATGATAATATTTTTTACAACGGGGGGAAGAGCTAAGCCGCGACCTGAACCAAACATACTCATATACCAAATTTTAGAACGACAAATATAGGATTGTTTTGCCAAATGAGCCGACACTTTAAATACAGTTTTTTTTGGGCTTTGTTCACAGGGTTGTTTTATATTAAGCGTCCCCGGCTTATATTTGTCTGACTTTAAATCTATCCGGATGTATTCAACCATACCCGATCTGTTGCAAAAATTCAACGGGCTGAAGGTGCTTATTGTTGGCGATGTGATGCTCGATTCATACGTATGGGGAAGGGTTTCAGGCATATCGCCCGAGGCTCCTGTACCCGTTTTGAAGCACGGGAACAGCGAAAACAGGCTTGGTGGCGCTGCAAACGTGGCCTTAAATGTTCATTCACTGGGAGCCATACCCATTATGTGCTCTGTTATTGGAAATGATGAAAACGGCCAGGAATTCAGAAAACTGGTCAGGAAGGCGGGCCTGCTTGAAACCGGACTGATAGAAACAACTGACCGGGAAACAACAACTAAAACAAGGGTATTTGCAGGGCATCAGCAATTGATGCGAATTGACAGGGAAACCGACAGCTACATCAATCCGGAACTTGAAGCTCAGCTGTGGCAGAAGATCTTGTCCCATAGTAACGAGAATAGTATATCGGCTATTATTTTCCAGGATTATGATAAGGGTGTAATTACACCGGGACTCATCGAAAAGATCATCGCGCTGGGCAACGAACACAGCATCCCTACCCTTGTTGATCCGAAAAAACGGAATTTTGCCCGTTACCGGAATGCCACCTTATTCAAACCCAATTTCAAGGAACTATGTGAAGGGCTTAACCTCGATATAGACAAGACCAATTATGATGTGGTTCATGATGCAGCACAACAACTCCAGGAACAGGCCGGTTTTAAAATGATTCTGATCACGTTGTCGGAACACGGAATGCTGATCAGCCGGGGTAAAGAGTACAAGGTAATTCCCACGCAGGCCCGGGATGTGGCCGATGTATCCGGTGCCGGAGATACGGTTATAGCCATGGCAAGTTTGTGCCTGGCCCTGGGAATGGATTCGAATGAAATGGCCGCCCTGGCCAATCTGGCTGCCGGATTGGTATGCGAAAGAGTGGGCGTTGTGCCGGTGGAGCGGGACTGGCTACTGAATTTCAAACCATAAGAGGAGTTCTGCGGTTCGAAAGCAGTGACAAGTGACGAGTGACAAGTGACGAGGAAGAATAATCCTGTGAGAGATAATCTATCGGTATAAAGAAAGTTCTGAGGTCTAGATTTCTGGATGTCTGAAAGTCTAGAAGTCTTGTAATCTTGCAGTCGTGCAGTCATTCGCTTTAATCTAAGCCCCTAAACCCCTAAACCCCTAATCCTCCTTTTCTTCTGACTTCAGACACTCGTCTCTCGTCCCTTGTCCCTCGTCCCTTTCTTCATCAGTCCGCACACTATAAATAAAACTGCAGGCAAGGCATAGAAATAAAACATAGGCATGGATGCTGAAGCGGTATTGCTAATTAGTATGCCTGTAAAGCCTACCAGGGACATAATGCCTCCCGGCACCTCCCACTTGAAGGCAAGACCGAGACCGCCCAGCATGAGGATTGCCAATATAATCATAGTGACAGGGATCGGTACACCTGTCCCCGGGCTTTTATCAAAAACTTCCTCAGCCAGGAAAAATACCAGGGTGAACAAAATCATAAAAGCAGCCAGGGTGCGGGCAACCCAACGCATGACATTGATAATGACACTTAGAATCGACCGGGAATTCTTCATAATACTTCACGTTGTTATGAGAAATAACTAATAGAAATGAATAAGTTACATAAATAATATTCCTTAGTCAGGTGATTTTTGATTCTTCCTTGTCACTCGTCCCTCGTCCCTTCTAGTCCCTTTCTCCCCCTTCCAAAAAAAGTAAAACGGAATTCCGGCCAGTACAAAAGCCAGTCCGAGACCAGCCTCCCGTGGATTGGTGAAACAGGTAATGATCACCAGGGCAATGCAGAACAGGATAAAAAAAGCGGGCACAACGGGGTAGCCCCAAACCCTGTAGGGCCTCTCCAGTAAAGGTTCGCGAAAGCGCATAATAAATACGCCAAGCGTGGTTGCGCCATAGAAAAAGAAAACGACAAAGATCAGCATATCGGTTAGCTGGTCGAAGCTTCCCGACAGAACAAGCATTGATGCCCAGAATGCCTGCAACCACAGCGCTTTATGGGGGGTATTGAACCGGGGATGGATATCCCCCAGGCCCTTAAAGAACAGCTTGTCTTTCGCCATAACCTGGTAGATTCGAGGCGGCATTATGATTGTACTGTTGGTGCAGCCAAGCGTGGTCAACAATATCAGGAATGAGAGAATAATGGCCCCTGCATTCCCTGCAAAATGCCGGACGACGCTGACGCCGGCGATTTCATTCTGTGTCCGGTACACATCTGTAATCTGATCGACAGGCAATACATACAGGTAGGTGAAGTTAATAAGCAGATAAGCTATAATGATAATTGTCATTCCCCCGGCCAGGGCAAGGGGAATATTCTTGTTGGGATTATGGATCTCGCCCCCCAGGAAGCCGATGGAATTCCAGCCCTCGTATGCCCAGAAAGCCGCCAGCATGGAAGCAAATACTGCCTTGACAAAGGAGAAATCGGTCCACGACCTTGGAACGTACGTTGCAGCGTTGGTAGTTATGTTGTTGAGGCTGCCTCCCCCGAACATCAAACCGGATATGACCGTTAGAAGTAAACCTCCCATGACCATCCACGTGAAGTAACTGCTGAACCGTGCACCGCCCTTCAGTCCCCGTGTATTTAAAAGGGTAAGGGACACAATCAGGCCGATTGTGAGCAGTTTAACACCAAAATTTTCAAGGGGCCTGAACAGTCCAAGCAGTTCAACCTGTTCTATGGAGCCCGGGAGATGCGGCAGGGGGATCATGGCATTGAAGGATTGTGCAAAAACATAGGCTATGGAAGAGACTGCAGCAGTCTTAATGACTGTAAACACGCTCCAGCCATAAATAAAGGCCATGAAACGTCCGTAAATCCTTTTGAAATAAATATATTCTCCTCCCGACCCGGCGAACATGCCGGCGATCTCTGCATTGCTCAGGGCACCGAAGAGCGTGATCAGTCCGGCCAGTATCCAGCAAACAAGCACCCAAACCGGGGATCCGAGTTCGGCTGACATGGGGGCCACCTTCTTAAATACACCCGATCCGATGACCGAGCTCACCACAAGAATAATGGCACCTCCAAGGGTTAATGAACGGATAAGCTGACCCTGTTTTTTTTCTGTTCCTGGCATTGGCAAATTCTTCCGGTTAAAGTGCTGGGATTAATAAATAACCTTTCGAAGGGTTCAACGTTTATTACCATGATAAGCAATGAAATTCAGAGGTGTAAAATTATCCTTTCCTAAATCAAAAACAAGGAGGGATTGTTGTTCCTGTGAAAAGGCGGGATGTGTTCATATTCCGGAGGCCAGCCTGTTGTTCGGAACGATTACCATTTACGATGGTATGATTATTGATTAATGAATAGTAACCTAAATTTTATTATATGGAAAAAAGTAGACTTCAATTATCATTAGGAATAGTGCGGGCATGTTCATATTTTCTTTTGATAGCAGTTTTAGCAAATTGTTCCGGAGATGAAGGTCCTATGGGTCCTCCGGGATACAATGGCCGGGATGGTGTTGACGGGATCAATTATACCCGATCCGCAATTTACGATATTGATCCCGGCGAATGGGATGGCAATCTGGATGGATATACTACGCTCCTTGATGTTCCTGAAATAACCGAAGATATTTATTACGACGGAGCAGTGCTGGTTTACAGGCTTATAGAAGAGGATCCTATTAGTTTCAACATGTTGCCGTACACGTTTGTGGATAATGCATTATCCATTTATTTCGATTATGATGCGTACATCGGAAGTATTAATCTGATCTACAAGGAAGTTTTTGATTTGGTAAACGACACCCCGGCACCCGGGTTTATGTCATTTAAAATAGTGATTATTGAAGGGATTCCCCTGGCTACATTAAAGACCATGGTGGATGTGAAGGATTATAATGCAGTTACCAGAATGTTTCCTGTTGAAGGCGGAAACAACAGCAATATTCAGTGATATTATCCTGGATTCCAAACGGTCTTTAGTGTTTAGGCAATAATCAAAAAACCGCTGTATAAGTGTTATGCAGCGGTTTTATTTTCCAAATAGTCGGGGTGAGAAGATGATACCCACAGCTCGTTATATCTTAGGAATCACGCAATTACCCATTCAAAATCTACCGAGGGCACCTTTTAGGGCACCGAACCGTAATATATATGTACATTCCTATGTAATTCAGTGTAAAAAGAACTTACTCAATACAAAAATAAACAAAATCTATTAAATAGCATTAATGAGATACAAAATTCCGTTATCCTTTAAAATCTTTAATGAAGTAAGGCCCTAAAATTAGAGTTAATTCCAACTATAACACCAATTTAGGACTACTCAATTAGAGCTAGGTCTTTAAACTAGGTTAATCCTTAACTATAAACTTATACTCGAGAAACCAAGCGTTAGTGCACAGACTTCAAGATTATGTTAGCTTATCAGAAATCTTCTTTTCAAGAACTTTCCTTGAAGTTTTCATTTGTTGCATCTGCTCAAATGAAGGTGTAATGATTTTACTAAAATCCATTCTGATCTAGCAGGAATAACTCTACCTTTTGATTATAATTTATCTTCGCTTGAGTTTAATGAAACTTTGTTAAAATGTGTTATTAGAAATAAAAAAACATATTATCAATAAAGAGAGCACTTTTGATTTAGGATTTTACCATCTACGGTCTTGGCATATGGATTTCAATATTTTGTAGAGAAAACTGTTGAGCGTTTATTAGAAGATAAGGAAGAACAGAAGGAATTCTCTTTGAAGAACAATCAGAAATTTAAAATATCAACTTTAAATTTTAGTATACTGCTTCCTAATGATTTAAGTGACGATAAGTTTAAAAAAGTTACTGCGAAAAGGCTAAAAGATGGTTGGCAAAAACTTAAGGTCGATCAAAGCACTAAGAGATTATGATTTATCTATTGATAATTCAAAAGTTTCTGATGGCGAATTACATCTAGTAGATATTCCGTTTACGTTAAATGCCTTAAATATGGCGGTTGATTTATACTCAAGTAAACAACATCTTGGCAAAGATGTAAAAGTAAAGATATTGGAATATAGAGAAATACGCAATTTTAAGAGAACACTTGAATATTTGTTAATAAAAGTGCACTAACTCGTGGCATTGTAAGAATTGAAGTAGCAGATATATAAATTTCGAATTTTGCTAATATTACGAGAATGTTGACTTATTTTGTCATGAACCGATGTATACGAGACCCACACCTACAGTGGTGTGAGGGGTGGTGCCCCTATCAGTTTCAAATGATAGGGCCGTTTACTTTTCTAAGGTTAAATCCAGGAAAAAATATCATTTGTGATTGATAACGGTGATATAAATTTTGGATTATTACAGTTCAAACCCACATAAAAACCAGCAAATTATATTTGGAAGGTTCAAAAGAATTCTGGACTGATATTTTCCGATATCAATCTACAAGATGTTGCTTCACCAAGTCAACAGTCAGGCCGGTATACTCTGCAAAATCTTCAATGCTGATGAACTGGTGACATTGTTTTGCCTTGCATTGCCTGATTTTCTTTAAAAGCATACGGCTGTATTTTTCACTTTTTCCTGTCAACCTCTGAACATCTTTCGGATAAACCACCACTCTTCCCGAAATGTTACTCATGTTCTTAGGACATACTTTTTCAAAGATAATCATTCGACCTGAAATGGAATATTTTAGAAAAAAATAAACCATAACGGTACAATAGACCTTTAAAAGCATTGGGTATGATTATATGCGCTACATTTCGATAAAACCACTATCAATGGAAAAAAAGTTTGAAATTCGGACGTATGGTTTCAATGAACTCGCGCAGTTATACTTTCCGCATATTGCAAAAGAGTCTGCATCCAGAATGTTCAGCCAATGGATTCACTGCTCACCGCAGTTATTACAGAATTTGATCAATACCGAATGGAAAAAACGGTCAAAATATTTCACGCCGAAACAGGTAAAGGTTTTGGTAGAACATTTTGATCCGCCGTATTAATAATAGCTTTTAGAAAGATTAAATAATTTCATTTTTATCTGATCTGCGAATCAAATCTAACACAGCTATCACTGATTAATCCTTGAAACTAGCCATGTGGAATCCCTGGGGCATGAATTTCCTCAACATTCTGTTCTTTGGCAAAAAAGTGTTGTTCATATTTCGGAGCATGCTGTAAATTTTTTTAAGGCATATTTATAACATACCATACGGCGCGCATATAGTTCTACCGGCTTATGTTCCAACTGCCCGGTGACTTCTTCTCCGATGCGTACCCAGTTTTCATCGATGCCTCGGGTTCAATGATCTCTATCTCGCGGCGAAGATGTTCCGGGTGCAGGTTGACAATCAATAAAAAAGTAAGCCACCCTTAAGGGCAGCTCAACTATTGAGAACTATTGATTAATCCCCTTTCTTATGCTTGTGTGGCTTTAATGATGGGGTATTTTTAGGAGTTTCCTTATTATCCCGTTGACGTCTGTCAGGTTTTCCTGTAGTTTCAGCAATTCTTTTTGGACCTGGTTTTAATCCCATGATATACCTATTTGGTTAAATATTATATATTATTTACTAAGGTCATAATTATTCATCAAATTCCTAAATAAAATATTACAAAATTTCTTCTTATTACAATATAACCTTATTTGTGGGGTGAGGATTGAATAAAAAAACTATATTTTAATAAAGCCCTCCTCTTTTAATGGTTTATTTGTAATATTTCATGGAGTTTCAAATAATTTATAATATAACCTTCAAAGCCTATATATTTAAGTATAAGAATATATAAGAGTTGAAGGATATCTATATTAAAACAAAAACATTGATACAAAATTAATACATACTGATTTCCAGTTATATATAAAGATGGACTTACACTATGAAGCATGAAATTGCTACTGTTGAATCCAGATAAACAAAAAAATGCATTTCCCCTTTGCCGCAACTATTGATATAAGCATTCCAACTTCCCTTAATTGGAATATTTTCAAATGATCTATTCCTTATCAATCGATTTGGTGTCTTTTACCAATTAAGGCAACTTCTCCTTGACAATCTAAGCAGTGTTGTGTGATTTGGGTATCACAGGGTATCCTAGCTAATTAAAATATGTAAGTCGCGACTAACAGTTATTCATACCATATATACGTTTCCTAATTTTATAATGCTCAGATAATCAGTGGTTTTATTTAATATGGTTTGAATTAGGTCTCCTGTTGTGCTTCAGAGATCACAATATAATTTACCTAGACTCATTAAAAATAAATACTAATAATCTAAGTGCTAAATATAAAGCCTAATACAGCCAATATCTCATTTTGTATTTGAGTAGCAGTATTGTAATCAACTAAGGCATTCTCATACTGTTGTAAAGATTTATAAATATCCGATCGAATAAAATAAAGCTCTGAATTATAAGGATTTAGGGATAACAAAGTATTAATGTGCTTTAATGCAATTTTAAACTTTGACGCTTGAATATTTCTTAGCACTTCTTCCTTTATTTTATTATATTCATTCTTTTGGTTTCCTGAAAAAATTTGGTACCGGACAACTAATTTATATTTAAATGAAATTGCTTTACCATTTTCAATAGTTGGGCTCCACATGCCATCTGTTTGCTGCAGGATTTTTATTACTTTTGAGGCTATTTGTGAATTGGGCATTTGTTGTACCCGAATTGAATCTAATTTACCATTTTCATTAATCAAAAAAGAAACAATCAGATCGCCATAAGTTCCTTTATTTACAGGAGTTTCCGGAAATTGTAAACGAGAATAAAAAAAACTATCGATGTCACCCTTAAATTTAGATTTAACAAAAGACTTTACTAGCATGGGATGAATTAGTTCCATAGAAACAGCATCTATGAAATAATAAGCACAAGACCTGTCTTCTCTAAATCCATAAGATTTATTTATCAAATCAACATGGTGGTTTTTATTTATATAAATAGGAAATAACTCAGTCTTCTTTAGAAATTTGAGTTGTTTTTTAGAATCGAGGAGTGATTTATTGTACCTTTTTGATAATTTAAAGAAATCCCTATTTTGGTAGAATAATCCTAATGTAAAATACTTTTCATTCCCTTTAGCTTTATAAATGGCCTGACATTTTACCCATTGTACAGTTGTAACCGCCTCTTCAATATTTATTTTTAAATCAGCCAACGGACATTTTTCATTAAAGCATTCTTCAAAAAATGGTTCTCCATATTTTGATCTGGGTTTTTTACTTGAAAAATAAACTTCAATAAACTTTGAATAAACCATAAATGAATCTTTAGGGTATTTAATGAAGAATGAGATTCGGTATGAGCTGTCTTTCTGCATTGTACTTGACAGACTTCCGGTTATTCGTTCTAAGTCCCCACCCCAAGAAAATAAAGCAAACCCTATATATGAACTACTATCTAAAGTTGGATGGTATCCCAGATAGTTATTGGGAACAGCATATCCGGTTATTTCAGGATAAATTGTAGAATAAATATCTACACTACTATATTTAATATCATCCAACCATCCTTTAGATGCGAATGATTTTGTTAAATTTCCAAGGCTATCCTCAAAGGAAGGATTAATAACAAGGTTTTGAGCAATTGTTGAACAACTCAACAAAAGGAGGCCCAAAGGGAGGATATTTATCATAAAAAAATTCCTATTTAAAAAACATAAGAGTGAAGGAACCCTTGCCAGGTCCATTACCAAAAGTAGATAACCAACTGTATGAACTTGCAAAGTTATTAAAGTTACCAAGTATTGAGGGAGTGGAAAAGAACATATTATTATTTGCAAATGCTTGAAGGTTTGCGTCAATCTGCAAACCAGTAATTCTTAGATTTAATCCGAAGGCAGTCTTATTGGTAAATTTAAATGATCCTCTACTACCAGCATTAAAATCAATGGTCATGCCTTGCGCACTAGCGGAAGAAAAATTACTTTGATTGGCTGTTAATATGTCAGCCCGCCAAGAAGGTATAACTTCATTATGTTCCGTCAGATAATAACCTTGTCTTTCTCCTGGCATCGCTTTCCATCCACCTCCAGAAAGGTGTCTCCACCCATTAACCACGGGATCTTTTGTCTTTCCATTCCAAAAATTACGATTATCAATACTAGCATCTACACCTCCAACAATTCCTCCAAGCAAAGCTCCGGAAGTCCCTCCAATTAAACCGTCTTTAGTTCCGCTCCATAATGCTTCGCCAAAGTTTTGTCCCTGCATTAAACCGTTCCCAAAACCATTTGTAAATCCAGCGCTAAATCCAGCTCCGGCACCCACAGCGGCTCCTGTAGTAAAACTTGATGCAGCTGTTAATGCTGTAGATGTACCCCAAAATCCAGCAGCAAAAGTGCTCGATCCACCTGCAGCACTACCGACAGCCATAGCAGAACTAATACCGGCTCCAACGCCGGCACCAATAGCCCCAGCCGCTGCTCCTATTCCAAAATAACCTAAGCCCTCCCCGAAATTATCAATTTTATTCCAATTAATCACTAGATTCGTTACTCCTCCTATAATCGCGCCAACAATTAAGTGAACAAACTCCCCATCCGGGTCCGAATAAACTAATGGATTATTCAGGCAATATGCATATCTATTAAAATTTTGAGTAAAATCAGGGTATTGCACAAAATTATCAGGACTTAAAAATTGTCCTACAAGAGGATCATAGACTCTTCCATTCATATTTATCAGGTTGAACCATTTTAGGTGTTCATGGCCTGTAAATCCACGTCCTGCCATAATTAAATCAGGCTCATTTCCGGGAGTAAAATTTATCCAAGTTATAGGATCTCTCATCCTTCCCCATGCATCATAGCTATATTCAGCCAAAACACTCCCATTAGAAGCATTTACAACATGTGTTATGCTGCCTAAATAATCTCTTAAAAGGTAATAATAGGTTGGAGTTCCCATTTCAACCACTGCCAGTATTGGAGCTGTGTAAGCATCACCCCCAATAAATGTATATTGTTTTGTAGTACCATTTGATGTTTCTTTAATATGTTGACTTGATGGATACCATCTTGTTAAAATGGTATTTCCACCCTCGGAAACTACCATTTTAGCTCTTTCGTTATCAGAATTATAAAGAAATGATGCGATGATACCATTTTCAGAAATATTTTTTACACTCTCAAACGATGTATAATCTATATTTTGATCATAATCAGGCATTGGACCAGTCATTGGATTTATCTCGCTTATAGCATAAGGGTGTCCAGGGTTTTCATACTTAAAAGTGCCGAAATCATCTTTTAGAGTTATACCCCCCTTGTTGTCATCATATGCCATGTCAAGTAAAGTCGTTGTTCCCCTATAAATTTTATCTAACCGATCAAGAGGATCATATGCAAAATTTTCCTGAATATTGGAATGTAAATCATTTCTACGCCAATTTAGATTACCAGTTGTCGGTTGAAACTCATAGTGGTAGCTTTGAAGGGAGCCGGTTACTGTTGATGAGGGATATCCATATGTATCATATCCATATGTTGATTGAAGTTGATTATATCCAAGGTAAGAAAATTGGGAGTTTGTTAATTGACCTCGTGAATTCATCCCTGTTATTGTCCAACTAACTTGATTATTGGCTGACACCGATGTCAAATATCCGTATTGATAGGTGAACATTTCGGTAATACTCGATGGATGTGCAATAATTTGCACTCGGCCTAAATTATCATAGGTATACGATGTATAAAATGGGGAAGATGCGGGTACAGTCTCTTGTATTTGAAGGATTTTGCCATTTGGATAGTAGGAAATCAATCTACTTACTCCAGTTGTTGAGCAACTTATTTCGGTTAATTGATTATTAACATTATAAGTATATTCTGTGAATCCTTCTAGTGTGGTTTTATCTTTAATTTTTCCATCAAAATGA
Source organism: Bacteroidales bacterium (assembly GCA_041737295.1). Lineage (GTDB taxonomy): Bacteria > Bacteroidota > Bacteroidia > Bacteroidales > UBA10428 > UBA5072. The sequence goes on along the minus strand of JBGSSA010000030.1, from coordinate 2,586 downwards.
TAAGTTAATATTGTTTGCTGTAATCGTGCATTTATTTGTGTTAGCAATTGTCCAAACGCATTATAGGTATAATTAATAATGCCAGCGCTTGGATCAGTTAATTTGGTTTGATTGCCTGCAATATCATATTCCATAGATGTCGTATTATTTCCAGGAGCAGTAATTGTGCGTATTTTCCCATCAGGATAGTAAGTATAAGTTATGTCACCTCCATCATCATGAACCGACTTTAACGTTCCATCGGAGTCAAATTCTTTGGTCACTTCTTTACCCGCGGTAGATTCTGAAATGCTATTGGTATTATCAAAATATTCCCACGTGGTATTTCGACCAGAAGGTCTAGTTAATTGCTTCTTTCTATTATAATGTGCAGCATCATCATAGGTTATGACATTCCAACTGCAGCATCCAGAAAAATAGGGTTCTGATGTTTGGCTAACTTGCCCTAATAAATTATATTCAGTATTTCTATAAATTGGACTTCCATCAAAATCCAATACATAGGATTTAATCTCTCGACCTAGTTTATCGTACCAAATCCTACTTTCAGATCCATCATTTTGAAGGCTTCGTATGGAATACCTCGCTAAAAGCGGATTCGATGTAGGATCCGCCCAATAATAGAAAGTAGTTGATCCACTACCATCACTGTTTGAAACACTTACCTGCCTGTGTAGGTTATCGTAGGCATAAGTTACTGTATTATTCAGAAGGTCTTTTTTTGATTGAAGTCTTCCATATGAATCATATGTGTTAGTAACTAGGGTTAATGAAGTATCCTTAATCGCAATTATTCTTACTCCTCTTGGATCATAAAAATATTTGGTTGGACGAACATCTATCTCATCTGAAAGGGATTCCTGGAATAAAGTTCCATCCCGGTTATATTGAAAGGAATGTGTAAGCTGCTTATTTGTGCCCGATAAAGTAGTTTCATAAATAAGATGATTATTGTAATCATCGAAATCTCGAATAGTTAATCTGTTTATGGTTGATTCCCCATCTGTAAAAACCTGAGATGTTGCAGTAGGTCTTCCAAGTAACCACCTGGAAGAATAAATATTCTCATATGTGTTTGTTACAGTTTCGGACACTCCATTTTCATATGTCGTTGTGATCACTTCTGGATTCCCATAATTGTCATAAACCGAAGTCATATAAACGGTATTACCAGATAATAGATTATTTTTATTTGAAGAAGACACATAAGGAAATATTCTTTTGGTGTCTTCATCAAGGATTTTTACATCATATCCATTTATCTGAGACTCATATACTTCATCATGGCCAGCGATTCGTTTGTAAATGGCAGAATTTTTTTGAAAAAAATATGTACCATCATAACCAAATGCAGATTCCGTTTCTATACCTGCTCTTACATCTGTAATCTTTATTTTTTTATATCCCAGTAATCCTTTCCCTTGCCTATGAATCTTTAGCCCTTCATAATAATAATTAAATGTATTCATTGAACCCAAACCATTATCTACCTCTACTGAGGAAACTACGGTGAGAGGACCCTGATACACATATAGTGGGAAACCTTCATCTGTTCCTTTTTGATAGGTGGTTGGTAATGCAGTTGAAAGTTTCACGTAATGTGGTTTTGTTAAAACACCAAGACCATTTCCAACTTTTTCCATTAGCACACTTGTATTCCCTGAAGAATGATCTATCGAATACCCTTCCCACATGGGTGATGTAGCATCAGTACATAAATAATCATCACGACCATCTCCATCAAAGTCATCTATATAGTAATTTAGAGTAGATGGTTGTCCATAAGGATATTCCTGATCAACAAAATCGTGTCCGGAATTTTTTGAAATATAATAATAATACCCCGCCCACTCATTATCAGATGCTGTAATCATTAAATCCGTCCAACCATCTCCATTAAAATCAGCTGGTCGAATAACATCGTCTTTTAAATTTGTTTTTTTTCTAGGAATATAATTAGTTTCAAAATCATCACCTGTCGATAATCTTACTTGCCAATTAGCCCAATCCGTTCCATTCCAACCATACATAAATATATCCGTTTTTCCATCTCCATTGAAATCACCAAGTGTAAAGTTATGTTTACTACTTATGTCGGGTGTTGAAAATATTTCTTCAAATGAATTTCCTTTTAACGTATATATAAGAAGTCCTCCTTCATAAAATTTCCAGACATCTCCAATTCCATCTCCATTAAAATCAGAAATGATAATTTTATCATCATTATCAATGTTATCTTCGATATCACCAGTGGTTTTTAATTCGAAATGATGTGTCTGATGAGAATAGGACCAAATAGTCCAGTCTCCAGTGCTTTTAAATTCTATATAATCATTTATTCCATCTCCATCAAGATCTGCAATCCTTGGATACTTGTTATAATACAAATTTTTAACATAAACACTTACCCCAAATCGGTTGAGATTAGACAATGAACTTCCATAATTTATATTCTACTCCCTATCCTTCGAACCAATAGTTTTCTTTTCTTAAGTTAAATCTATGAATAAATATGATGATGTAAAGCAAGTGTTAATAACCGGAAATAACTCTTCGGAGTTATTCTGGTTATTAACACCTTTTCTT
>JBGSSA010000029.1:0-6671 GCA_041737295.1 Bacteroidales bacterium | reverse complement strand
GCCGATGTCAGCAGTAAAAGCATGAAGGTGAATTTCATGGCGAGAAGGATTTTAATTAAGTCTTTGTATTCAAAGAGCGTGGGAATTCTCTTTTTATTCATAATTTTGTTTTTTTAGAGTTAGACATTAAATCCGTTGCATTCGACTTGTCAGCGAATGATTTATTTATTTACCGGGGAATGCGGCAACATTTCCCGGTATTTTTTTTGCTCCTTTATATCACCATAGGCAAACCAATTTGAGGATTATCAGTGTCATGTTATCCGTTTTTATTTTTCAATTGTAACACAGTTTTTATGAATTGCAAACCGGAAGGGCATGGAAAGACTTAGTGCGGTTAAGGCCTGTTCAACGGTCTCCTTGTCAAAAGTTCCGGTATATCTCCATTCTTTGATTTCTGCATCATTAATGATGATCTTAACATCATACCAGCGTTCCAGCAAAAGGGCGAGGTCTTCAAACCGCTCCTTTTTGAACTGCAGATTCCCATCTTTCCAGGAGGTATAGATGGCAGTATTGGTTTGATGCTGGATCAATACATCCTTATGGTCGATCTGTTGGAGGTTCGTGTCATCAGTGGTCTTGTCCCTACCGACGGTGGGATTGGTTTCGGTAACCACCGGATCATGGGTCTTATCGGCACCTGTGTAAATGGTAACACGCTGATTGGGAAGCAATACAATTGGTTTTTGCCACTTCTTTATTTGCCTGTCGCCTGTAATCAGGATCTTCCCTTCTTCGAGCGTGGTTTCCACCGCCCCTTCGTCCTGGTATGATTTCACATTGAAGCTGGTGCCCAACGCGGTAATATCAATATCGGAAGTGTGCACGACAAATTTCCTGCCTTTTACCTTTGCCACATCAAAATAGGCTTCCCCATCCAGGAAAACAACCACGTTTCTTTTTGTCATACGGGTGGGATACCGTAAATGAGAATCTGAATTAATCCAGATTTTTGTGCCATCGGAAAGCACTAGTTGCGATTTTTCTCCCCTTCGTGTATGAATTTCATAATACGCTTCCTTTTCCGTGTTGTGCATCTGAAGATAGGTCATGCCGGTAGCGTATAGCAATATGAAAATTGCGGCTATCCTGAGCAGGTAATACCCAATGGTATGCCTCTGAGGTGGTTTTCTGTCAACAGTGTGCCCACGGGATTCCTGGTTTGAAAGCCGGGCAGTGAATCTTTGATATTCTTGCCGGAGATCAGCCTCGGACAGTTGTCCTTTTCTCCTGGAATAAACCCAAATATTTTTTAAACCGGAGAATGTCTTACGGTTGGAATCGCTGGACTTAACCCAATCGTAAAAAGCGTTGAATTCCTCTTCACGAATCTCTCCTGTCAAAAACCTGTATAAACTTGATTCATCCATGTATGATTCTCATTAAATAAAACTTTGTTTCCTTAACCCTTATGTTTTATTTAACAACCACCCTACAGTTTACCCCTAGTCGGAATTGAATAATTTTATGAAAAAAAGTGAAATAATTCGAAATCTTCAGGTATTCAATAGATTACTTTTGATATACGGAATTGATTTTTGCCCGCAACTTTTTTAGGGCTTCGGAAATGTGGTTTTCAACCGTTCTTAAGGAAATATTCAATTGTACGGCAATTTCTTTATAACTCATTCCGAAATTTCGGCTCATCATAAATACTTCTTTGCATTTTTCAGGAAGATCGTCAACTGCTTCATTAATTCTCTTCTGCAGATCACTTTTAAAGATCTCCTCCACCTGTAAATCAGACAAAGCCATAAAATTCAGTTGCTGTTCAGCATATTGATACTCACTGTAATTTCGGAATTTTTCCCGGATCGTCAGATGTTTCAGGTAATTCAATGCATTGTTCCGGGTAATTGTAAAAAGGAGTGCAGGAATATCAGACCCATCCTCAAGGGTAGCCCTTATTTCCCACAGCCTGATAAACGTTTCCTGGGCGAGCTCACGTGCCACTTCCCCATCGCATACATAGTCTCTTGCAAAGAAGCAAATTCTTTCAAAATACTCATGGAAGAGTTGTTCAAAAGAGATTTCATCGCCACACTTTATCCTTTCCAAATCGATATTGAATTCCTCCATTCTTATACAGGGCTATAAAAAGACTTCTAATGTAGAAAATACTTTGATGATTTCATAATTGCTATCCGCAAGACAAGGCAATGCCTTGTCTCTACGAAATCTTCCCTTTATATAAGGTGTAATTGTACGATTTCATCGATCAAATCACTGTTTTTATATATTATTCTTGCTTTTGGATTTTTTGAATCCTACCTTTCATTATCATCTACTTAATGCACCTATATTATGAACAGGGAAAAATCCGAAGAAAAAAATCCAAAGGGCCGGAACCTTTCCAGGCGGAACTTTTTGGGAACTACAACCGCAGTTGCCGCGGCATTTACTATTATTCCGCGCCATGTAATGGGCGGAAAGGGGTACACCGCACCCAGTGATCTGCTCAATGTAGCGGTTATTGGCGTTGGAAGTCAGGGGGGTGGCGATATACAGCAAATTGCAACGCCGGACGTACCTATTGTCAGGCCGCAAAGAAACATGAACGGCACGCCGATGACTAAAGAGCAAATAGCGGCCAGGGAGGCCCGTATTGCTGAAATGAGGAGGCGAAACGCGGGTACGACAGCCAATACAAATGCCATCGTACAGATGGGCGCAGCCGATAGCGGGCAACCCATTAAACTTGCCAATATATACGCGTTGTGTGATGTGGACCCGGATTACTCGGGTCATGTTATTAAGGGATATCCGAAGGCGAAGGTGTATTCCGACTGGCGGGAATTGCTCGATAAGGAAAAATCCATTGACGCTGTGGTAATCGGAACACCCGATCACACGCACGCTACTATAGCCGCCGCGTTTATGCGTGCAAAAAAGCATGTTTACCTGGAGAAACCGTTGGCAAAAACCATTTTCGAATGCCGTAAACTGGCCGAAATTGCCAAAGAGACCGGAGTCGTAACCCAAATGGGAAACCAGGGTCATGCCACGGAGGGTACCCGCAAAACGGTTGAGTGGATTCAATCCGGGGTAATCGGACTTGTGCGTGAGGTTCAGCTTTCCACAAACCGACCGATGGGATTCTGGCCACAGGGTGATCTGAAGCGACCTGCCGGGATGCCTGTTCCCAAAAATGTAAACTATGACGTGTGGTTAGGTCCGGCTCCGGAAAAACCTTTTAACCCCGAAGCATTTCATTTTAACTGGCGCGGATTATGGGACTATGGTACCGGTGCAATGGGAGATATGGGTGCTCACATATTTGATGCCCCCATCTGGGCACTGAATCTGGGTATGCCAACTAAAATACAAGCCACCAGTTCACCTTATAGTACGGATTATATGCCGCTAAGCGAATTAGTCACCTATGAGTTTCCTGCCCGAGGTTATATGCCCCCGGTGAAGGTTTCCTGGTGTGACGGCGGACTAAGACCGCCCCGCCCGGATGTATTGGAGCCGGGCCGTGCCATGAAGGATGCCACCTATTATGGTGACAAGGGGATCATCACCCACGGCAGTCATGGTGCGTTGCCTGAATTAATCCCTGCAGATGCAACCTTTACAGGCCCTGACGCATGGCTTCCCCGTACCGGAAATATCTTCGAGGACTGGATTGATGCCATAAAAAATGGCAAGAAATCATGCAATGATTTTTCAATTGCCTCAAAATTAACGGAGATCATGTTGCTGACAAATATTGCGGTGCTGAGCCAGAAATCTGATTTAACCCTGGAATATGATGCCGTCAATATGAAGATTACCAATATTCCGGAAGCAAACAGCCTTTTTCAATATGAATACAGGAGTGGGTGGACTCTGTAGGGGTTTAGGGGCTTAGGGGTTTAGGGGTCAAGAGATTTGTTGATCTGTTGATTTGTTGATTGACAGACGCGGCTGACTGCAAAACTGCAAAACTCTTCTTCCTAGTCCCTCGTCACTACAAAAAAACAACTTGATTCACACCTAATTTTTTCTTAGGTTTGATATGGTGAATAATCATGTCGTCGAGTTGTTCCATACACTCTATTTATTCTATAATCATGAAAAAATTCTATTGTTTAGTTCTTGTTTTTCAATTGATTTCCTGCCTGATTCTTGCACAGGTTTATCCTGAAAACCTGCTTACCGAAAACACCGTTAACCCGGTTGGTTTGGACATCAGCCAGCCCCGCTTTTCCTGGCAGCTTGTTTCTGAAAAAAGAAACGTTACCCAGGCTGCCTACGAACTGAAAGTGACTCACGGCAAAACCGACGTGTGGCAGACGGGTAAGGTGAAATCCCCTCAGTCGGTCCATATTGTTTATAATGGTCCGGCCCTCCGGTCCGCCACCAAATACTCATGGCAGGTTAGAGTTTATGACAATGAAGGCAAGGCTTCAGCATGGAGTAAGCCGGCTGCCTTTCAGATGGCTTTTATGCAATCATCTGACTGGAAAGCAAAATGGATACAGCCCGGATATGACGAAGATCCGGTTTTGCGGCCAAGCCCGCTGATGCGAAAAGAATTTACCGTTTCAAAAAAAGTAGCTTCGGCTATGGCATCCATTACCGCGCATGGAATGTATGAGGCACAAATCAACGGCCAACGGGTGGGAGATGCTTACCTTACCCCGGGCTGGACTGCCTATAAAGACCGCGTGCAATACCAGGTATACGATGTAACCGCACTGCTGAAGCAAGGTGCAAATGCCATCGGCGTTATGCTGGGCAATGGCTGGTACCGGGGCATCATCGGTTTTGGGAACAACATCAATTTCTATGGAAAGGATATTTCCCTGCTTTGCCAGGTAGATATTACCTATAACGATGGTTCAAAGGAAACAATCATATCCGACCCTTCATGGAAATCTTCGACCGGAGCGGTAAGATATTCTGAAATTTATAACGGTGAAACTATTGATGCCAGGATGGACAAATCGGGATGGACACTCCCCGGTTACAATGACAAGGACTGGAGCGGCGTGAAAGAGGCAGCCTTTCCCATGCAAAAACTGGTGGCAACGGTTAATGAACCTGTGAAAAAACATGAAACTTTCGTTCCGCAAAAAATATTTAAAACTCCTAAAGGAGAAACTGTAATTGATTTTGGACAAAACCTGGTTGGATGGGTGCAACTAAAAGTCACCGGCAAAGCAGGAGATAAAATTGTTATTTCCCATGCAGAAGCCCTTGACAAGGAAGGTAACTTTTATACAGTGAACCTCAGGGAAGCAAAGTCACTGGCTACTTATATTCTCAAAGGAGGAGCAGAGGAGGTTTTTGAACCTCATTTCACATGGCATGGATTCCGGTTTATCCGGATCGAAGGCTACCCGGGCGAAATAAAACCCGAGAATTTTACAGCTGTGGCACTGTATTCCGATATGAAGCCAACCGGGACTTTTGTTTCTTCGAATGGCCTGATTAATCAGCTTCAACATAATATTCAGTGGGGACAAAAAGGCAACTTCCTGGATGTGCCGACCGATTGCCCGCAACGTGATGAGCGACTGGGATGGACCGGGGATGCACAGGTTTTCTCCAGGACCGCCACTTTTAATATGAATGTAAACAACTTCTTTTCCAAGTGGCTCAGGGATGTGGAAGCAGACCAGGTAGATGGCGCTGTTCCGTTTGTTGTCCCGAATGTTCTGGGTGAAAATGCTGTCAACAGCACCGGATGGGCAGATGTCGCCACCATTGTTCCGTGGAACATGTACCTGGCTTATGGAGATAAGAGGATACTGGAACAACAATATTCGTCGATGAAATCGTATGTGGAAAGCATCCGGCGGATAGCCAGAAATGATCTTTGGAATACAGGCTTTCATTTTGGCGACTGGCTTTTCTATCGTCCCGAGGATGACAATGACGGAAGGTCGGCCGTAACGGATAAATACCTGATTGCCCAATGCTTTTATGCAAATTCCGTTCAGCTGATGATCAAGACTGCGAATGTGCTTGGCAAAACAGAAGACGCTGCCTTTTATACAATGCTTTTGCACAAAATAAAGGACGCTTTTGTTAAAGAATATATGACACCCAGTGGCCGGCTGGTTTCAGGGACACAGACAGCTTATGTGCTGGCCCTGAATTTCGATATGCTTCCTGATGGGTTACGTAAACAGGCAGCTGCCCGTCTCGCTGAAAACATAAATTCCTATGATAACCATCTAACCACGGGTTTCCTTGGAACACCCTATCTCTGTCATGTGCTCACGCGCTTTGGATATACCGACCTGGCCTATACCCTGCTGCTTCAGGAAACGTATCCGTCATGGCTCTATCCTGTAAAAATGGGGGCTACCACAATCTGGGAACGCTGGGATGGCATAAAGCCGGACAGTACCTTCCAGACCCCATCAATGAATTCTTTGAACCATTATGCTTACGGGGCGATCGGCGACTGGATGTACCGGGTGATGGCAGGCCTTGATACCTATGAGGACGGCCCGGGTTACAGGCATTCCATGATCAAACCCCATGTGGGCGGCGGATTTTCAAGCGCTTCAGCCAGCCTGGATACATATTACGGTACCCTGTCCAGCAAATGGAAAACGGAACCCGGGAGGATATTGTTCGATATTGTTATTCCGGCCAATACGAAATCCACAGTCTATATTCCTGCAATCAATGCCGATGATGTAACAGAAGGTGATCGGGTTTTGACACAG
>JBGSSA010000237.1:0-3720 GCA_041737295.1 Bacteroidales bacterium | reverse complement strand
TGATAACCCGATATTGACACATCGGGGCCTGGCCGGACAAAACCAGCCCTTCCAGGGAACGGGTCACGCAGACCTGGTACAGGCCCATGACAACTCATGGTGGATGGTCTTCCTTGCATTCCGAAAAGCCGGTGGCGACTTCCACCACCTGGGCCGTGAAACTTTTTTGACTCCCGTGAAATGGAATACCGACGGATGGCCTGAAGTCAGCACGGCTGATACTGTCGGCCCTTTTGTAACCACCCTCACGTTACCGCTATCTCCCCTGAAAATGGAATCTTCCAGGGATGAATTTAATTCTGAAAAACTGAACCTGTACTGGAATTTTCTCCGAAATCCGGATGAGGCTTCCTGGTCATTGACAAAAAATCCCGGAACGCTCATACTTACAGGAAATTCCCATACTCTGGATGAGGCAGCATCACCCGCATTTATTGGCAGGCGACAACAGCACTTTAACTGCATAACTACAGTTGCCCTTGATTTCAATCCCTCGGCAGAAAACGAAACGGCAGGGATTACGGCGCTTTTGAATGAAACCCACCACTATGATCTGTACATTCAAAAAGAGGGAAATGACAGGTATATTGTTTTGCGCTACAGATTAGGCAGCCTGAAACATATTGAGAAGAAGGCCAGATTATCCTCCGGACCTGTTCAACTCAGGATCCATGCGGAACAATTGCTGTATACATTCAGCTATCTTCCGGCCGGTGCTTCGGGGTTTATACCGCTTGGCAGCATGGAGACCCGCTATCTTTCCTCAGAGGTGGCCGGTGGATTTACCGGGGTATACCTGGGCATGTTTGCGTCCGGAAATGGCAAAACCTCAATTTCTCCAGCCGGGTTTGACTGGTTTGAATATGTATTTGATCCGTCTGTCAAAAACTAAATACCCGTTTCCCGATTCAATGGACTTTTTGTTACCTTTCGGATAATACTTCTTTCTGGCTGATATCTAAATGTCCGGAATTATTTCATTTACAATAACCCGAGTCCAACCATGAGAATTTCCCAAATACTAATTCTACTGTTATCAGGTATGTCGCAGATTTGCCTGGGTCAGTGGATATATTACACACCCTACAATACAAGAGGGATTCAGGGTACAATGGTTTCATCAGGGATTGCTGCGGCTGATGATAAGCTCTGGTTTGGCACCGATCAGGGAGTGGCCTGCTTTAACCCGGCATTTTCAGTGTGGACGAACTACAATACAAGTAATGGGCTCAATACAAATTTTATCTACCAGGTATTCGAAGATAAGGAAGGGTTTATATGGGCTGCCACAAATGGTGCCGGCGTTAGCCGGTATTCTAACGCCGGCTGGACTAATTATACAATAAAAGACGGATTATCCTATAATGTGGTACGGGCAATCAGCCAGTCACCGGATGGCACAATATGGTTCGGTACCTATGGACATGGAATTTGCACGTACCGGTCCGCGACAGGTTTCAAAAAATACCCCTCCGAAGCAATCGCCAATAGCTATGTATTGTCCATCCTGGCTTTATCGGATGATGAGATCCTGATCGGTACGCATAACGAAGGATTGATCATCCTGGATAACGATACGGTCTGTTCGCTGCTTAATGAAAATGAATTAATCGGGAAAAAGATATTTTCTATCTTCAGGGACCGTACCAACAAAATATGGATTGGAACCGATAAAGGGGCACAGCAATACGATCCTGCAACACGGGCTGTTCTATCCTGCCCCGACAGCCTCATGGGAAAAACAATATACTCTATCAGTGAAAATCATTCCGGTGAGCTTGTTTTTACTTCCAATGATAAGATTTATACAGCCGGCGGCGATTCATGGTCTTCATTTGTTCCTGACAACCTGTTTAACTCAACTGCATTTTATGCTGCATTTTATGATAAGGATGGAAACGGATGGTTTGGCTCATCCAACCAGGGACTATTTAAGAAGAACGAAACCTCGTGGTACAATTTTTACAATTCATCCGGATTAAATACAACATACTTCAATGGTATGTGTGAAGACAAGGATCATAATATGTGGTTCTGTTCCTATGGAGCTGTCTATCGTTTTGATGGACTAAACTGGAACAATATCACACAAAAAGAAGAAATTTCAAATGTCAATTTCACGAATCTTTTAACCGATCTGAAAGGAAATATCTGGTGCACTTCCAATAATGGGTTGTATAAATATGACGGGAATACCTGGACGCATTACTCTACATCGGCCTATTTCGATAATGGGTTTCTCTCGAGTTTTATTCTCGATAAGAAAGGGAACTTATGGGTGGGTACCTATTACAATGGAGTATTCAGGTATGATGGCGAGAACTGGACCCATTTTACAACCAGCCATGGAATGGCAAGCGACAATATCAGGGCCATGGCCATGTTTGCGGACGGTAAAGTGGCTGTAAGTTCAGATTATGCGGAGATCAGCATCTATAATGGAACCGCCTGGATACCTGACAATACCCTCTTAGGAGGGCAGTATATCCAGGATATGACAATTGATAAGGAAAATAATATCTGGCTGGCCACCTATAATGGTATTATACGGCATAACGATACAGATAACCAGTCGTATTTTACGGATGATGTCACTGGATATAATTATGTTCAATTCATCAGTTCAGATAAAGACGGGAATATTTGGGCCGGCCTTTACGGTAAAGGGTTGCTTTTGTTCAACGGTTCCAATTGGTATACTTTTAGTACTTCAGACGGGTTGTCAAGTAATTACCTGAAAAAAATGCTTATTGACAGCAGGGGGAGATGCTGGGTTATCGCAGAAAACAACATTAATATGTCTGCCAATTTCACCTATATTGATGAACCAGGATTACAATTCTCCGAAAAAATGGTGGCCTTTCCGAATCCCTTTTCATTGTTCCTTGATATTCATTACTCATCTGACAGGCCCGGATTTGCGGATATACACATTTTTGGAAGTGATGGAAGAATTGTGAAGCAATATATCCAGATGAAAGTCGATACCGGCGATAATACCTTCCACTTCGAATCGGAAAACTGGCCGGATGGATTCCTGTTTTGCAGGATCCAAATGTCCGGATCCTCCGAAAGCATAAAACTTCTTAAGGTCTCTACCCATTAAATGCAACCTGTATGAAAAAATTTTCTACCCTTCTCATCACACTCAGCCTGGTTATTTGCGAGATCACGGCAACGGAATATCTCCGTGTCAGGGATGTAAATTCATGGTGGTCCAACGGAAACGGAATCATTGATTCGGCCTCCCTTCTTGTAGAGCCTAAAGGCATCTACGCCGAATGTACGTTAATACTTGATTTTGCCGCTGACGAATCACAATATGGCAGCATGGACAGCCTGGAGGTAGATATGAATTTCAGGCTCCCTGAAGGCAGTGAGATTACCGACCTGGTTCTTTGGATCAATGACGATCCTGTAACAGGGGATTGGTATGACCGGTGGACGGCTTCCCTGATTTATGAAAGTATAGTTCAGAGAAGGATTGATCCGGCCATTCTTACAAAGTTGAGTTCCAATGAGTATAATATCAAGGTTTTCCCGCTGCTTACCTATTTGAAAAGAAAAATTAAGATCCGTTATCTGGTCCCGATAAATAACCTCATAACCAATAAACCATCGGTGTCCATTCCTTTTAATATTCTTAAATTATCATCTTCCTTCCCGTCGGCCTTTAAAGTTGCTTTCAAACCGGGACTTAATTATTCCGGGCCCCGCCTC
>JBGSSA010000164.1:0-10145 GCA_041737295.1 Bacteroidales bacterium | reverse complement strand
GCGCTCAATATGACCACCTATGACAAGGATAAGATCGCAGAGGCAGTCGTAATCTATGACCTGGGCAATACTTTCTTCACATACGCATATGAAGCCGGATTTGAAATTGTATTTGAAAGGACAACCAAGGTTAAGATATTATCAACGGCTGGATTACCCTATGGGGAGGTGGAAATCCCTTATTTCAGGAGTGATGACGGGAGGGAAAAAGTGTATGAAATTGACGGTTATACTTACAATCTCGATAATAACCAGGCACAAATATCCCGCCTGGAGCCTGAAAATGTGTATGTGGAGAAAGTAAATGAAAACTGGTCACTCATGAAATTTGCCATGCCGGATGTCAAGGTGGGGTCAGTTATCGAATACCGTTATAAGGTCAGTTCGCCGTTCTATTTCAATTTTCAGGATTGGACCTTCCAGGGGAAAATCCCTGAAATTTACAGTGAATATACTGTAAGAATGATCCCGTTTTACGAGTATAGCTATATTTTACAGGGAGCTGCCAAGTTCGATTATTATATTAACCGGAAGGATAATCTGAAAAAGAATGTCGGACTGGCTGAATACGTAGATAATATTTTCACATTCGGAATGAAGAATGTACCAGCTTTCAGAGATGAGGATTACATCACCTCAATGAATGATTACATTATGAAACTTGATTTTCAGCTTGCGGTAGTTCATCATTTGAACGGATCAGTTGAAAATATAGTCACTACCTGGCCTATGCTCATCGAAGATTTAATGAAGGATAATGAATTTGGACTGTACATGAAGTCCATTGCGAAAAATTCAGGTGACATCCTTGCTTCGATTGATCTGTCCTCCGGCAATAACCGCGAAAGGGCTGAAAAGATCTTTAAATACATCAAGGGGAATTATAACTGGGATGGAAGGCAAAGCAAAAAGACAAGCAAAACCGCAAAGGAGTTTTTAAAAACCAAAACAGGCAATGCTGCCAATATTAACCTCTTTCTCTGCAGCATGTTAAACCAGGCAGGAATTCAGGCATCCCCCGTTCTGCTGAGTACCCGTGATCATGGAAAAATTCCTAAAGAATATCCTTTTCAGCAATTCATGAATTATGTGATCGTTCTGGTTAAAACAGATTCCTCGGATATTATGCTCGATGCCACGGAACCGCTGAGTCCTTTCGGTATGTTGCCTGCACGTTGTATTAATGATATGGGTCTGATCGTGTCAAAAGATAAAACTGAATGGATAGCATTGAAAGATCAGGTTGAATCGGAGGTATCGGATTCGGGATTTATTTCATTCAATGAAACGCTGGATTCGGCCACAATTGATTATAACCTGAGGGCAACCGGACATAAGGGTCTGGATTACAGAAGTTCATACCAGGATGATCCGGAAGAATTCAAAAAGGGATTTTATACGAATGAAATGGCAGTAAAAAAAGAAATATCGGTTACGAATGAGCATGCTGCCGATCTGCCTTTTGTTCATTCCTATTCAGCTACCCTGCCGGTGGAGACAGTAGGAGACAAACTGCTTGTAAACCCATTCCCGGGACTGGTTCCTGTAGAAAATCCGCTGAAGCTGCCATTCCGTTCTTATCCTGTGGATATGGTTTATAAAAACAAACATTCTTTTTATACTACCCTGTCTATTCCGGAAGGATATAACTACCTGGATCAAGCCAGCGCCGTATCTGTTGACAACAACCTGGTCAACATCCAGTATCGCATTGATAACAAGGAAAATAAGCTGGTAATTTCGGGATCGTACGAATTTAAAAAGGCTGTATACATGAAACATGAATATTATGACCTGAAAAGTTTTATTACCAAGATAGTGGAAACATTTAATGACAAAATTGTGTTAGTAAAGATCTGAGTTTTATCCTGGGGCTAAAAAACACGTTGGGAAAGTTTAGTAACTTGCAGGGAAATTCAGGTAGACAAAATAAAGCGAAAATTTAATGGTCGAATTGTGTGCGATTGCGTCGGGAAGTAATGGTAATTGCTATTATATAGGCAATCACCGGGATGCTGTATTAATAGATGCGGGTATTTCGGCCCGGATGATCCTGGCAAGAATGAAACTGAAAAACCTCGAAGCTGCCCGGTTAAAGGCAATCTTTATCACACATGAACATTCCGATCACGCCATGGGAGCCAGGGTTCTTGGCAAGAGGCTGCATATACCTGTATTCCTTACATCGAGGACCTTTGTGGGAATGTATCCGAATCTGAAGCCTATAGCGCCCAGGTTTTTTGAGCCAGGGCAGGAGATCCATGTAGGGGGCTTCCGCATTCATTCGTTTTTAAAGAACCATGATGCTGCCGAGCCCTGTTCATTCAGGATAGAACATGAAGGAATGCATGTTGGCGTTTTTACCGATATTGGCAGTCCATGCGACAATGTACGCAAACAACTTGGAATGTGTAACGCCCTTTTTCTTGAAACAAATTACGACGATACCATGTTAAGGGAGGGCAGTTATCCCTGGTCACTCAAACAGCGCATATTGTCCGATCATGGTCATCTTTCGAACGACCAGGCCTTCGAATTGCTGAAGAATCATTGCGGATCGCAGCTCGAGGTTGTTTTCCTCAGTCACCTTTCGGCAGAAAACAACACCCCCGAAAAGGCAATCGGCCGCTTTAACGAATTAAAGGAAAAATATAGTATCCGGCTCACTTCCCGGTATGCTCCTACCGACGTAATTGTACTCGGACAGCGTTTTATGCAGGGAAGGTTGGAATTTTAGCCATCCCTTGTCCCTTGTCCCTTGTCCCTCAGTAAGTTCGGCCGGGATATGCTTCCAGCCCATACCGTAAACACTCCATAGCCTTTCTGAGATCATCTAGGTTAAGCACATAGGCAATGCGTACCTCCTGTCTTCCAAAGTCTGTATTGAAATAAAAGCCGGAACCGGGGGCCAGCATCACGGTTTGCTTCTGATAGTCGAATTCCTGGAGCATCCACATGGCAAATTTTTCAGCATCATCAACCGGCAGTTTGGCCATAACATAAAAAGCACCCCTGGGCATGGGACAGAAAACACCCCTGATATCATTAAGGGCTTTTACCACGAAATTCCGCCTTTCAAGAAAGGCATTAAATACATAGTCGAGGTATTCCTGTGGAGAATCCAGCGCAGCTTCGGCAGCCAGCTGACCCAGGTTGGGGGGGCAAAGCCTTGCCTGGCAAAATTTCAGGGCAGTCTGAAGCAATTCCCTGTTCCTGGATGCCAGTACTCCAACGCGAAGCCCTGTGGCACTGTATCTTTTGGAAACTGAATCAATGAGGATCAGGTTCTTTTCAATTCCTTCCAGTTGCATCGCCGATATAAATTCTCCGCCATCATAGCACAATTCCCTGTATACTTCATCGCAGAGAAAAAAGAGATCGTGCTTCTTAACAAGGTCGCGCAGCTGTTCCAGTTCCTCTTTCGAATAGAGATACCCTGTTGGATTATTAGGGTTGCATATAATGATGGCCCGTGTACGGTTCGTTATTCTTTTTTCAAATTCGCTGATCGGGGGAAGGGCGAAACCGCTTTCGATGCTGGAGGTGACGGGAACAACAATTACATCAGAAGCGGTGGCGAAACTGAAATAGTTGGCATAAAACGGTTCGGGTACTATGATCTCATCTCCTGCGTTTAAACAGGTTAACAGGGTCAGCGTTATGGCTTCCGATGCACCTGTAGTAATGAGAATGTCCTGATAATCGAGATCAACCCCGATAGATTTGTAATAGTCCGTAAACTTTCGGCGCAGCGATTCATTACCCGCACTGTGTCCATAATCAATGATTTTCGAATCGATATTCCGGATTGCTTCCAGTGCATTGGGAGATGTAAGGATATCGGGCTGGCCGATATTAAGCCTGTAGACGGTACAGCCTCTTTTGCCTGCTTCTTCGGCAAGCGGGACAAGTTTGCGGATTGGTGAATTAGGCATTAACTGGCCTCGGTTCGATATATTGGGCATTTGATGTGGCGTTTAAAATAAAAAAATGCAGTTCAGGAGGGGCCGGTTTGGCCCGGGTGGTTTGATCTAATTCGCCGCCGCTTCAACCTTTCCTTTGATCAGAAGAATAACAGGATCTCCCCCGGCATTTGAATATACGGTGATTTTCTTGGAGAAACTTCCCGTTATACGGGTATTATAGCTGACCTTAATAGTGCCTTTGCCGCCTTTTTTGATAGGTTCTTTAGGCCATTCGGGTACCGTACATCCACAGGATGAACGGACATTATTCAGTATAAGCGGTTCCTTGCCCGTGTTTTTAAAAGCAAATGAAAAAGTTCCGTCACCTTTTTCGGGAATCGTGCCAAAATCATGTTCCGTGGTTTCGAACTGAATTCCGGCTCCGCTAATATTTTCCGTAGTGCCCGATGTTTGTGAACAGCTTATCATGAACCAGAATGCAGCCATGATGAACAGGAGAGATCCCTTTTTCATAACTTTTGAATGTTTCTTTGAGGCAGCAAAAATAATGGATTTATTCTAATTTTTATGTTGATAGTTGATAGTTGTTAGTTGATTGTTTAGTTGTTAGTTTTCAGTTGATGGTTAGCAACTATCAACTAACAACCATCAACCATCAACTAATTCCTGAAATGTTATATTTTTGTGGGCTTATTCAAAAGTTGCACAGTTACAAATTCTATTATATTATGGAGATTCCCAGCAAATATGATCCGAAACAAGTTGAGGATAAATGGTATAGTTATTGGATGGGCAGGGAATTCTTTAAATCGGTGCCCGACGGACGAAAACCGTATACAATCGTAATACCCCCGCCAAATGTAACCGGCGTTTTGCATATGGGACATATGTTGAATAACACAATCCAGGATATCCTGGTACGAAGGGCAAGAATGAAAGGTAAAAATGCCTGCTGGGTTCCCGGAACAGACCATGCCTCCATTGCAACAGAAGCCAGGGTTGTGGCGAAACTGAAAAGTGATGGAATTGACAAAAATACCCTTACGCGGGAGCAATTCCTGGAATATGCCTGGGAATGGAAACAAAAGCATGGAGGGATCATCCTTGAGCAGTTGAAAAAGCTGGGAGCATCATGTGACTGGGATCGAACTAAGTTCACGATGGATGACGAAATGTCGGAAAGCGTGATCCGTGTGTTTATTGATTTATTTAAAAAAGGACTTATATATCGCGGTATCCGGATGGTGAACTGGGACCCCCAGGCGCGAACAGCTGTATCGGATGAGGAAGTGATATATCGTGAAGTGAATTCCAAATTGTATTATGTTAAATACCGTATTGAAGGTACAGAGGAGTTCGTTACAATTGCAACCACAAGGCCCGAGACTATTCTTGGAGACACCGCGGTTTGTGTGAATCCCGCGGATGATCGTTATAAGCACCTGGCCGGCAAAAAGGTTGTGGTGCCCATGGTAAACCGTGTGGTTCCCATAATTCAGGATTCCTATGTGGAAATGGAATTCGGAACAGGATGTCTGAAAATCACACCGGCTCATGATATCAATGACTATGAGATCGGTATGAAATATAATCTGCCTTCAATTGATATTTTTAACCTGGATGGCACGTTGAGCGATAAAGCTTTGCTGTTTGTGGGTACTGACCGGTTTAAGGCAAGAGATCTCGTGGTTGATCGTCTGAATGAAGAAGGTCTGCTTGCAAAGACAGAGGATTATATGAACAAGGTGGGGTTCTCGGAACGGACGGATTCTGTTATTGAACCACGGTTAAGCATTCAGTGGTTTGTTAAAATGAAGGAAATGGCCGGTCCTGCCCTCGAAAATGTAATGAATGACAACATCACCCTGTGTCCCCCAAAGTTCAAGAATACGTACAGGAACTGGATGGAAAATGTCAGGGATTGGTGTATATCCCGTCAGCTGTGGTGGGGACAACGGATACCCGCATATTTTATTGGTGCAGGCCAGGATTATGTTGTGGCCATGAATCCTCAGGAAGCACTCGAAGCGGCCCGGATAAAGACCGGCAATCCGTCACTTGGCCCGGATGACCTCCGCCAGGATGAAGATGTGCTGGATACCTGGTTCTCATCATGGTTATGGCCCATATCCGTATTTGACGGTATCCGGAATCCCGGGAATGCTGATATCAACTATTATTATCCCACCGATGACCTGATCACTGCCCCTGAAATTCTGTTCTTCTGGGTTGCAAGGATGATCATGGCAGGGTATGAGTACAGGAAAGAGAAACCATTTAAGAATGTTTACCTTACAGGTATAGTCCGCGATACTAAAAGACGCAAAATGTCAAAATCACTTGGCAATTCGCCCGATCCCCTTGATCTGATTGCGAAATACAGTGCGGATGGCGTGAGGGTGGGCATGTTGTTGTGTTCCCCGGCAGGCAATGACCTGCTTTTTGATGAAAGCCTGCCTGAACAGGGACGAAATTTTACCAATAAGATCTGGAATGCGTTCCGCCTTGTAAAATCGTGGAATGTTGACAAAACCCTCCAATCCCCTGCTGCTTCGGAAAGGGCCATGGTATGGTTTTATGAGAGGCTGAAACAGGGAGTTCATGAAATTGAAGAAGCCTTCTCACAATACCGGATATCAGAAGCGTTGATGATTGCCTATAAGTTGTTTTGGGATGAGTTTTCTTCCTGGTATCTCGAGATTGTCAAGCCGGAATACCAGAAATCGATTGATGGCCGCACCTACCAGACTACAATTGAGATGTTTGAGGTACTCCTGAAAGTCCTTCATCCCTTTGTCCCGTTTATTACCGAAGAGATCTGGCATTTGCTGAAAGAGCGTCCCCAGGGAGGGAGTATAATGTACGAAAAAAGCCCTTCAGTGAAGCCAATTGATCACGAAAAGCTTCGCTTGTTTGAACAGGTGAAGGAGATCGTGACTTTTATCCGTAATGTGAGGGTAGATAACCAGATACCGACTAAAAATAAGCTTACATTATATTTAAATCCGGTTAATTACCAGGGGGATTTTAATCCGGTCATCAGCAAACAGGGTAACCTTGAAGAAATCAGAATGGTTGAGGGAAAACCTGAAGGTGCCGCAAGTCTTATCACCTCCTACGCTGAATTCTATATTCCGTTAGGTGACTTTCATAATGCTGAGGATGAACTGGCCAAACTGCGGAAAGAACTCGAATATGTTCAGGGATTTCTTGAAACCGTGATGAAGAAATTAAATAATGAACACTTTACAAATCATGCCCCGGCAAAGGTGATCGAACTCGAAAACCGCAAGAAGGCAGATGCGGAACAGAAAATACGGGCCATCGAAGAGGCGATAAAGGGCAAAGAGATTTGAAGATTTGAAGATTTGATGATTGGCTGACGCGACTGACTGCAAGACTATGTTCTTCTTATGTGTTGGAAATCGTTCAGACAAGGCAATGCCTTGTCTCTACATCTTTCAATGGTAAATCGTAAATCGTCCCTTCTTTCTACCAACAGCAAATCCCTGCGGGATTCCCAGTCACCGCACCGAATACTGAATACCGATTACCGACCACCGACCACCGATTACTACAAGTCTCCGTCACCCGAGATGTAACTCTCGTCAAATTCCATTCATGCGTTCGTCAATATTATTTTCCAATGGGCGGTCAGATTTCGTAATAACTAAGAAATAAAACCCAAACTCCCATGAAAAGACTATACCTCTTGATTTTACTGATTACATGTGGAATGGTATTATTCTCTCATGTAGAAGCGCAGGAAAGATCCAGCCAGATTACACCGACCTACCAGTTTGAATTCAGGTTGTCATCTAAAGGTGATACGGCGACTACCCTGTATTGCGTTATGAAAGCTGAAGAAATATCCCGTTTTGTCAAGCTCTATGTTACCTATAACGATAAAACCCGGCAATATTTCACAAAGAATCTTCTCAGGGAAAAATCAGACGAGTTTTTTTCATTGGATTCCAGGGTTTACATAAAAATAATGGAGCATCTTGACTATCCATTTGTTATAATTGAAGGTGAAAATCAGGCCGGCCGGAGAATTGTATTTCATGAAAAAAGGGCCAATGGAAAGTCCATGCATTCAAAATTTGAAATCGAAAAATGGAAAAAAGCCATGGCGAGGATCGATTCGATGGATATTGCCAGGCATTCGGATAATGAGCCTTCAGGAAATTCCGGCAAGGGAACATACAAGGATAAAATGGAAGTAGCAGAGGGTTCCTCAGTTAACCAGTCGCTCTTAACCCAGAAAATAGTCCGATTCACTCCAACCCGGGATGCTTATTTGTATATGACCTTAAAACCCGGTTATGAGTATTATGCTTCAACAAATTACGGCACAAGTCCCAGGTTTTACTCTGGAGAATGGAGTGCCAGTGGTTACAGGGTGAATCAACGGAGTGTAATGGATTTTGATGTGGCTTCAATTCCGGCTGGTGCCGTTATCCTCGAAGCAACACTGTCGCTGTATTCCATGTACCCGCAAACAAACGATGATTACAAGCATTCGAGCAGTTTAATCAAACCGAATTCGGTGTACAGATCAAATTCCAGTTATATTGAACGCATAACAACAAGCTGGACAGAATCCGCAGTAACCTATACAACCCAGCCGGCCACTACTGCAACTAACAGGTTAGTATTGCCGGAATCCCTTGCAAGCAATCAGAATTATGTTGATTTTGATGTAACCGGGATGGTAAAGGATATGATAAATAATCCGGGTCAGAGTTTTGGGTTCATGCTTCGTCTTGAAAATGAAACAAAATACAGCCGCATGGCATTCTGTTCCCGTGAATATCCTGATACAACCAGATGGCCCGTTTTGGTGGTTAAGTATGCGATCGCTGACAACCTGAGTGCATATTTCAATCATGGTTTTGTCCTGAAAACAGATGGAACCCTATGGGCATGGGGCGGAAACAGTAACGGGGAAATCGGTGACGGCACTACAACCGACAGACCTTCACCGGTGCAAATCGGCACCAATGAGTGGAAACAGGTTTCTGCAGGCTATAATCACTCACTGGCTATTAAAACGGATGGATCACTCTGGGCCTGGGGTTTTAATTTGACCGGACAACTGGGGGATGGAACCATAGTGGATAAGATTTCACCGGTAAGGATCGGGACAGTCAGCAACTGGAAGCAGGTATCCGCCGGAAACCACTATTCGGCAGCAATTAAAACGGATGGCACCTTATGGGCCTGGGGCCTGAATGATGAAGGTCAGTTGGGGACCGGTTCCACGGGATCCAGGTATTCACCGGTAAAAGTAGGAACTTCAACGAATTGGAAAATGGTGGTGGCCTGGAACAATTTCACGATTGCCTTAAAAAGCGACAGTACGTTGTGGGCATGGGGCAATAATGTTTACGGGCAGCTCGGTGATGGAACAAACACCGCCAGATATTCCCCGGTGCAGATTGGAACAGACAAAAACTGGAAGACTATATCTGCAGGATGGGACCATGTAGTGGCACTCAAAGTGGATGGATCTTTATGGGCCTGGGGGCGTGACAATTATGGTCAGCTGGGTGATAGCGTAAAGTTAAACCGCAATTCTCCCATGAAAGTGGACAATTCAACTGACTGGAATGATATTTCCGCAGGATATCAGCATTCGCTGGCCACAAAGACAGATGGGACACTATGGTCGTGGGGCTACAACTATTATGGCCAATTGGGTAATGGTACCGAAGGCACTTTCGAATCAGTTCCTGTACTGGTGGAAGGCATGACTGGTTGTGTCCGGATAGCGGCAGGAAGCTTTTATTCCCTGGTGCTGAATGCCGATGGCAGTTATTGCGGGGCCGGGATTAATAATTCAGGTCAGCTGGGAGATGGAACTACTGAAAATAAATTGAATTTTTCATGCGTATCACCCCTGGCAGGTTTGAGTCCCCTTTCAGCTTTAGAGGTCATGGAAGAATCTGCTATGAAAGCAGAAGTAAACTTGCAACGATCCATGGCCGGACAGAATTATCCGAATCCTTTTACAGGAATTACTACAGTTGATTGTTATGTATCTGAAGATGCAGGAGAGGCAAAAATAGTCGTATATAATATGTCGGGCACTATTGTCCATCAATACCCAGTAGCGGGCAGGGGAAGTTCCGGCGTCACCCTTGATTTGCGGGATATGCCTTCAGGGATCTATTTTTATAACTTGAAGATTGATGGAAGAGAGGTTATGGAAAACAG
>JBGSSA010000120.1:0-38756 GCA_041737295.1 Bacteroidales bacterium | reverse complement strand
CGCCTGCCTTTCCGGAAGCAGCTGGCCTGGGAAGAATCATCACATATTCCTTTTTTAATCAGGTTGCCGGGAGCGGATAAGGACCAGGCGGCAGTTGTAAGTTCACCGCTGACCACTCCTGACATTCTGGCGTCACTGTTGGGTTTATGCGGTATTAGAATACCGCGTAGCATTGAGGGTAGTGATCTTTCAGCCGTGATAAAAAATCCTTCAGCTCAGAAAGAAAGGGCTGCCTTATTTATGAGTGTCTGCCCTTTTGATGTCAATTATCCGGATAAGGAATACCGTGCCATACGAACATCACGTTATACTTATGCCCGCGCACCCGATGGACCTTACATGCTTTTCGACAATCTGCAGGATCCCTGGCAGTTGGATAACCTGGCCGGGCAGCCTGAAGTCGAGGAATTGCAATCAGAACTCGACAGCCAATTGAACAACGAGTTACATCGTATACACGATGAGAATTTTACAACGCGTGATGCATATCTCAAGAAATGGGGACTTGAATTGAATGCAGATCACATCATAGAATTTCGTGAGCAACCAGGACGGAAAAACCCGGTTTTCTCCCCAAAACTCAAATAAAAATCTGGCAAGTAATATATTAAAATGAAAAAGAAGCCCAATATTCTGATTATTATTGCTGATCAGCTGAACATTGACAGCGTGGCTGCATATAAAAATCATTTTTCGCACAAAGCCTATGGATGCCATTGGGTAAAGACCCCAAACCTTGACAGGATGGTATCCCAGGGCTATTCCTTTCTTGAATCCCATAGTTGTAACCCGGTCTGCAGCCCCGCCAGGTCATGTATATTTACAGGCAGGTACAGTACTGAAACCGGGATAACCTACAATAATGTCGGAATTGATAAGGACATTCCCAATATCGGACAATGGTTTGAGCAATACACCGATTATGACCGGGTTTATTGCGGAAAATGGCATGCCGGGGGTAAATGGAACTATCCTGATACCGAGGGTCCCCGGAAAATTCCCGGGTTTGATACGATACCGGTAGGTGTTTTGGGAACAGGTGATTTCAATGATTTCCAGGTATCAGGAGCACTTCGGGGGTATATTCAGAATCATGATTACGACAAGCCTTTCCTGGCTGTGGCCGGACTTATGAATCCCCACGATATCTGTTACTGGACCCAGGGCGATTGGGGACGCCGGTTGGTTCCATCAGAGGATTTATTTGAGCTTGGGGATAAATTGCCACCGCTTCCGCCAAATTTCAAATTTGATTTTGAAGATCCGGAACCTCAGATGCAACGAAATGATCGTTCAGAAACAGAATGGAAAAACTATAATTATGACTACCTGCGGATGGTTGAAAAACTGGACCAGGATATCGGACGATTGCTCGAATCGGTCCGTAGCAGAAATGACCAGACCCTGGTGATATTCACCTCCGATCACGGGGAAGGGGCAGGTCGTCACAGAAGGGTTCAAAAATGGCATCCGTTCGAACAATCCATAAAAGTACCGCTGATATTTTATATGCCCGGAATAGTGCGTGGAAATTTCCTGGATCAGGATCATATTGTGAACCATCTGTCCCTTATGCCTACTGTATGCGATTTTGCAGGAATTTCCTTTCCTATAGACTGCCACGCCCAAAGCCTTAAACCATTATTGACAGAGGAAGGCGCTGAAATGGAATTGAATTCGGTAATTGTTGAATTCAGGCACATTGCACGGGTGGTTAGAAAGGGAAGTTACAAATATGTAAAATACTATTCTTTCTCAGGCCAGGAAGAAAAACCTTTTATCCGAAAATCGGATGGCGAGGCTGAAAAGTTTATTCCCTGCGTGGGTCGGGAAAGATACAAGGAAAGCGGAAAACGATTGTTATTTAATATCCTGGAGGATCCCTGGGAAACCAGGGACTTAAGTAATAATCCGGACTTTGAAATAATTATGGAAGATCTGGAATTGGTACTGGCAGAAAAATTTGAGCTGGCCGTGAAGCCGGGGAACCATTTTGACCGAAATTAACAACAAATCCCATGAACACAAATTTGAACCGACGCAGGTTTTTACAAAATACAGGAGCGGGAGCCCTGGGCTTACTGATTCCAGGGCAGGTATTTTCATCTTCATTCGGATTATTGTACCACAGTGGGGTGAATCCGGGTAAGGAATTTTCACTCCTGAAAATGGACAGGATATTACCGGATTATAAAATTCCTGACAGTACGAACTTTTCAACTGATAACTTTCGGTTAAAATTCGATCTTTTCAATTTCTACCAGGAACTGGTGATGATTGCCGGTTCATTTGAAATAGCAAAGAGGAATGGTCCCGAGCCTGTATATATGGTTACATGCGAACGTAAAGCTACTGCTGACATTGATGTTGAAAACGTGAATTATACGGGTAAGTTCAGGGGTAATTATATGTTTAATGGAGAAATCATAGCCCAAAAGGATTTGTTGGCAAGTCCTGTTTCATGGGAATGTGAAACCAAAATTTCGGAAGATAGGACTGGATCACCCTTTTTGAATACCCTGCATAAATGGAAGGGATCTTTTAAAAATGGGCAGGTTTACTATCAATCGGGTTCATATCAGATCAGAAAAAAAACCACCCACCCAAATCTTACCTGGAAATGGGGAATTATAAACCTGGTTCAGAAAATGGCAGAACAGTCTGTTCATGAAATTCACTTTTCTGCTCTAGATGAAATGGATATGATCTATGAACATCAATCTGCCAGGTTCAGGAAAAAACAACGGATTGATTGTGGAACAGAGATTGTAGAGTTTAGTGTTTTCGATGTGTTGGGAGATGGTATAATCCCCACCGTTTATTGGGTGGACAATTATAACCGGGTGATTTTTATAGTAAACGGGGTTGAAGCCTATGTTTTATCTGCGCAACCAGTTTGTGTAACATTAACCAATAAATAAAATGAAGACTTTCTTGTTCGTCCTCTCCACAGCGATTGCATTAACAGCGTGCAACAAAAAATCTGGTACTCTTTATCCCTTAACTGATTCAACAGAAGTGAGGGTTACAATCGAAGTAACCAGTGGTTTTGATTCGCCTGTGCTTACAAAAGGAATGCCCGGCATGGAGGGCATCAAATATGGCCTGGAGGGCGGAACCGTGATTAAGCGTCCCGACGGATATCATCTTTTTACTGCCGAGATGGTGGGTGATCCGCATTGGGTGAAGATGAAACTGGGTCATTGGCTGAGTGCCGACGGAAAAAGCTGGAAAAGGATCAATACGTTGTTCGAGTCCAGCGGCAATTTTACAGGCAGTGATCCGAGGGCAGCCGTTTGGTCGCCCATGCCTTTTTTCAATGAAAAGGAAGACCGGTGGAATTTGTTTTATGTAGGTTATAAATCGAAGCCCGACAGCGGCGGGATGTGGTTTGGCAATTATGAGGGAAGGATATTCCGGGCCGTTTCCAAAACCATGGGTATGGATGGAATCGGCGGCCCTTACGAGAATGCAAACCTGATCCTGGAACCGGGAAAGGAATCTGATGCATGGGAAGGGCTGCAGGGTACCGACTCATTTTTCCCTTACCAGGCTTCGGATGGAAAATTCTATGGATTTTACGGCAGCGCACAGACCCAGTTTAAACCCATTCCGGCATGGCAGATCGGACTGGCCAGTGCTGATTCACCTGAAGGACCGTGGAAGCGTCGCAGTGAGCTGAATCCGATTGATAATGGCCTCTGCTTTACCGAAAACCCCGTGGTAACAAAACTCGATAACGGATTATATGTGACTGTTGTGGACGCAGGCTCTGACTCATCGGCACTGGGCCGTTCAGCCTTCGGCTACTTTTGGTCAGGGGATGGCATACATTGGTCCAGGGAGCGGCTCTCATTTCTTGACAATAAGGTCCCGAAATGGTGGAGCTGGATGAGGACCCCGCTATGCCTGATCAAAGAGAATGACAGCATATATACTGTTTTTCATACTGCCTACGACAAGAATAATTATGGCTCACTGGGCATGCTCAACGTAAAACTCAGGATAGATACCATAGCACCGGTCAGGTACCTTGATGACAGGTCAACGGCAAAATACAGGATGGATGCAGAAGACGTGGGTATCGTATTGCCTTATAACAATGGTCCGGCTTCCTGTGATATACTGGGGGCCCGCGAAGCGATTATCAACAAAGAAGGGGATACCTACTATCTGTTTTATGATGGTGCCGGTCCAAAGGGTTGGCTTGCCTGCCTGGCCACAAGCAAAAACCTGGTTACCTGGGAGAAAAAAGGGAAGATCATCGATTTTGGGAAAAAGGGGGATCCTGACCAGGCCGGCGCCTGTTCTCCATGGATAATTAAAGAAGGAAATACCTGGCACATGTTTTACCTCGGCACACCCAATACTACCCCGGCGCCTGATTACATCCCTGCATTTCCGTATCTCACACTCAAAGCGAGAAGTGAAAAGATTGAAGGTCCCTGGATAAAACAACCGGGGGTGATCCCGTTCAAACCCGTAAAAAATTCATTCTATAGCTCAACCTGCAGTCCGGGATATGTTATCAGGCACAACCAGGAATACCTCATGTATTTCTCTGCAGCGGATTTCTCGGTTAAACGTACGCTTTGTATTGCGCGTACAAAGAATCTGAATGATGCCTGGAAAGTCGATTCTCTGCCTATAGTCCCGCAATCTGAACAGATTGAAAATTCGTCCATCTATTATGAAGAAGCAAACCAGACATGGTTTCTTTTTACAAACCATATTGCCCTGGATAAGGACGGTGAATATACTGACGCGATCTGGGTTTACTGGTCCAAAGATCCGGAAAAGTGGGATCCCGTTCACAAAGCAATTGTGCTGGATGGAAGCAATTGTAAATGGTCGCACAGGTGCATCGGCATGCCCACGGTGATCAGGCATGGAGACAAACTTGCCGTTCTGTATGATGCGCCCGGCGGCAACAGCGTCAGCCATATGCGGCGCAGTATCGGACTGGCTTACCTGGATCTGCCGCTTCAGGTACCGGGAAATTAGTCAGGCGGGGTTTACCGCTTTCCCGATACCATAGAGCCTGACCGCATTGTTGTGAAGAAGGTTAGCCCCTGTTTGAATGAGTTCCGGAGCAGGCAGATGCAGCTTATTTTGCTGACTTTTCAGTTTTTCTGTAAGGATCTCCCGTGTAAACACAGATGATCCTGCTGCCATTTCAATGCTGGTACTGTCATGCCCCAGCATGATCTTATGACCCGGTACATAATTCAGCCACATATCGAGAGCTTCGCTTAAAAAATTCGGGTTAAGCACGGGCATCCAGCAGGTATCGATATATATATTAGGCAGGGTTCGGGCAAGATACCCGGCTTCCTTTAAATAGGGCCAGCAGTGGATCATTACAATGTTCATCCGTGGATATCTTATTGCCAGGGATTCCAATGGGAGCGGATTTGATTCAGGCAGGTTATTCGTTCCGACATGCACCTGTTGTGGCCAGTTTCTTTCATGGGCCTGTTTGCAGCACTCATGCATGACCCAGTCCTGAAAAGCGATGATTTCAGCCTCATTCAAATCACCCCGAAAACGTATTTCAGAATCATTCCGTTGTTGAAAGCCGAGTGTACGGGAATAGGCCTGCAGTTGCTTAATGCCGGCGGTGTTGTGGGTTGCCGCCACGTCAAAGATCTTCTGAATGAATTCCCTCCACGATTTAGCATCTCCCGGTTCAATTCCGGCAATTACGGAGAGAGCGTCACGCCTTGGACTTACCTCTTTCCAGAGATCCAGGAGCGGATCAATTCTCATGATCGTATGGGTGAAAGAAAGCTCTTCTTGTCCTGACGCGGAAGATTCTTCCTGTGTGTAAAACTCCGGATGAACGGGACGAATCAGTTCTGAAAATGACGCTTGTTTCATCGCGCTCCTGTACCAGCCGAAAATATTCTGATAATTTTCATTTATTGCCGTATCCGCTTTCTTCCAGTCTTCTGGTTTGAATGTTGCAATATCGGTATTATACAGGTGTTGGATACCCCGTCGCAGACATTGAAAAATACCGGTCAACTGAAAAGATGTAAAGACTGAATGGAATTTTTCCAGGGCAATGGCAGGTTCCGCTTTCCACCATTCTGTTTGGTTAGGATAACCTGCTTCTTTCGACAGGACCTGAAGATCCGTACCATTTGACACCATCGTTGAGCCCATATACGGATCAAGGACAAGATCCCAGATGAATGTGGCACGTTGCGGACGCGCACCTGCCACCGTATCGGCGCGGAAACCGCCCTGGTCAGATGCCATTCCGATCGACTCAATACTTCCCCAGTGTTCATGGGAGCAAAAATTGGGCAACGTATCCAGGTTAATTTCTGCTGTTCGGGCTGCCGGGTCTTTTTTTATGAACTGAGATGCATTGGCTGTAACCAGACTTCCTCCGGCTAGTATGCCTGCCCCGGCAACAAATTTCCTGCGGTTAATTTTTGTCATGTTCGAGTAATTGAAAAAAATGCCTTTCTAAAGACGTTATCCAAATATACTGGATTTCTTATTCCGCTCCGCCGGATATCATGTGTCCGGGTCATTTTGTATAAAAGGTTTACCATATCCTGTATTGACAGGTAGTTTATATTCCTGTAATTTTCTTTTTTAAATAATCTGAAGATAGAGTGAAAAACGCAATCAGAAATCTCAAAAGCCGGATTTTTCTGGCCTGTGTCCTTTTCGTGTCCTTACAGGTTAACGGACAACGCCAGGATCGTGCCAATACAATGGTGGTAAAGGATGAATTATCAGCACCTGTTTTTTCATCTGTAAGGATTAACGGTATGCTGGGAAGCAAGATCGATCAATGCATTCAGAACGGGGTAATGGTCAGGAATTCTTCCCTGTATACCGCGGCATTTATGAATAAGCTCGATGACGGAGGTGGTTTTACCGGGGAGTTTTGGGGAAAGTGGTTCACTTCCGCCGCCCTGGCATATGCCTATCAGCCCACAGCGGCCAATAAAGCAATACTGGATAGAACAGTGTTGGATTTGCTCAAGGCGCAGGATGCAGACGGACGGCTGAGCAGCTATCCGCGCGCCCAGGAATTCGGATTCTGGGATATCTGGGGCAGGAAGTATGCCTTGCTTGGGCTGATCGCCTATTATGACCAGACAGGGGATAAAAATGCGCTGAAGGCAGCCTGTCGTTCGACCGATGTCCTGATTGAGATATCCGGACCGGGCAAGACAAAGCTTACTGAAACCGGGCTTCAGATTCTGGGCTCGCTTTCGTCGGTTTCAGTTCTTGAACCTGTGGTACTTGTTTATGAGCGTACGGGTAATAAAAAATATCTTGATTATGCCAATTACCTTGTGAAATTATGGAGTGAACCGGATGCGTATAATCCAAAAGGTCTGCGGTATATCGAGGATGCCATAGCAGGCGTGGATCCTGTTCTCATGGCTGCACCAAAGGCATATGAGATGATGTCGTGTTATGAGGGCCTGTGCGAGCTTTATCGTGTAACGGGTGATCCGAAGCTGCTTGAAGCCGTGGTGAAATTCGGGAAAAGTGTTCTGAAAAAAGAGATCATGATCGTGGGTTCCGGTTCGAGTGCTGAATTATGGTGCGATGGAGCCAATCGCCAGACTGAAATGATGGAACAGCCGATGGAGACTTGTGTTACGGCAACCTGGATGAAATTGTGCTACCAGTTGTTAAAGCTTACCGGTGATCCCCTATGGGCGGATCAGCTTGAAATATCACTATATAATTCCCTGTTGGGTGCAATGTGTGAAAACGGTGCCTGGTGGGCTTATTATTCACAGCTTGCCGGAGAACGGATGCCAAGTCCCATGCAGGTTCCGGTTTGCCAGTCGAGTTGCTGCGTGGCAAATGGTCCGCGGGGCATGCTGATTACCCCGGGTTGGTCGGTCATGGGCAGCAAGAATGGCCCTGCCATAAATTTATACAGCTCAGGCAGCTGGCAACACAAGCTGGCCAGCGGGAATGTTGTCAGCCTTACCCAGGAAACCGATTATCCTGTGAATAAAGAAATAACTGTAATAGTGGATCCTTCCCGGGTGGAAGAATTTACGATCAGCCTGCGCATACCGGCCTGGAGCCAGAAATCAATGCTGACGGTAAACGGAGAATCTGTCAATACTGTTGCCGGTTCGTATGCACGTATTCACCGTAAATGGAATAAAGGAGACAGGATACATCTTGAACTCGACCTTCGGGGGCGGATCCTCCGGTCCCCGGGAAATGTAAATGATATGGCTGTAATGCGGGGACCGATAGTGCTGGCCCTCGACAACAGGATGGTAAAAAGCGAAACATATAATTTATGGCTCCTTCCGGAAGGTACGCAATGGATTCACAAAGACGAACTGGGTGGTCTGACCTATGTACTACCCAAACCCACCCTTACAGAAAGCGACCCTGTGCAATATATTGATATAAAACCGGTAACCGACAAACCTGCAAATGTATGGATGGCGTTTGAAGTGCCCTTCCTCTACAGGTATACTCACTTCTTCGATCACAAGCAGATCAACCTGGTGATGTGTGATTATGCATCTGCCGGAAATCAATACACCACAGGTAATCTATTCAGGGTTTGGATGCCACAACCCTTGTATATGAACGACCTGTTTCCGGAAGGTACCTGGCGTATCCTGTATCGCGACGGCGATACCCGGCCGGGAGTGGTGAATGGGGACGAGTGACCAGTGACAAGTGACCAGTGACAAGTGACAAGGGTGAGAGAGGAGTAGGGAGTAGGGAGTAGGGAGAGGTGAGTAGGGAGAGGCCCCGAAGGGGCATAATCTGAATAACCGTGGGTGAAACCCACGGATATAAATCAATAAAAACCGAAATCGATGGAAATCGCAAACAAGATGAAAATCAGTTTGATATGTGCTTTGGCTTTGCTGTACACTTCCCTGGCCTACAGCCAGTCGGAGGCGGTTAACAGCGATTACTGGACGGCTACGGATGCATTGGGACGAAAAACAACCAACTTCGTTGAGGCTGGCTCAACCAAAAAAGAAAAATTTGTTGGAATTTTCTACCTGACCTGGCACACTGATTTTATGGCTGATTTTTCCCCTGTGTTGAATATCAGGGAGATCCTTGAGAAATACCCTGAAGCAACCCGGGATGTTAATCACCCCGCCTGGAGAGGACTTGATGGTGGCGTTTTCTGGTGGGATGAATCCATATTCGGTTATTACAGGACAACCGATGACTGGGTGCTGCGCAAACATGCCGAGATGCTCGCGGACGCCGGAATTGATCTCATCGTTATGGATTGCACCAATGGTACAATTACATGGAAATCTGCCTATACCCGTTTACTTAAAGTATGGGAAGAGGCCAGAAAGGATGGTGTAAAAACTCCGCGTATCGCTTTCATACTTCCTTTTTTGCCGAATGATAACGGTCTTGCTTCCATCAAAGAGCTTTACAGGGATCTTTATAAACCCGGACTTCATAAAGATCTTTGGTTTACCTGGAAGGGAAAACCGCTGATCATGTCCTATTTTGAAATGTTGACAGATGTTCCCGGAGATCCGGCAGAAACTCAATTACGCCGCGAAATAAAGGAATTCTTTACCTTCAGGCCGGCCCAGCCTGATTACGTAAACGGACCATCCCGGAATGACCAGTGGGGATGGCTCGAAAATTATCCCCAGCATGGGTATGTGAAAAAAGAGGATGGCGGTTATGAGGAAGTCACCGTGGGCGTGGCCCAAAATGCAAGTGATTCAAGCGGAGGACACTGGCATGCTTTCAATTCTCCGGGTACCTATGGAAGAAGCTATACAAAAGCAAACGGGCAGGATAACAGGCCGGATGCCTACTTATACGGACTTAATTTTCAGGAACAATGGAGCAGGGCGTTTGAACTGGATCCTGAACTTGTTTTTATTTGCGAGTGGAATGAATGGGTTGCCGGACGATGGCTTACACTGGATATGCCTATTGGGGAACCCTATAAGCCTTTTGCATTTGTCGATCTTTATGATGCTGAGAGAAGCCGGGACATCGAACCTGCAAAATCATGGGGTAACAAAGGTGATGTTTACTATCTCCAGATGATCAGTAATATAAGAAAGTTCAAAGGAATGAAGGAGCAAGATGCCCCCTCTGCTCCCCAATCGTTTAAAATAGGAAAATTCGAGGGGTGGCAGACGGTAAGGCCTGAATTCAGGACCTATAAAGGCAACACAATGCCAAGAAACCATAAGGGACAGGGAGACAGTCTTGTATATACAAATTATACGGGACGAAATGATATTGTTCTTTCAAAAGTCGCACGGGATAAGGACTATGTTTATTTCTATGTTGAAACAGCAGCCAATCTGACAGCCAATACCGATCCAAACTGGATGAGGCTGTTTATTGATACCGACCGGAATAAAAGTACCGGCTGGGAAGGATATGATCTTGTGGTTAACCGTCTGAATCCCGGAAAGACAGCCATAATCGAAAGAAGCAAAAATGACTGGAAATGGGAAAAAGCCGGAGAAGTTCAGTATTCAGTCCGCAATAACGGAATGGAGTTGAGAATTCCACGGGCATTGATCGGCAGCAAGGAAAATAAGATCGATATTGAATTCAAATGGAGCGACAATATGCAGGAAGAGGGCAATATCATGGATTTCTATGTAAATGGGGATGTTGCCCCCGGGGGCAGGTTTAATTTCGTTTACGGGGAACTATAGGAGCAGTAAGGAGTAAGGAGTAAGGAGTAGGGAGAGATGAGGGTGCAAAAATTTATTATAATTAATTAATCGCATTATGATGTTACGGTACTTATTTTTTTCCCTTCTTCTTTCTCTTTTATTAATTCCCACATTGCTCTCCCAGCAGGTTGTCATCAACGAGGCCATGTCGCTCAATGCAAGCATCGTTACCGATGAAGACAATGAATACAGCAATTGGGTTGAATTGTATAACTCCACGGATGAGCCGGTCGATCTTCAGGGATTTGGATTATCTGATGATAAGGACAACCTGTTGAAATGGATTTTTCCAAATACGATTTTGTCACCAAAAGGGCATATCCTGGTTTTTACTTCCGGCAAGGACCGCAAAGATACTTTCTACTGGAAGAATATCTTACGGGAAGGCGATCAATGGAAATATTCCACGGATAATGACACCGTTCTGAACAGCTGGATAAGCGCTGAATTTGATGATTCCGGCTGGCAATCCGGTCCCTCGGGTTTCGGGTATGGGGATCAGGACGATTCAACTCAATTAAGCAATGTCAATTCGGTTTTTATCCGTAAGACATTTTCCATGGAGGATGTGACAAAGATCAGACGATTAATCCTGCATATGGATTATGATGATGGATTTGTTGCTTATCTGAACGGGGTAGAAATCGCCCGTGCCAATCTGGGAAACATCGGTGACAGACCGGCCTTCAGTACCGCAGCAAACGGTGCGCATGAGGCTGTCATATATTCCGGAGGTAAGCCCGAGGCATTTATGATTGAGAATTTGAGTTCCCGCCTTCAAAACGGCCTGAATCTGCTGGCTATCCAGGTGCATAACACCGGACCCGGATCCACCGATATGACAGCCATTCCCTTTCTTTCCGCAGCCATTGACGCACCTGTTCCGGGGCCGAATATCATGCCGGAATGGTGGAGCCTTGCAGATAACAATCTGCACACGAATTTTGACATTAAGGCATCGGGTGAATTTATTTCATTGTCTGGTCCCGGTGGACAAATTTTAGACAGCCTGCATACCATTGTTATGCCTGTAGATAAATCCTATGGCCGTTTCCCTGACGGAATGGACAACTGGTTTGTGATGAGCAATCCGACCCCCGCAGCATCCAACATCGACACAATAAACCTGGGTTTGTGTGAAAAGCCGGTTTTTTCAATGGCAGCCGGATTTTATCCCGGGAGTATTTCCGTGTCCATTTCAACAAATACCCCAAATTCATCGCTATTTTATACCCTTGACGGGAAAGAACCAACCCCTGCATCCATGCCCTTTACGGGTCCGGTCAATGTAAATGCCACCTCGGTGATGCGGGCACGTTGTTTTTCACCTGAAACGAATCCCAGCATCATATCCACCGGAACTTACCTGATTAATGAACACAGCTCTTTTCCTGTTGTGTCACTCACAACTGACCCCTATAATTTATATGATCCCGAATATGGCATTTTTCCTTTCTGGAATCCTTATTATGAA
Source organism: Bacteroidales bacterium (assembly GCA_041737295.1). Lineage (GTDB taxonomy): Bacteria > Bacteroidota > Bacteroidia > Bacteroidales > UBA10428 > UBA5072. Next base: position 26,579 of record JBGSSA010000120.1, on the reverse strand, counting down.
TCCAATCTGTTCCAGGACTGGGAAAGGCCGATCCATGTGGAATATTTTGAAACGGACGGAACCCCGGGGTTCAGCCTGGATGCCGGCGTGAAAGTGCATGGCGGGCTCACCAGGGGACAGGCACAGAAGGCGCTTAATATATATGCCCGTAACGTGTATGGTACAAACCAGATAAATTATAAACTTTTTGATGACCTTTCCCAAACCGCTTACCAGTCCTTTGTCCTCCGTAATGCAGGAAACGATTTTAAATGGACCATTTTCAGGGATGAACTCATGCATTCCCTTATCCGGAATGAGATGGACCTTGAACAATCATCCTACAGACCGTCTATTGTATTTCTGAATGGTGCCTATTACGGAATTGAACATGTGCGTGAAAAAATAAATGAGAATTTTATTGCTGCACACACGGGGATCGATAAGGATAAAATTGACATGCTTGAATTCATACCCCACGACAGCAATGTGAAAGTGCTGAAAGGAAAGGTTGATGCCTGGCAGCAGTTGATTGAATATATCGCCGCGCATGACCTTGGAGATAGTGCAAATTATGCTGCAGTGGATTCCCGTGTGGATGTGGAAAATTTCATTTTATACCAGGTTGCCCAGATTTATTTCGATAACGGGGACTGGCCGGGGAACAATATCAAATGGTGGCGTCCGAACAGTCCTGAAGGGAAATGGAGATGGATACTTTTCGATACGGATTTCGGCTTTGGTCTTAGTCCCTTCGGGAATGAGACCGGTGATATGCTCCTTCATTACAAGCATAACACCCTGGCAACAGCCACTGCTTCTGCAGGCGAAACATGGCCAAATCCGCCGCATTCTACTTTCATGTTACGGAATTTGTTGAAGAATAAAAGCTTTAAGGCACAGTTTATCAATACCTTTTGCGATTATTTAAATACTGCTTTCCAGGCACCTGTTGTAAAAGATAAAATCAATGCAATGAAGAATGACCTGGCTCCTGAAATCGGGAGACATCATCAGCGTTTTCCGGAATCTGCGGGAAACTGGAGTAATGACATCCAGGTGCTTACAACCTTTGCGGATCTTCGGGTACCCTATGTTTTTAACCACCTTAAATTCAAATTTTCTCTGCAACCCACGAAGGAGATTTCTCTTGATGTATCCGACACCAGCCAGGGCAGGATACAGATCAATACAAGGGTATTAAAAAATTATCCCTGGTCGGGCCTGTATTTCCCCGATTATCCTGTAACAATCACCGCCAGGCCGGAACCCGGTCATATTTTTACAAGTTGGACGGATGGTAACAAATCCATCAGCAGGAACATTAATCTTACTGCCGATCAACAGTATGTTGCCAATTTTGAAACAGTAACCGCCAATAATGATGTCGCTATTGTTATCAATGAGATTAATTATAAATCAGCCGTTAACCTGGATACAAAGGATTGGGTCGAGTTTTATAATAATTCCGATGTGACGATGGACCTGGCGGGCTGGAAATTCCGTGATGACGATGATGAGCATATTTTTATATTTCCCGGGTCAGCTGTAATTCAGCCTCATCACTATTTCGTGCTGTGCAGGGATGCGCAGGCATTTAAACTTCTCAATCCGGGGGCAAAGCACGTTTTCGGAGATCTTGATTTTAAGCTGTCATCCACCGGCGATGTGTTACGCCTCTATAATGCCGGGGGTGTACTTATTGACAGGGTTGCGTACAGCAATGTTACTCCATGGCCTGACCTGGCTGGTATGGAGGGATCCACAATTGAGCTTGTCGATCCGCTGCTGGATAATTCAATGCCTTATAACTGGGAGGCGAGCAGCAATACGGGAGGAAGTCCGGAAGCCCAAAATTACCCCGGTGTGGTAACCGGAACCGGGAATCGGCATATGACAGTCGCGGATTTTTCAATGGATAATTATCCCAACCCCTTTCGGGAATCAACCACAATCTCATATAGCCTCCCGGAAAGCGATCATATAAAATTGGTTATCGTGAATATGATGGGACAAACGGTTAACGTTCTTGCTGACCAAAATCAATCCGAAGGTACCTTCCGGGTGGAATGGAATGGAACCGATGCCACAGGGACCGAATTGCCATCGGGAATTTATATTTACAGGCTATCGACTGACAAAGCACAAATATCACGAAGGTTGATTTTAATCCGATAAAAATGAGTAACTTAAACAAATGAATGCAGTTCAGACAGGAAAGAACGGTCAATGTAATGAGATGGATGGAGAATATGGATACACAAATCAACAATAATCTGAAATCTGAATAATATGGATTCCTATTCAAGGCGTGATTTTATAAAAACAAGCGGGTTGGCCGGTGTGGCTTTCGCCACAGGAGCAGATGCGCTGGCATCAGGTTTTACCAACAGGGGGAATCCGATGAATATCCTGTTTCTGCTGGCCGATGACTTGCGTTGGAATTCCCTGGGCTGTGCCGGAAACAAAGTGGTGCTCACCCCTGAAATTGACAAACTGGCAAAAGATGGCATTCGATTTGGCAACGCACGGGTTACTTCCTCAATTTGCATGGTGAGCAGGGCATCCCTGCTTACGGGTCAGCACATGAAGAGGCATGGAATAGAACGGTTTCTGACCCCACTTCCGGATGAGGCTCTTGAATCGACGTATCCGGCCATATTACGGAAAGCAGGCTATCATACAGGGTATGTCGGTAAATATGGGGTGGACCATATTAAAGAGGGACAATTTGACTTTTACAGGGAATATGAGGGACAGCACTGGATCACTGACGAAAGCGGCAACCCTGTGCATGTGACACAAAAGAATCAAAACGATGCCCTGGCTTTTCTAAAGCAACGGCCGGCTGAAAAACCATTCTGCCTGACAGTCGGTTTTTTTGCCACCCATGCGGAAGACGGACATCCCGATCAGTACCGTTATCAGCCCGAAAGTGAAGCCTTATTTGCAAATACCGTAATTCCGGTTCCTGAAACAGCTTCTTCGGAGTTCCTGGAAGGGTTGCCTCCTTTCATAAATAGTGAAGAGAATGAAGGCAGAAGGCGCTGGCACTGGCGGTTCGATACGCCTGAAAAGTACCAGAGGTATATGAAGGCCTATTACCGGATGCTGGCTGAGGTTGATCATGTAGTGGGTGAATTGGTGGCCGCTTTAAAGAAGGAGGGGATTTATGAAAACACACTTATCCTGTTCATGGGTGACAACGGCTATTTCCACGGCGAACACCACCTGGCAGATAAGTGGTATCCGTATGAAGAATCTCTCAGGGTGCCCCTGGTCGTGCATGATCCCAGGCTGAGTGCAGAAAAAAGGGGCACGGTAAATGATGATTTCGTGCTAAACATTGATATTGCGCCTTTTATCCTTGCTGCAGCTGGCAGTAAAATTCCGGATGTAATTCAGGGCCGGGATTTTAGTGTCTTGTATACTGAAAAAAGAAAGGCAGACTGGCGCCGGGATTTTTATTATTCCCATCCGGTAGTAATCGATAAAACACGTATCCCGTCGTCAGAAGCAATTATAACCCGTGATTCAAAATACATTCTCTGGCCTGACTATAATTATGAAGAGTTTTTTGACATTGAAAAGGATTCCATGGAAAAGACAAACCGGATAAAGGACCCATCTTATGCTAATAAAATTGAATCCCTGAAAGAAAGGTTCAACATCCTGAAAGAATCTGCAAAATGATCATGAGTTACCAAACCATTACCTGATAATTTGACACTATGAATGAGAACTACAGCAGAAGAAAATTTCTGGAGACGACAGGGATGGGCATTGCAGCGCTGTCCCTTTCACCGGTGATTGCATCCGGCCGGGAATTGCGGCCTAAAAAGAAACCGAACCTTGTATTTGTATTTTCTGATCAGCAGTCGCGCGACATGCTTGGCTGTTATGGGAACGAGGATATAATTACCCCGAACCTTGATAAACTTGCAAGCCAGGGCATTCGTTTTGAACATTGCGTTTCATCCCAGCCGGTGTGCACTCCGTTCAGGGGAATGCTGCTCACCGGGCAGCATCCGCTTTCAAACGGGACGTATACAAATGATGTACCCCTATTGGCCAACAATGGCAAGTATTTCGGTCATGTTCTGACTGAAGCCGGTTACCGGACAGGCTATATCGGCAAATGGCACCTTCTTGGGGGAGACCGCGACAGGCCTGTTCCCCCGGGTAAGATGCGGTACGGCTTTGACGGTACTTTTTTAACCAACAACTGCCATGTGGATTACAGGCCAGGAAAATGCTTTTTCTGGAATGAACAGAATGAAAAGGAATACTTCGATGAATGGGAGGTATTCGGACAAACAAGGCAGGCTTTGAACTTCCTGGATGAATGCAGTGATGACGAGCCCTTTGCCCTGTTTGTTTCATGGCATCCGCCTCATGACTGGGGTATATACACTGATGAACTGGTATATAAGTATGATACCATTCCGGAATTATCCGACTTGTATGATCCGCATAAAATAAATTTACGTCCAAGTGTGAAGGACAGTCCGCGCGTCAGGCAGGCCTATCATGGGTATTACGCCATGTGCACCGGGGTGGACCAGGCTTTTGGACAACTCATGGACAAGCTGAAGGAAAAAGGATTTGACGAGAATACAATTGTAGTTTATACTTCAGATCACGGCGATAATCTGAATTCATATGATTATAAAATTGCTAAAAATCATCCTGAAGATACATCCACGCGGATTCCATTTATAATCAGATGGCCGGAAACGTTGCCGTCAAAACAGGTAAGCAATCTGATCATTAACCCGATGGATATGATGCCTACGGTTCTGGGCCTCATGGGACTTGATATTCCGGATACAGTTCAGGGTCAGAATCTGGCAGATGCCATGATCCGGAGCAGGGACGATGTTGTGGAATCGGCTCCTTTATTCTTTCTCAGTCCTTCCTGGAGAGGTGTTTACACCCGGGAAGTAACCTATGGAAACGGTGTGCTGGAACATTTTACGACTGATAAGGATGGCGAACTCGCCTTTGAACAGGTACCTGTGAAGGTATTATATGATCGAACCACAGATCCGTACCAATTGAATAATTTGTACGGTACTCCGGAAGCCGCTGCCCTTCAGGAGAAAATGGAAAAACTCACACGGGATTGGATGGAAAAATTCAACGATACCGGGGCAACCCCGGAGGAAATTAAAAAGGCATACAGCAAGCCGGATGGCAGTTTTCCGGAAGATACGAAAGAACTGGGATTCAAGGGGAGACCGGTGGATGTTTTGAAAAAAAGGGACAAGGGACAAGGGACAAGGGACAAGGGAAGATGAAGAGAAGACAGTTTTTGGCAACCAGCGCCACCGGATTCCTGGGGGCAGGATTTGTAAATGGCTTTTCGCTTTCATCGCAAACCGGGGAAAACAAGAATATTCCCGGTCAGAAAGCCAGGCGCCCGAATGTGGTCTGGATCATGCTCGATGATTGCAGGTATGATGCTGTGGGCTGTTATGGAAAACCGTGGGTCAAAACACCTCATATCGACAGGCTGGCGCATGAAGGTGTTAAATTTGATGCTGCCATAGTGCAAAATCCGGTATGCATTCCTTCGCGCAGGAGCATGAAAACCGGATATTATGCGTATGAGATGGGTCCCATGGAAATGGGAAAGGATCCGGAAATCCCATACGATTATATCGACACTGAAAGAACAAAAGAGTTAAGCGCAGCGCCCAACCTGCTGGATTCATATACGAAATCCGGTATGAAGCCGGTAAATTACGGAAAAATACACGCCTTTCCTGAAAGCTTTGATGATCGGGGTGATGCAGAAGTGTTGTTTGATGTTAACGGAAATCCCACGGAGTATTTTTTGAAGACTTTCGGGGAGAACAGTCCCATATTAAAAGAGGACCGGTTTTATACAAAAACACATCACTGGCAAATTGGGGGAGCACTTTCTGTTAAACCGGAAGAAACCGAAACCTGGCGGCTTTGTGATATGGGGTTGGAAACCCTGGAAAAGCTATCGGTACGAAATGATCCTTTCTTTTTCCGTGTTTCATTCCATGCTCCCCATGTGGCATGTTATGTACCTGAGCAATTCCTTGTTGATCCAAAAGAAATTCACCTGCCTGTTCCTTCTGAAACCGAGCTTGCATCAAAACCTAAATTCGAGCAGGGCCCCTTGCGCACTTATTGCGGTGCTGACCTGACACCTGAACAAAGAGGAATATGCAGGGGAACCTATTACGGCATGGTGTCATTGGTGGATGTGCAGGTAGGACGTATAATCAATGCACTTGAAAAAGCCGGACAACTGGATAATACCATAATTGCATTTACATCCGACCAGGGATTCCAGCTCGGAGAGCACGGGCTGTGGAAAAAGAGGGTTTTTTATGAAGCTAATGTAAGGGTCCCTCTCATCATCCGTTATCCGGGGAAAATCCTTCCCGGTACAACTATTACGGAACCAGTGGAATTGGTTGATTTTGTTCCTACATTGATGGAGCTTTCAGGCTTAGTTGTGCCGCAAGGTATAAGAGGAGCCAGTTTGGTTCCGCTTATTCAGGGCAAAAGAAAGACATGGCGCAAAGCTTGTTTTTCAGAAATTGACCATAGCCAGAGCATGTATGAGGAATTGCGACAGGGTACAGGTCGCCGGGTAATGGTTAGAACTGCTGAGTGGAAGCTTGATTTTTTCATGGACAGCCGGGTTAAGGATCCCGATGGAGCTTTATACAATCTGATAACCGACCAGGAAGAAAAAATCAACGTGTACCTTGATCCGGAATATCAAGGCATAATTGATGATTTGTGCATTCTGGCGAAGGATTGGGCTGCGGGTACAAACATGATAATTGATTAGGCGAAGTATGCATTAATCGAAATTCAGTTATGTAAAAATTACAATAACTAATAGTGTCATTTTATATATATAAATGTCAAAAAGATACAAAAAATACTTTTAAAAAGAATTAATTTTGATAGATTAAAGTCCTAAACTTGTAATAACAACTTTCTTGCAGAAATAAACAATAATGTTAATCAACTGTTAAAACCAACGCACTGATTATTCAAATAATTAAAAAAAAAGAGCAAGATGAAAATTTTCAGGATATTAAAAAAGTTTGTTGTTTCTATTCTGATCTGTTTGTCAGGCGTAGCTTCCGCTTATGGCACAGGTACATTGCAGGGGAGGGTTACCAGCAGTGAAGGCGAGCCGTTACCTTTTGCCAATATTGTAATTACCCATAAAATTGAAGGTGGGCAAAGGATTGAGCTGAAATCACAAATTGGTGCTGTTACAGATTTAGATGGCTATTTTGTTATTTCATCATTGTCAACAGGGAAATTTGTAGTTCATGTGATATACATAGGGTATGAATCACAGGAGTTTGAAGTAGCTATCGAGAATAACCAGAGCTTTACCCTCAATACTGTTCTGACAAGTAAAAGTACAAATCTGGAAGAAGTTGTTATCAGCGCCCAGTCAAAAGGTCAAATGGCTGCAATAAATCAGCAACTTGCGGCCATATCAATTAAAAATGTTGTTTCTACTGATAGAATTCAGAATAATCCTGATGCTAACGCAGCCGAATCAATAGGTCGTTTACCCGGAGTTTCTGTTACGCGTTCAGGAGGTGAAGCCAGCGATATTGTAATCAGGGGTATGGCTCCTGAATACAATAAAGTCTTATTGAACGGGATTGAAATTCCTTCCAATAAGGGGACCAGCAGAAATGCCAACTTAAGTGGAATATCACAGTCTTCTTTACAGGGTATTGAAGTATACAAATCACTTACTCCTGATATGGATGCAAATTCAGTGTCAGGTACAGTTAATATGTTGTTACAAACGGCTCGCTCCGGATTACATAGTAGTTTAACGCTCCAGGGGGGGTATAATAATCAGAATAACGACTGGAAAAACTATAAAATATTCGGGGAAATAAGTAATCGCTTTTTTGAAGACAAACTGGGTGTAAGTTTTGGTGCGAGCGTTGAAAGGGTCAACCGCAGTACTCAAACGCTGGCTGCCAGTTACGCCATTGAGTCCAACAATGCCCCGGCCGGAGAGTTTGAACCCATGTATGTGAATGGTATCGGTTTAAATGATATCAACAACATTATACATAGAAGTTCGGGCACGCTTGTATTCGACTACCGTTTTTCACCCAAATCAACTATTCAGTTTTCCAATTTCTTTTCCTATAACCCTACGGACAATTTTTCAATGAGCAAGAATTTTAATCCCAAAAGTGGGGTCGATTATAATACAAATCAGTCAAAAGGAGATGGGTACATTTATTCCGGGGCAGTTATAGGCAAGCATACACTGGGAATAGTTCAGGTGGATTATGGAACAGCATATTCCTTATCAAACAGTCATAGCAAAAGTATTGCTATGAATGTTCACAATCCGTTTGGCTTCAATCCGGAAGACGGAACACAGGAAAAAAGAAGTCTTCCTTTGGTTGAAATAATTAGCATGGCCAATGACGAGCCTACCCCTGAAAATTTAAAGAATTTTGGTTTATATGGCCCCGGTTCAGATGGTGAAGATTGGATGGATGAAAAACAATTTGATGCGCATGCAGATGTTACAGTGCCCTTTAAACTAACAGATTTTATCAGCGGAAAGATAAAGATGGGTGGGCAATACAAGCACAAAAACAGAAGTCACAATGCAGATTTCAAGGTTTATGGAGGGCCGCCTTTCCATAAACTTATTTCAGGGATACAAGGTACAGGCGACGGCATTGACTGGGCATTGCCCTGGGTATCGATAAATACTCAGCAAGCTGTTACTATGGAAAACATGTATGTGGAAGATAATAGTAAATTCCTGCAGGGAACTGACTACAGTTTTGGATGGGTTCCGGATATCAATAGATTAAATGAGGTATATAATTGGTGGCAGGATATAACCGGTTATTACCTCGGACTTGGAGGGACCGCATGGCAACCGATATTTGGCCAGGAAAGGATGATCAGTTATTATGATTTGCGTCGAAGTGTGGTTGATGACAATACAATTGCTGAAGATTATTATGCAGGGTATGCAATGGCTGAAATCAGCATAGGTAAAAAAGTTGATTTTATACCAGGGGTTCGCTATGAGAACATGAGGGATGAAATGACCGGCTGGTTTGTTCAGCGTGCACTGGATGAAGGTATCAGATTACCCGGGTATACTACTTCCGCTTCCCAGCAAAACGGACATTTTTTCCCAATGGTTCACTTAAAAATTAAACCTATAAAATGGGCAAATCTGCAATTCTCTTATACGCAAACCATCCATCGTCCTGACTACAATTCCATTATCCCCTTTGAATACCTTGAAAATGGGTTAAAACCATTTTCATATACCTATGGGAATCCTGATTTAAAGCCTGAGTTATGGACCAATTATGATGTAATGCTTTCGATTTTTAATAATAAAATCGGATTGCTTTCACTGAATGGTTTTTATAAAACAGTTCAGGATAAAATATGGTACCGATCCTGGATGAGGGTTACGAGCGATCCTGTTGTTTCAACCTTTCAAAGCAATGACGAGGTACTTGTTGCCTCGTGGTACAATAATGAATATAGTTCAACTGTAAAAGGATTTGAAATAGAATGGCAGACGGATTTCCGGTTTTTACCAAGTCCTTTTAACTTGTTTTCCTTAACAGCAAATTATTCCATTCTGAAGAATGAGACAACTTATCCTTTTTCTGAGGTAAATATTGTGCAAACAGGTACAACGGAAAGCGGAAGGCCTATCTTTGAAAAGGTTCGGAGCGATTCGACATTTATGGGAATGATGATTAACCAGCCCAAATCCCTGGCCAATGCTTCGCTTGGTTTCAGTTATAAAAAATTTGATATCTATGTATCATTCCAATATATAGGAGCCATACTCACCAATAGAGCCGTTCAGGAGGAATTTGATAATTATAAAAATGCATTCTACAGGTGGGGGCTGCAGGGCAAACTGGGGCTGCCCATAAAAGGGATGGAGTTATTGTTCAATGTGGCTAATTTGAATAACAACCAGGAAAAGCAATATAATCAGGGTGACAGCAGGCCAACATATGTAGAAAGTTATGGCTGGACGGCAGATCTTGGATTGAGATATTCATTTTAGAATGAACTGTTAGATTGTTTCACATAACTTTATACCTGATTGACTTTTTTGAAGATGCTTAATTTTCAGATTTATAACAATAGTATTATTACGTTTGATTCTCCTTTTTCTTTTACTAACCTAAAATTTTTAAACATGAGAAAACTAAACTTTATGGGTATTATTGGGGCCGCATTATTTGGTCTTAGTAGTATTTCCTTTGCACAGGATACCCTAATGGTAGAACCTGGACTTGGGACTTTAAATGCAGCTATTCTTGCGAATGGCGATGCTAAAATTTACAAGCTCGAAGCTGGTGCCTGGTATGGTCTGGATGCTATTATTGAAGCCGGTCCGGAATTATCGGGACTGCAAATTATTGGTGAAAAAACTGATGGTCTTCCGGCCGTTATCCAGGTTGGTAATGCACAGGACGGCTCTGTTTTTCCCAGTTTGTTCAATTTATTTACCGACCTGACGCTTAAAAATGTTTTTCTTGCCGATCAGGATTTTTCAGGAACTATCGGGACCGTGGTTATGAATTTTAATGCTGCAATTCGCGTTGTCATTGACAATTGTGTTATTGATCCTGCGGGAATTAACTACACTTTTGGAGGTGGAGCTACGGGTAATCACTCCAAGCTGTATCTGACCAACAGTCAGATCATTCGCAATGGTTATATAAGTTCGCCTAATGATGGTGGCTGGATACAAGGTCAGCAATTTGATACGCTCTGGGTTGAGAATAATACATTTGTTTCTTCGGGACAGGATTTTCTTGCCCGTGGTTTTGCTCAACAACCAACCAATGGATTTGTTTGGATAAACCATAACACGATTCTCTGGCATGATGTATGGATTAAAAAGTCATACAATGACCCGAATTTCTTTTTTACCAACAACCTGATGGTGGATCCAAGCATATATGCACAGTTATATGCATGGGGACAATTCTTCCCCGATTACAGACTGGGTAATACCATGCTTAGCCTTACAAGTATTGATACAATGCAGGTTGATGATGGAAACGGTTCATTGATAAATGAAACATTGCCGTCACAAAGAAAAATGTTCTGGCAGCGGAACCTTCAATACAATTCGCCCCAGTTGAAAAGCCTGGTGTCGAATGCAAAGACTAATTATGACCGGGATATCTATCTCATACCGATGCTTTGGGATGAGAATACTCCTACTGATTATGCCGGCATACCGGTTGTATCCCCGGCTGATTCAAGCAGAGAAAACAGGATACTGAACGATGATGTAAACTGGCCTTTTATGAAATATAATCATAATATGTATGATATTGACCCTCAATGGGTAGATGCCAGGATTACCAATATGGAGGATAGTGTGGGTACTTTTATAAATGGATGGTTCCAGGGCAATATATTTGAACCGGGTAGTGTTGATCTGAATGCTCTTCCGGGTTACAATTGGGATATTGATAGCTGGAATGGTGTTGATATGGCTGAATATCCTCAAACATGGCCACGCTTTAATGGTGTCTACACAAATCCTGAACTGTTAACTGCCTCTACTGAAGGACTTCCACTTGGAGACTTGAACTGGTACGCTGATAAAAAAGCATTATGGGAATCCAATAAGGATATGATAATGGCTCATTTATTAGCGCTGAATGAAGACCAGATTAGTTTAACCAATACTGTTGTTGATATTATTGTTGGCAGCCCTGATCACACTACGCTGGAAGCAGCTGTAATCGCTGCCGAACTGGCGGATGACCTGTCAGGCGATGGTCCATTTACCGTATTTGCTCCTACGGATGATGCATTTGCCGCTCTTCCCGAAGGCACGCTGGATGCACTTCTTGAAGACCCAACCGGCACGCTGGCAGATATTCTCCTTTACCACGTGGTAAGCGGAAAAGTCATGTCAACCGATCTTTCCGACGGACAGGTGGCCACTACCCTTCTGGGCAAGGATATTACCGTGACAATCAACAATGATGGTGTATTTATTAATGATGCCAAGGTAACAGTTGCTGATATCGAGGCTGATAACGGAGTTGTACATGTCATTGATGCTGTATTGATTCCATCAGATGTAACCGGAATCAAACCTGTAAAGGGTGGATCACTTCTTGCTTATCCTAATCCAAGTCAAAACATGATAACGGTTAGAAGTGACAGCGAATTAAAATTCGTAAAAGTTTATGATGTTGCCGGAACACTCATGAAGAGTATTGAAATGCAAAACTCATTTACGAAGAACATTGATATTGCTGATTTAAATAAGGGTATCTATTTCTTAAAAGCAGAAACAAAAACAGGTGTAATTTACACAAGTAAATTCGTGAAAAAATAAACTTCGCAGCTGAGGCTTTATTTAGCCCTGTTTTGGTATAAATATTTTGTCAGACTAACAGGAGAGGATTTCCTCTCCTGTTTTTTTATGGTTATAGGTGGCGGGGCGCAGATTTTGAAGATTAGCAATATCCAATTCCGGAAAAGTCAATCGAATGCAATGAGATTTCTCAGCGGCCTCAAAAAGCCAGGCCCCTCAAAATAGAACGTTGCGAGCTTTGCGTATAACTCTGCGAGCTTTGCGTTAAACATTTTACATATTCCGTTAAAAGAAATAAATACCACAAACTTCTCTTGCATATTTCGCAGTTGAATACCTCTTGGTGAGTGCATGTTTGAGGAATTCCGACAGGTGGCAGGTCGCCGGGTAAGGGTCTGAAAAGCAGAGTGCAAGCAGGATTCGTTCATGGACACAAGTACAAAAGGCCCCGATGGAGCGTTATATAATCTGAAAATCGATCCCCATGAACAAAAAAATGTGTAACTTAATCCGGAGTTTCATCACATAATAGAAAGACTTCAAAAGGTTGCTCAGGAATGGACAGCCGGCAGGAATTTGTTTATTGAACAGGCGCAATACTTTAACCAGGTTAGGTAATTATTAATTGGTACAAAAACATTTAGTGTCATTTTATATATGTAAATGCCTAAAAAGTACAAAAGAAACAACAAAAAAAAATTGACAGGCATAAATTTAAATCCTAAACTTGTAATAACAACTATGCCGGAATGCATGGTAAATATTTTAATGATAGCATTACCTGTTTCGAAAACATAAATAGCTTTCTAAAATAAGATCACACTTTCCATGTTTGTTTTATATAAACTATATTACTAACCCCAATAAAAGAAAGGAGAGAAATTGCACCCTGAACTCAAATGAAAATTATTAACTTTTCAATTAATACTAATTTAAATCTATTACAATGAGAAAATTTTACATGATTACATTTCTGGCTTTCCTGTTTATCGGGAACATCATCGCCCAGGACGTCCTGGTAGTTGAGCCCGGTTTAGGAACGTTGAATGAAGCTATTACTGCCAACGGTGGTGATAAAATTTATGAACTTACCGCTGGTGAATGGTATGGTTTGGACGCACCGATTGAGAACGTAGATTATCATTTGCAGATTATCGGCGGCGCACCTGAGGAAGAAGGCGGAATGCCTGCAACTCTGCAGACAGGTACCGACGTTAACGGCGCTACTTTTTCTAAGATGTTTGATGCCAAGGGCGACATAACACTGAAGAACATTTATTTTGTGAATGCAGACATTAATGGTCAGGTAGCTAATGAATGGCTTGTTGAAAGTGATTCAGCTGCACGCATTATCGTTGACAAATGTGTTCTTCATCCTGCTTGTGTTGGCCAGGGTGTTACCGGTTCAGGTGGCGTTAATAAATGCTATTTTACCAATAACCTTGTAATTGACCATGGTCACATGTTGAGCCCGAATGATGGTCACTTCTTTAATTTCTCCAATACCGGCGCAGGTGAAGGTCTTGATACCTTATGGGTTGAAAACAATACCTTCGTTTGTATGGGTATGAATGTTTTCCAGGGTAGTTTCGGCGACATGGTTAATAACGTAGTGGCTTTCAACCACAATACTTTCGTTTTTGCAAAGAGCCAGATTGACTGGACAACGTTGAAAATGGAAGAATACTGGACAAACAACCTGATGTTCGACCTCCAGGTTAATGCTTATGCTAATAACTGGCAGCCTATGCCGGGTGGAGACCCCAGCATGCCCAAGCCAAACCTTATCTATGCCGATACACTGGACGGTGAAGTTATGCCTTCCACACGCCCGAATTTTGTTCAGTATAATGCTCTTTACAGGGCCCAGGGTTTCTATGACCTGATTGACGAAATGAACGAATTCTGCGCAGCTCAGACTCCCAAACTGCCTGGTGTATATCTTTATCCCCTCACCTGGCCCCGTGACACGTTGAATTCAAGGGAAGCACAAATGTTCGGCAGTGAGGATTTTCCGAATTTCAAATATGGCAATACAATCGAGGATGTTGATCCCGAGTGGACTGATGTAACTATTTATGACCATGAAACTGATATGATTGCATGGGCAAGCCCGGCCAATTATGTACACGCACTTGGACAGCCTGCAGCTAATTATCCTCCTGCAACTGAATGGGCACAGTACTGGTGGGTACCTAGCGGTGATCTGGCAATCAATGACGTATGGCCAGTTTTTGACGGAACCTATACCAATGAAGAGTATCTGAATGGTGCTATTGAAAAAGGTCTTCCTCTTGGTGACCTGAACTGGTGGCCGGAAAAGAAAGCTATTTGGGATGAGAATAAAGCTGAAATCTGGGCGCATATTAAAGCTGGAAACACAGAGCAGATTGAAATTATTCCTACTGCAATCAAGCCTGCTGCAAAAGCTGAAACACTCGTTGCTTATCCTAACCCTGTAAAGGACGTATTGAATGTAAAGGGAAGCACAAATGCCGACATTACCATCAGAACAGTTGAAGGACGTGTTGTAAAGAGTGTTAAGAATGCTTCATCAGTTAGCGTTTCTGACCTTGCCAATGGCATCTATTCAGTAACAATTAAATCAGGTAAGGAAGTATCTACACAGAAAGTTGTAATTTCTAAATAAGTGTAGGTTCACATTTAACTAATGGAGTGATATAGAATCACTTCGAAATCGATTACAGTGAAAAGGAGAGTAATTATTCATTGATGACTCTCCTTTTCCTTTTTATACAGACTGTATATATCCCATTACTACGGTCCTATCGCTGCCAATAACAGACCCTTACTCATACGGCACTTTCACTGATTAACCTAAACCTATTATGAAATTAACATCATTCGTCCGGCTTACCGTTGCCTGCGGTATCATTCTTGGATGTCTTGCCTGTGGCGGGAATTCATCAAAAGGACCCATTACGGTTAAAACCGACAAGGATTCAATTGCCATGGGCCATTCCATAATGGTGACTGCCCATATTAATATCAAAGCAGGAGAAGCCCCTAAAGACATTTTATTACTGCCTTATGTGAACCAGCGCCGGTGGGGATCGCATGAGCGCCCTGATTCAAATGGAAATGCAACCTTCCTTCTTCCGATGCCCAATCCGGGCAACCAGGAAATTCAGGTCATTGCCGTGAAAGCTGACCAGGATACCTGGATGGGAACCTCCCGAAAAGAATTTCTCGTTGCCGGAAGCATTATGCCTGCATCCGATAGCATGTCCAATATATGCAAGGTAAATGTTAAACGAAGAATTATGCCCGCACCGGTTGACAACGGCCATCTTTTCTGTGTTCAATGGGAATCCTGGTTCATACCGGGTCCCGGTTTGTTTTCTTCAGCAGAGGCAATCCCTGTTGTTGGTATATATGACTCATATAATGAGGATGTTATACGGCAACATGTATTGTGGTTCATGGATCTGGGTGTACACTTCATTATGCCCGACTGGTCTAATCATATATGGTCAAAAAAACACTGGAACGAAATTGATGGTGGTGCCCGTTCTATTGTACATGCCACTACTGTTTTTCTTGAAGTACTGGCTAAAATGCGCGATGAAGGAATCGACGTTCCGAAAGTGGCACTTATGCCTGGAATCAGCAACGGACCTCCGGCTACAATGGTTGCGCTAAACGAACAATTGGAGTGGATTTACCAGAATTACGTATTGAACCCGCGCTTTAAAGGACTGTTTCAGGAATTTGAAGGAAAACCGCTGATGATAATCCTTGATACTGGTGCGCTTGGCAGCAAGAAGGGTACAGCAAAATCTGCATTCAAAATTCCTTTCTTTAAACAAACACTTTCATTGAGTGAAACGGAACTGGATGCTTTCCGCAGAGCCCAGGGACCTGTTGATGATTCAAAATTTACGATCCGTTGGATGTCCTCACAAAACCAGGTGACGCGTCATCATGAACTGGGATACTGGTCATGGATGGATGGTTCACTTGAACCGATGGTCACCTATAAAGACGGTAAACCGGAAGCTATTACTGTGACAAATGCATTTTTTGAGCCGTTGGGCTGGACAGCCCCCAATACCTGGGGTAAACGGGGTGGAACAACCTATATCGAATCTTTTAAATATGCCCTGAAATCCAAACCCACGGTAATTTTCCTGCATCAGTTCAATGAATTTGCCGGACAACCTGAAGGTCACGGCCTGGGAGAGAATCATGATATTTATCTAGATGAGCACAGCATGGAGTTCAGTGATGATTTTGAACCGGTATCGTTAACTGCCCCGGGCTTGCGCGATAAAACAGGCGGATGGGGTTTCTATTACCTGAACATGACCAAAGCCCTTATGGACGTATTCAATGAAAAGGACATGAATAGCACCATTATGGCGGCAAATATCAGCGAAAAGACCAGTGAATCCGTTAAGATCACCTGGTCGGTAATTGGCAAAGATCCTGAAAATTACACGGTTTCAGTTGGTGAAAAGGTATTGTTTGACGCGTTGACTGAGGTGGCTTGTGAAATCCCGGTTAAGGATTTATCCAAAGGCCTGAATACGGTTACAATTACAGCCAACGGTGTGAATACCCGTTACAGGCTTTCAAAAACGGAAATGGACCAGGTTTCAGATACTCCATTGCCTGTTGAGGTAAAACTTTCAATAAACCTTTAATTCTCTATTACCCGACATTAATTCAATTGATCATGAGGAAACGTTCTATAGTCCGCTGTTTATTTTTTGCTGTTTTTATTTTTCCTTTCCTGACCGGTTTTTCTCAAAGCTGGAATATTACCAGTGACCACTGGACTGCTACAGATGGTCTTAACCGGCAGCTGCCTGAAGCAAACCAGACAGGATCTGCAAAAAATGACAAGTACATTGGCATGTTCTATTGGACATGGCATACCGATGGGAATGCTTATTTTTCGCCGGTAATGAATATTACCGAAATTCTGAAGCAATACCCTGAAGCGGCTGCAGATAAAGATCATCCTGCCTGGCAGGGAATATCCCCTGGAGTATTCTGGTGGGATGAACCCTTGTTTGGCTACTATAGAACCACTGATGAATGGATTCTCCGCAAGCATGCTGAAATGCTTGCGGATGCCGGTGTAGATGTAGTTTTTTTTGATTGCACAAACGGGAGCCTCACCTGGAGGACATCTTATACGGTGTTGTTCCAGGTTTGGGATCAGGCAAGGAAAGATGGCGTTAAAACACCACAGGTTGCCTTTTTGCTGCCTTTCAGCGCGGGTTCAAATTCCATGGCATCCATGTATCAATTATACACGGAAGTTTATCAGCCTGGTTTATATGAAGACCTTTGGTTCAAGTGGAAAGGCAAGCCTTTGATCATGGCCTATCCTGAAAGTCTGGTTGCTCAAACCGGAAATTTTGCCGGATTGAAATTTACAGCCACTGCCCCTTTTTATGCAATTAATGCGGCTTGTCCCAGCTACAATAATAATGTGGGTAATATGAAATTCAGTTTATATAAATGGAATACGAATTATGCCACCAGTGTAGCCGGAACTCCTGTAGCTGAAAAAACTTTCATTAACTTCAATGATAATCAAAAACTCGAATTGACATTTGACGCCCAGGAGGCGGGTGATTATGTGTGGGAATTAAGCAATGGAACCGAAGACGTGGGAGTCTGGAAGTGGACTGACAGCCAGGATCCCGCTGTGAGTTTTTTCGCAGGAATCCAGGTGGCCGGAAATTATGAAAGTGAGATTTCATATGATCAGCAACTGGTTTTTACCCCTCTTACCACGGGAACCAATCATATTCCAATTGCAGTCACAAGTTCGGCTGATCAAAAAACTGTAAATGAGATAAAGGACTTTTTTACCTTTCGTCCCGGACAACCCGACTATGTTAATGGGCCAAGCCGCAATGATCAATGGGGCTGGCTTGAAAATTATCCCCAGCATGGATTCGGTCCCAAGGAAGGTGGAGGCTATGAGGAGGCTACAGTTGGTGTAGCCCAGAATGCATCCGATGCCAGCGGCGGCCATGCATCCGGTTTCAATACCCCGCTTACCTATGGTCGCAGTTATACAAAAGCCTACGGGCAGGATACCCGCCCTGATGCTTATTTAAAAGGACTTAATTTCCAGGAACAATGGAGCCGTGCTTTTGAACTGGATCCCGACCTGGTATTTGTTACCGGCTGGAACGAATGGATTGCCGGCCGCCATTTTGACTGGGACGTGCAGCCATTTGCATTTGTGGATGAATACAATGCTGAAAAAAGCCGCGATCTTGAGCCGGTCAAATCATGGGGCAATAAAGGCGATGTATATTATATGCAGCTCGTCAGCAATGTCCGTAAATTTAAAGGAATGCAGAGCCAGGATACCGCGTCGGGTTCCAAAACCATTGCATTGGATGATCTGGCCAGCTGGACAGGTGTAAAACCCGAATTTTTGTCCTACAAAGGCAATACATTGCATAGGAATCATGCCGGGCAGGGAACCGAACTGGTGTATACAAACACAACCGGAAGAAATGACATTGTTGGAGCCAAAGTTGCCCGGGATGCAGATTATCTTTATTTCTATGTTGAGACTGCAGAAGACCTGACTGACAAAGCCGATCCGAAATGGATGCGCCTTTTCATCGACATCGACCGCAATAAAACCACGGGCTGGGAAGGATATGATTTTATCATAAACCGCCTGAATCCCGGGGATTCCGCGTATGTTGAAAAAAGTGTGAGTTCATGGAACTGGAATTCTGCCGGAAAAGGGGGTTATGTAATTGACGGAAAGACCCTTGTAATTAAGGTAAAGCGGTCAGTCTTTGGCCTGACTGCCGAAAAGGGGATCGACTTTGAATTCAAGTGGAGCGATAACATGCAGGATGAAGGCAATATCATGGATTTCTATGAGAACGGTGATGTAGCCCCGGGTGCACGGTTCAACTATGTATATAAGGTAGAATGGTCGGATGACCGGTACCGCAACGCGGAATATCCCGAAGGCATCAACCAGGGGATCCGGTTTGACCTGTATGAAGGGGTGTTTGATACAATCCCCTCCTTTTTCGATCAGAAGATCATCCATACGGGTTTCCCGTCCGGTTTTGATGTTCCCCTTGAGCTGGCAGCTAATTTCGGGTTGCGGTATACCGGATTTATCGAGGTGCCCGCAAAGGATGCCTATACTTTTACCCTCAATACAGACCTGTCGGCAAAATTATACATTGGTAGCACCCTTGTGGTTGCCTCCGGTGCAACCGAACAATCCGGCACGATAAAGCTGATGCCCGGAAAACACCCGATTACGGTGGATTACATTACAAAGGCAGAAAATACTAAACTGCTTGATGTTGAACTAGCCGGTTCTGAGCTGGAAAAAAGCAGCATTGCTCCTTCCATGCTGTTTAAATACAACCAGTCTCCTTCGGTATCCCTTGAATTTAATGCAGTACAGAACTACTTCAGCACGTTCGATACAGTGGCTATAGTACATGCGGTTGATCCCGACGGATCAGTTGAAAATGTAAAGGTGTATGATAATGATGAACTCATCGCCCAGGAAACCGAATTGGAATTCCCGGTAAAAAACCTCGCCACCGGTGAGCATACCCTGTCGGCAGACATCCTTGACAATGACGGAGTGACAGCGGAATCGAACTTATTGAGCTTCACAGTTAAATCCGCCATGCCGGTTCCGGGTTCACTTACAATTGAGGACTATAGAAAAGGCAAGAGTGTTTCAATTACGAATTCAACGGATAGCGACGGTGGCATGAACATAAAGAGCGGGTATGGATTTGTTGATTACCCGGTACATGTAGCAACAACGGGAAATTATCAATTCAACTTCAGGGTGCCTGGATCCAATGGAGCAAAGACTGTTGTCATCAGTACCAACGGTGAAGATATGGCCACAGTGGATGTGGGGAGTACCGGAACCGCTGAACCCTGGTTCGATGTTAAAACAGATGTAGCGTTGACAGCAGGGGACCAGGTTCTGCGTTTTGATTTCGAGGGTATAGTAACCATTCACAGGATAGAGATCGCTTTTAATCCCACCAGCGTGGCCACCCTGACGGAAAATGCCGTTGTTGTGATGCCCAATCCTTCATCATCAGAATTTGTGATACATACTCAAAATCCAACCGACAGGCTGGAGTTGTATGATCTGCTGGGTCAGCTCACTGAGCTGCAGCCCATCAGGAATGGCTCCACAACAAGCAGGATCGGATCGGACCTGCAACCGGGCATTTATTTGATGGTTGTGAAAAGTACAGACGGTACGAAAAAGGCAATTAAACTGGTGAAGAGAAGATAGTTTTAATCAGGCTCAGTTGCAAACTGCGAAAAGAATTAGATAATTAATACACTACAATATGAAAACTGATTTTTCGATTTTGAAAAAGGGCATCCTTTTTTTGTCAGTGACATTCCTTTTCTCGCAATGTCAGACTGTTCAGAAAAAGAGTACTGAAACGGTTGTTCCCACATTATCCATGACCACTTGTCCCGAATTTCCTCTTGAAGGCTGGGAACGAAACTATAAATCGGCGTTTGACGGATTCATGCACGCATATAATCCATGCATTGTAGAGGTCCCCGATAGTGCTTATCCCTATCGCATGTGGTTTTTCGGATGGATTGTGGATATTGGTAACACGGATATTGCAGGCATGGATGCCATCTACTTCGCCCGGGGAAAAGATCTGGATACATGGGAAGTTTATTGTAAGGACGGAAGCTGGGATTCAAACAAAATAAACACTAAATGGGCATCTGTTTTATATGCATCCACCGATTCGGTGAATAATTACTACGATACTTTTCATGCCGGGGATCCTTCCGTGGTCTATAAGGACGGGATGTATTACATGGCCTATAGCGCCACATCCAAAGCATTTACGGATCCGAACAGCAAGGAGCCGATTGAACCCCCTGAATTTTCGAACAAGGACATTGCAGGCTATCCCTCGCATATGATCCAGTGTGTGGTTGGGGCAACATCTCCCGATGGCATTCACTGGACGAAAACCGACAAACCTTTGCTCATCGCAGCGGTTGACAACAAATATCCGCCTGATCCTTCCCCGGCACGGATCGGCGATTTTCATCGTCCCTGTCTTCGCTGGGATGATGAAGCAGGAAACTGGAGGCTCTATTTTGATTATTACAATGCCGCTAACCCCGGGCTATACATGGGCCTGGCTTTGAATAAAGGAGATTTCAGAACGGGAAAATTTGAATTTGCACATCCCCTTGAAAACCCTTTGCTAACGGGATGGCCGAATCCTGAAGTGGTGAAAATCGGATCGTGTTATTATTCCTTTTCAGATGCCCCGGGGTATACAAAATCAACTGCGCCTGCCGGGAAGGAAATTGTATCCGGTTGGCAGGGAAGGCAGATTCATATGGCCAAATCAGCTGACGGGATCACGTGGGAAAAAATGTACTTTATTGATCCGGATCCCGGTATTGATGCAAATCAGATACCCCAGGCCCTGGTAACTTACCGCGAAGGAAAATGGTGGCTGTATGTTTTTTATGCCACCCAGGTTGGCTGGAGAAAGGGCGAGAAAAAATATCCCTTCTTCAAAGAGGACGATTATAACTGGTTTTACGATCAGATCAGGTACATGCGCCAGGAAATAAAAACTCAGTAGAAAGAATGTTTTCAATGAAAAAATCAGGGATTCTTATTTTGGTTTGTGTTGCCCTCTCTGCATGCCGTCCTTCGTCAAAAGTGACGGATCAGTTTACTCCACTAACTGCCAATTCAATTCATTTCACAGGCTATTTTGAAGACTATATTCAGAACTCCATCAGTCATTGGAACAAAGGGGTGGTTCCCTATTCCGGATTTGTTGAAAAATTCATATCAGGAAGGGAATTTTTTGCACAGGGTGAGATGTGGGGCAAAGCCATGCGGTCGGGATGCATGTTTTACAGATATACACAGGATGCCGAACTGAAGAAAATTCTTCAGGCTTCGGTAAAGGACCTGCTTGGTACAAAGCGGGAAAATGGTAGTATCAGCTGTTCCCCTGTTGCACAGCAACCCGATGGACCGGGAGGGGATCTGTGGGAACGTAAATATGTGTTGCTCGGCCTGGATGAATATTACATGCAGGTGGATAAAGACCCCGCGGTATTGAAAGCCATGATCGATGAGGCCGATTGCCTGGTTGACCAGATCGGTCCGGCACCAAAGGTTTCCATAACCGATCAGGGTTGGAGTCCCAATCATATCGAATCAAGCACGATTCTTGAACCCATTATGCGGTTGTACAACCTGACAAAGGATCAGAAATATCTCGATTTTGCCACGTACATCGTTGAAACAGGCGGTGGCGCAAAGGGTTTCCGGATTATTGAGGATGCCTACAATAACGTTGTTCCTGAAAAAATCGGCGGGGTATATCCAAAGGCTTATGAAATGATGTCCCTTTTTGAGGGACTTGTGGAATACTATCGTGTGACTGGGAATGATCATTGGAAAACCGCATTTGAAAATCTTTATCATAATATTATCACCCACGAAATCACCCTTATCGGGAATGGAGGGGGCGATCAGCCTTACCATCCTCCTGTAATGGGAGAAGCGTGGGATAATACTGCCCTTGAACAGACAAATCCGGATATGAGCCGTATGATGGAAACCTGCGTGGGCGTTACCTGGGTGAAGTTCTGCTCCCAGATACTCCGGTTGAACGGAGATCCGCTGGCCGTGGATATGATCGAAAAATATGCCTATAATGGATTGACAGGGGCAATGAAACCTGCGGGAGATGGCTTTAGTTATGTCAACCTGTTGAATGGTGTAAAAACAAATCCCGAAGGCTGGGGCGGAATTGTCGATGGGGTTTATGTTACCTGCTGCAATTTAAACGGACCGATGGGATTGGCCTATTTGCCCTACGTGGCGGTTATGAATTCAAACAGGGGTCCGGTCATAAATCTTTATAATGCTGCAGTGGCAACGGCGCAAACACCGCAGGGCAGGGAAGTCAGACTGGACATCAAATCGGATTTTCCCTTATCCGGAAAAATATCAGTGTTCGTAACTCCGGAAAAACCGGGAAAATTTAGCATCAGGCTCAGGATCCCGTCATGGAGCAGGGAAACAAAACTTACAGTAAATGGAGAACTCA
Organism: Bacteroidales bacterium; assembly: GCA_041737295.1. GTDB lineage: Bacteria > Bacteroidota > Bacteroidia > Bacteroidales > UBA10428 > UBA5072. The sequence goes on along the minus strand of JBGSSA010000120.1, from coordinate 3,080 downwards.
TCGATGGGTTGCCGGGTACATATGCCGATATTGACCGGAAATGGACCAGCGGAGACCAGATAGAGTTATTGCTGGATATGCGGTGTCATGTAATTGATGCGCCAAAAGGGAGTAACCGAAAGGGAGATCATTTTCAGGCCCTTGTAATGGGTCCGGTGGTTTTGGCGCGGGACGAGAACATCGATCCGGATTTTGACAAACCGGTTACGATTATTTCAAAAGACGGGTATGTGGATATTCAACCCGAAACTCCCATCCTTAAAACAACAAAAATGCAGTTCCTTGTTCCAACTACAGATGGAATGATCCACATGACAGACTATGCATCGGTGGATAGTTGGAAAGGGAAAAAGGTATTTACATGGATTCCGGAAAAATAAAACCTACACTATGAAACAGATTATCCTGGCAATGGCTTGCTTTTTGGCAGCATCATGCGGCTTCCGGTCAAAAACAATTTTGTATACTGCACCTGAATCGGAATTGAAATCAAATGATTTTGAGATGCTTGTGGATGGTAAACCGGCATTTGTTTACCAGGCCAGGGTTTCAAGGTTGCCGGTTAACCAAATCTGGCCGGGCTACCAGAGGCCTCTCAGCCAGACTGAAATTGCCTCATTCGCGTATTTCGATCTGAACGGAAAAACGGAGATAACGATCAATTCGGATAAGAAGATCGAGACACTGGATATCAGGCCGAAGGAATATGAAATTGTTCCTGTTGTAGAAGGAAACACAATAAAATTATCGATATCCAAACCATGCCAGTTCATTGTGGAAGTGAATGGATATCATCATGCCCTGCATATTTTTGCCAATCCGGTAGAAGAATTCAAAATTGATAAACAGGATCCGAAAGTGCATTATTTTGGTCCGGGAGTTCATGAAGCCGGGATTATAAAGTTGAACAGCAACGAAACTGTTTTTATTGATGGCGGAGCCGTTGTTCATGGCATTATCCTGAGTGAAAACACAAGGAATATTAAAATCATTGGACGTGGTATACTTGATGCGAGTAAGATTGAAAGGGGTGCTGCACCAAACCCTATCTGTCTGAGGAATGTTGTAAATGCCAGTATCAGTGGCATCATACTCCGTGATCCGCAGGAATGGACTGTTGTTCCAACCAATTGCGACAGCATTGCAATTGACAATATAAAGCTGATCGGGCTGTGGCGTTACAATTCCGACGGGATTGATATAGTAAATAGCAGCAACGTCACTATAAAGAATACATTTATCAGGGCCTTTGATGACAATATTGCACTGAAGGGGATGAAGCATGCCTATAATGCGCGGCATAATATCATGGAAAACATTGCCGTTGAAAACTGTGTTTTATGGAACGACTGGGGAAGGCCTATTGAACTCGGCCTGGAGACTGTTGTAGACACAATGAGGAATATTTCATTCACCCATTGCCAGGTTCCCCATTTCACATGGATTGCCATTGACATTCAGAATGGGGACAGGGGATACGTGAAAGATGTTCGTTTTGAGGACATTTGTATCGAAGATCCGATTCTTGACAGCATTACTATTGGAACAACCCCGATGGATCAAAAAGAACTGGGTAAAACCATAGAATTGATCATTAAAGGATTTGACTGGTGGACAACAGATACGTTAAGAGGTAATATCAGCAATATTCATCTTAGCAACATCCGGTATAACAGTGCCAACCCGACATTTATCAATTTAGTCGGGCATGACAGCACCCACCTGGTGAATAACATTTATATCAAAGACTATTTTATAAACGGCAAAAAGGTGACAGATCAGTCCTCCATCAGGAAGAATGGATTTGTGAAGAATGTGTTTTTGGAATAGGCTGAAGGCTGAAGGCTGAAGGCTTGAAGGAACCCAATACCTATTTTCATCGTTCGTGGCGCCCCGCAGGGGCATGAGGGCTTAGCTCAAAAAAAGGAAAAAATCATGCTGGATTTAAAATTAATCAGGGAACGTTTGGCCTGGGTCCAGGACCGGCTGTCCCTTCGAGGTCAGGATCTGCCCTGGGATGCCTTTGAGTCCTTGGATAAAGATCGTCGGGAGATCCTCCAGGAAGCCGAAGGCCTGAAACACCGCCGTAATACGGTTTCGGAACAGATCGGTCGCTTGAAAAAAGAGAAAAAGGAAGACCCGGAAGCGATCGAAGAAATGCGTCTGGTCTCCAAACGGATTAAGGAACTGGATGAGGCGTTGGCCGGCATTGAAGAAAAGTTTTCCGCCATCCTGTTGACCCTGCCCAACATCCCTCATGAAACGGTGCCGGTGGGCTATACCAGCGAGGACAATCCGGTGGTCCGGACCTGGGGTGAGAAACCCTCCTTTTCTTTTTCACCGCGACCTCATTGGGAGATCGGGGAGGACCTGGATATCCTTGATTTTGAACGGGCCACCCGTATGACCGGAGCTCGCTTTGTGGTTTATAAAGGGATGGGAGCCCGTCTGGAAAGGGCCTTGATTAATTTTATGCTGGATCTGCACACCACCCAGCACGGCTATACTGAAATCCTGCCCCCTTTTATGGTCAACAGCCAGAGCCTGGTTGGAACCGGTCAATTACCCAAATTTCGGGACGAGTTGTTCAAGCTGGAAGGATGGGATTATTTTCTGATCCCCACGGCCGAAGTGCCGGTGACCAATCTCTATCAGCAGGAGACCCTTTCCGCTCAGGACCTGCCTAAATATTTTGTTTCCTACACCCCATGCTTTCGCTCCGAGGCCGGTTCTTACGGTAAGGATACCCGGGGGTTGATCCGCCAGCATCAGTTTAATAAAGTGGAATTGGTTAAATTCTGTAATCCGGAAGATTCCTATTTTGAACTGGAAGACTTGCTGCATAATGCCGAAGAGGTCCTTAAACAATTGAATCTGCCTTATCAGGTGGTCAGTCTTTGTACCGGCGATCTTGGGTTTTCTTCAGCCAAAACCTATGATATTGAGGTCTGGCTCCCGGGACAAAATCTTTACCGGGAGATATCTTCCTGCAGTAATTTTGAAGATTTTCAGGCCCGCAGAGCCAACATACGTTTCCGCCGGGAGGGAAAGTCCAAAACGGAACTGGTCCATACGATCAA
>JBGSSA010000100.1:0-17602 GCA_041737295.1 Bacteroidales bacterium | reverse complement strand
TCGGCAGCCCTGCAGGAATTAAACAAGAGGTATGATCCTGAATTTGATCCTGATTCCGACGGGGGATACATCACACTTACCACCCATAACGCCCAGGCGCAGTCCCTCAACGATTCCCGCCTGGTGAAGCTTCCCGGCAAGGTGAAGACATATAAAGCGAAAATAAAGGATGATTTTCCCGAATTCTCCTACCCTACTGCTTATGAGCTTCACCTCAAAACCGGGGCACAGGTGATGTTCGTAAAAAATGACATGTCAAAAGATAAACTGTATTTCAATGGCAAGATTGGCAAAATCGTAGATATCGATGAAGATGTAATTACGGTCCAATGTCCGGATGATGCCGATACTATACAGGTAGAAAAGGTAGAATGGCAGAACATGAAATACGCCCTGGATGATGTAACAAAGGAAATACAGGAAACAGTAATCGGCACGTTCATCCAGTATCCGCTTAAGCTGGCATGGGCTATCACGATTCATAAAAGCCAGGGTCTTACATTCGATAAGGTAATTATTGATGCAAGGGCCGCTTTTGCCCATGGCCAGGTTTATGTAGCCCTGAGCCGTTGTCGCACTCTCGAAGGAATAGTGCTCAGCACCCCGGTATCCCAGCGCGGGATCATCACCGACCCAACCGTTTCCGGGTTTGTCGGGGCAATTGAAAAGAACCATCCCGACCAGGAAGTATTGAAAAAATCAAGAAAAATATACCAGCATCATCTGCTGACAGAACTATTTGATTTCAGCCCGATCCAGAAACAGGCATATTACTGTCTGAAACTGGTGAAGGAACATCACACCAGTATACTTGGCAATATTGAATCCGACCTCAATGCGGCAATAGAACTGATTAAAAGTGACCTGACAGGAGTTTCCGAAAAATTCAATCACCAGTTGCACAATCTGATTCTGTCCGGGGATAATGCTGAAACGAATCCGTTCCTCCAGGATAGGGTTTCCAAGGCCTCCTCATTCTTTACAGGAAAAATTGCGGATTCCATCCTGGAAAAGCTTGAAAATATTCAATGGCAAAGCGATAATAAGGAGGTAAAAAAATCACTTTCGGAAGCCATGGAAAGACTGAAAAATGATATCGGCCTTAAATACTCCTGTCTCGAAAGCTGCACAAATGGTTTTGTCATCCGCACCTATCTTGAGGCCAAAGCAAAGGCAGCAATCGAAACACCCGCGGTGAAGGCTAAAAAGGCCAGGCCTGCAGAGGATTTTTCAGGTGTGGTGCGGCACTCAGCGCTCTTTAGCAGGTTGAAAGCATGGAGGGACAGCAAAGCAAAGGAAACAAAACTGCCCCATTACATGATCCTGCCGCAGAAGACAATGGCTTCCCTTGTGACATTCCTGCCCCGTTCGCCGGGAGCTTTGTCTGCAGTTAAAGGTATGGGGAAGAAAAAATCAAAACTGTTTGGGCCCGAATTGCTTGAAATAATACAGGCCTACTGTATTGAAAATAATATCGAGTCCTCATCGGTCCCGGTTCCCGCAGAACATCAGGCTGCCAAATTAAAACAAGACACCCGGTTGATAACCTTCAATCTGTATAAAGAGGGCATGAGCGTTTCGCAAATAGCCGCGGACAGAGATATGGCTGTTTCCACTATCGAAGGACACCTGGCCCATTTCGTCGGTACGGGAGAATTGTCTGTTGACGACTTTGTGCCATCGGAATTAACTGCCCTCATTTCCGAAAACATTGATGATAATGACTTTCGCATGGGACCTGTAAAATCAGCCCTCGGTGACCAGATATCATGGAGCGAGCTGAGATACGTAATGAAGCATCTTGAATATCTGAAAAAAACACATACAACCACCTGATTGTATCCCAACCTAAACAGTGCAAAATGAAAAGCCGGTACCCATTCAGTTTTCTGTTTTTACTCACGGCCATGCTTTTTTGTTCATGCAGTAAGAACCCTGTCCCGATCAGCCTTCATCCCGAGAATCCGCATTATTTTCTTTTCAGGGAAAAGCCAACAATTCTCGTCGGTTCAACGGAACATTACGGTGCGGTGATCAACCTTGATTTTGATTATATTATCTACCTTGATGAACTGGCAGCGGCTGATTTGAATGTCACCCGCACTTTTACAGGAATTTATATCGAACCTGCAGGTGCCTTCGGAATTGCAGAAAATACACTGGCACCGGGTAAGGATAAATTTATCTGTCCCTGGGCCCGAAGTAACGAACCCGGTTACGCGAACGGCGGAAACAAATTCGATCTGAACCAATGGGATTCAGCCTATTTCAGCAGACTGAAAGATTTCATCCGTGAAGCCGGGAAACGAAATATTGTAGTTGAACTTGACCTGTTTTCGAACTTTTATGATACGCTGCAATGGAAACTGAGCCCGCTATATGTTCAGAATAATATAAACCAGGTTGGAAATATAGAAGATCACAAAGAGATCCTTTCACTGAGGCATCCGGAAATTCTGGATATACAGGAGAAAATGGTAAGAAAAATTATTAACGAGCTGAAGGGGCTGGACAACCTGTATTATGAAGTTTGCAACGAGCCCTATTTCGGGGATACGGCTGAGCTTAAAGAGTGGGAACAGCATATGATATCCGTGATTGCGGATGCCGAGAAGACTTTTGCCAATAAACATCTGATTTCGCAAAATATTGCCAACGGGCACAGCAAGATAAAAGATCCTCATCCGGCTGTTTCCATATATAATTTTCATTATGCCAAACCTCCGTTGGCAGTTGCCATGAACTTTGCACTGAATAAAGTCATCGGCGATAATGAGACAGGTTTCAATGGAATTTCTGATGTACAATACAGAACGGAAGCCTGGGATTTTTTAGTGGCCGGGGGCGGATTATTTAATAACCTGGATTATTCATTCACAGCGAATCACGAAAACGGGACATTCATGGTGGAGGAAGGCCAGCCCGGGGGAGGCGGAATCCATTTGCGCTCGCAGTTAAAGATCCTCAGGCATGTGATGAACGAAATTGATTTTTTGAAAATGACTCCCAATGATTCAATCCTTCAGTATACATTCGAAGAACCGGCAACCGCGAGGGCATTATGCAATGAAGGCATACAATACCTTATATATATCAACAATAAAAAAGCGGAAAATGACAGTCTGGACCGTGATGTAAAGTCCTTTGCTTTTTCCATTACGCTGCCAAAGGGAGAATATTCCGGAAAATGGATCAACACACTCACGGGTGAGCGTATTCCTTTTGACATAAAAGAACATGAAGGAGGATGGTACAAACTCGAAACCCCGGTGTTTGGGGACGATTTAGCCCTTTTAATAGGGACGAGGGACTAGGGACTAGGGACGAGCAGGAAAACCCCGCATTGGATCTGCACAAAGAATCCCGAAGAAACCCGCACAAAGAATCCCTTAGGGATTCACTGTCGGTAGAAAATCAATGCACAAATCCACTCCCCCACCTGATGGGATATCGTTTCGCGGTCACATCGTTACCCCAAAAACAAAAATGGGATCTATTCGTTACAAATAGGTCCCATCCACATACGGCAACCGGAGCTGCCGTTTATGCCAGACTACAGTTATTATGGCCGGTCGCATGTGCGGATCATAGATCGTCATCTGCTAACCCTTGTCGTGAAGCAATACCTGTTACAGCATTGCTGTGGGACTGTTCATTCGATCTCCCGGAGGAAACCTTCCTGAACGAAGCACTTTTCAGGGTGCCCCGGCTCTTTTAATGCGCAAATCCGAAGATTTGAAAAAACACCATTAGATTCACTTAAGAAAATGCCGGCAGTTTTCACATTGTAAGAGCAGCCTTTTATCTCTCATCTGGTATACCAAAGATATAACGGTTCAATTCTACATGCACGTTTTCCCCTTTACAGATATTAACACCGTATTCACCGGTTTTATGAACAACTGTTCATATCCCGAATAAAATCTCTGGCAGATTGTGTGGATCTCACTGAATAGGAGAATTTAAATTCTGAAATCGGTTAATCGAATGCAATGAGATTCTCTGCGACCTCAAATAGCCTGGTAAACTAAAACTTACTGGCCTCTGCGTTTAAATTTTTGGCGTTCTCATAGTTTACCGTACTGATTTCGGGTAGGATGCCCCATTGCAATCTTAATCGTAAATTCTATTTATAAACATTCTAAATTCCGGAACCACATTGCCTGATCTTCAAAATACCCCTATTTTTATCTTGAAAATGCCTGATCTGTTCATTACTTACTATTAACCGATTACATCTTTATGAATGTAGAAGCCTTTTTCAAAATTACATACGGACTTTTTGTTGTGAGCACGAAAAGTGAGAATAAACAGAATGGATACATATCCAATACAGTTTTCCAGGTGACAGCCGAACCAGCCCGGTTCGCCATTTCATGCAGCAAAAATAACTATACATCAGGCATGATCCGGCAAAGTGGTGTCTTTGCCTTTTCAGTACTTCAAAAAGAAACCAGACCGGATATTATCGGTACATTCGGATACCGCACAGGAAAAGATATAGAGAAGTTCGAAAAGTTTAATTTCCGTACCGGCAAGACCGGATCTCCAATTTTGCTGGATGACACGGTAGCCTGGTTCGAATGTGAGGTAGAACAAACCATTGATGCAGGTTCTCATTTCCTTTTTATTGGAAAGGTGGTTGACGGTGATGTGATCGATACATTGGCCGAGCCGCTTACTTACACTTATTACAGGGATATTAAGAAAGGCAAGGCCCCGAAGAATGCACCCACCTATATCGATCCTGAGAAACTCAAGGAACAGGCCGGGAAGGTTGTCTGGGAAAAGTATTACTGCACTGCCTGCGGGTATATATATGATCCTGCAATAGGTGACCCGGAGCATGGAGTGCCTGCCGGAACAAGGTTCGATGACCTTCCTGATGATTGGGTTTGTCCTGTATGCGGCACGGAGAAGATTGATTTTGCAAAAAAATAAGTCCGGTGAATTAATTGAATACAATATTAAACGCGTAAAAATCTAAAATACATATTTATGGAGAAGAGTTTGAAAGATACCAGAACAGAGCAGAATCTGCTTAAAGCTTTTGCAGGTGAATCGCAGGCACGAAACCGGTATGAATTTTTTGCATCGGCCGCCCGTAAAGAAGGATATGAACAAATTGCCAACATATTTCAGGAAACTGCAAACCAGGAAAAAGAACATGCGAAAAAATTCTTTAGGTTTTTACAGGGAGGAGTAGTTGAAATAGTTGCCGCCTATCCTGCAGGAATAATAGGATCTACAAGTGAAAATCTCAAGGCTGCCGCTGAAGGTGAAAATGAAGAATACACCCTCCTCTATCCGCAATTTGCAGAAATAGCAAGAGAAGAAGGATTCCCCGAGATCGCTACTGCTTTTAAAATGATTGCCAAAGTAGAAGCAGAGCATGAAAAACGCTATTTAAAACTGTTGCAGAACATCTCGGAAGATCTTGTCTTTATGAAGAACGGCAAAGTATGGTGGAAGTGCATTAACTGCGGTTATATTTACGAATCAGAAAAGGCCATGGAAACCTGTCCCGTCTGCCAGCACTCCAAAGCTTATATGCAGGTAAAGGAAGAGAACTATTAAGATACGCTTGCACGGTATGGAAAATTATTAAATGCCAAAAATGCCGGACAGGTAACAAGTCCGGCATTTTATTATCATCCAATGTATTTATTCTGCCGCAGGCAACAGTACCTTGTCAATGGCATGCACTACACCGTTAGTACCTTGTACATCGGCAACTACCACTTGCGTTGAACCGTTAAGCATAACAGAAGAGCCTACATTCACCATGAGGGAACCATTCAGTGTGCTTACATCACCGGTTGTGAGCTGGGTGGAACGTACATTTCCGCCTACAACATGATATAAAAGAATTGGAGTAAGTTGTGCCTTGGTAAGGTCAGCTATGCCCGCTACACCCAATTGTGCGAACAATGCTTCGAATGCCGCATTAGTCGGCGCAAAGACAGTAAATGGACCTGTTCCGCTTAAGGTTTCAGCAAGGTCAGCTTTTACAACCGCTTCAACCAGTATGCTGAATGCCGGGTTATTGATGGCGAGGCCAACCACAGTTGGGGGAAGCAAAACCTTATCAATAACATGAATGACTCCATTACTTGCCATAATATCTGCAGTTGCAATTGATGAAGAGCCATTTAACCTGACATTTTGCTTATCTACTTCCAGGGAGATCCTGCTTTGATCCGGCCCGGAACTCAGCGTATTCACATAGCCATTCGTCAGATCAGCGGACAATACCTTTCCGCTTAATACATGATAGAGCAGAATAGGTTTCAGGGTTTCAGCGGAAAGGTCATCGAGACTCGAAATCCCAAGATCTGCGAGTAACCCGGCAAAGGCTGCATTGGTTGGCGCAAAAACGGTAAACGGACCATCACCCTGGAGCGTACCAGCCAGACCGGCCTTATTAAGGGCGGCAACCAATATGGAAAAATCAGGATCAGCAGATGCAACATCAACTATATTCTTTGTTTGCATTTTGTCATCGGACTCATCATCCTTACTGCAGGCAGTGACCCCCAAAAACAGAGCCACGGAAGCTGCAAACATCACTCGGTAAATTAATTTAGCCTTTTTCATAGTCATTATTTTTAACGTTATATAATAGGAACAGTAACAAAGTATTTTTGTTTAATCTTTTAACTTTTTAATTAAACATTTATTCCAAGTAATCATTAAAACCAATAAATAAATAAAATTGCGTATTGTGTTACTTAGCTCTTTTTTAATATATTACTATAATTAATAAATAACATAATATAAATAGAAGAATCTCGCTTATATAATTTATGTTTATATACTAATCCTATATATTAAACATTTATGCCAGCGAAAGCGAATTTTCCCGGGCTAATTAAACAATGTGCCGTTTTCTGACAAACTGTGATGTAATGTGATGTTTTAAAATTTTTCTTCTGTACCTTGTACTGCTTTTGAACAGGAAAAGACCTAAAATAATGCACATGGCAAAACGTAATATGGATGATTGGGTGCACCAGCTGATGGATATGCCAAATAAGCCTTCAATGCCCATCATGACACATCCGGGTATAGAAATAATCGGAAAAAGAGTGATTGATGCCGTAACTGACGGGGAGATTCAGTTCCGGGCAATCAAGGCAGTTGCTGATAAATACCCTGTTGCTGCCTCCACAATGATCATGGATCTGACAGTGGAGGCGGAAGCTTTCGGAAGCCATATCAACTTTTCGGATCATGAAGTGCCCAGCGTTACAGGGAGATTGGTGACTAATTATCAATCGGTCGCCAGGTTGCAGGTACCGTCTCTTCAACAGGGACGGGTGCCTGAATATTTAAAGGCAGCACGATTGGCATCTGAACATATTACCGACAGACCTGTCTTCGGAGGTTGTATAGGCCCTTTTTCCCTGGCAGGGAGGCTGTTCGACATGACCGAAATCATGACGGAGATTTTTATGGTACCGGAAACGATTGAAGCCCTGATAAAAAAATGTTCGGCTTTTCTGCTCAGCTATATAACGGAAATGAAAAAAATCGGGTTGAATGGGGTTATCATGGCTGAACCGGCAGCCGGACTGCTCGACGAATTATCATGCAACAGGTTTTCATCCGCTTTCATAAAACAGATTGTTGAAAAGGTACAGGATGAACATTTCCTGTTCATACTTCATAATTGCGGCAACAACGGTCATGTTACACGCTCTATGATCAGTACCGGCGCCCGGGGATTGCATTTCGGAAACGCCATGAATATGGATCTGGCATTAAAAGAAGTACCCGGAAATATACTGGTCTTCGGAAATATTGATCCGGTTCAAATATTCAAAATGGCACAACCCCACGAAGTGAATCGCGCCGTATCTGCTCTTCTCAAAACAACAGCGGAATATCCCAACTTCGTTCTCTCATCAGGATGTGATACTCCTCCGGGTGTCCCTGCTGAAAATATTCGTTCATTTTTCAAGGCGGTCTCATGTCAGACAATTGCCATGCTGTAATGTGATGTTTTTTGAAATTCATTTCGTATCTTGTTTTCACTTTTATGGCAGGAATACATGAATGCATCTTTCGTTCCGCTTTACAGGAAATTATTCGAGTATTATAAAGGCAAGATAATTGCCCAGGACATAAAACCGGGTCATCAGATTGATTCGATTACCCGGATCATGCAAAAACACAAGGTTTCCCGTGAAACCGCAAAACTCATCCTGAAAATGCTGATCGATGAAAAATTGATCATCTCCCGGGCAGGAAAAGGATCATTCGTCGCTCCGCTGGCCGACACCAAAAAGATCTGGGGTATGGTGCTTCCCTTTTATTCCTCGAACATGGAACAGCTCATTAATCTGTTGGAAGAGGAGGCACAAAAAACCGGCCGTCAGTTGGTCTATTTTTTTGGATACAACAATCCGGAAGAAGAAATGAGACTTGTAGGAACAATGCTCTTTGAAGGATACGAGGCCGTTATTGTTGTTCCAAACAATGACGAATCCCTCACTGCAGAATTTTACAGAAAGCTGTTTGTGGGAAACACTATGGTTGTGCTTGTGGATAATACAATGTCGGGATCTTATTTCAGGTATGTAATACAAAGTTATGACCTGGGCGTAAAAAGGGCAATTGATTATCTTGTGAAAATTACCCGCCATAATCTGTTGCTTGTCAAAAACGAAACCTGGAAAGGAAGAAACCTCCTGTATGAATTCATGGAGCAGACTTTTACAAATATTGTCTCAGCTGCTTATCCAAATCGAAAAGTATTTGTAATTTCAAACCTGAATGAATTTAGTCCTGAATATATACAGAATAATAACATCGGCGGCGTGTTATGTTGTGCGGATACAGATGCGGTAAGGGTTATAGGCCGCTTACAAAAGCAAAACATCACCATTCCGGGTGAAATATCAGTAGTGAGCTATGGTAACACGGAACTGACTGAATTATTTAACCCGGCTATAACGGTGATCGATTGCGGTTATAAAGATATGGCATCACAAATTGCACGGTTGATCCAAAAAGGGAGAAATGCCGGACCGCTTGAACAGCATATTATAATGCCACAGCTTATCGTTCGAAATACATAAATCAATACTATATAAAACCTTAAAATAATATCTTATGAGTGAAATAATTGAACAAATTGCCCATTGCATCGAATTCGGCAAGATCAATACAGCTTCTCCATATCCTCCCGACATGCGCGGACAGGAAGGTGCCGATGAACTGACAAAAAAAGCGCTGGCCCAGGGTGAAGATCCTGCAACAGTTTTAAATGAGGGCATGGTTGCCGGTATGGAAAAAGTGGGTAAGAAATTTTCGGAAAATAAAGTGTTTGTGCCGCAAATGCTTATGTCAGCCAAGGCTATGAGCACAGCCATGCAACATATTAAACCCTATTTTCTGTCGGGAAGTGTGAAAAGAAAAGGCACTATTATCATCGGTACCGTAGCGGGTGACCTGCACGATATCGGAAAGAATCTTGTAGGCATGATGTTCGAAGGTGCAGGCTGGGAAGTGATTGACCTGGGTGTGGATGTGAATGCAGAGAAATTTATTGCAGCCCTGAAAGAAAAACCGGGTAGTTCGGTTGGCCTGTCCGCTCTGCTGACTACAACCATGGTACATATGGAAAATATTGTGCAGGAAATCCGTAAGATAGCCGGTGATACCAGAATTCTGATCGGTGGCGCACCGGTAAATATGGAGTTCTGCAAAAAGATCGGAGCCGACTTCTATTCACCCGATCCACAGGGAGCCGTAGGCTATCTGAATCAACAGGTTGCCTGATTGGTCAATCATACGCCGATCACCATGTCTTAGTTAAAGAGTGGTGATCAGGTTGATTCTTGCGACCGAAAATACGGTTATGTGTTCCGAATTCGTCGGGATACCATAACCCGCCTTAGGGTTTTAGGGACTTAGGTAGGGGCTTAGGGGCTTAGGGGCTTAGGGGCTTAGGGGCTTAGGGGCTTAGGGGCTTAGGGGCTTAGGGGCTTAGGGGCTTAGGGGCTTAGGGGCTTAGGGGCTTAGGGACTTAGGGAAAATATTTGTCTCTGTATGAAAGAACTAACCATCATATTCTTCAGCTCCTTTAAATTCGCCGCTACATTCCCAGTGGCCATTTACCTGGTTAAAATGACTCCACTTGAGACCCTGGTATATACAAACACAGGTGGTGTTGCGGGAACCTTTTCTTTTATGTATTTGTCGGCATATCTTATCAGGATGTGGAATAAATACATGCCCCGGAACCTGAAAAGAATGAAAAAGAAAAAACAGGTCTTCACCCCCAAAAACAGGAGAATTATAAGGATAAAAATGAGGTACGGTATATGGGGCATTGTAATACTAAGCCCCGTGCTTTTATCCATCCCTATCGGCTCGTTTCTCATGGTAAAATACTTTGGTCTGAAAATGAAAAACCTGCTCTTGCTGCTGGCCGGACAGGTAGCATGGTCCGTAGTATTTGTCGTATTTTACTATTACGTTAAAATGGTATTGTAACGACTGTGACGGGTGACGGGCAGTAACTGCCCCTCCTCAAATTACACGGGAATTGACTGCATGACTGCATGATTTGCATGATTTGCATGACTGCCAGCCCATTCGAATCCATATACCAAATTTTCTGCCACAAATTTTGTGCTCCATTCACCCTGCATCATCCAGGCGGCATGTTTCATACAGATCAATTGTTAACATATTTTTAACACGCCGAAAAATTAACATATAGCTGCAAACCCGGATGAAAGCTGTTCGTTTTCAGGCATTTTTTCGACTTTCTGAAACAATTATGTTATTCCAATGTTAAAAGTCTGGTTTACTTGTTAAAATGGATAAACTCATCTCTTATTCTTAATCTAAAAATCTAACCAAACATTCAACACTATGAAAACATCCTTCCGAAGCCTGTTACTTGCATTCAGCCTGGTGGTCCTTGCCGGAACAGCCCATTCTCAACCTGCAGAAACACCGGTATACCTTACGGTTACGACACTCCATTGGAATATGGATAATGCGGACTTTTCAATGGACAAATGGAAAGCTATTGAAAAAGAGTACTTTGACAAGGTAACTAACAAAAATGAATTCATCGCGGGTTCGCTGGTTCTGCTGCACCTTTTTACAGCGGATAATACAGAGCTTAAAATTGTTAATGCCTATACTTCATGGGAAAATATAGACAAGGCCGGGGCACGCAGCGATGAACTGTCTGAAGCAGCCTGGCCGGATAAGGCGCAGCGCGATGCATTTTTCAAAAGCCAGTCGGCTTACTATACTAATTTCCATTCGGATGAGATTTATTCCAATCTTCCCTATGCAAAACCCCTGATGACTAAATCCACAGAGCCCCTCATCTACTACATAATGGTTAGCCAGTTAGGTTTTCCGGAGGATGGAACAAACAAGGAAGCCGGAGATTTAATGGCTGAGTATGCCAATAAGGTGATCAGCAAGAATCCGAACGTCCTGGCCTATTATCCTTCCAGGCATGCCTGGGGTGCAAACAGCCAGGATTTTGTGGAGGCCTATGTGCTTAAATCATTTGACGGAATAGAGAAAGCAATGGATGCAGACATTGAACTCCGGAAAACAGCCTGGCCGGATGAAGCAGCCCGAAAAGACTTTTTTGCAAAAAGAAATAAATATTTTACCGGCCAACATGCCGATTATGTTTATACAAGCGTTCCCGAGCTCACAAAATAATAGGTTGTAGGTTAATTAATCAATTGCAGTTGAGGGCGACCCTTTTGGTCGCCCTTATTGTTTTTTGTTTTTTTTCCTGCTTGTCCCTCGTCCCTTGTCCCTTGTCCCTAGTTCGTCTCTAGTCCCTGATTGTCCCCAGTCCCCAGTCCCTTGTCCCTTTCTTCCAATATTATTCTTATTTTTACCGGGATACTTATATCCGTCAGCAAGCAATCAATAGAATCAGCATGTATAACAAAGTTCCTTCCGGCGAGCTTGAGAACCGGTTAAAAAAATTCAGGGCAACAATGGATGCACAAAATCCCGAATGGGAAATGGCTGCCCTTTTCAGTAAAATAAACCTGTATTACCTTACCGGCACCATGCAGGAGGGTATGCTGCTTATTCCGCGAAACAATGACGCTATTCTCTGGGTAAGAAGAAGTTATGAACGTGCCGTTAATGAATCCTTGTTCCCCCTGATCAAACCCATGGATTCCTTTAAAGATGCGGCGGTTGCATATCCTAAGATGCCTTCTTCCATCCATATTGAAACTGAATTTATCCCCATTGCCTTTCTTCAGCGATTTCAAAAGTATTTTCCCATCCGGAACATATCATCCCTTGATTTGCAGATCGCTACTGTAAGAGCGGTAAAGAGCCCGTTTGAATTGGAACTGATGCGAAAATCGGGAGAACTGCACCGCAGTATATTGGAGGACTGGGTGCCCCTCATTCTGCATGAAGGAATGAGCGAAGTTGACCTGGCAGGGGCCCTTTATGCTGAAATGCTTCGCGTCGGCCATCATGGCGTAGCCCGATTTGGAATGTTCGATACCGAAGTCGTGCTGGGGCATATAGCATTTGGTGAAAGCAGCCTGTACCCGACAAGTTTCAACGGGCCCGGGGGCAATTATGGTATGGGGCCCGCGGTACCCGGAATTGGCAACCGCAAAGCAAAATTACGCAAAGGAGATCTAGTATTTATTGATATCGGCTTTGGTATTGAAGGGTACCATACCGATAAAACTCAAACATATGTTTTTGGAAAAATACCTGAACATGCCGTTACCCGGGAACACCAGGTTTGCGTTGATATCCAGGACAATATGGCTGAACAGTTGCGGCCCGGATCTGTGCCATCAGCAATTTATGAGAACATAATGAACAGCCTGGAGCCTGATTTCCTTAAAAATTTTATGGGTTTTGGTTCCCGTCAGGTAAAATTTCTTGGACATGGCATCGGACTGGTCATTGATGAAATTCCGGTTATTGCCCGTGGATTCGATTCTCCTTTGCAGGAAAATATGGTGATTGCACTTGAGCCTAAAAAAGGGATTGAAAATTTTGGCATGGTAGGAATCGAAAACACCTTTATTGTAACTCCGCAGGGAGGACAATGTATTACAGGATTAAGCAAGGGACTGGTACCCGTGTTGTGATTCAAATCCCATTATCCTCCGGATGTAATCAGCATTATCGCGGGAGGTGAGCATTTCAAGCAGGGTTAATGCTACGTCAATGGCAGTGGATGGATTCCATGAGGTTATAATATTATCATCAATTACAATCGGTTCATTGACTACCTGTACACCATATCCGCTCAGTGTTTGCTGCCGGATTGGAGTAATATTATAGGTTGTGCCTTTTTTATTTGCGAGTATACCACTCTTCCCCAATGGCAGGGCACCCGCACAGATTGACGCGACAATCTTATCCTCATTTTTAAAATCACGGATCATCTGAAGGAACCTTTCATCATAGGCATCCTTGTAAAAATCGTATACTTCAAATCCGCCGGGAATCGCCACTGCATCAAATGAACGAATGTCAACCTCGTCTAATAAATAGTCAACAATAAACCGTTGATTGAACGAGCTTCTGACCTCCTTTTTCAGGGCACATGTAAATAATTCCGTAGAATGATCACCATCCACGAGGTTCCATCCGATCACATCGATGAATGCACTGGCTTCGAATACTTCGAATCCCTCAGCGAGCAATAATAAGACCTTTTTCATATTTCTGTTTTTAGATTCCTCTCTCCGGCTCAATCCACATTTACCCACCACCTGGAAAACTGTTGAGTACTGTCCCGGAGATGGACAGGTTCGCCAATCATGGGTGTCCACAATGAAATACCCGATTCCTCACAATTTCTTGTGATGTTTATCAGGGGTTCGTCCCACGGATGAACGGCCAATGCAAATTTAGATGAATGTACCGGTAAAAGGTTTTTTGCATTTAAATCGTTGAAAGATTTCAGGACATCCTCCGGCATTTGGTGGATGTACTTCCAGTTTTTATTGTATTGTCCGTTTTCCAGAATGGCCAGATCAAACGGCCCGAATGCCTTGCCAATTTCTGAAAAGTGCTTGTCATATCCGCCGTCTCCGCCAATAAAAATGTTCATGGACGGTGTTTTAAAGGCATAGGAAACCCAGAGGGTTTGATTTCGCTTCAGACCTCGTCCTGAAAAGTGCCTGGCAGGAAGGGCATTTACAACAAAACCGCTATCCAAAAGAACATGCTCATTCCAGTCCAGTTCTGTAATGATTGACGTATCAAAACCCCAATACTCAAAATCTTCACCTACGCCAAGTCCGCAGATCACTTTACTGATTTTCGGTTTTAACTTCATGATTGTTTCATAATCGAGATGGTCCCAGTGATCATGAGAAATAAAGAGGTAATCGATCCCGGGAATATCATCTGTATCATAGGCACTTGTTCCTTTAAATGCCTTGATTGAACTTTTGAAGGGTGAGGCATTCCTGCTCAAAACCGGGTCAACAAGTATTCTTTTGCCATCAATTTGCATAAAATAGGAGGAATGACCGAACCATACCAGGATATCCTCATCTCTGTTCAGGTTGTGGAGATCTGTTTTCATGGATGGGATCTCCCCCCGGGGGGTAATCCGAATCTTTTTACCGAAAAAGAAATCCCTGCTTACCTCAAGGAAACCAACACCTTCAGTCAGAACCGGAGTATGGCTTTGATTCTGAAAGGCACCCTTTCTGTAGTTGGGTGACTTTTTGATTCTCTCAAGACGCTCACCAGAGGGAAGTTTCCCAAATTTAGCCTGCTGTAAGGTTGCTGCAGCTATTACCGAAAAAAGAATTACTATTGAAACAGCTATGTACATAAAGATTTTCATTATGGGGTCATTTCATCAGGTTGAGCATAAACCTGTCAAACATTTTATCAGAAAGTATTTTCCGGATAAACAATATTGGTTTGGCTCCACCCCCTGTGGCAACGACTCTTCGGGCCGCTCCATAAACCGTATATCCATGTTGAACCAGCAGTTTTGCGGTCTCCATTCCTATTCCCGAAGAAGATCCGGTTACCAATGCTACTTTTTTCATTTTATTGCTTATTAACATTAATTCATTTTGATTGACTACTCACTCTAAATCCTATAAAAAAAATTTATGTGATCATACTCCAGATCAATTCGAAAGTGTCGCTGATCATGGCATGTTGTTTTGGTTTAGTGAATTTATTGCTGATGATGTAATCGTGAAGGCCATACGTAATACTGCTGATCAGCATGACGAGGTAATCTACGGGTAAAGGCTTGATGATATTACTGCTGATGCCCAGGTTGATCAATTCACGAACAGGTTTATGGGCTTTTTCAATTTCCTCCGGAGCAACGAGCAATACAAAGGGAGACGACTTAACCTGTTGCATAAACCGAAACTCGGTGTTGTTATCCAGCGCCCAGTAAAGTGTGGCAAAATACATGCCTTTAAAGGTATCCTTATATGTATTCTCCTGCTTGGAATTTTCGGATACATACTGGCTCATGCGGGATTCAATATCAATAAACAACGCGATAATTAATTCATTTTTCGTGGCGAATTTGTTAAATAAGGTTCCATTGGCAACCCCGGCTTCCTCAGCAATTTTGCTGGTTGGTGTGCCATGAAACCCGTATTCGACAAAAAGCCGCAGAGCAGCATCAAGAATTTTCTTTGTCTTCTCCATTCAATATGACTGACTATTCAGTCAGCAAAATTAAGCATGTTTTTAAGATTTACAATCATTTTAGAAATAAATTTTAATTATCCCCCCGGACAGGTCTGATTCCGGAACTGCAAAACTGCGAAACAGCAAAACTATTTCTCCCAGATTGAATTCAGTTTCCAGAGTGAAAGGGAGTTGATCTGTGCCTCACCGTGCTTTGACAGAACGGATATCCCGGTGGAGTTCATACTGAACGGCAGTACATTACTGAAACATGCACGCCCGTTGATGTAGACTTCTCCAACAATGCCGTCGACAAAAAGCCGGACATTCAACGTTTTTTCTTCCGGTTTCAACCGAAATTCTGCTTCTTTATCTCCGAATATAAACCGCCCGTTTCCAGCGTCATACGCCAGCCTTATAAACTGCAGCCCGTCAGCACTGCGTCCGATCCTTATCTCAATCACGGATAGTCCGTCTGTTTCTGCTTCCATCAGCATTTCATAATGGATTCCAAAATCGGGTTGCAATACTATTTCGCGATCCGGGGTTAATTTGAGATTCCGTTTAACCTGTTCATGATACCGCAATCTCTTTAGCTCAGGAATTGGTTCATATCTCATGTCCCCATCGTCGCCGGGGGTTACGACTCTTGGTATTGACAGACATCCCCACCAGCCGGCCCGGGGAGGCCGATCTGCCATGATCCATCCCCAGAGTATCCTTCTTCCGTTGGGATCCATAAAACTATTTGGCGCGTAAAATACGGTCGGACCTCCTAAATCTACAGGCTTCCATTCTCCAGGTGTGAAACGGTTATTTCTGTAACTTCCGGTTGCATATTCAACCATACCGCGAAGACCAGGCTGGTTCGAATACAGTGGTGAAACAATAAGCACATGCTTATCCCCAAGCGGAAAAAAAGCAGGGCATTCCCATTGTATGCAAAGTTCTCCCATCCCTGAGCAAAGAGGTCCGAGAAACTCCCATTGATGCAGGTCAGCTGACTCGTAAAGTAATACGGTCCCTCCCTTATTCTGAAATGCAGAACCTATAAGCATCCGCCATTGGTCTCCTTCACGCCACACGAAAGGATCACGGAATCCATCCCGCAGACCTTCGAGTAAGGGCGGAGCAGAGAGCACCGGGTTGGTGGGCTCCTTGGTCCAGGTGCGCAGACTGTCATAACTCATGGCCAGGCACTGGGTCTGCGGATTTGCACCGGTGTAAATAATTGTGGGTACTCCCTTATGAATCACACAGGAACCGGAAGCAATGGCTTCAGAATCATATGTTCCCGGTGTCGGAGCAAGTGCAATCGGCAAATGATACCAGTGTACCATATCCCTGCTTGCCGCATGGCCCCATACAGGTTTATTGTGCGAACTGTCACCCCAGTAAGGCAGGTGCTGGAAAAATATGTGATATTCTCCGGCAAAATAAACGGGGCCGTTCGGATCGTTTATAAACCTCGATGATGCGGTAACATGATAAACCGGTCTGAGTGAATCCTGCGCTGCAATCAGGTTGGTGCGTTCAACAGAAAGGCTGGCTGCGGCCAGTTCTGAAAGATGCAATTTCATTGCTTCATCAGCTGTCTGGCCAATACCTGCACAGCTAATTCCTGCAAAGAGAAATGATAATGAACAACGGACAAAATTCATAGATTCTATGTAAAATTATTGTATGATTCCAGGGATGTGCAATACCCTTTTTTTCACACAGCAATTTAGCAATAAAAGCGTCTTTGGTATATTAAAATTTGCAGTAAGTAGAGATCTTATTAAATAACGCACTGATATTTACCGGTTTTGTCATATAATCATCGCATCCGGCCTGGAATGTTTGTTGTATCTCGGACTGATTGGCATACGCAGATTGAATAATTACCGGGGTACCGGGACTGATCTCTTTAATTAGTTTTGTAGCCTCAATGCCTCCC
>JBGSSA010000077.1:0-9327 GCA_041737295.1 Bacteroidales bacterium | reverse complement strand
GTGGACGACTATGATACCCGGGGTGAATGGTCGCTCATGCGCGACGGCAGTAAGATACCCGGTTATATACACTACCGGTTGAAAACCTGGTCGGAATTCAATAAAAGGTTACTGCAACAGGAACAGTTTGGAAACTATCTTGTTAAAAATGCCGGTGCGAACAATTTCATCGACAGCATTACCCACCGGAGCCAGGATCCGGAAACCAGACTGGGGTACATTTTCAATTATGTGGTGCGGAATTTCAAGTGGGATGGCGAATTTTCGATGTTTGCAGACAAACCCTTTCATGACTTTCTCCGCCAGAAGAGGGGCTCGTCCGCTGAAATCAACCTGTTGCTTGTAAACATGCTACAGCGAGCCGGGATAAACGCTGATCCCCTGCTTATACGGACAAACGACCTTGGCGCTCCGGAAATGATGTATCCGGTCAGGTATCAGTTCAATCATGTAATAGCTGTCGCAGAGATCAACGGCACACAGGTATTGCTCGAAGCTACCTCCGGTACCACTGATTTGAGAATGCTCAATAAGAAGGACGTTGGTACACAGGGGTGGATTGTGCGAGAAACAAACCCGGGATGGATTGATATCTTCGCTCCAAAAGGGAACCATGTGACGGAGTCAACCTTTAATTTGTAGTTCGATATCCCTTCGAAAACAGTGACAAGAGACGAGTGACAAGGGACAAGGAAGAGTATTCCCGGAAAAGAGTTAGAAACGGAAGGTTCTGCGATTCTGCAATTCTTTATTCCGGAGGACTGATTTATGATTTTAATCGTAAATCGTAAATCGTAAATCTCTTTTACCGACTACCGACTACTCCTCAGGAATAACAGTAGGCGCCCAAACCGATAAATTGTCAAAGGCAGCATTGCTGTTCAGCGAACCGAATCCAATCCTGCCCATGACAAGTTCATAGTTTTGGATTTCAAGGACCGGTTTGGTCATCTCTCCGGCAAAAACACGGATTATCCGGCTATTGATATTTCGCTCCACCCGGATCTTCTGCCAGGTATCAGGTACCAATGCCCGGGAGGTTGAGATCCGCTCCGGCAGTTTGGTGGGCACAGAGTTTTTAACAAGGTATATTCCCTGCCTGTCGTTGTCCGGAGTTGTTGAAAGAAGCACAAAATAATACCGTGTGGAGTCTTTCATTCCCAGGAAAAAGCAAATATCAGAGGAAGGTTGGGACACACCCGGCTTTACATCCACCTCCAGGACAAAATCTCCATAAATGCTGTTTTTTATAATACAGCGGTTTTCCGGAAGGGGGGTTAACTGCGAATCCGGGACAGCAGTTTTAGTAAATTGCAGGAAATTGTTAGTCTTGGTTTTGGAAACCTTCCAATCAGGCTGGCGGTTGAACCAGAAGTCACCGATTGCTTTGCTTCCTGTAAAATTCTGCCCGTACTGCAAAATATATCCCTTCGGCACCGGTTGTGCTATTCCGTTCATCGAACAAAGAAAAATGAGAAGGAAATAAATAAAGGCAGATTTCATAGGCACAATTATTTTAAGGCATGACAGCTCCAAAGATACAATGAAATAATTCCGGGAACGGGTCGTCATAAATAACGGATTACAGGTCCGAACCAATATCCTTACGGAAATATTTGTTCTCAAAGTCAATCATAGCGGCGTTTTTGTAACTCAGGTTACCGGCTTCGCGGACTGTTTTACCATAGGAACTGATGGCAATAACACGGCCGCCATTTGTCAGGATATTTCCTTCTTCCTTTCGCGAACCTGCATGAAAGATCAGGCTTTCCGTGGTTTTTTCAAGACCGGTTATGATTTTCCCTTTTTCATATTTTCCCGGATATCCCCCGGAGACAAGCATAACCGTGGTTACCGAACGGGGGTCAGTTGAAACGTGTTTCCCGGCAAGGGTTTGGGTAGCCACTCCTTCGAGCAGGTCGATAAAATCGCCCTGCAGCCGCGGCATGATGGCTTCCGTCTCAGGATCACCCAGGCGTGCATTATATTCAATAACATAGGGATCTCCCTTGCAATTGATCAGTCCAAAAAAGATAAATCCCCTGTATTCAATTTCATCTTTCTGAAGTCCGGTCACCGTGGGGTCAATTATGCGATCCTTCACCTTTCTCATAAAGGCTGTATTGGCAAACGGCACCGGTGAAACAGCACCCATTCCCCCGGTATTGGGTCCGGTATCCCCTTCCCCAATCCGCTTGTAATCCTTGGCTTCAGGAAGAAGGGTGTATGTCTTGCCATCGGTAATGACAAAAACGGACAATTCAATGCCATCCAAAAACTCTTCAATGACTACCGTATTCCCTGCCTCTCCGAATTTTCCGCCCAGCATTTGTTTCAGTTCTTCGCGGGCCTCATCCAGGTCATGCAGGATCAAAACACCTTTCCCGCCGGCCAGGCCGTCGGCTTTGAGCACATAGGGAGCTTTGAGGGATTCAAGAAATTGAAGCCCCTCAGCCAGGGTACTGTTTGTGACGGCTTTATACCGGGCCGTAGGGATCTGGTGGCGCATCATGAATTCTTTGGCAAATTCCTTGCTGCCTTCCAGTTGGGCAGCCTTTTTCGAAGGACCTATTATCGGGATATTCCGAAACTTGGGGTCACGATGGAAATAATCGACTATTCCTTTCACGAGGGGATCTTCCGGACCAACGACTACCATATCGATCTGATTATCGAGTGCAAACCGGCCGATTCCTAAAAAATTATCCAACGGAAGGTCGATGTTGGTGCCAACAAGGGCTGTTCCCGCATTTCCGGGAGCAATGTATAGTTTCTGAAGTCTGCGGCTCTGGCGGAGCTTCCATGCCATTGCATGTTCCCGGCCACCGGAGCCTAGCAGGAGTATGTTCATGAATAAGGATATTAATTAATGGATATTAGCAATAAAGGAATAAAGAAATATCCAAATATATAACAATGAGAGTAAAAACCTGAAAAAGGCAAGCAGGAATTTACTTTGTTATGAAATTCCCGATTGTGTATGTCAGCAGTATTTCATGCGAACCCCAGGTATTGTTGCGCATGCCGTTCAGGACGAGATCATAGGCATAGCCGATAAAGAGTTTGGGATCGGGGAGGTTGTATCCAAACTGAAACACAATGGCATCCTGCGAACGGTAGGAAATTCCGAAATCGATCATATCCTTGTAAGTGGCCAGGGCATTTATGTCAACCTGGAAAATACCGGATTCGGTAAATTTGAGCAGGAGGGAAGGTTCAATCCTGAAATCGCTTCCGGCATCGAAAATATATCCTCCATGAAGGTAGTAATGCCTTACCTGTTTTTGTTCCAGGATAATATCATCCTTCATGTCGATATTCCGCTGGAAAAGCTGGGGTACCGAAAGTCCCACATAATAATTCTTCCCGTAAAGGTAGGTTCCTACACTGGCATCCGGAACGAACATTTGTTCCTGACCCATGAATACCTGGTCGTCGATGTCCTCCACCCTTAACTGGGATTTATCGAGATAGAACTGGTACATCAACAACGACAAACCGAAGGAAAGCTTAGTGTCACCGGTTCCCAGGGCAAGGTGGTAACTGTAGGATCCTTCAAACCCCGTTTTCCGGAGGGGTCCGGCCGTATAATTGAACAATTTGGCGCCAACACCCATATCCTTTGCCACCTTCATATCACCTGAAGCATAGGCCACGGAAGGAGAATGATCGAAACCGGCATACTGCTTCCGGAAAGAAATGGAGATCGGGAGCATATCGGTGACCCCGGAGGCGGCCGGGTTCACCAGGTAATGATTTTTGTTATACAGGCTGAAATTGGGGATCTGCTGTGCATTTCCAATTCCCTGCAGCATCATGATCAGGCAAAGCATTGAAAGTATGATGCGTGTATATCGTGGTGTAGGTATATTCATGGTAGGTTTCATCACGGGTTATTTCACAAGGCTTACGGGGCCGGACAGTTCTCCGGAACCATCGCCCGGATCGATCACATAGTAATAAGTGCCTGATGGAAGATCATTGCCCTTATATTTTCCATCCCAGGGGATTCCATATCCTTTTGAAGTAAATACGGCAACACCCCAGGTATTGAATATTTTCACGCTGCAATTGGGATAATTGCCAATGCCGGGGATGTTCCACACATCATTTTTACCATCATCATTCGGACTGAATGCATCGTAGACAACCAGTCCGGTTTCAGGTACAATCATCGATACAAGCAGTTCATTGGATTTGCACAAACTGGCATCCATGGCAAATACCCGGTAAGTCTGGGCGACAAGATCGTTGAACACCCCTGAGGTATTGGAACTGCTGTCAGGGACGATGACAAAGTCCACAGGGGAAACGCCGCCCGTATTTTCGAGCGTAATCGATCCGAGGGGGTTATTGATACTTCCGCGAACTACTTCGATTGTATCCACTGAAAACTCTTCATCGGGTCCGACATTTGCCAGGCGAATGGCCGATAAACAATTGGCATCGTCTTTAATTACAAGCTGGTAGGTTCCGTTCATAAGGGAAGCGATCGTAGCGGAAGGAACAAAACTTGCGCCATTGTCGGAGGAGTATTCGAATACACCTGTTCCGCCAAGGGCAAAGATTTCGACAGCACCATCGGTATAACCGTAACATGAGGCATCTGTAATAAGGACTGTATCAAAAGTAATTTCGGTCGGTTGATCAACTGCAATGGTACGTGTTGCCGAAGCGCAATCCCTCGAATCCATGACCACCACGGTATACAAAGCGGCGGGCAAAGAGCCGATATCCGGTGAGGCTATGAAATTCAGTCCGTTATCCGCTGAATAAGCGAGACTGCCCGTGCCGCCGGAAGCGTCAATGTGGATGGAGCCATCCGCCACACCGAAACAGCTTGCATCGGTGCTGTCCAGCTGATTAATCACAACAGGCAGGGGGTCGTTGACAACAAACGTATCGGATAATGAACAATTGTTTGCGTCGGTGATCGTAAGGGCATAAGTTCCTGCAGGGATATTGCTGTTGATGCGCTGAAATACATTGTTTGACCATGCAAAGTCGTATATGGGTGTACCGCCGCTTACCGTAGGTACAAGGGAGGCATCATTGTCACCGGGGCATGAAGGCTCGGTAATGACAGTGGTAACCGACAATGAATCAATAGGTTGGGTGATCCGCATAGTTCCGTTTACAGAGCAAAGGTTCTCGTCAGTTACAGTAACCTTGTAATTGCCGGCATATAATTGTTCTGCAGTTTTGGTTACCTGTGATCCCGGGTCATTCCAGAGGTATGAGTAGTTTCCGGAACCTCCTGTGACATTAGCAGTGGCAATGCCCGTGTTGTCTCCATAGCAAAGGACTTTGGAATCAATTGTGATATTCAGTGTCATTCCGGCAGGCTCGGTGATACCGATATTGCCTTGTGTAATACAATTGTTGGTATCAGTTACGGTAACTGCATATAATCCACTCGGCATATTCAATAGATCTTCCTCCGTAGATCCTGTATTCCAAACATAACGATATGGCAGGGTACCTCCCGAAACTGAGAGGTCAATTACTCCGGAAGAATCCTGGTAACATTCAAGGTGCTTAGGATTGAGAAAGTGTGTAAGCGGTGCCGAGGGACCATCAATTACAACCTCAATCTGCGCAGTGTGGGGAACAGGCAGAGCAGCGTCCGAAACCAGTAACTGGAAAGTTCCCGGGGCCATATTCGTTCTTGTGTTCAAAGGTGTAACCAGTCCGTCACTCCACTGGTAGCTGAAAGGAGGAATTCCGTTTAACACGGAGATTTCTGCGCCTCCATTGTCATCACCGAAGCAAAGCACCGGGGTTTTAGAAATTAACTGGGCAATCATTGTGGTACCGTCATTTACAGCCAGGCTGGTATCGGCAAGGCAGTTTTTGCTGTCGGTAAGGGCAACTGTATAAAGTCCGCCTTCGGTAAGCCCTGTAAGATCCTCAAGGGCAGAAGTAAACCCGGAAGGGCCGCTCCATAGGGTTCCATAGGGGGCATTGCCTCCGGCAATTTGCAGGGCAATGGCTCCGTTATTCCCCGGGGGGAATGTGAGGTTCGATGCTACACTGCCCGTGAAGCGAAGTTTAGAGGGTTCGGTTACAATATAATTTGTCGACAGGGCACACTCGTTATCATCTATAACGGTGATAGAATAAGTGCCTTCGGTAAGACCTGTCTGATCCTGGTTCAGCGGAGTAATGCCGGATCCGGTAATCGTAGACCAGTTATACACGTAATTAGGTGTACCGCCTGTGACGGTGATGTCAATAGCCCCGGTGCTGAAGTTATAGCAGGTAGCGGGGGTAATAACGGCATTCACGGCCAGGGGCTGCGGTTCCGATACTGTGGCATCAATTGTATCTACTGCATTGTTAGCATCTTTGACGATGACTACATAATTTCCGGCCGATAAATTATCAGCTGTGGCACTATGCAGGGTAGCGTCGTGGCTCCATGTATACGTAAATGGCGGCTTTCCAAAATAAGGGGTAGCCTGAAGCATCCCGTCACTTAGACCGTTGCAGGAAACATGGGTATACTTTGTAATAACCGCCCTGAATGGTTGCTGGTAAATGGCAAAGAACTGGTCACTTTTATTCGTATTTGTACTTGTATAGATTTGACTTCCGATTCGGATCTGCTTGGAACGATAATAACCTGAGACATAAGCACGGGAATTGACATCCATATTAACTGTTACACCTGCATCATAGTAATTACCAGTTCCAATTATACTTGCACCGCTAATTGCATTTCCAATTTCGTTAAAAGCGGCAACAAAAGCGTCACCGTTTAAGCTACCTGAAGATTTTAAAGTATCTTTATCAAAAATGATTTTATTTGAAAAGTAACCAGTGGCATAGATTAAATTATTTCTGATTACCATGTCATTATAAATATCAGCGGAAGAACTACCTTTTCTAATAAACCACTGTAAGAATCCACTCCGATTATATTTCGCAATATAGGTATCATATCCCCCAGTGTTTCCTGTAAAAGTTTTAACTTTTGTATCTGTTGAATCAATACTTATAGAGGGGCTATTATAATTACCCAATAAATAAACGTTATCAAATTCATCAGTTGCCAGTGATTTAAAATTTTCAGTTATTGTTCCTCTTATTCTACGAACCCATTGCCCATTGCCATCGAAATCGGTCTTATATAAGAATGCATCATAATATGCGTCAGTTTGACTAGATACAATGCCAACATCGAAAAAAACTGATTTTTTATTGTATCCACTGAAATAATAACCGTTTTCACTTACTCCAACCCTTGCAATCCTGGTTGCATCATCATTTCCCAATATTCTTTTGGCCCAAATTCTGTTAGCGGCAGTATCAAAAACTGATAAAAAATGTGCAAAATTGGCATTTCCCGTTAAGGTATCATAATTGGAAATATTTGAACCTATAATTAAGGAATCCTTAAAAAAGCCAGTAACTACTAATTTTCCTTTATCATATACTATATTGGTAGAAACCTGGGCCAAAGGTCCAGTACCAATAGTCTTAACCCATAATAGTGTTCCTAGAGAATTATACTTAGCTATGAAAATATCAAAACCACCACGAGTAGATATGGTTATCGTAGGAGAAAACCTACACAGTGCCGAATAATTCCCGGCTAAATATGTATTATTATATTCATCAATTGTAACACCCCCAACACTTTCATTTCCACTACTGCCGATTTGATGGCTCCAATCAACAGTTCCGGTTGGATTAATTTTAAATAAAGCTATATCATTTGATCCGTAAGAAATATAATTTTGGTGATATATTGTATCTTGAAAGGTTGAAGAAACTACTAAATTATTTTGATTATCAAGTATGGCAGATTTGGGTTCTAAATTGGAGCCCATTTGGACACTTGAAACATTCCATCCTTGAGCAAATAAGCCACCAAATGCTGAAAAACTGAAAAGTAAAATAAGGTTGATTTTCATATATGAATTTTTTAAGATCCTCCTCCTCCATCCGGATCGTATTGCGTAGCTTCACTAGTTGCTGGATCACCACCACCCGATGTTTTATTTAGGTTTAAGGAAAAGATAATGGGTTTGTTCCATTCTTTCTTTTTCTCTGAAGTATCTTTTATTTCTAATTCCATTTAATAATCGTTTTTGATCTTTAAGTTAAATATGCAGATCAATTATATCTTTAAGATAGTATATCAGCAAAACCTGGTTGTTTATAAATATGGTAATTATGACTTAAAGTAAGATATGCATGTGCGCCAACAAAAGTATTATCTTTAATTTTTACGGAAAGATTAACAACGCCTGCAATCCCAAAAACACAAAGCAAATTTTTAAGAATAATTACTTTGCCGATACAGTTTACCTTCCAAGGTAAAATATTCAATAACCTTTTAACAGTCTTTCGTGCAATAAGAATATTTTGAAAATGAAAATCAACGGTATTATTACTATAAATAGATTTTATCATTTTAGGGTTTAAATACCATCTATAAGGTAAAAGAATTATACAAAATTTAATCCAGCAAGCAAATAATAGTCCTTTCAATAGCAATCTTTTCTCAATTCCCGGTATCTCCCAAAATCTCTTTATGTAATAGAAAATCTTCATCCTTCTATCAATTATGCCAAATCCAACATTTTTTTCTCCGTCATTTTTTTTATGAAATCCAGGGTTTCCTGGTGGCACTGTTCTTCAGTCACATCATACTCCTCCATTAGGCAGGAAACTAGTTCGTTAAACCGCATCGGATTTTCAAGCAACTGCCAGATGCGTGAACCCACCTTATCCATGCCGTAATACTCGCTGTTTTCAATGCTGAGCATGACGACCTCACCGTCGATTTCGTTGAAGAGCATACCCGGTTTGCGCTGAAGCATAGTATCGGGTCCGACTTCCTTCTTCGGACTAAAAATTCCCATGTAGTTATCTGCTTTCGTTTTGGGTGTCAGGAGATTTAACAAGGTTGCGTAAATATACGCTTTTTTGCCAGAAAATGTTCGAATTTATCAACAGGTTACGAGCTTCCACTTGTTATATTCCATCTAAATAACCATACTTCTTCATCACCTCCCCATGTTTCTCCACAATTTTCCCAACCTGACCCGCGTTCAGGCTGTTCTGCCAGTCCCCAACAGTGCCTTTCCGGAAGAAACTGGGGGAACGTGCACTCTTTTCAGAAAATCCCTTTTCTTCTTCCTGTTTTTGCAGTCTTGAAAAGCTGCATAATTCCAAGGCTGCCTTTATTTCAGCGGAAGTATGCTGCAATCCGATAAAGTCTAATGCTTTTGCAAATGTAATTTCAGGCTGTGCCGACATGTCTTCATACCGCATTACCAAAACCGGCAGTCCCGATTCATCCACCCAGCTTCTTAC